>CAJBYO010000033.1 GCA_903959905.1 uncultured Bacteroidales bacterium
GGCTACCATCACGCTCGTGCCACTCAGGGTGATCCCGGAATTGCTCGATGACACAAAGGTGGTTGTCACCTTGGATGGAACAACAGCTGCGCCGTTCAACAGGTCATTGGTAAGTACATTCGCTACTGAAGTGCCTCCGGTGTATCCGTTGGTTGAAGTACCGTAATCAATGTTGGCAAGGATTGGAGCTGCAGTTACAGGAACTTTTACCAGCGCTGTATCACAGTTGGTCGGATGTGCAATTTCACAAATCCGGTAGATAAGGATATAATTCCCTGCCGGGGTGCCCGGGGCGACAACCACGTTGGTGCCGCTTAAGGTTACACCTGCATTGGTGGAGCTGACAAAGGTGGTGGTTACCTCTGATGCAACTACAGGAGCACAGTTCAGTTCATCATTTGAAAGAACATTGGTAAAGGCGGTCCCACCAGCAAATCCATTAACGGGCGGTGCCTGGTCATAATTTGCAAAAATTGGGCCGGTAACGCTAACATTAAGACTGCAGTTTGATGAACAGGAATAGCCATTGGTAGTACTCAGACTGATTGTATATGCTTGATTGCAGTTTGAACCTGCCACTATATTAATAGTCTGTCCGGTACTTGAACCACTCAGAACACCGTTTCCGGTGACCGTCCATGAGTAACTGCTCATCCCTGCAGGAGCCGAATAACTGTTTGTGGAGTTGGTATAAACCGCATCACTGCCCGAAATACTGCATGACGGTTTCGGATTCACCGTTACGGAATAGCTAAACTGAGCGCCCGTACAACCATTTGCTGATGGGGTAATCAGGTAGATCACATTCACCGGGGATGCAGTTGTATTGATCAGGGTCTCGGTAATCGGATCGCTTGTCTGGTTGGATACAGCCGCATTGCTGATGCCGGTAACTAATGCGCGTGACCAGGTATAAGTAGTGCCGGCCACAACACTGGTGATATTATAATTCTGTGCCACACCACTGCAAATCGTTCCACTGGCAGAACTGCTCACTGATGGTCTTGGATTGACGGTTACAGTGTAGGAAAACTGGTTGCCTGAACATCCATTCGCTGAAGGGGTGATCAGGTAACCCACGTTCACTGGAGCAGATGTTGTATTGACAAGGCTCTCAGTGATAGGATTGCCTGTCTGGTTGCTAACGGCAGCATTGCTGATGCCTGTCACCAGCGCACGTGACCAGTTGTAGGTGCTTCCAGTCACTGTACTGGTAATTGTATAATTCTGAGCTGATTCGCTACAGATTGTGCCTGACGCTGAACTTGAAATAACTGGTTTTGGATTGACGGTAACTGTATAGGTAAATTGTGAACCATTACAACCATTCGCCGAAGGAGTGATCAGGTATGCCACATTCACAGCGGCATTCGTGGTATTGGTAAGCGTTTCCGTGATCGGATCACTTGTTTGGTTGGTTACGGCCAAATTGCTTATGCCGGTAACTAAAGCGCGTGACCAGGTGTATGTTGTGCCGGGTACAGCACTGGTGATATTATAATTCTGAGCCACTCCGCTACATATCGTACCGGTGGCAGAACTGCTGACGGATGGTTTCGGATTTACGGTTACAGTATAGGTGAATTGGGTACCTGAACAACCATTCGCTGACGGTGTTATCAGGTATACCACGTTCACAGGGGCTGATGTGGTATTAACCAGGCTCTCAGTGATCGGGTTGCCTGTCTGATTTGTTACTGCAGCATTGCTGATTCCACTTACCAATGCCCGTGACCAGTTGTAAGTACTTCCTGTTACCGAGCTGGTGATGGTATAATTCTGCGCCATTTCACTGCAAATGGTTCCCGCGGAGGCACTGGATATAACTGGCTTTGGAGTAACGGAGACGGTATAGGTGAACTGGGCGCCTGTGCATCCATTCGCAGAAGGGGTGATCAGGTAGATAACGTTCACCGGTGATGCCGTTGTATTGATCAGGGTCTCGGTAATCGGATCGCTGGTCTGGTTGGATACAGCGGCATTGCTGATGCCTGCTACCGATGCACGTGACCAGGTGTAGGTAGTGCCGGACACACCACTTGTGATATCATAATTCTGTGACACACCGCTGCAGATGGCACCTGTTGCGGCACTGGTTACAGATGGTTTTGGAATAACGGTTACAGTATAAGCGAACTGGGCGCCTGTACACCCATTCGCCGCAGGGGTGATGAGATAGACCACATTCACGGCAGAATTCGTAGTATTGGTCAGTGTCTCGGTGATCGGATCACTTGTCTGGTTGGATACAGCAGTATTGCTGATGCCATTCACCAGGGCGCGCGACCAGTTGTAGGCAGTGCCGGATACAGCACTGGTGATATTATAATTCTGAGCCACACCGCTGCATATCGTGCCGGTGGCAGAACTGCTGACGGATGGTTTTGGATTGACGGTTACAGTATAAGTGAATTGGTTACCTGAACAACCGTTTGCTGACGGGGTGATCAGGTAAACCACGTTAACAGGGGCTGTTGTTGTATTGACCAGGCTCTCGGTGATAGGGTTACTTGTCTGGTTTGTTACTGCAGCATTGCTGATACCACTTACCAATGCCCGTGACCAGTTGAAAGTACTTCCTGTTACCGAGCTGGTGATGGTATAATTCTGGGCTGTTTCACTGCAAATAGTGCCGGTAGCCGCACTGGTAACCGCTGGTTTCGGATTGACGGTAACCGTATAGGTAAACTGGGCACCTGTGCACCCATTCGCTGCCGGGGTGATGAGGTAGATCACATTTACGGGAGCGTTCGTAGTATTGGTCAGTGTCTCGGTAATCGGATTGCTTGTCTGGTTGGATACAGCGGCATTGCTGATTCCATTCACCTGTGCACGTGACCATGTATAAGAAGTGCCACCAACGGAACTAGTGATGTCATAGTTCTGTGCCACACCACTGCAAACCGTACCTGCCGATGCGCTGCTGACCGCAGGTTTTTCGTAGGTTGTAGCACTTCCCTGCGCCGAAACCTGTGTATTATTGGGATCCTTGGCTGTTACAGTAGCCGTATTAATGATGTTCCCTGTAGTCAGATCGGCCTGCTTAACCGTATATCCGGCACTGTATACCCATGTTTCGCCAACCTCCAAAGTGCCAATAATTCCTCCATCGCCCGAAATTTTGGTTGGTCCGGTGATAGCTTTGCTGTCTGAAACGGTCACAGTATTCAGGTTAACGTTACCGTTGTTTGTGACTGAAATGGTATAATTTATTGCTTCATTTAATGCTGAATAACAGGTTGGAGAGCATGTTTTAGTAAGCGATATACCAGGCAGATAGGCATCAGAAGCCATTGCAATGCAGTGGATTATGTAAGTATCCTGTGTTGATCCATAGCGGAACGTCGTGGAGGTTTGATTATTGGTGATAATGGAATTCCCTGTATTCGGGATATAGAACATGCTGATATCTATACCCGTGTTGTTAACTAAATTTGGATTCCTGGCATTTCCACCTGTATAAACGGAACTGTTGAAAAAATTGGTAGCGCTGTTCCCACCATGGTTTAGAGCAACCCAATTGTTACTCTGGTCTTTTATTTTAAAATAATCGCCGGAAATACTTACATCGCCCTCACCTGCCATCATACCTAACTTCATTTTGACATTCCCTGATTGGACAGTTTTAAATCCACTTACTGGCAAATCATAAGATGCCGAGATGTTTCCTGCCACGTAAGCATAACCGTCAAAAATGGTGATATCCCTCAAATTCATGGCCGGGTTTGAATAAACTACGACCATACCCCAACCTCCATAATAACCTGTTGATCCACCGTTACCTGTTTTACAGGCTACATTGGCAACCCAATATTCACCAGCGCCGTTTGACTGCACATAAGATGTAACATCAACATACGCCGCATACATATCGTTGTCCCCGGGAAACCTGATGCCACTGGCGGTCTTACTCACGTATGTTCCTCCGGTCTTCTTAATTTTTACAGCCTTTAAGGTTGCCTCGGCAATTGTACCATCTGTACGGCCAGTCCAGTATAATCCCGCAAAAAGAACTGTAGAATTGGCGGGAACCGCACCATTCTCAGTAGAATAGGTCAATGTCGCCGCGGATGAGTTGGTGGTGGAATTGTCCCCATCCAGGTCAACCACCTTCATGTCATTATTGCTGTTGGTGCCGTCAGTGGTATAGTCCACCATGGTAAGATTGGTATTGCCAATCATCTGAAAATCACCTTTAATACTTGGATTATAATAAGTTACCCGGGGGGTGAAATTTACTTGCACCTGCCCAAATCCCATTATTACACTGACTGTTACAAAGATGAAAGCCAGGATCAACTTTCCAAGGATGGTATTTTGGGAATTACAATATATATTTTTCATCGCAATCAATATTTTTAAACTAAAAACTAGTTTGGTAAGGAAATAAGATAAAATTCAGTAACCGCCGGGGTGCTGCCAGTCAACAATCCCTGCAGTTCTTCCGGACTAAATGGATAGGTGCATAAAAGCTGAACATATTTAAGATGCAAAAAGCCGGGAAGATTTGTCATATCTAGCTTAAACTTGATATCAGCCGGGTTGTTCAGTTTAATGGTGATCAACTCAACATGATTAAAAACAGGATCTGCCGAGCTCAACATACTTAATGATTTTGCGTCTGTCTGCAAACAAACAGGCGCTTTCTCGCCATAAACCTGTCTCTCCATCGTATTCAGATAGATTTTTGGCTGAGTGTGAAAAATCAAACTGTCGAGATGACTTGCCTCTTTCGAGACACTCTGATTTTTCGTAGTTCTCATTTTTGTCATCATAGTTCCATACTCCTGCAACTTCTGGGATGAAGCATTCATGGCCATAAGAAAAACAAAGATGACTAAACAAACGTGTTGTAAAATCCTGCTCGCTGAATGCACTCCGATGAGTTCGGAAGGAAGCAATCTCTCAGGACTGGTAATCGTTACGGTTGTCTTCATGAAATTGATTTTTAACATTAATACTTTACTGTAAAACGTGTTGAGAATATCATAGAATTAATACTGCTGAATTTAGTATCAGAATGGCTGGCGAATTATTCATGTTTAACTAAAAAAATCAGAAAATAAGCTAATGCTGCCCGACAGCTGGCGGAATTGCTGCACGCCATTGATAAATGCTTACTGTCTGTTTTTGTGTTTATTACCATTTTTTTATTTGTTTTCTTATTCCGGATTTCCATATCTTTTTTTTACGGACACCCCCCATTGCGCAACCTCAATTGTTGAATTAATTTTACATCATCAATTTTACATTACACTTTGAAAAGAAGTGGCCATGTGAAATATGACGAAGTGTATACTGTATGGATGATTCATCTGTACTGCTTGGTGTTTTATTTATATCGGCATTTTAAATAGAACGATTTACTATCAAAACTTGTGCCAATTTTATTATTTAACTGATTTCGTGTTGGTTAGCTGTCAATTTATTGATGGCTATTTTTTTTTAATGCCCAATTTCGGACACAAAAACAATTAATTCACTGATTATATTCAACTTAACGCCAGTGTCCATTATCGGACATTGGTTTAACCCGGACATCTGTCAAGGCGATAGATCCCCTGGAAATTTGAAAGTCAAATAAATCCCCTGGCTTCATAAACACAGGCAAATTCAGTTTTTCTTCAAAGATTCTTACAGGTCTGTTACACGCCATAATTTTTACTTTATCCATTGGTTATGAATACAATACAGTAATTTATCGGCTGATTATATAGTGGATTTCCTTAATTCCAATTTACGGACATCCACTATTGCATGAAAAAACATATCAGTATAATTTTACCGAACTATTTTTACATTGCTTTGTTGGAAAAGCTTCGTGGTGTAAAATTGGACATTCTTACTTCAGTATGAACTGCCGGTTCATACTGAAGTGAGGAGTTTTATTTAATGCCAGATTTCTCTGAGCTAACTCTTTTTGACAAGAGGCGGCAAAATTATAATATTTTCTGATACAAATCAAGGAAATTATATTTTTTTGGTATTTCCATAACAGCATTTCACTCTATAACGATATTCCACTCACCACCAGACTATTTAGTCCTTGACAATGCTTGAGGGAATGGTTGGTTATTGATATGGTTTTGTCCTGATTCAATACTTAAGGTCTCATCCGGGGCCCGGACACAACAACCCTGAATTTGCCAGTTCAGGACACGTCATTCTCTCCTTCATTTGCAGGTATTGTCAAAAACACTGATGTTGATGGCGTGATTTGTTCACGCCATCAATTTTTTTAACACCCTGATCCTGTTCCGCATATCAATCCATCCATGTAGGAACATAGCGGTTTTACAGAAAAGAAATTTATTGATGTCCGGTATTGTAGCCCCCTCCTTATTCCTGTAATTTTCATCTTCAGTATTCAGAGTCAACATTATATGAACCATCGACTTTTTCACATACGCCAACAGGAGAACATGAAGAGTTCAGTCTTTATGCGACCACTGCCAAACAGTGTGAAACACAATAGTCAATATTCCACCTTCCCCTCCTCTCTGAATAATCAGGGATCACACCTTGAACGATGCTTTGTCGTTGCCATATTAATTTTCCTGCAGGTTTCTTTTGGGTTAAACAGTGTACATGCAGTAAGTGCCGGCCCTGATCCCGTCACCTATACTCAACCGGACGGATCAAAACTGACCATTATACTAAAAGGAGATGAATTCATTCATTGGGCCGTTACCACAGACGGCTATACTGTCATGACTAATTCAAGGGGTATCTATGAATATGCGGCCAGGAACGGTTCGGGAACACTTGTATTTTCCGGCATTAAGGCCCATGATCCTTTAAATCGCACTGCCAGTGAGAATTCCTGGCTTGCTAAAACCGGGAAAGGCCTCACCTTCAGCAGTGATCAGCTTATGAACATCAAGGCCCAACTCGACAGCGTCAAGGCACCGCACACACCCCTCATGGGTGGTTTCCCTTCAGGCGGCGCCAGAAAGCTTCTTATGATCCTTGCCAACTTCAGCAATACCACCACTACGTATGCACAGGGAAACTTTAACAATTACATGAACCAGGCAAATTACAACAGCACCGGCAGTTTCAGAGATTATTTTCTTGAGGTTTCTTACGGGCAGCTGACTGTAAATACCACGGTAACTATTTGGATTACTTTACCTAACACCCATGATTATTACGGACCATCCGCCAAATGGGGAGAATTTGCCTACCAGGCAATCTTAGTAGCAAACAACCAAACGGGTGTGAATTTCTCAGAATATGACAATAACCAGGATGGCATCGTAGATGGTGTAGCAATCCTGCACCAGGGACAAGGACAGGAAGAAACAGGCAATGTTACCGACATATGGTCTCACAGCTGGAACCTTTCCTCTGCGGGATATACGCCGGCTCAGCGGACATTTGACGGCGTACTCGTTGATTCCTATACCTCCATTCCGGAAAAAAACGCCACCGGTATCGGCACGATCGGTGTCATGTGCCATGAATTCGGCCATAACCTCGGATCACCTGATTTTTATGACACTGATAATACAGCAAACGGATCCTATTCCGGAACAGGCAAATGGGACCTGATGGCCAACGGATCATGGAATGGGGTTTCCGGCAACAGGCCCGCCCATCCAAATCCCTGGGTAAAAACATTTATGAATTGGATAAATCCGGTCACATACAGTACCGCACAGAATGTTACGTTAAGGAACGCACAGGTTTTTCCCGATGTGATAAGGTACAACACATCTACCCCCGATGAATATTTTCTTTGTGAAAACCGTCAGCAAACAGGGTTCGATGCAGGCATCCCGGGCCACGGACTTATGATCTACCATGTAGACGGATCCTATATTTCCACACATACCATCACCAATAATATAAATGCAGGATCCCACCAGGGATTATATCCTGTTTGCGCAAATGCCACGGGCAATCCAACGGGTTCTTACGGCACGATCAACAGCACCGGATGCTCCTTCCCGGGGTCTGGTTTAAAGACATCCTTTACAGATGCAACAACACCTCATTCACATTCATGGGCCGGAGCGAACACAAATTATCCCATAACAAACATAGTAGAATGCACATCAACCCAGGTTGTGACCTTCTGTTTTGTAAGCTGTTTTACACCGGATGACCCAACCAATTTCACAGCTGTTCCTTCCAGCCTTAGCCAGATCAACCTCAGTTGGGGCACGAACGCAAGTAACAACCTGGTAATGATTGGGTACAGTTCCAGCCCTATTTTCGGAACCCCAGTGGCAGGAACAACGTATAATGAAGGCGACCAGATCCCAGGTGGTGGTACTGTCCTGTACCGTGGCACAAACTTAAACGTCAACCATCCAGGTTTAACTTCAAGTACTACCTATTACTATAAGGCATGGTCGGTCATGACCGGAACCACCTATTCCCCGGGAGTAAACACCAATGCAACCACTCTTTGCGGCGTCGTTTCCACCTTCCCGTGGAATGAGGGTTTTGAGAATGGCGGCATGATCCCCGGCTGCTGGACCCAGCAATGGATAAATAATTCGGCGCTTGACTGGCTTTTCGTCGGAGGCAATACCGCCAGCAATCCTGCAACCGCACATGGTGGCTCCTACAACGCCTGCCTGAAAGACAAAACTGTTGCAGATCATAAGTCAAGGCTGATTACACCTGTACTAAACATGACCGGTGTGGCAAACCCAAAACTCACCTTCTGGCATACACAGCAGAGTTGGGGTGGTGACCAGGATATACTTACTGTATACTATAAAAACAGTCCGACCGGTTCCTGGATTTTGCTGGCCACATACAACTACAGTATTCCCGGCTGGCTCCAGGAAACCATCAGTCTACCAAACACGACTGCAACGTACAGCATTGCATTTGAAGGCAATGCAAAATTTGGTTACGGGATTTGTATTGATGACATCCAGGTTGCTGCTACGTGCACGGCATACGTCCCTGTGAGTGTTTCAATCGCCACTTCCATGAACCCTGTTTGTGCGGGCTCCCAGGTCACCGACACTGCTATTGCTTCTTACGGCGGCACATCACCCTCATTCCAGTGGAAAATCAACGGTACTCCCCAATCAGGTGCCACAAATGCCACCTTCAGCCATGCACCATCCAGTAATCAAGATATCACATGTACGGTAATTTCAAATGCAAGCTGTGTTACCGGAAATCCTGCAACTTCAAACACCTTGAATTTAATCACCAACGTCCCGCTGGAGGTTGGCTCCATCAGCGGAACCCAGACTATATGCACAGGATCGATTCCCGGGCTGCTTACCGGTTCAGCTCCGCTAAACGGTACAGGCCCCGTATACCAGTGGCAGGTATCACCGGATAACAATACGTTTTCCGATATTACAGGTGCCACCCAGCAGAACTATCAGCCGGTAGCTCTCACATCAACCCGGTATTACCGTCAACTGCAGAGCGCTTATGGCACATGCGGAGGGCCAGGGATCACCAACACGATCACTGTTCTGGTAAACCAGGGAGTTGCGGTCAGTGTTTCGGTTACTGCATCTGCAAATCCTGTGTTAATCGGCACAGCGGTTACCTTTACCGCAGTAGCAATAAACGGAGGCTCGGTGCCCATCTATCTATGGAAGATAAATGGCACCATCGTGGCCGACTCAGTCAATTCGACCTGTACTTATGAACCCATAGACGGAGATGAAATAACCTGCCAGGTTACATCCAGTGAAACATGCACGGTGAATAATCAATCCTGTTCAATACCATATTATATGTCGGTTCTGGACATTCAGGCCAACACCATTCTTCAGAATACCTTTCTTAACGGTACACAATGCTATGATGCCTTTGAAACGATAACCGTATCAGGCAATGACACTCCATTTATCGTTCAGGCAGGAGGACAGGCCACAATGATTGCCGGGCAGAAAATCAGTTATCTTCCGGGCACACAGGTATTACCAGGTGGGTATATGCACGGGTATATTACGACTACAGGTGAGTTTTGCACCAGTCCTGCACCGTCTAACCTGATCAGCTCTTCAGTGGCACCAACAGGCGCGAACGAATTAAAAAATGCAGTCAGTGTCTTTCCTAATCCCACCGAAGGTCATTTCTCCGTTGAAATGTCAGGATCGGAAAACGACAAACAAACGAATATCGAAGTTTACAACATGACAGGTGAAAAGCTCATGACACGTAGTTTAAGAAATGAAACAACCCATGAGTTTTCCTTATCCGGCAAGCCAACCGGAATATACCTTATTAAAGTTGTTTCAGGAAACACCTCGGAAACTGTGAGGCTTGTAAAAAAATAACCACCTGAAGGGAGATATCCCAATTGGCCCTTTCAATTCAACAGTAACATAAAATTAATTACAGTTTCACTTCCCTGGAGGCCCACAACCTTATTGCTTACCGGACAACACCGATTTAGATGCCTCAGCTTCTCCCGGACGCTTTATTGTATTTATAAAATTGTCTGATCGCATTTAGTCATTAAATGCACAATATTCTATATAGGTTGTACATGAAATGCGAAGGTTCTTTCCTAATCCAGGGAGCTAAACTTATGCCAGCCACTCTCAGGAGGGTTTTACTGGCTCTACCTTCACGATCGGAAACAAATCGCTCTATCGGTGTGTGAAATTTTTTCTGAAAAGGAAGTTGAAAATACATTGAACACCTACGGCGTGCCTTGGTCGGTTCGGGAAATTTGGGCTGCCAATATTTGACTCCTATGTAGACTAACATGGCTTAGCTACATATGAAAAAAACTAAACAACACATAATCTGCAGCATACACCTCCCCTATGCAATATCCGTAACTGTTGGCATGATTGCAGTAAAGTTCGTTTTCAAAGTATACCAGAACTGATTGTAACTTAAAAAAAATGATTAAGCGCTATCATACCAGTGAATTTCGAATAGCGGGGAATTAACAAATTTGCAGTTTCTAAAGAGCTGGCAACACAACATCTTCCAGGTTTGTAACACCTCAAAAGTTCGATCTCAACCAGGAATTATAATTAATACAATCTGAATTTTCATTTTTACTGCATTAATATGTTGATATATATTGTTTTAACAACATATTTCTATGCTTTCCGGCTTGGTTCTCCTACCTTCCTGTATCTTTCAATCAGTTGTCCCCCTAGTGAAGTCCGTGTAACCTGTAGCTAACCTGTAGCTATGGGCTAACTATGAAGTAGCCTCCTCAACACTTCATCAGAAGCGTTTATGCCTTGGAGAATCCGGAAACATCCTATATCCAACCAATCTGCTCCAGGCGAACATTACTGGTACGATTGCGCTCAATCAATTACAAAATAAGGTCAAGTTGAGAAAAGGACAAATAACATACTGAATGACAGGAACTAATTATTCACTCTGAACTTTATTTACAAGAAGAACCAGGGCATTGAACTGATTTCAGGAGTTAGACATTCCCGGGAATTCATGTTATAATCAGAAGAAGCAATCTCACACAGTGCGAATTAAACGGCACCTAGGTGACCATGCTCCGTTATTGATGACACTACCCGTATATGGGATTTTAATTTGCCTGCTTTTCTGCGACGCATCATAAATCCCCGCCATCATTATTTTTTCCTTGTGCGGCCATGCAAGCGTACCTCCTGTGGTCCTCCTGTGGTGCAGAATTTAATATGGCATTAAATGGCGTGTTGATCATTCGCTACGCAGGGTTATCATCTCCTCGAAGTTGTCCTGCTTTCAATTGCAGATATTGTACCATAGCCACCAACTACATGTGTAAAAAAAATGAGGTTGTCTCAGAATAGGAACTGAGACAACCTCATTTTTGTGATTATTTAAAGCGAATCAGCGCAATTTCAAACCCTGACTAATCCTTCATGCACCGCACTGAACATCCGGTAACTTTATAGAACTGCCCGTTTGTGCCGGCACCTGTGGAATAACTGGCACCACCATAATATACGTCTGTTGCAGCTCCCCCACTTGTAATCGTATAGTAGGCAGTTGACATATTCATATAGTGGAAAGTACCGTCGCTCCATCGCTGACCGCCAGGAATTGCAGTGTATCCGCTTGTATTGGTTGCTCCGGTGTTGGGATTATTAAAATGGTTCAATCCCACCTGTTTGATCTTTGCTCCGGCAACCGTGAGCCCGCCCAGGTAGGTCATCATAGTTCCCCATTCCGCATTGGTTGGAATATGCCATCCGGTCGGACAAATGCCCTGGACGTTGCCTGTTGGCACAGGGCTCCAGTTGGTGGTATTGGTCGCATTATTAAGATATTGCACCATTTCCGCCCACTGATACATCCCGCCATATACTTTACAGTTTGCTTCAAGGTTATTGTAACAGTATTTCTCCAGTACGCTGTTGTTGGTTTGTTCCACAGTGCCGCTGATCATGGAGCCAACATTCATGTTCTCCCTGAGCCAGCACTGTGTTCCAACCTGCACTGTATTATACACCAGCCCGCTGTGTGTCACTGTGGCAATACCAGCACAGGGGCTTCCTGTGATGTATACGATCATTACTACCTGGTTGGAAGTTGCCGGGTTGTTGGTGGTACAACCTGTCAGGCTTGATGTCATCACACAGGTGATTTTATCGTTGTTGCCTGGAGCATAAGTATGTGTGCTGGTATTGGTTCCCACAACTGAACCATTGACTTTCCACTGGTATGCAGGTGCAGACCCGCCATTAACCGGGGTGGCAGTGAATGTAACCTGTGTTCCCGGCATGACTGCATAAACTGAGGGTGCAATTGAAATACTTACAGGCACACCGGTTATGACTGTCATCGGCACCACTGGTGAAGGCGCAGGGTTTCCTGTGGCGCATGTGGCACTGGACGTCAATGTCACCATGACATCATCACCGTCAACAGGGACATAAGAATAGGTAACATTGGTGGCACCGTTAACAGGGGTCCCGTTAACATACCATTGATATGCCGGGCTGCTGCCTCCATTTACCGGAGTCGCAGTAAAGGTAACCGAAACCCCTGAACACACAGGGTTGGAGGAGGGGGTAGCCGTAACACTGACAGGAAGTAAAGGATTCACTGTCATCGGAATCGTATTAGACATGTCGGGGTTGCCGGTAGGGCACGTAGCATTGGATGTCATTTCACACGAAACCGCATCGCTGCTTGCAGGCACATAGGTATAGGTTACATTGGTGGCACCAGGCACAGCTGATCCGTTTACATACCATTGATATAACGGGTTCGTACCACCATTCACCGGGGTGGCTGTATAGGTAACTGATGTCCCTGCACAAACAGGGTTTGCAGAGGCAACAATGGTAACACTGACAGGAAGCAATGGATTGACAATCATCGTGATACCATTTGATGGAGCCGGATCTCCGGATTTACAAATAAGCGAGGAGGTCAATGTGCAGGAGACCGTGTTTCCGCTTGCGGGGGTATAAGTGTAAGTTGCGTTTGTTGCGCCCGGCACGTTAGAACCATTGACTTTCCACTGATAACCTGGATTCGCCCCGCCATTAACTGGTGATGCAGTATAAGTCACGGAAGTACCAGCACAAACAGGGTTTGCGGAGGGAGTAATGACAATACTGACAGGCATCAGCGGATTAACGATCATGGTTATCTCATTTGAAGGTGCAGGATTATTTATTGCGCATGTAGCATTGGATGTCAACACACAGGAAACAATATCATTGTTTAAAGGAGTATAAGTGTATGTTACGTTCGTTGCCCCGGATATTGGAATTCCGTTAACCTTCCATTGATAGGCAGGGTTACTGCCACCGTTTACCGGAGTTGCTGTAAACGTTGCTGATATGCCGGCACAAATATTTGTTGATGGGGTTGATATTGAAACACCGACTGATAGCAAAGGATTTACTCCCATTGTAATACCGGTTGATGTAGCCTGGTTGATGACGACACATGCAGCGTTTGAAATCATCGTACATTTTACAACATCGCCGTTTACAGGTATGTAAGCATAAGTTGGGTTTGTTGCCCCGGGAATATCAGCTAAGTTTACATTCCACTGATAGGCAGGGCTGGTCCCACCATTGACAGGGGTCGCTGTAAATGTAACTGATGTGCCGGCACAAACAGGATTTGCCGAAGCAACAACAGTAACGCTGACTGTCAACAATGGATTTACAGTCATGATTATTGCTGTTGAAATGGCCGGATTACCAGAAGTACAGGGAAGACTGGATGTCAATCTGCATGAAACTGCATTCCCGTTCACCGGGGTAAATGTGAAGGTCGGATTGGTTGCTCCAATAACATCCGAGCCATTCAATCTCCACTGATAGGCCGGATTGGCCCCGCCATTCACTGGTGTGGCAGTAAGCGTGACGGGTGTACCTGCACAAACCGGGTTGGCTGTGACCGAAATAGTAATGCTGACCGGCAGCAGCGGGTTAACAGTCATGGTGATCTGGTTTGACGGTGCAGGATTGTTTATTGCGCAAGTAGCATTGGATGTAAGTACACAGGACACAACATCATTGTTTAAAGGAGTATAAGTGTATGTTACATTCGTTGCCCCGGATATTGGAATTTCGTTAACCTTCCATTGATAGGCAGGGTTACCGCCACCGTTTACAGGAGTTGCAGTAAACGTGGCTGATATGCCGGCACAAATAGTTGTTGAAGGAGTTGAGATTGTAACGCTTACCGGCAGCAGCGGATTCACAACTACAGTCAGGCCACTTGATAATACCGGGTTGGTAATGACACAGGTTTCGTTGGACGTTAGCTTGCACTTTACTACATCTCCCGCAACCGGGGGATAAGTATAGCTTGGATTGGTTTCGCCAGGAATATCATTTCCGTTTACACTCCATTGGTAAGCAGGATTGGCTCCGCCATTCACCGGTGTTGCAGTATAAGTAACCGATGTCCCTGCACAAACAGGGTCTAATGAAGCGGCAATATTGACACTTGCTGTCAGCATTGGATTGACCGTCATCGTTATCACATTTGATTCTGCCCCATTACCTGATGTACATGTTAGTGATGATGTCAATGTACATGAAACTGTATTATTGTTTACAGGCACAAAGGTATAGGCAGCATTTGTCGCACCTGGCACATCGGATCCATTCACTTTCCATTGATACCCGGGATTGGCTCCTCCATTTACCGGGGTCGCACTATAAGTTACAGAGGTACCTGCACAAACCGGATTTGCGGATGCTATAATAGTAATACTGACAGGCATCAGCGGATTAACGATCATCGTAATCTCATTGGAAGGTGCAGGATTATTTATGACGCATGTAGCATTGGATGTCAGCACACAAGACACAACATCATTGTTTACAGGAATATAAGTGTACGTCACATTCGTAGCTCCCGATACAGGAATCCCATTCACCTTCCATTGATATGAAGGGTTGTTGCCCCCGTTTACAGGAGTTGCAGTAAAATCAGCTGATGTCCCAGCACAAATATTTGTTGAGGAAGTTGAGATTGTAACGCTTACCGGCAGCAGCGGATTCACAACCACAGTCAATCCTGGTGACATAGCCTGGTTGCTTACAACACATGTAGCATTGGAAATTATTTTACACTTTACAATATCGCCGGCAGCAGGAATATAGGTATAAGTCGGATTGGTTGCACCAGGTATATCAGTTGCGTTAACATTCCATTGATACACTGGATTGGAACCACCGTTCACAGGATTTGCGGTGTAAGTTACCGATCCGCCTGCACAAACTGGATCTGGCGATGCTGCTATGGTAACACCAACCGTTAACAATGGATTAACCTCCATGGTGATTGCATTTGAAGTTGCAGGATTTCCTGAAACACAAATAATATCTGAGTTCAGCACAAAAGTGATGATGTCGCCATTCTCCGGGATATAGGAATAGGTCAGGCTGGTTGCCCCGGATACGCTGGAACCATTAACGATCCATTGATAACCCGGAGCAGTGCCCCCATTCACCGGGGTGGCTGTAAACACAACCTCAGTGCCGGCACATACCTGGTTTGACGGTGTTGAAATCGTAACGCTGACAGGCATAATCGGGTTAACAGTCATCGTTATGGTATTCGAAGTGGCAGGATTGCCTGTTGCACAGGTTGCGTTTGATGTCAGAATGCAGTCAATAACATCAGTGTTTACAGGCACATAAGTATACGTTGCATTGGTTGCACCGGGAACAGGGGTGGAATTGATCCTCCATTGGTAAACAGGATTTGTCCCGCCGTTAACAGGAGTGGCTGTATAAGTAACCGACGTTCCTGCACATACCGTGGTGGTCGGTGTTGAAACAGACACACTAACCGGTAAAAGCGGGTTCACTCCCATCGCTACGGTGTTTGATGAAGCAGGGTTATTGATGGCGCAAACTGCAGTGGAGGTTAGCTTGCAAAAGACAACATCGCTATGAGCTGGAGCATAGGAGTAAGTTACATTGGTTGCACCTTCTAAATCATTAGCGTTTAAATTCCATTGATAAAGAGGGTTCGTGCCGCCATTCACCGGAGTAGCAGTGAGATCAACTATGGTTCCCGCACATACCGGGTTTGCAGATGCTGATGCAGAAACACTGACTGGCAACAATGGGTTGACAACCATGGCTATCACATTTGATAAGGCTGGACTGCCGGATGTACAAACCAGGCTGGAGGTCAGTTTACATGAAATTTCTTCAGTGTTTGAAGGAATGTAGACAAACGTTGCATTTGTCTCTCCCGGAACATCAGCCCCGTTGATTTTCCATTGGTAGGCCGGATCTGATCCGCCATTCACAGGAGTGGCTGAATAAGTTACAGAAGTGCCGGCACATACCGGGTTTGCGCTTGAAACAATGCTCACACCAACAGGCATCAGCGGGTTAACGGTAACATTTACAATATTTGACACGGCCGGATTACCGCTCGGACAAACAACATTGGATGTTAGCCTGCATTTTACAGCATCACCGTTTAAAGGAATAAGTTCATAGGAAATATCAGTGGCGCCCGAAACATCTGCTCCGTTAAGATTCCACTGGTACAATGGTTCTGATCCGCCATTCACAGGAGTGGCAGTAAATATAACCTGTGTGCCTGCACAAACTGTAGATACAGGGGTTGAAATCGTCACACTGACCGGCATGATCGGGTTTGCTGTCATTGTAACCGCCTGAGAGACGGCAGGATTATTGGTTGCACATTCAGCGTTGGAGGTGAGTTTACATTCAACTACATCACCATTTAACGGGATATAACTGTAAGTCGGATTGGTTGCACCGTCAACATCAGACCCGTTCACATTCCACTGATAAACAGGACTTAACCCGCCGTTTACAGGTGTGGCAGTATAGACGACGGTGGTTCCCGCACAAACATTATTTTCAGATGCTGCAATGGTCACACTGACCGGTTGTGATGGATTCACGATCATATATACAGGGCTGGATATAGCCGGGCTTCCGTATGGACAGGTCTCACTGGATGTTAATTTACAGGAAATTGCATTGTTATTTGCCGGCACAAAAGTAAAGGTTGCATCGGTTGCACCCGGAACATCATTCCCATCGATTATCCATTGGAAAGCCGGGCTGATGCCGCCATTATGCGGTGCAGCTGTGAAAAGCACAGGCGTTCCTTCACATACCGGGTTGGCTGATGCCGCAACAATTACACTGACAGGCAGAAGCGGGTTCACTGTCATTGTTATTGCATTGGATGTGTCAGGATTCCCGGTAGCACAAACTGCATTTGATGTCAATATGCATTTTACAACATCGTTATCCTGCGGAATATATGTAAATGTAACATTTGTCTCGCCCGGAAGACTGCTCCCGTTCCTGTTCCACTGGTACAGCGGATTTGAGCCTCCGTTTACCGGGGTTGCTGTAAACACAACAGCAGTTCCTGCACAAACTGGGTTGGAAGATTCTGCCACCGACACACTCACCGGCATGAGCGGATTAACTGTCATGCCAACTGTGTTTGAAGTTGCCGGGTTCTGCGTTGCACAGATTGCATTGGATGTCACCACGCAATTTACCTCATCACTGTGAGCCGGGACATAGGAATAGGTCATATCCGTGGCACCTGGTACATCAATACCGTTCACATTCCATTGATAGGAAGGATCTGTTCCGCCATTATCCGGAGTTGCGGTAAAAGTCACCTGAATACCTGCACAAACAGGGTTGGATGATGGCGAAGCTGTTACACTAACCGGCTGAGAAGGATTAACGGTCATCAACACCTGGTTTGACAATGCCGGGTTCCCTGTCGTGCATTCTTCGCTTGAGGTCATTTCACAGGTTATGATATTTCCGTTAAGCGGAATAAAGCTATACGTTGGATCGGTTGCCCCGGGGATATCTGTTGAGTTCACCTTCCACTGATATGAAGGAGATGTGCCACCATTCAGGGGTGTAGCAGTATATGTTACAGATGTTCCTTCACAAACAGGGTTGGCAGATGCTGAAATAATCACGCCGACAGGGAGTAAAGGGTTCACTGTCATGGTTTCTGTATTTGACAAAGCAGGATTGCCGGTAGCACAAACTTCATCAGATAACAGCGTACATTTAACAATTTCACCGTTGGTTGGAACGATGGTATATGTAACATCCGTGGCCCCTGTGATATTTGCTCCGTTTACATTCCACTGGTATACCGGATTGATTCCACCATTCACCGGGGTGGCGGTAAATGTCACCTGGATTCCGGCACACACCGGATTCGCAGAGGCAGCAATGGTGATGCTGACCGGCTTGGATGGATTCACGGTCATCGTTACTGAAGTGGAAACCGGGTTTCCGGTTGCACAACTTTCATTTGACGTTAATGTACATGCAATCTCATCGCCGTTTGAAGGGGCATAACTGTATGTCGAATTGGTAGCACCGTCAATCGTAACTGTGTTTACACTCCACTGATAGGCAGGCGCCGTTCCCCCGTTTGTCGGGATTGCAGTGAATGTAACGGAGGTTCCTTCGCAAACCGGGTTGGCTGAAACAGAAATTGACAAGTCAACCGGCAATAGCGGATTTACTAGAGTGGTAATGGTGTTAGACGTGGCAGGATTTCCTGAGGCACAGGTTTCATTTGAAAGTAGCCTGCAGTTAACCATGTCATTGTTTACCGGGATCATCGAATATGTCACATCTGTTGCACCCGGAATATCACTCCCATTCAGGGTCCACTGGTAGGATGGGTTTATGCCACCATTTACCGGCAGGGCCGTGAATGTTACTGCTACACCCGCACAAACCGGGTTTGCTGATGAGGTGATGGAAATACCGACGGGTAACAGCGGGTTAACAGTCATCACTTCTGTATTTGACACAGCCGGGTTGCCTGTTGTACAGGCTTCACTGGAAGTAAGCACGCAGGTAACCTGGTCCCCGTTAGCAGGATTGTATGTATAGGTGCTATTCGTTGCACCGGTAATGTCAGAGCCATTCAACTTCCACTGGTACTGCGGATCTGAACCTCCATTCACCGGAGTGGCCGTATACGTTACTGATGTACCTGCACAAATATTGCCGGCTGAAGCGGTAATGCCTACACCGACTGGCAACAGAGGATTCACGGCAACCGGAGGAGAAACACCTTCAGCCGGACTGTTGGTTACACAAATAATGGATGATGACAGAACGCATACAACCTCATCACCACTGGCAGGGATATAAGCATATGTTGAACCTGTGCTGCCGGTTGCTGTCGCGTTCACCTTCCACTGGTAGGCAGGAGATATTCCGCCGTTTACAGGGTTTGCAGTAAAGGTAACCTGTACTCCTTCACAAACTGATATTGCAGAGGGTGTTACTGAAACACTTACCGGCATCACAGGGTTAACAGTCATGCCAATCTGGTTTGATGTTGCAGGGTTGCCGCTGGTGCAGGCTTCATTTGAAACCAACTGGCATTTCACAATATCTCCGTCAGAAGGAACATAGGTGAAGTTAGTGCTGTCGGTGCCTGCATTTACATTGTTTACTTTCCATTGGAAAGCCGGCACGATTCCCCCGTTCACTGCAACTGCGCTAAAAGTAACACCAATACCGGCACAAACATTGGTAGCAGTGGCCGTTATAGAAACACTAACAGGTGATAACGGAACAACAATCATGACAACCGGTTCTGATGTGGCGGGGTTACCGGTAACACACATTGCATTGGAGGTTACCGTGCAGGTTACGGAATCATCATTATTCGGAACATAGGAATAGGAAGAATTAGTGGCTCCAACAACAATATTTTCATTCACTTTCCACTGGTAAGCCGGAGATATGCCGCCATTTGTTACATTCGAATAATAATTAACCAGGGTTCCTGCACACACTGAGTTCGCTGACGGTGAAACAATTACACTGACAGGCATCAATGGGTTTACGGCCATGGGTTGTGTGTTGAAAGTAGCGGGGTTATTTGTTGGACATGCTACATTTGATGTCATAATGCAGGTAACAACATCGTTGTTAACCGGAATATATGTGAATGATGCATCTGTGGAACCTGTCGGGTTTCCGTTTACCTTCCACTGGTAAGCAGGGGATGTACCTCCGTTTAACGGAACAGCGGTATACGTCACAGAAGTTCCTGCACAAACCGGAGCCGTAGGGTAATTTACTGATACACCTACCGGCATTTGAGGATTGACCGTCACAGTATGAGTTGATGTTTCAGGGCCACCGCAACCTGCTGCACTGGCTGTAATGACTGTCGTTCCTGACCATGAAGAGAGATAGGAAACAGTTCCTGTATTCTGGTCAATCGCATTACCTGCTGCAAGGCTGGCCGGATCTAGTTCGTAGGTGATTCCTGTTGTATTGGCGGCAGTTGCCGTGTAGGTTACATCCTCGCTCGCCTGGCAGCGGCTTGACAATGCACCGAGGGTGAAAACCGGCGATTCCACAGCAGGTGTAGGGTTTACCTGTCCATTGTTATAAAAAGAAGAGGACGGAATATCATTGAGCAATGCAAGGTCGCCGTTATAGTATTCGCATGATGGGCCGTCGTTAAACCATGTTAAGTTGGCATTCCCGCCGGTATAGGTAAAATGAATTGTGAAAAGAACGGTATTGTCCGGGTAGGAAATACCCTGGGTTCCGGAGGCGGCTACTGTAACGGTACCGGACTGGGAGCCGCTAACAGTTAATCCCGGGAATCCTGACGTATTTGTAGATCCTGTATACACTAAACCAGAGGAACTGTAGTAGATGGTTAATGCCAGGGTTCTGATGTTGGAAAAATTTGTAACCTTCACAGGAATGTCAACAGTTGAACCAGGGCATGCTGTAATAAACGGCAATGCAGCAATGGGTGCATCAATCTGGATACCTGTTGGAAAGGGCGAATTAATGCAATCTGAATACACAGTGTCAACGCTGTTCTTTGCATATGCCCTGGCATAGTAGGTGGTATTTGCAGCCAGCCCGGTTAACATGCAGGTATAAGAACCGACTCCTATTCCTGAAGTACATTTATTATCTGAGATTGTCGGGTTAGGATCTGTACTCCAGCAAACACCGCGTTCCATAACCGGTGTTCCCCCCTCAGAAACCACAGTTCCGTTACCGATCGCACTGTTATACGTTATATTCGTTATAAAACCTCCTACCAATTGTGGTGAACATCCGCCCCAGGTGGGAACACCATCGCAAAAATAGAGTTGCTGGCCATAGTTCCCCTTGGGAATCGTAACCCACGCAAAGCCATTCCAGAAAAGCATTTCTCCTGGCTGAACACCCTGAGGTGTTGTAACCGCCACCCATTTGGTGCCGCTCCAGAAATAATAACCTGGAAAGACATTATTCGGATCGTTTGTAGCCGTGTTGTAAATTAACAATCCAACGGCAACGGGCGCTGCAACTGGCGAAGCATTGCCAAGCGATGTTAACGCAACCCTTGGAGGGAGAAACCCTTTCTCGGTTGATTTGACATCAAGCATGGCCGAAGGATCAGGCTGACTTCCATCATTGTTGATACCTACCTGTGCCGAAATCCGCTGAGAATAAAGTATGAATAAAAATGCCAAACTGAATATTAATAGAAACTGTTTCATCTGGGGTAGTTTTTTAAATTAACAATATTCAACATTTACTTTTACTTTCATGCTTCCAATTAAAAGCTGCATCTTTCTTCATACAGGCTTTTCATGAAGTGGTTATGAACATCAACTATATTGCAGTCTTTCTGATTAAAATTAAATTTTACGTATAATAGATTTTTTTGTTTCACTCCAAACCTAAAAACCCGAAGCATTTAAACTTAAAACCATTTTCAGACCAAAGGAACTCAGGATAAATGTTATGTTCAGGAATTCCCCCTTATTGCAAAATTACGGCACATAAATTTGGTTGTCAATTGGGTAAATCCGTAGCCTGCACTTATGGGAACACACAATTAAACAGATTGCATGGCCTGTATCTTGCTGCTGGTCAATATGAATCAGGCAGAGTATGGCGTGCAGCGAAAAATATGGAATAAAAAAAAACGGAGGAAAACCTCCGTTTAAATAAAAAAACATAAGAAATAACCAGACCTGCCGGTCATGTATTGCATTCAGATGAAATGCAATAAAAAAGCTGTTTCCTTCAGACCATAGTCACACTTAACATCATGGCCCGACGGCTATAAAATACACTCCCTGGCTGTACGAACCTGCCGGAGGAGCATAAGTCACGGTTAAATAAAAAACATCAGTTGCATACCCGCTTGATCCTTCAGTAATGACTGGATCCCGTTCGTTGGATTCCCATGTTCCAGTTGAATTTACCCATGAAAACGTTGCACCTGGGTGATCACATCCGGCCAAAGTGCAAAAAAGATATATCGGATCACCATTGGTTACAGCAGTGCATTCACCGGTTTCCAGGAAATTTGATGCTGTTGCACTTCCTGTAATGCAAGGTGAATTGGATGTTAACTGGCAGGAAATTTTTCCAATTGAACCTGTACTGAATGCTGAGTTTGTGGCGCCTGAAATCAATTCATCGTTCACAAACCACTGATAACCCGGATTATCTCCTCCATTAACAGGGATAGCGCTAAAGGCATATGGTGAATTATCACAAACAGGATGAGGCGTTGCAACCACTGAAACTCCCACAGGAGAAGGTGTTAATACTTCCATGGGAATGACATTTGAGATGGCAGAATCACCGGTAACAGGGGTATTGGGGGTTGTCATCACGCATGATATTTCATCATGATTTTCTGGAACATATGAGAAATTTGCAGAATTATTCCCTGCATTGATCCCGTTGACCATCCACCTGAAAGCAGGCTCATTTCCGGCGTTTACAGGTGTCGCTGTGTAGGTAACCATGTTTCCGGTACAAACTGAGGTAGCTGAGGCAACAATAGAAACACCCAGTGGCAAATTGGATGCGAGTGCTACTCCGAGGCAATTAACAACACTCCTGTAACAATCATTATACGCCGCAACACAGATACTGCCATTGGTGTTAACATAAGAAACAGTAATCGTGGTGGTTCCCTGGCCTGCAGTAATAACAGCCCCGGAAGGTACCGTCCATGAATACCCGGTGGCACCCGGCACAGGTGCAATCGTATAGGTAGATATACCGGAATTAAATCCGGAGGAGGTGCTTCCGCTTATCATACCGGGGGTGGCCAGCATGCCGGTCTTTCCAATCGGTATCCATTCAGTGCTGTTATAAAACTGCATGTCGTTGCAGTCGGTATTGTAAATCAACAGTCCTGATACAGGTGTAACTATACCATTTCGTTGAACGGAGGACAAACGTGGCGGTAAAAAACCCTTTGAACTGGATTTGATTTCCAGCATGGCAGATGGGTCGGGGTTGCTGTTATCGTCGCTGATACTCACCTGTGCATTGATGGTGATGGCAGAGATGAGCATTAAAACTAGTATCAATAGTAACTTTTTCATAATTCTGTATTTTTATCTGAACTGTATAAATTAATAAAATTTAACAAACGTGTCATTAAATTGAACCTGCACAAAAGCGTGCTTAGGCATCTTATAATTCCGGTTTTCCGTAAATAAAAAAAAGGGATACCCGCAATTGCAAAACCGCCTTTTTCAGTTTAATTTTACTACACTGATTTTACAATATTCTTCTATTCAGAAGTTGTTATGTAAAATTTGCTGCTTTATTATTATTACAGGTTCGTTATCTATAGCTGAAGACTATAGTCGACAAAAACGAATCGTTAGTAAGATATAATTGTATCAAATTTTGTGCCAAATAACCTAATATTTTGCAAATCAGCATTTTATTGGGTTATCACAGAATGTTGATATTCTCATTTTGACCACATTCGGACACTATGAGAGACATCTTACTGCCAATGTGCTGTTTACATAATGTGTCCGATTTCGGGCATACTATGTAAACCGTACATTGACCTGACAAAGTTACGACGAAGAAACCGAATTTTTACATTACAGTGAAAAAATAATTACTTTTTTTTACTCCTGGTAATTATCATCTCCCTTCGGATAAGAAGATTTATTTTTTAGGCGCAAGGAAGCGATTGAAAAGCAACAACCCGATAATCGTTGCCACCCCGATCATACTGAACGTGATCCATAACAAGGATGGCCGGTTCATCTCCTCCACAAACCTTACATAGAGCGCTGCACCAAGTATCCCTCCTACTCCGCTCCCGATTACACCATACATAAATGACCAGCCCTGGTACAATGCCTTCTTGTCATCCGGTGCAATAATGCCCACATAGGCAATAAATTTTGGATGTGCGATCATTTCGCCTAAAGTAAAAATAAACATGGCTGCCAGGAAAATCCAGCCATTGGGGGAAATAGCAAGCATACCCATACCTGCTGAACCCAGGGAAATACCTAAAATCATGGTCGGGAGGGGTTTCGTATTTCTCACAAGGCCGGATACCAGGAGTTGAAGAAGGATAATTGCACCGGCATTCATCACGGTTACATGTTCTGCATCAAATTTCCAGTTTGGATGATCCATAAAGATTGACAGAACCCCGTTTATAAGGTGGTTAAATCCCGACATGTCAACTTTTTCCTTGAGGTACCAAAGCACCGAATCATAAACCTGGAAATACATGATCCAGAAACCCGAATAAATGACAATCATGACAATGAACCTGTAATCACTGAGAACGGTCAGCATTTCAGTAAGCACCTGGCCAATAGGTTTTGCTACGCGTGATCCTGTCGGTTCCCTGAAAACAAAATAGTTTAAAAGCAAAAGCCAACCGGTTCCTATGGAAGCCATGAAAAAAATGTAATTGAAAGATATTGCCTTCAGATAGGGCACAAGGATCAATGGAAAAAGAAACGCGCCCAGGTTTATTGACCAATAATATATTCCAAATCCCAACGACGAACTCGACTCGTTTGTAACCCGTGCGATACTCCCGGTTATCATTGGTTTGAAAAATCCCGCACCTAAAGCGACAAGGATAAGGCTGCTGAACACTGTGATATAAGTGGTTGAAAACCCGGCGAACAAATATCCCAGGCTCATCGTGAAAAAGGAAAAAAACAGCACTTTCCTGTATCCAAAACGATCGCCAATCGCACCGGATAGTATAGGAAGGAAATAGAGCAACGGAGTGATTGTACTTTTGATAACACCAACACTTTCCTTTGAAAAACCGGCCCCTCCCTCGTTCTTTGATAACACGAGGTAAACGGAAAGCACCGACATCACTCCATAGTAAGAGCCACGCTCAAAAAACTCCATTGAAATGGCCGTCCAGAAGTTCCTTGGAAAGGCTGATATATTATTTGTTAAAGCAGGTTTTGACATGTCATTTCAATTAACGATTTTCCGCGAAAATACCGAAAAAAATCCTGTAATTTTGAAGAAAACATCCTCACGTAATTATGAACGACCTGAGTAAAATTGTTTCGCAGTTTGATGCTGAATGCCAGGTACGTAGCGTTGAGCCATTCGGTTCCGGCCATATTAACGACACATACCTTGTCACTTGCCAGTCCATCTCCCGAGGGTATATACTCCAGAGAATTAACCATCTTGTATTTCAAAATGTTGAGCAACTCACCAATAACATTCTGAAAATCACCCGTCACATTCAAAATAGGCTTGAAACTGACGGAAGTCGTTATCCCGGTTTCCGGGTTTTCCGTATGATCCCCGTTAAAAACGGACGCTATTATTATAAGGCTGCAGATGGCACTTACTGGCGAATGATTGAATATATAGGGAACAGCAGGAGTTTTGACAGGGTTGCAAGCCCGGCGCTTGCATTTGAAGCAGGACACGCTTTCGGAACATTTCAGAAACTCACATCAGACGTTGAGCCGGGTTCACTGTTCGAGGTCATTCCCCGTTTCCACGACATTTCCTTACGGCTTGAACAGTTCAGGCTGTCAATCAGGAATAATTCTGCCGGCAGGACAGCAGCAACAAGGGAAGAAATCAACTTTGCAGAATCACGGGCCGGTGAGATGCATCATATCCTTAATCTTGGTACTGCCGGAAAACTTCCTGTGCGTGTCACGCACAACGACACCAAAATAAACAATGTCCTTTTCAATCAGGAAGGATGTGCGTTTTCAGTAATTGATCTTGATACGGTCATGCCGGGATTTATACTGTATGACTTCGGAGATGCAATCAGGACAGGGGCTTCCACCGGAGAAGAAGACGAGGCAGACCTCAACAAAGTTCAGATTGACCTGGCACTTTTTGAAGCCTATTCCCGGGGGTACCTGAAGGTTGCCCACAGTTTTCTCACAATAGAAGAGACTGACAATCTTGCTTTTTCAGCTAAGTTTATGACCTACATTATCGGACTACGGTTTCTGACCGACCACCTCAATGGCGACTGTTATTTCAAAACCGGCTTCCCTGGCCATAACCTACGCAGGGCTCAGGCACAATTTAAACTGCTTCAGAGCATGGAGGATAATTTCCGGGAGATGCAAATGATAATCGCGTCCATCCACACCACGGAATAGCATTTTACGTTGATATTATTACTTATTTTGCACAAAACAGTTTTAACCAAAAGATTATGCAACGCCTTTATTTCCTGATCGTTTTACTCATGGTGCCGGGTGCACTCCTGGCTGCAAACTCCCCTGATTCGATACCAATGAGCATTGTTCCAAAACCGGTGATGATGAAACGCGCCCCGGGCGAGTTTGTTATCAACCGCATGACAACTGTCCTGGTGGAAGGCACCGACCAGGAAGACCTTCGAATTGCCAGGTTTTTTGCAGATCGGATCAGATATTGCGGCGGCCCGTTACTTGAGGTCAGGACAATGGCCGAAGGAGATAAAAACCTTGCAGCGGTAATATTTGTGCATAAAAAACAACCCGCTTCGATGCCTGCTGAGGGATATGAGTTGAATGTCACGCCAAAACAGGTACGTGTTACTGCCGGAAGCGGTGCAGGCCTGTTTCATGCTGTTCAAACACTTTTCCAACTGCTTCCATCGGAAATTTCCCGGCACAATCCTCCCATGTCTTATAAGGAATGGAACCTGCCGGCGATCAAGATCAAGGATTATCCGAGATACCCATACAGGGGTATGCACCTTGATGTTTCACGCCACTTTTTCCCGAAAGAGTTTGTCAAACGCTATATTGACCTGATCTCCATGTATAAGATGAATACCTTTCACTGGCATCTTACGGATGACAACGGATGGAGGATAGAGATCAAAAAATATCCCAAACTGATGCAGATTGCTGCCTGGCATACCGATCATGAAGATTTACCATGGAATGAACGTCCGGCCCAGCAACCTGGTGAAAAAGCGACCTACGGCGGATATTATTCACAGGACGAAATACGCGAGATCGTGCAATATGCAGCCGACCGGTATGTTACGGTTATCCCAGAGATCGAGATGCCGGCCCATTCTGTGGAAGTTCTTGCTGCATACCCCCAATTTTCCTGTACAGGTGGCCCGTTTACAGTTCCAACCGGCAGTTACTGGCCAAACATTGATATACTCTGCGCAGGCAATGATTCGGTATTTACTTTTATGGAAGATGTCCTCACCGAGGTGATGGCCCTATTCCCTTCAAAATACATTCATATCGGCGGCGACGAGGCCGATAAAAGCAACTGGAAAAAATGTCCGAAATGCCAGGCACGAATTAAATCTGAGGGACTGAAAGACGAGAAGGAACTCCAGAGTTATTTTATAAAAAGGATTGAAAAATTCATTGTTTCGAACAAACATAAGATGATCGGATGGGATGAGATCCTTGAAGGTGGCCTCGCACCGGAGGCAACTGTAATGTCGTGGCGCGGGGTGGAAGGCGGGATCGCGGCAGCAAGGCAGGGGCATGATGCAATCATGACACCCGGCGCTTATTGCTATTTTGATCATTACCAGGCTGATCCTGCGTTTGAGCCGAAGGCCATTGGCGGATTAACAACCTTGAAAAAAGTTTACTCTTTTGAACCTACACCCGCTGAGTTGAATCCGACTGAAGCCAAACATATTCTTGGCGCCCAGGGCAACTTATGGACAGAGTTTATCCAAACCCCCGCACATGCAGAGTACATGGCGGTTCCAAGGATGATCGCGCTGGCTGAAGTCACCTGGTCGCCCAAATCACATCGAAACTGGAAAGACTTCAGGAACCGTATGTCGGAACAATACATCAGGCTGAGTAAGATGAAAGTGAATTATTGCAAAGGGTCGTTCAAAGTGAGCGTAAATACTGAAGTTGACAAAAAATCAAACGCTGTAAGGGTTATCCTTGACTCAGAACAGCCAGAAGTTCCCATCCGCTACACCACTGACGGCAATGATCTGAAAAGTTCCTCCCCTCTTTATACCGGACCGTTTGAGATAAAGGGGAACGGGGTGATCAAAGCAGGCCTTTTCCTGGACGACAAACTGGTTGAGAAAGCGACTGAAATGCCATTGATATTTCATTACGCAACGGGGAAGCCGGTGAAATACCATTCGGACTTTTCTGAAAGATACCCGGCCGCCGGGGTAACAGCACTAACTGACGGGCTGCGTGGAACGAACAACCACCGCGATGGCCTCTGGCAGGGATTCCTGGGTAATGACCTAGACCTGATTATTGATCTTGGAAAGGAGATGCCAATTAACTCTGTTCAGACCAACTTCCTTCAAAATCAGCGAAGCTGGATATTTTTACCGGTGGTTGTAGAGTATTCATTATCCTCCGACGGAAAAAAGTACCATTCTTTTAATGAAGTGCCCAATAAAATTGCGCCGAAAGAAGAGCAGGTGTTCATCCAGCCATTTAACTTTCAGTTTATGGTGAACACAAAAGCCAGGTACATCAGGGTAAAAGCCAAAAACCTGGCCAAATGCCCTGCCTGGCATGAAGGTTCCGGTGAACCCTGCTGGTTGTTTGTGGATGAAATAGCCGTATTTTAATTCTTCACGAATTTTCTCACGGTTACCAGGTTATTCCCGGTAAGTTTCAGAATGTAGAGGCCGTTTTCGAGGTCTGATACATTGATTCCTGATTTTGGACATGTAAGACTTCCTTTGTATACGCTTACACCGTCAAGTCGCAGAATTTCAGCCTGCAATACTTCGTGGCCGCGGGAAAGGACGTTCAGTGTTACAGTGACCGGGTTTGGGAATGTGGAAATTCCGCTGTTGCCGATTTCCTGTGATCCCAGCGGAGCAGCTGCAGCTGTGTTGGAAATTACACTCAGTATCCCATTATCCTTAAGGGAAGGATTGCATGGCTCCTGCCTCACTACCTCAATGTAATAGGTTGTCACACCTGACTCTGAATAAAAATCGGTGTACGAATTTACGTTGCCGGCCAAGGAATCAATCACCTCCCAGGCTGCCCCATTGTGCTTCCTGTGAATGCGGTAGGTCAGAAAATCAAAGCCTTCATAGTGGTTCCAGATCAGGTTAAAGCCAAACGTGCCTGGATTGATGTTCAGGTGGATTGTTTTATGATACGGGCTTTTTTCACTTTCATGGCCTGATGAGTCAGAAACTGAGATCCTGAATTTGTCCGATTTAATCAACGGGTCAGAAGTCGGGTCAACGAAAACACTCAGGTTACTGTATGGCACTTCCCCGATTTTGTTGTATACATTGTTCTGATAAGTTTCCCTGAAAATATTGACATGGGACAAATGCTGCCCTGGATGCTTATTCCAGATGATTTTATTTTTACTTGCTGCCGTATCGAATGTAACCATGCAAATATTGGGAGTCGCAGGAGGTGCACTGGCAGTAACAACAGCAACACCGGCCATTTCACGCATACAGTCCGCACCATCCACCTTCGCAACGGCAGTATAATTACCGGGAATTGTCTGCAGTCCGAAAGAAAAATGCAAACCTGTACCGGCCACTGCTACCCCGGTATACTGACCATTCAGGCGCAGTTTATAGATGACACCTATCTCTGACCCTTCCAGCCCCACAAGGACACCATTACCACCCACAATGGCGCCACCGCCAAACATACTGTATACCTGGGGCAATTCAATCACAACCACAGGCCGCATAGCAGTACAGGTTTGTCCTTCAAGGAGAATCGTCAGTGTGACATGCTTTTCCCCTATTGTTGTCCATCTGACAAAATAAGGCCCCTGCCCCGACCCGGAAATGACAGTTGCTCCATCAAAGTTCCAGGTATAGGTTCCATTTGCGGATGCTCCACCTACATAGGTAACTTTGACCTCCTGATCCACGCAGGCCTTGGCGGCAACAGTAAAGTCACAATTCAACGGATTCTGAGCACTTACGCAGAAAGCAAAAACAATGAAAAACAAAAGGAGGTATTTTTTTTTCATGGTACGCAGGATTAAAATTTTGGGAAAAAAGAAAGGAATAATGAGGTAGACAACTTTAACGGTTAAAAAGGTTGCCTGTTACACCGTCATGATGTCCTTCTCCTTGATGTCAAATATTTTATCAATTTTAGCGATGTATTCGTCTGTCACTTTCTGAATATCTATCTCAAGTTTATCAACTTCGTCTTCAGGCACACCGTCTTTCTTCAGTTTCTTAGCTGTTTCATTTGCAAGCCGCCTGATATTCCTGACACTGATTTTGGCATTTTCAGCCTCAGATTTGGCTTTTTTAACCAGGTCGCGACGCCGTTCCTCGGTGAGAGGCGGAACGACAATACGCAGTATTTCACCTTCATTTTTGGGATTAAATCCCAGGTTGGCTGCCTGGATTGCTTTATCAATAAGGCCCAGCACGCTCTTATCCCAGGGTTGAACAATGATTTGCCTGCCATCGGGGGTACTGATGTTGGCTGTTTGATCAATCGCTGTCATCACACCATAATAATCTATCCTAACACCATCAAGCATCTGGGCACTGGCCTTACCTGCCCTAAGTTTCTGGAGTTCCTTTTCCAGATGCTGAACGGCCATGTGCATGCCTTCATTGGCTTCGTCCAGTGTAAATTCTATTTCTTCGTTCATAGGTTAAAATTTAAAAGCAAAAATGCAAACAATGCAGGAAATGCAAGGATTGCATATCATCAGTTACAAATGCCAAAGTTAAAAATCAAAAGATAAAAAAACAAAGGTTATACTAAAATTCATGTCGGCCGACCAGTATCCGGCTGTCAAAATCAACTGACGACTGTACCCAGTGACTCTCCCCTGATAATTTTCAGCAGGTTCCCTTCCCTGTTCATGTTAAAAACAATAATGGGCATTTTATTCTCGCGACACAGTGTAAATGCTGTCAGATCCATGATCTTTAATCCCTTCTCGTATGCTTCATCAAATGACAGGGTATTAAATTTCACAGCGGCAGGATCCTTTTCAGGGTCGGCATTATACACCCCATCCACCCTCGTTCCCTTCAGAATGGCATCTGCCTGAATTTCAATAGCCCGCAGTGCTGAAGCACTGTCAGTGGTAAAGTATGGATTCCCTGTGCCGGCTGCAATGACCACAACATGGCCATGGTTGAGGTAACTGATCGCCTTTCGACGACTCATCGCTTCACAAATCGGGTCAATTGCCAAACCTGACAAGAGTTTTACCTCCAGTCCGAGTTTTTCAAGAGCTGCCTGGATGGCCATGCTGTTGATCACAGTGGCCATCATGCCCATATAGTCGCCCTGTACACGGTCCATTCCTTCGCTGGTTCCCTGTAAACCCCTGAAGATATTTCCACCTCCGATAACTATTGCTACCTGAACGCCGGCATTGACAACAGACCTGATCTCTTGTGCATAATCAGCCAACCGTAACGGATCAATTCCATATCCCTGGTTTCCTTCCAGTGCTTCACCGGAAAGCTTCAAAAGAATGCGTTTAAATTTTATCATAATCTCAGGTTTTGAACTTTGCACCTTATTCATTTACTCCATGACAGTTTTTAAACTTCTTCCCTGAACCGCATGGACATGGATCATTCCGCCCCACTTTCTTCTCCACTTTAACCGGTTGAGCCTGGGCCTTCTCCTGGGTATTTGAATTGGACTGCGACAGCAGGTCCGACCGTTCCTCACGCATGCGGGCGCGATCCATTTTCCGAGGAGCCTGCGCCTCTTTAACGTTTTCAACCTGGATGGGTACATCGGCCTTGATCAGGAATGAGGTAATCTCCTTGTTGGTACGCTGAACCATGCTTTTAAACAGTTCAAAGGATTCAAACTTATAAATAAGCAGCGGGTCTTTCTGCTCATAGGCAGCATTCTGAACGGATTGTTTCAGGTCGTCCATTTCACGAAGGTGCTCCTTCCAGGAGTTGTCGATCATGCCAAGAACGATACCTTTTTCAATGCTGAGCACAACCTCTTTGCCCTTGTCTTCATAGGCCTTTTTCAGGTTTGCTACGGCCTGCATGGTTTTCAGGCCATCTGTAACAGGAATGGCAATATTCTCATACCTGGTATCATTTTCAAAAACATCCTTGATAACAGGGTATGTCTTTTGCGCAATATGCTCACATTTAGCCTTATACCTTTTATAGATATAACTGTACAGTTTATCCCCGAGATCATCATTGTTCAAACTTCCGAAGTCAGACTCTGAAATGGGTGAATCTGCTGCAAACTCTTTGAGCAGGTCAAGGTTGAAACTATGAAAATCACGTTTTTCCTGGGCATCAAGCACGATGGTTTCACATACATCGTAAATCATGTTGGAAATATCAACGGCAAGCCTGTCGCCAAAAAGAGCGTGATGGCGCTTTTTATAGATGGCCTCGCGCTGGATGTTCATCACGTCATCGTATTCAAGCAGCCTTTTACGAACACCAAAGTTATTTTCTTCAACTTTCTTCTGGGCCCTTTCAATGGAATTTGTGATCATGGAGTGCTGGATCACTTCTCCTTCCTTGATTCCCATCCGGTCCATGATCTTGGCAATCCGGTCGGAGCCGAACATCCGCATCAGGTCATCATCCAGTGATACAAAAAATTGAGAACTGCCCGGATCACCCTGGCGTCCGGCACGTCCGCGCAACTGCCTGTCAACCCGTCGTGACTCATGGCGTTCAGTTCCGATGATGGCCAAACCGCCTGCCTGCTTAACACCGGGACCAAGTTTGATGTCGGTTCCACGGCCAGCCATGTTGGTGGCAATCGTCACAGTACCGGCTCGTCCTGCCTCAGCAACAATATCAGCTTCACGGGCATGAAGCTTTGCATTCAGCACATTATGCGGAATATTCTTTCGTTTGAGCATGCGGCTAAGCAGTTCAGAGGTTTCAACCGAAGTAGTACCAACAAGGCTCGGGCGTCCCTCCTTTACCAGCTTTTCAATTTCATCAATAACCGCATTGAATTTTTCACGTTTTGTTTTATAAACGAGGTCTTCGCGGTCATCGCGAACAATTTTTTTATTGGTCGGAATAACCACAACATCCAGTTTATAGATATCCCACAACTCGCCAGCTTCCGTTTCTGCAGTTCCGGTCATCCCTGCCAGTTTCTTATACATGCGGAAATAGTTCTGCAGTGTTACTGTGGCATAGGTTTGGGTGGCCGCTTCGATTTTCACATTTTCCTTGGCTTCAATGGCCTGGTGGAGCCCGTCAGAATAACGACGTCCTTCCAGGATACGTCCGGTCTGCTCATCAACAATTTTAACCTTGTTGTCCATGACCACATATTCAACATCCTTTTCAAAAAGGGCATAAGCCTTAATCAGCTGATTTACTGTATGAACACGTTCCGTTTTAATGGAATAGTCAAGCATTAGTGCATCCTTCCTGGTAAGTTTCTCCTGTTCGGAGAGGTTCTGACGTTCAAGCTCGGCGATTACGGAGCCAATGTCGGGAAGGATGTAAAACGTGGGGTCTTCGTATGACTGAGTGAGCAGGTCAATACCCTGTTCGCGCAACTCAATGGTATTGTTTTTCTCATCAATGACAAAGTACAACTGATCGTCAATGATGTGCATGTTTTTCATCTGCTCAGCCATGTAAAAGTTCTCGGTCTTTTGCAGCAGTGCTTTCATCCCGGACTCACTGAGGAATTTAATAAGCGCCTTGTTTTTGGGTAATCCGTGATGAGCGCGAAGCAATTGTTCGCCAGCCTTCTTCATGTTCTCATCATTTTTGGGGTCCTCTGACAGGGCTTTTGCTTCCGCAAGCAGTTTCGTAACCAGGTTACGCTGGGCATTGTACAGTTTGGTAACGTTTGGCTTAAGGTCATCAAACAACTGGTTTTCTCCTTTCGGGGTTGGCCCGGAGATGATCAGCGGTGTACGGGCGTCATCGATCAAAACAGAGTCAACCTCATCCACGATGGCATAGTTATGCGGACGCTGCACCAGTTCCTCGGGATTGCTGGTCATGTTGTCGCGCAGGTAGTCAAAACCAAATTCATTGTTGGTTCCGTATGTTATATCAGCAAGGTAAGCGTCGCGTCGTGCCTGGGAGTTTGGCTCGTGCCGGTCAATACATTCCACCCTCAATCCGTGGAATTCAAACAAAGGCCCCATCCATTCCGAGTCACGTTTGGCGAGATAATCGTTTACCGTGACAATATGAACACCCTTACCGGGCAATGCATTGAGATACATTGGCAACGTAGCCACCAGTGTTTTTCCTTCACCGGTTGCCATTTCAGCGATTTTTCCTTCGTGGAGCACCACCCCTCCAATCAGCTGGCAATCATAATGCACCATATCCCAGGTTACCATGTTTCCACCAGCCGTCCAGCTGTTGCGGAACCGTGCGGTATCGCCCTCAATTTCAACACTTGCTTTACGGGCAGCGAGATCCCTGTCAAACTGCGTTGCTGTAACAACAACAAATTCGTTCTCGAAAAACCTCCTGGCTGTCTCTTTAACAACAGCGAAAGCCTCCGGAAGAATCTCATTCAGAACTTCCTGTGTAAGATCATAGGCCTCCTTTTCAAGGCGGTCGAGCACCGCATAAAGCTTCTCCTTTTCATCAATTTCAACATCATCGGAATTGAGTTGCTGTTTCAGCTCTTCAATTTCCTTCTCCTTTTCAGCAAGGTGTTCAGTGATCCTGTGCTTAAACACATAGGTGTATGCACGCAGTTCGTCGTTCGACACTGTCTTGATCTGTTCCCAGGCTTCAATTGCTTTGTCAACCCGTGGGTTGATGCTCTTGATGTCCCGCTGTGATTTATTTCCCAGTAATTTTTTAAATATACTTAGCATGATAAGGGGTTATTTCTCCAAAATTTTTTGCAAATCGGCTTCCAGACCAGTGCTTGGCAGGTTTGCCGGGTATTTATTTATATTTCCTTCGCTGTCAACCAGGACAAACAAGGGATAAGTTCTGACATCATAGTCCTTCAACACATCCGATTGATCACCGATGTTGACAAAGGTCCAAACGTAGTCTGACTTCAGGTTGATGAAATAGAGCATTTTACTGAAATACTTATCGGCTGAAACACTCACAAAGTGCACATTTTCCCGGTATTTGTCATACAGCGGTTTGATCAGGTCCATTTCAGAAAGGCAACCTTCGCAGTAGGTTGTCCAGAAACACAGTACCACCGGCTTCCCCAAAAGGCTGCTGAGAGAAAGATCTTTTTGATCGCGGCTCATCAGTTTAAATCCGGGAGCCTTTGTGCCTGGTTTAAGCCTGGTAAGCAAACTGACCATATCATCCGCAATCACCCTGTTTTCAGGATATTTCGTTTTTTCCGAAGTTGATCTGATCAGGGCAAGCACCTCGTCCGGTGTGTAACCTGGCATGTCATACATCTCCATGAGCCCTTTCAGCATTACCAGTTCACGAAACTGCTCATTTTTCAGAACAGAATCTGCCGACATGGCCTTCATCACCGCTTTATACGAATCTGTTCCCCTGAGGAGCAGGGCCATGTCAGTTTTCCGCAAAACATTAGAGGTGGCCGTAACGTACTTTGCAAAGAAACTGTTAAAAAAATCCATATACTCAATGTTGTTGTAGAGTACAGGCTTTTCCATGAAATACTTTTTTGCAAGTTGTGCTTTGTTGTAATACTGGGTGAGTTGCTCAAGTGCAGCAATTTTGTACGAGGCGTAGTCAAGAAAATACTGATTTTTGACCGATCCGAAATGCCGGTTAAGCTGAACACGGAATGTATCAAGCAGGATTTTCTTGCGGTCGCGGTAGAGTGCATTGAAATTCTCCATCAGGAATCCGCTGTATACTGCGTTGAACTTTCCTACCAGGGTATTGAGTTCAAGTGAATCTTCCTCCCTGGCTTCAATTGATAAATTCTGTGATTGAATAAAGGGGTTCACCTCCGTGTACTCATCATACTTCATGGGTGCAACCTGGATATTGTAAATTTTTGAAGGTTCAACAAGTATCTCTGCTTTGTGAAAGTCAATTGAAATAATTGTATTTGTTGTTTTATCAAGGTTGAACGTCAAAGAAAAACGACCAGTGGAATCAATCCTGCAACTGGTGACCGGTTTTTCCCAGAAAGTGACAAGGTCGCCCGGGGCGGTGACCCTGATGACTTTTCTTTCCGCTCCGGGAGCAACACCGTTAATCACCGTTTTCTGGCCGGGTGAGATAAAGGATAATAACAAGAGGAAAGTCAAAAAACCGGCAAACCTCACATTCAACAATAATTTCATAATTTACATCCAAATTTTTAAATCACGATCCCTTCAGGCAAAAATTGACCAACATCCCCGCCATGGCGGATAATATCACGAACAATAGAAGAGCTGACCGAGGCGTATTCAGGAGCACAGAGCAGCAGTACAGTTTCAATTTCCGGATACATCATTCTATTCATCTGGCCAATCCCCCTTTCAAATTCAAAGTCAGCGGCAGTTCTTAGCCCCCTCAGGATGAACTTTGCGTTTACCTTACGGCAAAAATCAATCGTTAATCCTGAATAGGTGGCAATGCTGATTCCTGACTCGCCTTCAAAAATCATGCCTAACCAATTCATGCGCTGTTCAAGCGAAAAAAAAGGATTTTTGCCGCCATTTTCGCCGATGGCGATAATAATCTGGTCAAAAAGTGGCAGTGCCCTTCTGATGATGGATTCATGGCCCCGGGTGATGGGATCAAAAGATCCCGGGAAGACCGCAATTCTTTGCATTCGTCAGCTGTTTAAACCTGCAAAGATAAGAAAAATGGCGGGAAAACAAGGCTATTCAAAGGTGAGTGAGAGCTGGAAAATTTTCGAATTCACCTTGTCAACAGACTCAGTATAGATGTTATTTTCATGCTTGAGCACATCCATCAAACCGTACATCATTTTGAGTTCAAGTCCGAATTTAAACCATTCATTGTAGAAGTCAAATCCGACCCCAGCCTCAACATAAATATCGTTCTGGTTAAACTTCACAATCTTTTCATTCTTATTCTTTTGCTCGCGTTTCTTTGCCTGGGATGCGAGGTCGAGGGAATATTGCACCCCGGTAAGCAGGTATGGTCTGAAATTGTTGTACCTGACCGACTTGTACTTTATTTCAATCGGGAAGTTGATATATGTTGAAGGAACTTTTTTTGTCCTTGAAACCCGCTGAACCGGATTTTTTTCGCCCGGCCGGAACTGGTAGGTTTCAAAATCGTAATTGATGGTGCGGTCGCCAAATGACAGGGAAGGAACAAACTGCAGTTCCAAATGCTTACCTATTTGCATGTTTCCAACAATACTGATCACAAATCCGGGAACAGGCGATGAGGTGATGGACAGCACTTTGGCAGAGTCGGGCAATGGCAGAATGTCAGGGATGAAAATGGAATCAAAGACATGCGTACGCAGGTCAGATATTGGCTTAACCGTAATAAGGCTCTGGTTGACACCCAGTACAAACCCGAAGTGAAACAGGCTTTCCTGGTCGTAATTGGGCATATTGAGTACGACCATACGCTGACACTTTCCCTCGTATGGAAAGCAGAAGGTGGCGCAAAGGAGCAGGGCGATGATGAAACGGTCTATCTTCAATGAATCCCGGTGATAATATAAGAGAGATTAACGCAGATTTACAAATTTTATTTTTCGGCGAGGTATATGGATGCAATACCCATGCTCAGGCTTACCTGGCGCGTGTTTTTCAATCCTGATTTTTCAAGAATCTCAAGGAATTTTTTACCTGACGGAAATGCTGCAACAGACTCAGGAAGATAGCTGTATGCTTTACTGTTACCGGAAACGAACCGACCAATCAGAGGAATGCAATACCTCGAATAAATGCCATAAAGCTGCTTCATCGGGAATCCATCCGGATGAGAGAATTCAAGAATAAGCATGGCGCCACCCGGCCGAAGCACCCGGCGCATATCATTCAGGCCCCGTTCAAGGTTTTCGTAATTTCTGACCCCGAAAGCCACTGTTATTGCGTCAAAGGTATTGTCAGAGAAGGGGATTTTTTCGGCATCGCCCTGCTGCAAAGTGATGAATGCTGACAATCCTTTATCCACCAGCTTCCTTCTGCCAATCTCGAGCATTTTCTCCGAAATATCGATCCCTACAATTTTTTGCGGTTTCAGGACAGAAATTGCAATGGCAAGGTCGGCTGTTCCTGTAGCCACATCAAGCACTTTACCAGGTTTCCGCACAGCGAGCAATTGTGTGAGCTTTTTCCGCCATGCTTTGTCAATACCGAATGACAGAAAGTGGTTTAAAAAATCGTATTTGTGCGAGATGTCGTCAAACATTTCCCTCACAACAACTTTTTTAGGAGCGTTTGCCATAGTTAAAGTGCAAAAATCAAAGTGCAATGTTCAAAAGGACCAGGTTTACCAGGTTTTATAAAGTAACTTATATTCTGGGTGCCTCATTATGAGGTACGTATTTCCATGGATTAAATAAAAAAGGGATTATCCAAGTAATCAGATAATCCCTTTAAAACAATAAACCGGGTTATGCTCCCAATTGAAGCCTATGGAATCCGGTAACAGCCAGATCCTTATCATTGTCCGCGATATACTGGCGAACCGTTTTCTTGTTATCCTTAATGAAATCCTGGTTTAACAGGGTCATTTCTTTAAAGAATTTCTGCAGTTTTCCCTGGGCGATTTTTTCAACCATCTCCTCCGGCTTACCTTCCTGGCGAGCCATATCTTTGCCGATTTCAAGTTCACGGTCAATCACTTCCTGTGTTACCTGTTCCCTATCAACAGCAACAGGGCTCATAGCTGCAACCTGCATGGCAAGTTCGTGGCCGATTTCCATGATGTTGTTTGAATCCTTTTTATTCATCCCGATCACCGTAGCAAGGCGGTTTCCAAAGTGGTTGTATGCAAAAACAACGGGGGCCTCAATTACTTCGTAATGGGCGATCTGGATTTTCTCACCAGTTTTTCCAAGGAGTTCGTTCAGTTTTTCCTCAACGGTGGTTGAACCAAGCGACATGGGCATGAGTTCTGAAATGGCATGAACACGATTTGCGAGACCAAGGTCAAGCAGGTCCTTTGAAAATTTGATAAACTCTTCTGTTTTACCAACAAAATCGGTTTCACAGTTTACCATGATCACAGCGCCATACGCGTGATCATCGCTTGTTTTTGCAATAACGAAACCCTGGTTTGCGTCACGGTCTGCCCTTTTTCCGGCAACTTTCTGACCTTTTTTACGCAGGTAGTCAATGGCTTTGTCAAAATCACCTTCAGTTTCCTGCAGGGCTTTTTTACAATCCATCATCCCTGCACCCGACATCTGGCGCAATTTATTTACATCAGCAGCAGTAATATTCATAGATCAATATAATTTAAGTGTTGTAATAATATTTAAGCAGCGAAGTGGCAAAACAGCAAAGCAGCGAAACGAATTTCGCTACTTGTACTTTGCCCGGGCTCTTTACTTTTTATTGCTTCTTCCGGCAGGTTTGCTGATCCTTTTGCGTGCAGGTTTGTTTTTATCCTCAGCAGCAGGTTCAAGGCCTTTCATCTTGGCAACCTTGGTTTCAACAAAATCCTTTTTAACGATTTTGATTCCATCCTCGTCAACCTCATCCTCATCCACATCAAGGAGATGTGAACCTAATCTGCCTTCGAATTCGTCACCTTCGCCACGCTCGTCACCGGCTTCTTTCTTATCACGGTCAAGTTTGCGTTCCATCAGTCCTTCTTCCATTGCCCGTACCATGGTATCAACAATGAGAGAAATTGATTTGGAGGCATCATCATTAGCCGGGATTGGGAAATCAACGGTTCTTGGGTCAGAATTGGTATCAACGATGGCGAAAGTCGGAATATTGAGTTTCTTGGCTTCTGCCAGTGCGATATGTTCTTTCAGGATATCTACGATAAAGATAGCTGACGGCAGACGGTTAAGATCGGCAATAGATCCAAGGTTCTTTTCCAGTTTGGCGCGTTCACGGGTGATGGTAAGCCGTTCCTTCTTTGAAAGGTTGGTATACGACGGTGAACTCATCAGTTTGTCAATCGAGATCATTTTGCGTACCGCCTTGCGGATGGTGGCAAAATTGGTTAGCATACCACCAGGCCAGCGTTCAGTGACATAGGGCATGTTGATCCTTTTGACATGCTCGGCAACAAGGTCTTTCGCTTGTTTTTTCGTAGCAACGAAAAGAACTTTTTTTCCTGCCTTTGCAATCTGTTTCAGGGCTGCGGCAGCCTCATCAACCTTGGCCATTGTTTTGTAAAGGTCAATGATATGGATCCCGTTGCGCTCCATAAAGATATAGGGAGCCATTGCAGGGTTCCATTTGCGGCGCAAGTGACCAAAATGGACACCGGCATCCAGTAATGCATCAAAACTTGTTCTTGACATATAATAATTCTAAAAATTCTAAAATACTAACGTTTACTAAACTGGAATCTCTTACGGGCTTTTTTCTGTCCGAATTTCTTACGTTCCACCATACGCGGGTCGCGCATCAGCAATCCTTTTGCTTTAAGCGGGGAACGATGGTCGGCATTAATTTCACACAGGGCACGTGCAATTGCAAGGGCAAGAGCTTCAGCCTGTCCGCGGATACCACCACCATCAAGGTTCACCTTGACGTCGTATTTACCCTGGTTGTTGGTCACCTCAAAAGGTTCAGTTACCTTAAACTGAAGGATCGGTGTTGGAAAATAGTTTTTGAATTCGCGGCCATTCACGGTAATAATGCCCTGGCCTTCTTTCAAATAGATTCTTGCAACGGCAGTTTTCCTTCTGCCGAGGGTGTTGATAACTTCCATATTACTTGATTGAGGTTAGTTTCATAGGTTTAGGTTGCTGTGCATTGTGCAGGTGTTCCGGTCCGGCATAGACATACAGATTGCGGAACAATTCGCGCCCAAGGCGGTTCTTCGGGAGCATACCCTTGATGGCTTTCTCCACAACGGCGGTAGGCTTCTTGGCCAGTAATTTGGCTGGCGTCACCTCGCGCTGTCCGCCGGGATAACCGGTATGTGAAAGATAAACTTTATCTTCCATTTTATTTCCGGTCAGCTGGATCTTCTCCGCATTGATGATAACAACATTGTCACCGCAATCAACATGTGGTGTGTAGTTGGTCTTTGTTTTGCCTCTCAGCAGCATTGCCACCTTGGCTGCCAAACGGCCAAGTACCTGGCCTTCAGCATCAATAAGCACCCAATCCTTGGTCACAGTGGCCGCGTTGGCGCTTATGGTCTTGTAACTTAATGTGTTCATGCTTCTTCGTAATTATTATTTATATGAACCTTTTTCTTCCAAAAAGGGGTGCAAAGATATTCCTAATTTATTTCTCTGCAATGGATTTTAGTGATTAAAATGATATAATTTTGCAGTATCGTTTATTTTGTGACATTATTTGGTAATTTTATGATTTACTTTGTAGCATAGTTTAAAATGTTTCTCGCAGATTTTCGCAGAAAAGGGCGCAGATTTGAGCAGATTAAATATATGATATCTGCTTATTATTCTGATATTTACATAAATTAGCTTGCTTTACGGATACGACGACAAAGGGGCGTATAACAAGATGTTTTTTAATCTGCTTAAATCTGCGCTCTTTTCTGCGAAAATCTGCGAGAAACCTAAACCTTGAATATCACACACATACCAACTAATATCACCTTATGATCAAAAAATCCGGATTTCCCGTATTACCTTTTGCCCCAAACACCGATTAAGCAGAATATTATTAAAAACACCTCCATGGAATACAAGCAGAACGAACAGTTGCTCCTGGCAACAGAATATGTTCAGTTTACAAATGAGAATATATTTTTGACCGGGAAAGCAGGAACGGGAAAAACCACCTTCCTGCACAACCTGAGAAAAATGACCCCGAAACGTATCGTAGTGGTAGCTCCTACCGGTGTTGCTGCCATCAATGCGGGAGGTGTTACCATCCACTCTTTCTTTCAGCTCAGCTTTGCACCGTCGATCCCACAGCAGGAAACAGCCGGGTCAAGGCCTGCCCGCCAGGAAGGGTTTCAGCAGAAATTCAATCGTGAAAAAATCCGGCTGATCAAATGTATCGATTTACTGGTCATTGATGAAATAAGTATGGTACGGGCCGATGTCCTTGATGCGGTTGACGAAGTATTGCGCAGGTACCGGAACCATTCAAAACCTTTCGGCGGTGTTCAATTGCTGATGATTGGCGACCTGCACCAGCTGTCGCCGGTAATCCGCGACGCTGAATGGGCCATCCTGAGAGACCATTACAAGAGTGTTTACTTCTTTGACAGTATTGCACTTAAAAAAACTGATCCGGTCACCATTGAGTTAAAGGAAGTATTCAGGCAATCTGATATTAACTTTATCGCACTCCTGAATAAAGTGAGGGACAATAAAATTGACAGTCAAACAATTGCAACATTAAATTCCCGGTATATTCCTGGTTTTAATCCCGGTGATGATGAGGGCTATATTACGCTTACAACACACAATTCAAGCGCCCTGGCACTGAATCAAAACAAACTTGCAGGAATCTCCCTTGAATCGCACATTTTCAAAGCAGAAACCGAAGGTGAATTTCCGCCGAATGATTATCCCACGGCCGAAGAACTGGAATTAAAAATAAACGCTCAGGTGATGTTTATCAAAAACGACCTGTCGGCGGAGAAAAAATATTACAACGGAAAAATTGGAAAGATCACCCGCCTGGACGAAGATTTCGTTTATGTGAAATGTCCTTCCGAGGCTGAAGATATTACTGCTGGCAGGGTGAAATGGGAAAACATCAAATATTCGCTCAATGATGAAACCCGGGAAATTGATGAAAAGATCGTTGGCAGTTTCACCCAAATCCCGCTCAAATTGGCCTGGGCCATCACCATCCACAAAAGCCAGGGGCTGACCTTTGATAAGGTTATCATTGATGCCAATGCCGCATTTGCATTCGGACAGGTTTATGTGGCACTGAGCAGGTGCAGAACCTTTGGCGGTATCGTGTTAAGCACTCCGATCTCCGGGTCAGGAATAAAAACTGATTCACTTGTGATGAACTACACACAAAATGCACAGCAAAATGAGCCGGGAATGGCAAGCCTGAATGAATCCAGGATCCGTTTCCAGAAGGAGCTGTTCTATGAACTCTTTGATTTTAAATCAATGAAAAGCAGGTTTGATTACCTGTTAAAACTGCTGAACGAGCATTCAAAGATTCTTGAGCCGGCACTCATTGACGGGATCAGGGCAGGCAGGAACCGGGCCGATGATGAAATATTCCAGGTTGCAGAGAAATTTAAACCTCAGCTGACAAACCTGATGAACCTAGCATTAATTCCGGAAGAGAATCCTGAACTCCAGGGCCGGACCCGACAGGCAGCTGTTTACTTTTCTGATAAGACAGGCAAACAGGTTATACCGTTCCTGGAAAAAATCAACATTGAATCTGACAACAAGGTGGTAAAGAAGCAGCTGAATGAATCTCTTGAAAAGCTCCGGAAAGAGGTTTTTATCAGAACAGCCTGCCTGGATTGCTGCCGGTCGGGATTTGACACAATTACATATTTAAAGGTGAGGTCGGCAGCGGAACTTGACTTCCAACCGGCTTCAAAGCAAAAAGGGAAGGATGTCCCAGAACATTCCGGCAGCCTGGCCCACCCTGAACTATATGCTGTCCTTAAAGAATGGCGCAACAACGTTGCTGATGAAAGTGATGTGCCGGCATATATGGTGCTACCGCACAAATCCATACTTGAACTGATCAGCAAACTGCCGGTTACCATCAAAGAACTGAAAAACATCAAGGGCATCGGACCTGCAAAGGTGAAGCAGTTCGGCGACGGTATTACTGCAATGATCAGGGAATATTGTGATGAAAATGATCTTAAACCGGAGCAAACTGAAATACCTGTTGCCGAAAAAAAGGCGAAAATCAACTCAGGGAAATTAAGCTTTGAGATGTTTCAATCAGGCAAATCAGTAAATGAAATTGCAGAGGAACGCAAACTCTCCGTGTCAACAGTTGAATCGCACCTGACGCCCTACATAGGCAGCGGCGATATTGATATCGCCCGGTTGGTTCCTGCAGATAAACTGGGCAGAATGTTAAATTACCTGCATGAAAACCAGGGAAAACGCATCGGTGACATGAAAAGTGAGCTTGGAAACCAGGTATCATATGGTGATCTGAGATTTGTTTTGGCACATTTCAGACAAACGGAACAATAAATGACCTGTCAAAGGCTGCTTACCGAAAAGCTTTCGCGCAACAGGCCATTCTGCCTGCTTGGTGCAGCGGGGACAGGAAAAACGACCCTGATCCGGGAATTTGCAGGCAAATTCAGCAACTTTATCCACCTGGATCTTGATACGGCCGTTGACAGGGCAATATTTGATTTTGAGAGTTCGGCAATGGAGACCCTCAAGGCGGTTGGGTTTTTAAAAGGCAGGGAACTCCGCGGAAAAGGGACACTGATTGTGTTGGATGAGATTGGTAAGTGTTCGGGGGCAGCCAGGTGGGTTGGAGAGCTTATGGGTGTTGGAGCTGGCGATTGGACGGACGGGCGGACGGGTGGACAGGCGGACGGGCGGACAAGCGGACAGGCGGACGGGCGGACAAGCGGACAGGGGGACAAGCGGACGGGCGGACAGGGGGACGGGCGGGCGGGTGGACAGGTGGACGGGCCGTTTATTGTGGCGACGTCGTCGGTGCTTACCAAGCAGCTGGGAGCGTTGATCAGCCTGGAAAACGGGCTCATGGATCCTGTTTACCTTCATCCCTTTTCCTTTGAGGAGTTTCTGATGGCGATGGATGATAACCAGGCACTTGAAGCATTTCGTGAAGTTCCTGTACCTTACTATGCCTATGAGAAACTGCTCAATTATTTCCATCTTTACACGCTGATCGGCGGGATGCCCGAAATCATCAGCGATTATGCTGCGACCCGGCATCTGGCCCAACTTAAAAAGATCTATGAGAGAGCCAGCGACCGGTTTATCCATGGGATTGATATTCTGTCTTCAAGCGCCAAAAGCAGCAACCTGGCTGCAGATGTATTGCAAAACACATATCCTTTCGCCGCAACCAGGATCAGCTACAATCATTTTGGCAACCTTGAAAAAGGCAGCAGGGAGATCAACCAGGCATTTAAAACACTTGAAAGTGCTTTTCTGCTCCACCTGGTTTATCCGATTGTATCTGCCAACCTGCCACTGACACCTGATTTTTCGCGATTTCCAAGGTTGCACATGCTGGATACCGGGCTGGTCAACTATTTTTCAGGTATTCAGAAACCGCTCTTTCAATCGCACGACATGAATGCTATTTTTGAAGGACAAATCGCAAGGCAGGTTGTTGGGCAGGAAATCCTTGTTTCTGAAAACCAGGATGGGCCCGACCGGGACCCCCTGAAATTCTGGGTTCGCTCCAAAATCCAGGGCAAAGCTGAGGTGGATTTTGTCATAAGGCATGGCGACCTGCTGATTCCGGTGGTGGTTAAGTCAGGGGAACCAGGGCGACTCAGGTCACTTCACCAATATATTGATTCAGCTCCCCATGCTTATGCCGTTCGCCTTTATGCCGGGAAGGTGGCTGTTCAGCAATGCCAGACCATCAGCGGCAAAAAGTATTACCTGTTAAACCTTCCCTATTTTCTGGCCGGAAAAATCAAGGATCACCTGAGAGGCTTTATCAGGTTAACAGACGGGAATTAACGAAATGGTCATGATGAAAGCACCCTCCCGGGGAAATAATTCTTACCTTTGCCGCGTTTTCAATGCAAACCGGCATGTCAATCCTCATTTCAAACATAACTAAAATATACGGCAGTCAAAAAGCCCTGGATTCTGTTTCACTGGAAATAAAGCCAGGCGGAATTACGGGCCTGCTCGGACCCAACGGTGCCGGCAAAAGCACACTGATGAAGATCCTTTCATGCTTCATCCCTCCCACTTCCGGTGATGCATCTGTTTGTGGTTTTGATGTTTTGGAGCAGTCCATTGATGTGCGGAAAAAAGTTGGATACCTGCCTGAGAACAACCCGCTATACCTGGACTTGTATGTGCGTGAGTTTCTTGGCTTTATCGCCGGCACTCACCATCTGAATGGAAATATTGCTGCCCGTGTTTCTGATATGATTGAGATGACCGGCCTGCAGTCGGAGATGCATAAAAAACTCGGTGCTCTTTCAAAGGGCTACCGTCAGCGTGTCGGACTCGCGCAAGCGATGATCCACGATCCGGAGGTGCTGATCCTGGATGAGCCGACATCCGGGCTTGACCCCAACCAGCTGATTGAAATTCGCAACCTGATCACGGAACTCGGGAAAACCAAAACGGTGATCATGTCAACCCACATCATGCAGGAGGTGGAGGCAATCTGCAACAGGGCTGTTATAATCCACAAGGGGCATATCATCGCAAATGATTCAACGCAGAACCTGCAACACCTGGCTACCTCCGCCGTCATCATCAAAGTTGAATTCAATACACCGGTTCATGCCTCAGCACTGAAGGCAATTTCAGGGGTGATTAAGTTGACTGCCGGAGAAAGTAACGAGCATCAGGCAATGAACGGACCAGTTCCATCTAACGGCGGACAAACCAATGAATCAAGGTACTGGATACTTACATCGGCCCCCGGCACAGATATCCGGGCTGATGTTTTCCAGTTTGCTGTGGAGAAAAAACACACTGTACTTTCATTGCACCGTGAAGAACAACGGCTGGAAGAGGTATTCCAGGAGCTTACAAAGAAGTAAACCTTTAAACGTCTGTACTCCAAACTTTTTTTGTCAATCATAAAATTTAGTATTTTTGTTGTCTGAAGAGTGGACAGATATGAATAATTGCAACCAATGGGAACCCTGAAACTTAATTTTCCTTCCTCCAATTGCAAACCTAAAATCTAAAATCAAACATCTAAAATCGTTTACCATGGGATATTTATTTACATCAGAGTCCGTGTCAGAAGGACACCCGGATAAAGTGGCCGATCAGATATCAGATGCCTTGCTTGACGAGTTCATGAAATGGGATCCGGAATCAAAAGTGGCCTGTGAAACATTTGTAACCACCGGACTTGTTGTTTGCGGCGGTGAAGTTAAAACCCAGGGATGGGTTGATGTACAGGAAACCGTTCGCCGGGTCATCCGCGAGATTGGTTATACCAAGGCTGAATACCGTTTTGATGCTGATTCATGCGGAATTATTTCAACAATTCATGAGCAGTCGTCAGACATCAACCAGGGTGTTGAGCGCGCAAAGAAGGAAGATCAGGGTGCGGGCGACCAGGGAATGATGTTCGGTTATGCCTGCAATGAAATGGAGAACCTGATGCCAATGTCGGTAGAACTTGCCCACATCTTTCTGCAGGAACTTGCAGCCATCCGCAAGGAAGGCAAACAGATGAAATATCTCAGGCCCGACAGCAAATCTCAGGTTACCATTGAATATGATGACAATGGCAAACCCCTGCGCATCGACACCATCGTGGTAAGTACGCAGCATGATGATTTTGTTCAGCCAACAGCACAAACAGAAAAAGCTGAAAAAGCGGCTGAAAAAGCGATGCAGGACAAGATCAGAGAAGACATCCAGAAAATTCTTATACCACGGGTAAAGAAGACCCTGCCAGCTAAAATTCAGAAGTTGTTCACCAGTGACTTCAAACTTCATGTGAACCCGACCGGAAAATTTGTAATCGGCGGACCGCACGGCGACACTGGCCTCACCGGCCGCAAAATCATCGTAGACACCTACGGCGGACACGGTGCCCATGGCGGAGGTGCTTTTTCAGGAAAAGATCCATCAAAAGTTGACCGCTCTGCTGCTTATGCGGCAAGACATATTGCCAAAAATATGGTTGCGGCAGGAGTAGCTGACCAGGTGCTTATACAGGTTGCTTATGCGATCGGGGTGGCACAGCCGGTCGGACTCTATGTCAACGCCTTCGGCACAGCAAGGGTGAAGGATAAAAAAGGAAACGTTCTACACAACGGTGCCATCGCCGAAAAGATCGCCAAGATCTTTGACATGCGCCCCTATGCGATCGTGGAACGGTTTGGCCTGAAAAACCCGGTTTACCAGCCATCTGCTTCCTATGGCCATTTCGGCCGTGATTACTTCACCAAAGAAGTTGATGTATATTACCCGGTCAAGGGCTCCAAGCCGAAAAAAGTTAACGGAATCGCCAAAGATGTTTACACAAAGAAGGTCGATTTCTTTGCCTGGGAAAAGCTTGATTATGTTGACAGGCTGAAAAAAGAATTTGGAATTTAATGTGAAGAAAAACCTTTCCGGTTTACTGATCTGCTTTTTACTGGTATCGCTCGCAGGGCATGCGCAGATTGACATTAAGCGGTATACCACTGCAACCGATACATTTTACTGGAAAAGATACATCCATATACCTAAACCGCCCAGGGCCAGCCTGCGGCGGTTTACTGTTTCCCGTTCATCCTCGAAAGTAGAGGAATTTATCAACAGGTATGCACAGGAGTTTACCCGATTCCAGGGTGATTCATCACGCCAGATCTCCGGAAATGAATTAAAAAAACAACTTTATCCTGTCGACATCAATGGCGACAACCTTGCAGACATGATATTCTGCGGTAACAACAGCATTGAACCGGATATTGTGCGGATATGGCTCAATCGCCGCGACAGTTTTGAACTTATTTTCGAGGATTACGGATACCTTTCTGCCTTCAGAAAATCAGAGGGAAAACTGGCTGAGATTCAGATAGGCGAAACCGGGTCGGGCAACGAATACTTATATTTCACACGCAATTACCATGTTAACCACACACCAGGGGAAACAATGTTCATCAGGATGAAACAGGTAGTGGCCTGCGATTTCACTGAAGAACCTTCAAAATATTATGACCTGCCGGTTCAATTCACCTCCAGGGCTGATACCATGCTGCTGAGGGCCTCCGCAGCCTTGCTGAATGAACCGTTCAACCCCAGCCTTGATACTTTCGGAAACATCATTGCCAAATACCGCACTAAATCGCGCGGGGTCGTTCTTGCGTATAAATCAAACGGGAAAGGCAATGACTGGTTTTTTGTGGAGATGACACCAGCTGTAATGCCGTCTGCATCCATACTTTATGGAACAGACAAGATGCCGACGTTCATCAGGGGTTGGGTTTCAAGTCAGTCAATCCGGCTTGAACAATAAAAAAAAGGCATGCCCGGAAAAGGCATGCCTTTAAATTAAACCAGTAAAATTTTAATGTCTTACGATCATCTTCCTGCTCTCAACAGTTTTCCCGTCGACAAGGAGTGAACAGAAATAAATGCCATCATTCATATCCATGGTGTTGATGCTGGCCTTTCCTGAATTAGCAGAAAGAACCTGTGTCATCACGGTTGATCCAAGTAAGTTGCGAACCACGATTGTTCCGTTTGACCCTGCAGGGATAGAATAACTGCAGCTGGCCTGGGTTGTAGCTGGGTTCGGATAGATATTTGACAGGGTAGCATGAAACGCATCTGACTCAGAAATCCCAAGGGGATAAGTTGTGTACTTCACAGTAACACTGGTGGAATCGTTCACATTTCCCTTGTCATAAAAAGTCCACCTGATCACGCTCTCGCCCGGTTTGAAATGACTGAAAGCAACCTGGGTATAATGGCCGCTGAATTCAGTGTTGATTTGTCCGGCCGGAATTGGCTGGTCGTTCGGGGAAACCATGGTGCCTGAACCGTAACAGCCACCTGCCCAGCACATGGAGACCTCGGTGGAGTCAAGAAGTGACAGATGTTCTTTTTTGCACAAAACCCTGATTGAATTGGCACTGGTATTTTTTACAGTGAAATAGGTTACCAACTCAACACTGTCAGGCGTTCCTGCCTGAATGAGGGTTGCATTCTGCGGAAGTGTGCCGCTATAGTTTGAAAGCACCAGGCTTTGGGAAAAACCAAAGAGGCCCAGGATAGTAAGAAAAAAAACAGAGAGGAAAAGTTTTTTCATGACAGTTTCTTTAAGAATGTTTGCGGAACAAAGTTACACATTTTTTTTAAACTGTCATTTGCGGCAAACCATAATATTTGTTATTTTTGTAAGGTTTACATAAAAAAAACGACTATGAAAAAATTTTTACTCATTATCTCTGTGTTCCTTTGTGTTTCAACTTCTTACAGCCAGTCACAGCGGCTGGTAATGCTGGAGGAATTCACCTCCGCAACCTGTGGCCCCTGCGTCAGTAAAAACACCCAGTTTCACACCTGGGAGCTGCAAAATCCCGACAAGTTTACATCAATCTACTATCATGTAAACTGGCCGGCAGCCGGCGACCCCATGAATCTTGCGAACCCCGGCGAAGTTGCCACCAGGGTAAGTTATTACATGAGCTCTTCCAATATGTATGTCCCCTACTCGGTTCTCGACGGGAATTACTACAATGGCAGTGCAGCGGGATGGAATATGACGAACATCAACAACCGGTATGCTGTTCCTTCACCTTTTGAAGTTCAGTTAATGCATTCGGTTTCGGCTGCACAGGATACGGTGTTTTCTACTGTGCTTGTCAAATGCACCCAGGATGTTGCAGCCAGTATGACTGTTCACAATGTCATCATTGAGAAATGGATACACTTCAACTCGGCCCCATGCGCAAGTTCAAACGGGGAGAGGGACTTTTACAATGTCATGAAAAAAATGATCCCCGGATCTGCCGGCACAAATCTGCCTCCTTCGATGCTTGCGGGTGACTATGTGCTGATTGAAGGCACGTGGAAAGTCGGCACCGTGTATGACTTTACACAGATCGCCTCTGTCGGGTTTGTTCAGGATAAAGGCACAAAGGAGATTTACCAGACAGCAAGAAGCACAACCGGCCCCATCATCCTGCCATACAATACTGACGTACAAACTCTTGAAGTTGTCAACATGCTGCCAAAAACCTGTAAAAATAAAATTGCTCCTGCTGTAAAAATCAGGAACAACGGCAATAACCCAATTACCAGTATGACCATTAAGTACAAGATCAACAACGGTACTTTAAGCAGTTTTACCTGGAACGGTACACTTGCAAGTTTACAGAAAACCGTTGTCACACTGCCTGAGTACATTTTTAACCTTCTTGATCAGAACACACTGACGGTTTATACAGTAAGCCCGAACAATGCAGCCGACCAGTATCCGAAAAACGACACACTCCAGTTTAATTTCACCACATCGCCAGTTTCAACCAGCCAGGTAAAAGTGGCACTGCGAACTGACAATGCTCCCGCAGAAACAACCTGGGAGATAAAAAATTCGCTGAATGTTGTTGTTGCAAGCGGAGGACCCTATGCCGAACCGAATAAGCTTTACCAGCAAACCTATACTTTACCGCAGGCTGACTGTTACACCTTCATCATCCATGATGCAGGCGGAAATGGCATTTGCTGTGCCAATGGCAACGGCGGCTACGAAGTTTCCTCAAACGGGACAACCATCAAGCAGGGCGGATCATTTGCATATTCCGAAACTGCCGAATTCTGGATGGACGCCCCGACAGGCACACCTGAATTAAGCAATAACAATTCTTTATCCGTTTATCCCAACCCGATGGACGGTTCCTCCTCTGTTGTTTTCTTTCTGAAGCAAAGCAACGAGGTTCACATGACTCTTTTCAGTGCCTTCGGTGAAAAGGTTGCATCATCATCACTGGGATTTCTTGATGCAGGCAGACAGCAAACAACGCTGGATTCGCGCAATTTAAAGCCGGGGATGTACGTCCTTCAGATCAGCACAGGATCAGAAGTTTATTCAAGGAAAGTTTCAGTAGTCAGGTAAATTAATCATGATGCGGTATCCTGACTTCCAGGGCACCGACACCATAAGATTTCATGGGGGCGTCGAAGAAATCGATGCCCCCTGTTTTTTTAAGCAGTTCAATCAGGCAGGCCCTGAGGATTCCGTTTCCGACACCGTGAATAAAGGTCACTTTCAGGAAATGCGAGGCAATGGCGCTGTCGAGACATTTCAGGAAATAATTTTTCTGAAAATCAAGGATTTCGGATTTATCCAGGTTTGCAGGATCATCAACCAGCTCATGGATGTGCAGGTCAACCACAGCCTCCCGGGGTGAAACCTGGTAGCGGGAAATAAACGGCCTGGAAGATTGCTGATCAGCGCCTGATACCTGTTCGGCAGGTACGGGTGCAAGTTCCAGGAAATACTCCGTGAGAGACAGCACTTTTACTACGATCCCTTTTGCCTGAACAACAGAATTATCGCGGTAGTTGCCTTCTTTGAAAAACCTTTTTCCATCCACCTTAAAATCGGCATTGAAGGGTGGCAGCAAGGTGAGGCACTGTTCCTTGTGGAAAAGGAACTGGATGCACCCATCGGTCCAATGAGTCAACTGCTCACGGTTGATTGTAGCCAGCAACAGTTTTGAATCGGGGAAAATACTTCCGTAGTCAACACCGTTGTAATGCCCTACCGGTGTTTTGCTGAATATATTGTAGAGAACATCATAGGAGCTGTTGTTGATTAAAAACACATCCAGTTGCCCAGTGATCAGCCATTTTTGGTCATGCGGAACAAAGGCGAGACTGATCTCTTCAGATTTCCTGTCAGCCGACAGGTGAGCAGGCAAACTTCTCAGCCGGTCATCTTCCGGCTCTTCAGGTTCGCTATTTATTTCAGTCATGTCAATATTGTAATGTTCCTCGAAAAATCTTGCTGCAGGTTCAGCCGGGTCAATCCTGATCAGTTCACTGATCATGGTTGGAATCTCAAAGCCGTCCTCAATCATGATACTGACCATGCGGCTGTCAATAATGCGGGTTACTATGCCCCCGCCTGATGCGTTGAGGAACTTTACTTTATCGCCTGGTTTGAGGGTGCTCATAGGGTTGGGGATTGGTTAGGGATTGGGGTTGGGCTAATTAGGTGGTGGACAGGTGGACGAGCGGACGAGCGGACGAGTGGACAAGCGGACGGGCGGACGAGTGGACGAGCGGACGAGTGGACAAGCGGACGAGTGGACAAGCGGACGGGCGGACGAGTGGACGGGCGGACGAGTGGACGGGCGGACGAGTGGACGAGCGGACGAGTGGACGAGTGGAGGAGCGGATGGGCGGACAAGCGGATGGGTGAACAGGTGGAAGAGTGGACTGGAGGAAAGGGCCATATTGTACAAACTGTGCTTACTGTTTTTTTTGATAACAAGGGTGCAAAGATACCGCATATTTAAATAATGATTTTGACAAGTTTTCAGATCTGTTTATCCCTCATGCATATGAACAATACCCATGTAACCGAGTTCGTGTCCCTAAATTCTTTTTTCAAGCGGAAATCATTTTATCTCCAACCAAACACTCCCACTCACTAGTTCACCAGTTCACCAGTTCACCTGCTCACCCGCTCACCCGCTCACCCGCTCACCCGCTCACCCGTCCCCCTGTCCGCTTGTCCGTTCGTCCGCTTGTCCGCCTGTCCGCCTGTCCGCCTGTCCGCCTGTCCGCCTGTCCGCTCGTCCGCCCGTCCACCCGTCCGCCCCCTAACTCCCTCAAAATCCGCCCGTACCCTCCACACCAGATATGGCAAATTTTGAATATTAAAAAAAGTGTTAACTTGCGCCCCATTATTAACCAAAAAAAAAACATTATGAGGAGAATTACTACCCTGCTGTTATTCTTTTGTTTAGCAGCAACCACGTTGTTTGGAGGCGGATACCAGGTGGGTTTGCATGGTGTACGCAACATCGGCATGGGCCTTATAGGAACTTCGCTGAGCTATGATGCCAGCAGTTTATTCTACAACCCTGGCGGGGCTGCATTTGTCAATGACAAATGGAGTTTTTCAGGCGGTGTTAGTTTAATCATGGCCAGAGGAACATTCCAGGCAAAAAACGCCAATTACCAGGCAACAATCAAGCATGAACTGAACACTCCGTTTTATGTTTATGCAGCTTTCAAGCCGACCAAGAACTTAAGCATTGGTATTGCAGTCAATACCCCTTACGGTAACCGGCTTGCTTGGGAGGATGATAATGGTGCAGACTGGAAAGGACGTTTCCTTATCAAGGATATTTCGTTCAAAGCCATTACTTATCAGCCGACAATCTCCTACAAATTCGGGGATGTATTCGGAATCGGCGCCGGCTTTGTCTATACAACCGGTACAGTTGACATGAACAAATCGCTCCCTTTTGAAGGAACAAGCGGTGAAGGAACCCTGAATGTAAAAGGGAGCACCCAGGCCTATGGTTTCAATGCAGGGATTATGATTCATCCCGACAAAGGCTGGAGCATCGGTATTGACTACCGTTCAAAAATTGAGATGAAAGTTAAAGGTGCTGACGCTACTTTTACTGTTCCCCAGTCACTCAGCACAAATTTCCCGGCTAACAACAAGGTGGATGTCATGCTGCCGTTGCCTGCCAACCTCGATCTTGGTGTTTCCTATGAATTCGGAAAAGAGAAACAGTGGATGATTGGTGTAAACCTCTGTTATGTATTCTGGAGCACTTATGATTCCCTGGTTTTTGATTTTGAGACAAAGACTCCGGTTGTTAACAGAACAGCCTCTCCTGCTCTTTACACCGATCAGATGATCGTTCGCGTAGGCGCACAGTATAAAGCCGGTAAAGTTGTTACCCTCAGGGCCGGTGGATATTATGATCCTTCTCCTGTTAAAAGCGATTACCTTAATCCGCAAACTCCAAGTCTCACCGAAGTTGGTCTGACCTGCGGGGTTTCAGTCTATCCTTTCAAAGGATTCAGTGTTGACGCCGCCTTCCTGTACCTGGTTGGAGCACAGCGCGACGGAACATTCTCCCCCGACAATTTTGCCGGCACATACCGCACAGGTTTCTATATTCCGGCAATCGGATTATCATACAGTTTTTAACTTTTAATACATGAACGCTATGAAAAAAATTCTTTTCATCATATTGTCCGTTGCCCTGTTTACTGCTTGTGAACGTAAGATAGACGAATTCAAGGTTGGCAAAGGGTCGGCAAATTTCACCACGTATGTTGCCATGGGGAACTCCCTGATGTCGGGGTATGCCGATGGTGCACTTTACCAGACGGGGCAGAAGTACTCCCTTCCAAACATCATTGCCGGTCAACTGGCACTTGCCGGGTCTGGCAATTTTGTTCAGCCCATGGTAAACAGTGAATATGGGGTAGCTTATCCCGGTTCACAGCCAAAACTAGTACTGGGTTATTCTTCCAGCCCCTGCCAGCCCGGTGTTATTTCATTGTCCCCTGTCCGTTCGGAGGGAACCATGGAGCCTCTTCAACCAGTAGGATACCCGGTTAACAACCTCGCCATTCCCGGTGCCAAATCATTTCACATGTTATTTCCCGGCTATGCTCAGTTCAACCCGTATTATGCACGTTTTGCCAGCAGCCCGACCAACATGGTTGTGCAGGAAATCGCTCCGTTAAACCCGACCTTTTTCACCATGTGGTTAGGCGATAATGATGTGCTTTCGTATGCTCTCACCGGAGGCGTTGGCGACACACTGACCAGTCCTGCATTCTTCCAGACTGCCATGGGCGGTGTACTTACCGCGCTGACGGCCAACAAGGCACAGGGCGTCATTGCCAACATCCCGGATGTAACAGCTATTCCTTATTTTGCCACCATTCCTTACAATGGCCTTGTTCTTACACAAAGTCAGGCTGACTCAGTAAACATGGCCATGGCACTGTACCAGTTACCGTTTCACTACACTGCCGGTCCGAATCCCTTCCTCGTGAATGATCCAACGTCACCACACCCGATGTTCAAGGTGCGCCAGATGCAGGCCGGAGAACTTGTGCTTATGTCAGTTCCCCAGGATTCGCTGAAATGCATGGGCATGGGAATCATCAACAGGGTAACATTTATGCCTTATCCTATTCCAACCCAGTTTGTGCTGACCTCTGATGAGGTTTACAAAATCAAGACCACCACGGCTGCTTACAACCAGATCCTGGCCGGACTTGCCACTCATTTTGAAATCGGTCTCGTTGACATGAATTCAAAACTCACCGACATTCAGAAAGGTATCGTTTGGGACGGTGTAAAACTCAATACTAAGTTTGTCACAGGTGGTGCCTTCTCTCTTGACGGGATACACCTGAACCCAAGAGGATGTGCTGTTGCAGCAAATTATTTCATTGATGCAATTAATGCCAAATATGGCAGCACAATTCCGCAGGTTAACATCACAAGTTACCCGGGAGTTACTTTCCCGTAAATCATATTTGTAAACCGGTAAACGGGCAAGCTGGAGATTTCTTTCCGGCCTGCCCGTTTCCTTTTTTATTCAGTGCCTGCCAAATATTTCCGCATCTTTTCCACGGCCCGGCCCCTGTGGCTTATCCCGTTCTTAAGGTAAGGCGGCATTTCTGCAAAAGTCTGCCGGTGGCCATCGGGGAGAAAAACAGGGTCATATCCAAACCCATCGCTCCCTGATCTTTTCTCAGTTATTATACCATCAATGCGGCCTTCAAACAACAGTTCCTTTCCATCCATGATCAGGCAGATCACACAACGGAAACAGGCTTTCCTTTCAGTGATACCGGAGAGTTCGCCAAGAATTTTATCAATGTTATCGTCAAAACTGCATCCTTCCCCGGCATACCTTGCGGAATACACGCCCGGGCGGCCATCCAGCGACTCAATTTCAAGGCCGGTGTCGTCGGCAAAACAATTTTCACCTGTACGGTCGTAAATAAAACGTGCTTTTTGAATGGCGTTACCCTGGATTGTTTCCTGGGTTTCAGGGATATCAACATCCAGGTTTATATCGCGCAGACTGTTGATGCGGAAATCGTTGCCGAGAATTTCCCGGACTTCCTGCAGTTTGTGGGCGTTGTTGGTGGCGAAGAGGAGTGTGGGCATGGGTGAGTGGTGAGTCGTGAGTGGTCAGATGGCTTCGGTAATCAGGCGTGTGATCAGTTCGGTGAATGTCCAGCCGTAGGCTTTGGCCATTTTCGGGACGATACTGGCAGCTGACAACCCCGGCACGGTGTTCACCTCCAGGAAGTAGAATTCTTTGCCGGTAAAGATGTAATCGAACCTTACCACACCTTTGCAGTTGAGTTTTTCATACAAAATCCGGGAAATTTCCTGGCATTTATCCGACTGCGGTAAAGTAATATCTGCAGGGACGACTTCCTCAGCCATTCCCTTTTTATACTTCGCTTCGTAATCGAAATACTCTTTTTTCGGGATAATCTCGGTGACGGGGAAAGCAATGATCTTCCCCTTCGACTTCAAAATGCCACAGGTAAGTTCCCTCCCTTTGATGAATTCTTCCACCAGTACTTCTGAATCTTCATGAAAAGCCTTCTCCAATGCGGGTTTCAGTTCCGATTGAAGATTCACCTTTGACATACCGACACTTGATCCTCCATTGTTCGGCTTAACGAACACCGGGAGCGACAATGCATCAAGAATACCCTTTACGTCATGCCGACCATCCATGAACAGGTGCATTGACTTCGCCGTTTTGATCGAATATGAAGCAACGACATCTTTGCAAAAGCTCTTGTTGAAGGTGATCGCAGATGTTGTAAGATCGCAGGATGTATAGGGAATACCAAGCATATCAAAATAGCCCTGCATCTTCCCGTTTTCGCCGGGGGTGCCGTGGATGGCAATAAAGACAACATCAAACCGTATTTTTCGCCGGCCGATCGTGAGGCTGAAATCATTTTTATCTACAGGGAATTTTTTCAAACCGACCCTGTAGTTCCAGGATTTCCCTTTGATCTCAACCAGGAACGGACTGAATTTACTCCTGTCAATATTCAATTCAACCTGTTTTCCGCTCTTGACCGAAATTCCGTATTCCCCGGAATCTCCTCCGGCAATGATAGCAACGTTCAACATATGAGGTGGTTTTAAGTTACAAAAATAGCACAAAATAAATGTACCTTGTGCAAAATTCAATTTTTGCGTAAGTTTGTGGTTTATTTGGGAAAACACAATAAAACTGACCTTTTCGGGTTATCAGATAAAGCGGCGGATGGATTTTTTACGATTTCTTTTTTCAAAAAAATTCCTCAGACATTTCCTGTTTGCCATCGGGATATCGCTGGTGCTGATCTGGATTGTCATGAAATCACTGTCATGGTATACGAAACACAATGACTACATTATTGTGCCCGATTACCGGGGAATGTATTTTACCGATGTTAAATCAAACCCGGAAAACAGCAATTATCAGTTCAAGGTGATCGATTCCATATTTGAGGTGGATAAGCCAAAAGGAGCCGTCCTTTCACAGGATCCCTTTCCGGGCTCAAAAGTCAAGAAAAACCGCATGGTTTACCTTACCATCACCTCCCTTGTGCCTGAAAAAACCAACATGCCTGAACTGCGCGACCTGACCCTGCGGCAGGCACAGTCGATGCTTGAATCATCCGGGCTTAAACTAGGACGATTGCTGTATATAAAATCTTTTGATGAGGATGCCGTGCAGAATCAGCTCTATAAGGGCCGCACCATCAAAGCAGGTACAGAACTTGATAAAGGTTCGGTGATCAGCCTGCAGGTTGGCATGGGAGCAAAAGCTGCTGAGGAGATGATTGATTCGGTGGGGATGGACAGCATTAATAAATAGTGAAATGGTGAAATGGTGAAAAATAGCGGTATGAACAATACTATAAAATATATTTTGAGGATGCGGGTTTTATGCATGGGGATTGTGTTCCTTTTAGCTGGGGTTGTTGGATTTGCACAGGAGGTTCTTACCGGGATGCAGTTCAATCCTATGGTCGGGGAACGGGTGATGGAATCCAATGGTTCGGATTACCTTAAAGCAGGTACCGATACAGTTCCGGTAACCATCCCGTTTTTTGATGATTTTTCTTCCCGCGGGATCTTCCCTTCTGCCGACCGCTGGATTGACAAGTTTGCCTTTGAGAATGACGATCTTCCGGTATTCCCTGTGAACCTGGGTGCCATGACCCTTGACGCCATCAACGACTCCGGAAACATGTATCAAACTGCCGTGCCCGGGCCGATGGAGTTTATTGCCGACCACCTTACCTCTCGCTATATCAGGCTTGATTCCGTTTTTACACCAACGCCAAAGGCACTGACTCCGGCTGATTCCCTTTACCTGAGTTTCTTTTACCAGCCACAGGGAAGAGCAAGCGGCGCACCCCAGAAAAATGACTCGCTGATCCTTGATTTTCTTACGGTACCTGCTCACGACAGTATTATCCCCGGCGACACCATCAAGGTGCCTGACCTGTGGAGGCAGATGTGGTTTGCAAACGGCAGCAGGCTTGATACATTTTATCTGAATAACAACAAGTGGTTTGTACAGGTGATGATCCCCATAACCGACCCGGTTTTTTTCAAGAAGAAATTCAGGTTCAGATTTTACAACTATGTAAGCCTCGCAAGTTCTTCGCTGCCCAGCTGGCAGAGCAACACAGCCCAGTGGAACCTGGACAACGTTTATCTCAATCTCGGCCGCGACAGGTATGATACAGTATATCCTGAACTGAGGTTTGTTTACAGGCCCCCTTCCCTGCTGCACCGTTATGAATCAATGCCTTATCCGCAGTATTGCGACGATCCGACCAACGAAATCAAGGATACCATTGATATACTGATGACCAACAGGGACACCTTGTCCCATTTATCCTCATACGGCTACAATGTCACAAAGATCGGCGGCGGGTTTTCTGCATCATACAATGGGGGCACCTACGATATCCAGTCATATAAGAAGGTGCCATATGTAACAACCCAGAAGTTTGCACATCCTGAAGTGCCCTTTCTGTTGCCAATCAGCCAGGCCGACAGTGCAGTGTTCCTTATGAAACACATGTTGTCGTCGGGTGCCGCCGGCTCCAAAATAGGTGATACCATGACGGGTATGCAGCGATTGTATAATTATTATGCTTACGACGACGGAACCCCAGAGGCAAGCTATGGGCTCAGCTTTAACGGGTCCAAACTTGCATATCGCTTCGAACTGAATAAATCTCCCGACACCCTTCGTGCAATCAGGATGTATTTTAACAGAACGCTCAGTAATACCAGCAAACAGTTTTTCTATCTCTGCGTGTGGAACAACAATGCCGGAAAACCGGGTGACACTGTTTATTCCGACCTTGTCTTTCCTAAGTATGCCGACAGCATCAACAAGTTTGTGACTTATCACCTGAATCCCCCGCTTTCCGTTACGGGAACTTTCTATGTTGGCTGGCAGCAAACCACCGGAGATTTTCTTTCAGTCGGATTTGACCGGTACAACAACAGCCAGGACAACATCTTCTGGAACGCCGTCGGAGTGTGGAATACATCCGCCTTTTCAGGTTCTCTCATGATCCGGCCGGTTGTTGGAAAGCCTATTCCACTTGGAACCAATGATATCACATCCACTGATCCGGGCATTAAAATATATCCGAACCCCTGTTCCACGGGTACGTTACACATCAGGGTTCCCGGGTCGGCTGAATCTACCCTTTCTGCGGGAAATTACGAAATCGTTGTTTCTGACCTTCTCGGACATGTGCGGCTGAGAACTGCGTACAGTTCAACTGCTGATGTAAGCAGCCTGGCCAACGGACTCTATTTCCTGGAAGTCAGAAACCGTGCTGGTATCCGCACCGGCACTTCTAAATTCATTATTTCCCGCTGATTGGGCCTGATTTTCTTCCATCTTGTTTCGAGGTTATAGGCTTTATTAGGCTAAATTTACAAAATGGACGATAAAACAGAAATTTCCGAAGAGAACAGTGACCTTTACGAACATTTCAGGTTTGTGGTTGACCGCGGACAGAATCCGTTGCGTATTGACAAATACCTGATGGCCAAGATGGAGAATGCCTCCAGGAACCGGATCCAGAATTCGGCCCATGCCGGCAACATCCTGGTGGGTGATGTGGTTGTTAAGCCCAATTATAAGGTAAAGCCCCTGGATGTTATTACGATCGTGCTGGCATTCCCCCCTCGCGACACAGAAGTTTATCCCGAAAATATTCCTTTTAACATCGTATTTGAGGATAAGGATATCATCGTTATTAATAAGGAACCGGGAATGGTAGTTCATCCCGGACACGGGAACTTTACCGGCACACTTCAAAATGCCCTGCTGTATCACATGCAGCATAACGAGCCCGGCAATCCCGACACAAAACCTTACCTGGTTCACCGCATTGACAAAGATACCAGTGGCATCATGCTGATTGCAAAAAATGAGCTTGCGCAAAGCAGGATCGCAAAACAGTTCTTTGACCACACCATTGACCGGTCATATATTGCCCTTGTTTGGGGAAACATCGACAATGATGAAGGAACCATTGATGCAAACATCGGCCGTGACATGCGTAACCGGTTGATCCAGGCCATTTATGATGACCCGGAGAAAGGGCGGCACGCAGTAACCCATTACCACGTGCTGGAACGATTCGGATACGTGACCCTTGTGGAATGCAGGCTTGAAACCGGCCGGACCCACCAGATCAGAGTACATTTCAAACACATTGGGCACCCGCTGTTCAATGATTTGAATTATGGCGGATCTGAAATCCTGAAAGGCACAACATTCACAAAATACAAGCAGTTTGTGAACAACTGCTTTACCCTTCTGCCACGTCAGGCATTGCATGCCAAATCACTTGGTTTTATTCATCCCGGCACGGGAAAGTTTGTTCATTTTGATTCTGAGTACCCGGCAGATATGGCGGCGGCGGTGGATAAGTGGCGGTTGTATGGGAATACTTTTAAGAGTGACGAGTGACGAGTGACAGGTGACTGGTGACAGGTGACGAATGACGAATGACGAATGACAAATGGGAGGAAAGCGTAAAGCTGGCATTGGACGATATCTGCAGGTGATGGCTTCATGCTATTTCTGGGTGACATTGTTTGGCGTTTCAGCATTATTGTTCCCGGCAGCGATCCTTTTATATCTCACCACCGTTTTTTTTGACCAAAGGAGGTATCTCCTGCATCAATTTACCTGCAGGTGGGCGGATATCATTGTTGGCATTAATCCTTACTGGAAGGTACAGGTTGAGGGCCGCGAAAAAATTGATCCTTCAAGGGTCTATGTGATGGTGGCAAATCATCAGTCGGGGATGGATATCCTGGTCCTGTTCAAACTCCACACACATTTCAAATGGGTGGCAAAAAAGGAACTCTTTGCCATTCCTTTCATTGGCTGGAATATGGCATTAAACGGATATATCCCGATAGAGCGGGGCCGGGGAAAGAGCAAACTTCAGATGATGGATAAGGCTGCCGCTTCAATTCTTGCCGGCAACTCGGTTATTGTGTTCCCGGAAGGAACCCGCTCATCCGACGGTAAACTGAAGCCATACAAAACCGGGGCTTTCAGGCTTGCACTGGATACCTGTTCACCCATCCTGCCTGTTGTAATAAAAGGCACCCACCTGGCGATAAAAAAGGAAAGCCTCCTCATCCACAGGAATGATCATATAAACCTGGTGATCCTGGACCCGATCCCATATGAAGCTTTTTGCGGGATGGATGCGAAAGAGTTGTCGCAGCTGGTATTTGAAAGGACCAACAAGGAATTGCATTCAGGAAATTGATAACGATCCCCTGTAAATCAACACTTTACTCAATATTTTTTGCCATTTTGACACATGGAATTATTCTCAAACTGCCCTTTTGTCATTTTCAACCTTGTTTTTCCGTCTGGTATATTGTTTGACTTTTTCCGGGAAACAATCAAAATTTAACCCTTAACATAGGAGATATTCATATGACACTCATCAAATGGCAACACAGAAATCCGTTATCGGATATGGTAAGCAACATTTTTGACAATGATCTTGGTGATTTTTTCGGAAAGCGGTTCAGCGATCCGGCAGCAAACATCATTGAGCAGAACGATTCATTCCATCTTGAAATCGCAGCACCCGGAATGGTAAAGGATGATTTCAAGATCAATCTGGAGAACAACATCCTGACGATCTCAGCTGAAGTTGAAGACCAGAAACGTGAAGAAGGCAAGAACTACTCAAGGAAGGAATTCTATTACGGATCTTTCAGCCGATCCTTCACGCTGCCCAAAACCATCGACCTCGACGGCATCAAGGCCGATTATGAGAGCGGGATCCTGAAGATCTCCCTCCCGAAGAAGGAAGAGGCAAAAGTTGAAATTAAGAAAGAGATCAGGATATCATAAACACCCTCTCCGGGATGATTACCTGGCAGGTTAATAGCTGACAGGCTTCACATCACGCCCCCTTTCCCTGAGGAGAGGGGGTGTTTTTTTTCAGTGTGAGCCGGTTTTCAGAAAAAGTGTCGGAAAGGGAGTAATACCCACTCAAATATTTTTTCAATCAACGGGCGGCGCTTCCATTCAAGAAAGTCCAATTCCTGTGAGTTCCTGACAGTTTCGGCAATGTGGTCCCTAAGCTGCCGCAAAATTTCAGGTTCTGAGCCGATAAGGGCAATTTCGTACTGGTAACGGAAACTCCTGAAGTCAAAGTTGGCACTTGAGATGGAGAAAATTTCATCATCAATCACAAGCAACTTGGCATGCAGGTTATGCGGCAGGTAAAACAGGAGTTTTATCCCGGCATCATGCAGCAAGCCAAGGTATTTGTTGCGCAGTATATCCACCATCCGCATGTCGGAGTGCTTCGGCATGATCACCTGTACCTCAACACCACGCTTGCTTGCATCCATCATGGCCTTTCGCAGCAGGAAACCGGGGAGAAAATAAGGAGTTTCAATCACAACTGAGCGCTCTGCCTGCCTGATCAGCATGGTATAGCGCTTTCGCAGCCGCTGGAACTGGATGGAGGGCACGTCACGGATGATTTCAAAGTCGCCCGACCTGATTTTCCTGGTAAAGGTTACCTTGTTTGTGATGATAAAGGGGTTGAACGCATTGAAATTCTCAAGGAAAACCTTTTTAAATGCGACTGCAAGTTCTCCTTCCATACGCAAGCACAATTCACGCCAGTTAAGGTTGTAACCGGTGATGTTGGCCGACCCGATGTAACTGATTACGTCGTCTATGACGAGTATTTTCCTGTGATCACGGCGGTGGCCGCGAGTAAAGATATCGCTGTTAATTTTGATTTTCTCAAAGAACTTGACCTCGCCGCCTATCCTGATCAGTTCGGTAAAGAAGGACTCTGAAACGGGTCCTTTTCCCCACGAATCAATGAGAATTTTGACCTTCACCCCTTCCTGTGCCTTTTTGGTGAGGGCATCGCGAAAGCGCACCCCCATATGGTCATTGGCGAACTTGTAGGTTTCCAGGTAAATATACTCCCTGGCCTGAGCTATATCAATAAGCATCAGGTTGTAAAACTGCAAGGTATCGTCTATGATCCTGAATTCCATTAAAATCAGTTTTGTGCGATTCCCGGGGATGTGCCGCCTCTTCCCAAACCGCGCGCGAAGTCATGCTGCCGGCGATTGTATTTTCAGTTCAAATTTAGCGAAAAGGATCAAACCAATGGGCCTTAATTGACCGGAATGGATAAATTTTACGTAAGTTTGCTTAAAAAAGCTTGATATGATCAAATCCATGACCGGATACGGAAAAGCAGTGCTGGACATCACCGGGAGAAAACTGACAGTTGAGATCAAGACACTGAACAGTAAGCAACTTGACCTTAACCTGAAAATCCCGGGATATTTCCGTGAAAAGGAATGGGAGGTCAGGTCAATGCTTACAAAAGGTTTTGAACGTGGAAAGATTGACTTCTTCATCGGAACCGAAGTTACCGGGGAGATGCTGAGCTATTCCATCAACCGCAACCTTGCCGCGAAATACCTTGAAGACCTGAAAACTCTTGCAAATGAACTCAATGAAGAATTTCCTGCAGACATGCTCTCCATGGTGCTCCGGATGCCCGATGTCATGCAAACCAGCCGCGATGAACTGAACGACCACGACTGGGTCTCTGTCACTGCTGCCATTGATGATGCCATAAACCAGGCAAATATATTCAGGATCAGTGAGGGAAAAATACTTGAAGATGACATGACAGGCCGTGTCGGCGAAATATTGCGGCATCTTGAATCTATTGAACCTCACGAAAAACGGCGTATCAAGGAGTTACGGGAAAGGCTTTTGCGTGATTTCGCGAAATATTCAGGCGATTTCAGCGGATCAGTCCCCGATCAGAACCGCTTTGAGCAGGAACTTATCTACTATCTTGAAAAGCTTGACATCACCGAAGAAAAGGTTCGTTTGCTGAAACATTGCCAGTATTTCCAGGAAACTGTCAACGATGCTGTTTCACAGGGAAAGAAGCTTGCTTTTGTGACCCAGGAGATGGGCCGTGAGATCAACACGATCGGATCAAAAGCGAGTGATGCGGAGATTCAGAAGATAGTGGTGCAGATGAAAGATGAGTTGGAGAAGATCAAGGAGCAGTTGGGGAATATTCTTTAATGCAGGCAATGAAGGCAATGAATACAATGTATGCAATGTAGGCAATGCAGGCAATTAAGGAGCTCAGTGTATTAGAGGATTCAGGAGTTATATAATGTCAAAAAGGCGTAGAAAACAACTATGACAGGCAAGGCAATAATTGTATCGGCACCCTCCGGAGCGGGGAAAACAACCATTGTCAGGCATTTGCTGAAGGTTATACCAGAGCTTGAGTTTTCAGTTTCTGCGTGCAGCAGGGCGAAGCGCGACGAGGAAACCAATGGGAAAGATTACTATTTCATCTCCGCCGATGACTTCAGGGTGAAAATAGCCTCCGATGAATTTGTGGAATGGCAGGAGGTTTACCCGGGCAGTTTCTACGGCACTTTGAAATCGGAAATGGGCCGGATCTGGGCTATGGGAAAAACCCCGATTTTTGATGTTGACGTCGTTGGCGCGGTCAACCTTAAAAAATATTTCGGAAACAATGGACTCGCTGTCTTCATCCACCCTCCATCCATTGAAGAACTTGAACACCGGCTGAGGAAACGCGGAACCGAATCGGACGAAACATTGCGGAAGCGGATTGATAAAGCCGCCTACGAACTCACCTTTGCACCGCATTTTGATTCAGTGGTGGTCAATGACGATTTGGAGATCAAATGCGGGGAGATTGCGGAAATGGTTGGAAAATTCATTGCGGAGTGAGTGGGGAGTGGGAATTTGTAACTTGTCATTGGTAATTTGTAATTTCTTTCATTCTAACACCAGATTATTTGAGCACCAAAACCGGTTTATTTTTCGGCTCTTTTAACCCGATCCACATCGGGCACATGATGATCGCATCTTATTTGGTAGAATATACCGATCTTGACCAGGTGTGGTTTGTTGTTTCTCCCCATAACCCTCTTAAGGATAAGTCAACACTGTTGCCCGACCACCACCGCCTGTTTATGGTAAACCTGGCCATTGAAGATGACCGGCGTTTCAGGTCTTCCAACATTGAATTCAAACTGCCCAAACCATCGTATACCATTGACACACTGACCTATCTTTCTGAAAAATATCCGAAAAAGGATTTTGTCCTGATCACAGGCACCGATGTTTTTCCAACATTTCACAAATGGAAAAATTTCGAGGAGCTGTTGAAGCAATACCGGTTCTACGTCTACCCCAGGCCCGGCGACTCGAAAAGTCAGTTTGAGGGACACCCCGCATTAACTCTTGTGGATGCGCCAATGGTATCTGTTTCCTCCTCATTTGTTCGGAGCGGGATCAAAGAGGGGCATGACATGCAGTATTTCCTTCCCGATAAAGTGTGGAAATATATCCGGGAGATGAATTTCTACCGCTGATCCGGGCTGTTACAGCCTCAGTGAAAATGGGGTAAAATTGGTATTCCGGTCGTAATAATCTTCATTTTCAGCTTGCTTGAGAAACCTGACCACCCTGTACGTCATCGGGGTGGCAATAATTTCCCACAAAACCTTGATCAGGTAGTTCATGATCATCACCCGGATCAGTAACTCTGTTGGCCAGAACCCGACAAATGCAAGCGGGTAAAAGATCACCGAATCAACTGCCTCGCCGGCTATTGTTGACCCGATAGTTCTGGTCCACAAATATTTACCGTTTGACCAAACCTTCATTTTAGCCAGCACGAAAGAGTTGGCAAACTCCCCGCACAGGAAAGCAACCAGGGATGCCACGACAATCCTGGGGGTTTGTCCGTAAACAACTTCGTATGCCTGCTGGTGCATCCATCCCTGTGCCGGGGGAAGGGCAAGGATGACCTGGGCCATTGCCATAGTAAAGAAAAGAGAGATAAACCCGGCCCATACCACCTTTCTTGAACGGGCATACCCGTATACCTCAGTGAGAATATCATTGAAAAAGTAACTGATCGGAAAAAACAGGATCCCTCCGCCAAAGGTGAACCCAAAAACCGTTACCACCTTTTCTGCCCCGATCATATTGGTTGCAATGATGACGGTCACGAAGGCAGCCATGATCAGGTCATAATAACGGAAATTCCTTGACGGCAGTTTCTGAGGGGAAGTACCGTGGTTGACTTCCATGGTCTTACAGGTATTTTCTTGCAAAGCCTGAGATTGAATCAAATGTCTCTTCAGGAGCTTCAATGTAACCCATGTGACCGCAATTTCTCAGCAGGAGTATTTCGCTGGTTGCAGGCATGGAGATCATCTCCCACAGCCGGGCAATGGGTGCCCGGGAATCTTTCAGCCCCAGGATGAACAACACCGGCAGTTTTGTGTTTTTCAACACTTCAGACTGGTCGTTCCTTACCTTCATCCCTTCCAGCGCAGCGATCACCCCCTCATTTTCCATTTTGGAAGCACGCTGGATCATTCTTTTGATCTGCGCAGAGAACTTTTTATGCACTTCAACAGGAAAAAGGCTCGGAATGAACTGGGCAACATAGCTGAATTTATCATTGCTGACGACACTTATGGTACGGCTCCTGTTCTCCTTTTCAACGGAAGTATCGGCAAAACAGTGAGAGTGGAAAAGGCAAAACCCCTTCAGCATCTCCGGATATTTTGCTGCAAAAGCAAGTGCAACATATCCTCCCATGGAATGGCCAACCATGATACATCTGCCGATCTTCAGCTTTTTCAGCAGTGCACAAACCATCTCCGCCATGAGTTCCATGGTATGAACTTCACCGATGCAATCACTCTTTCCGTGTCCGGGAAGGTCAATATTGACCACCCGGTACTTCTTTGACAACTGCGTGTTGAAACCTGTCCATATTTTTAATGATTCTGTGAAACCGTGAAGCAGGATGATGGCTTTTCCGGTTCCTTCATCCGTGTAGAAGATGTTCTTTTTCTGGAATTTCAGGGTTGGCATAAATGGAATGACGAATATGGGAATGACGAATATGTGAATTGGGAGCGAGCAGGCCGGGACCGTGTTATCGCATCAGTTCTTCTATTTCGGCAACGGTTTTGGGGATCGGCCTGCCAAGCACCCGGTATCCGTCGGCTGTGACCAGCACATCATCTTCGATGCGGATACCGCCAAAATCCTTGTAGGTTTCAACCACATCATAGTTGATATATTCAGCCAGTTTATTTTCAGCTTTCCAGATATCAATCAGTTCAGGGATAAAGTAGATCCCGGGTTCAATGGTCATGACAAATCCTTCCTGCAGTTTACGGCCAAAGCGCAGGAAAGCCAGTCCGAATTCTTTGCTGCGCTGAACCTCATTGTCATACCCTATCAGGTTTTCGCCGAGGCCTTCAAGGTCGTGCACATCAAGTCCGAGGGGGTGGCCCAATCCGTGGGGGAAGAAAAGTGTATGTGCACCTTTGAGTGCGGCTTCTGCAGGATCTCCCTTCATGATACCAAGGGCGGTAAGTCCTTTTGCGATCTCGGTGGCAGCCAGCATATGGATTTCCTTAAACGGAACACCGGGTTTTACAGCCCTTGTTGCCGTGAGGTTGGCATTCAGTACCACCTCATAGATGCCTTTCTGACGGTCATTGAACTTCCCTCCCACCGGCACGGTACGGGTGATGTCGCTGGAATAATGCAGGTCATTTTCGCATCCTGCGTCAATCACAAGCATCCTTCCTTCAACGAGTGTATTCCCGTGATAATGGTTGTGCAGGGTTTGTCCGTTGATAGAGAGGATCACCGGGAAGGAAACCGGGCCGCACTTTGATAATGCGATTCCTTCAATGGTACCGGCTATCTCACGTTCCACAACGCCGGCCTTTGCCATCTTCATGCCGGTGGTATGCATTTCCCAGGCAACATCCACCATCTTTTCAATTTCAGCCACTTCAATCGGTGCTTTTTTCATTCGCATCCCGATGATCGCCCTGATGAGGGTTTCAGAAGAATTCGCCTTGAGTTCCAGGTGGTGGATGCGGAGCAGGTCGGAAAGCCAGATCATAGTTTCCCCACGGTAAGGAGGAGCATAATGGACTTTGCGCCCTTTATCCAGGGCAAGCCTGATTTTTTCATTGAGGGCGGAAAGGGGTGCGGTATTTTCCACACCAACACCGGCAGCCTGGTCCCTGATGGTGGGCTGAACCCCCATCCAGATGATGTCATCAATATCCACATCATTTCCGAAGATGAAATCCTTTCCCTCGTCAAGGTCAATGACCCCGGCAAGATCGGGATGGTCTAATCCGAAAAAATATGAAAAATTGCTGTCCTGGCGGAAAGAATATGTATTTGCCGGGTAGTTGAAAGGGACTTCCTGGTTGCCTAAAAACAAGATAAGACCTCCGGAAACTTCATCACGGAGTTTTTTGCGACGATCGCTGTAAACAGTTGCTGGGAACATAATTTAGAATGGGTTTGAATTGTGAAAATTTTAACTGGATTTCTTTTTTGCTTAAAATTTCGTCCTACTTTTGAAACAACGAACAAATATATTAAAAGCTTGTTATGAATTCCTCTTTTTTACGTTTTTCTTCAATCACAAAAAAGATCTGGATGGCATTTCTGGGTCTTTTCCTGATGATCTTCCTGGTGGTGCACCTAGGCATCAATCTCTGTTTGTTGCGTGATGACGGGGGCGCATGGTTCAATGCTGCAGCTCATTTCATGGGCACGAACTATATCGTGAAGGTGTTTGAAATCGGGCTGTTTGCCGGATTTATCATTCACATCGTTCTCGGCATCATCCTGCAGGTTCAAAACTGGATGGCCCGCCCGGTCAGGTACCTGGTTTCAAACAAAACCACGACCCCGTTCCTCTCAAAGTATATGATCTATACCGGCTGCATTGTGCTGGTCTTCCTGATCATCCACTTCATGAATTTCTATTTCATTAAATTGGGATGGGTTTCAAACGTCAACATTTCCGCCGACGGTGAACCTGAATTTTATATCATTGCCAAGGAACTGTTTGCCAATCCGATGTATTCAATCCTGTACATCGTGCTGTTCATCGTGCTTGGCTTTCACCTGAACCAGGCGTTTCAGGCTGCATGGCAAACCCTCGGTGTGAACCATCCTCAGTACAACGTTTGCATCCAGAGGTTCGGAACCTTTTATGCCATTGTTGTTCCATTAGGCTTCATCATCATTCCCTTTTACTTTTTACTTATTCACTAGTCATCATGGCTGAATTAAATTCAAAGATCCCCAAAGGTCCGCTGACCTCTAAATGGACCTATTACAAAGACCATCAGAACCTTGTCAACCCAAGTAACAAGCGCAAACTTGACGTGGTCATCGTGGGTACCGGGCTGGCCGGTGCTGCGGCTGCAGCTTCTCTTGGAGAAATGGGATTCAATGTCAAGATATTCTGTTACCAGGACAGCCCCAGGCGTGCGCACAGCATCGCAGCGCAGGGAGGAATAAACGCCGCAAAAAACTATCCGAACGACGGCGACAGCGTTTACCGTCTCTTCTATGATACGATCAAAGGGGGTGATTACCGGGCACGTGAGGCAAACGTATACCGCCTTGCCGAAGTCAGCAACAGCATTATTGACCAGTGCGTGGCACAGGGTGTTCCCTTTGCCCGTGAATACGGCGGATCGCTTGAAAACCGCTCTTTCGGGGGTGCCCAGGTGTCCCGTACATTCTTTGCCCGCGGCCAGACTGGCCAGCAGCTCCTCCTGGGCTCCTACAGTGCCCTGAGCCGCCAGGTCAAACTGGGAACGGTTAAACTTTTTGAGCGCCATGAGATGATGGATGTGGTGCTGGTTGACGGCAAAGCCCGCGGTATCATTGCCCGCGACATGATCACAGGCAAACTGGAACGTCATTTCGGGCACGCTGTTGTACTGGCTACCGGCGGATACGGGAACGTGTTTTATCTCTCTACCAATGCCATGGGTTCAAACGGCAGCGCCATCTGGCAGATCTTTAAAAAGGGCGCCTTTTTTGCCAACCCCTGTTTCACGCAGATACATCCTACCTGTATTCCCGTTCACGGCGATTACCAGTCGAAGCTGACCCTGATGAGCGAAAGCCTCCGCAACGACGGCCGCATCTGGGTCCCGAAAAGGAAGGAAGACGCCGAAGCTCACCGCCAGGGTAAACTGAAAGCCAATGATATTGCTGAAGAGAACCGTGATTATTTCCTTGAGCGCAGGTATCCTGCGTTTGGGAATCTCGTACCCCGCGACGTGGCGTCACGTGCAGCCAAAGAACGCTGCGATGCCGGGTTTGGCGTAGGCTCAACCGGGCTGGCAGTATTCCTTGATTTCAGGGAGTCGATCGGCCGCCTTGGAAAGAATGTTATTGAGGAACGCTATGGCAATCTTTTCCAGATGTATGAAAAGATCGTGGATGAAAATCCGTATATCAACCCGATGATGATCTATCCGGCAGTTCATTACACGATGGGTGGAACCTGGGTGGATTATGAACTGCAAACCACTGTTACCGGCTTATTTGCAGCAGGGGAAGCCAACTTCTCCGACCATGGTGCCAACCGCCTGGGCGCTTCCGCACTCATGCAGGGGCTGGCCGACGGGTACTTTGTCCTTCCCTATTCCATCCAGAATTACCTTTCGGGTGAGATCCGCATACCAAGAATGTCAACAGATAAAGCTGAATTTGCCGAAGCCGAAAAAGCTGTACAAACCCGTCTTGAAAAACTCATGTCGATTAAAGGCACAAAGTCGGTTGACATCTTCCACAAGGAACTTGGAAAGATCATGTGGGAATATGTGGGCATGGCCCGCAATGAGGCAGGGTTGAAAAAGGCAATTGAACTGATCCGTGCCTTGCGTGTTGAATTCTGGAAAGATGTTAAAATACCTGGTTCACTTTACGAGGTAAACACAGAACTTGAAAAGGCGAGCCGTGTGGCCGACTTTCTGGAACTGGGTGAACTGATGGCCTATGATGCCCTCAACAGGAATGAGAGCTGCGGCGGCCATTTCCGCGAGGAATACCAGACCGAAGAAGGTGAATGCAAACGCAACGATGAGGATTACAAGTATGTTGCCGCCTGGGAATACAAGGGTGACGGAGAATTCGCCATGCACAAGGAACCGCTGGTATATGAGGAAATTGAGGTGAAGCAGAGGGTTTATAAATAAATATTGAATATTGAAAAAGGAATATTGAATATTGAAGTTTAGGAATTTTGAACAACATTGATTATGAAGTTGACTTTAAAAATATGGCGGCAGAAGGATGCAAAGTCCACCGGCAAGTTTGTTATCTATTCTCTTGACGGCATCTCGCCGAATTGTTCATTCCTTGAGATGCTCGACATCCTGAATGAAGACCTGATCAGGAAGAATGACGACCCGGTCGTTTTTGACCATGACTGCCGCGAGGGAATCTGCGGTATGTGCAGCCTGTATATCAACGGGCGGCCCCATGGGCCCGACGATGCGGTTACGGTCTGCCAGCTTCACATGCGGAAGTTCAAAGATGGTGACACCATCGTAATTGAGCCATGGCGTGCAAAGCCGTTCCCGGTGATCAAAGACCTTATGGTTGACCGGACTGCCTTCGACAAGATCATCCAGGAGGGCGGGTATGTCTCTGTGAACACTGGCGGTGCTGCTGAAGCGAACAACATTCTCGTAGGCAAGGAAAATTCCGAACTTGCCATGGATGCAGCGGCGTGCATCGGATGCGGTGCATGTGTGGCTGCATGTAAAAATGCATCAGCCATGCTCTTCGTATCAGCAAAAGTATCCCAGTTCGCACTTCTTCCTCAGGGACAGATTGAGGCCAAACAGCGGGTGAAAAAAATGGTGAAAATGATGGACGAACTTGGTTTCGGCAATTGCACCAACACCTATGCCTGTGAAGTTGAATGTCCCAAACAGATCTCCCGTTCCAACATAGCCCGGATGAACAGGGAGTTCATGTGCGCAAAAATGGTTTAATTCCTAAATAACCTGGAATCCCAGGCTTAGCAACAGCATGGATATATTGTCGTTGCCATTTACCATCCTTATTTTAAATGCAGGAAATTCCCTCCGCGCCGGATAGGTATTTCTAAGATTTTCAAAACTCCCCGGATCTGAACGAAATCTGAAGTCGTCGTCCACTACATTGTATGTGGCTATGATTGCCTGTAAAACAGTCATTTCCGTGGATTTTCCGGCACAGTCCAGCTCAATTTCAACATTTTGCGGTGTCGGGATGGCCGATGGTTTCCATGCTTCAAGCGGCAACTGAAAATACTGTGCCAGGCTTCGGATAACATGCGTGGTGCCATTTATTTTACCGTCAACAGAATACCCGGCAATATGGGGGGTAGCGATACTCACCATTTTAAGCAGTTCAGTATCTACCCCGGGCTCATTTTCCCACACATCAAGGACGACGCCTGCGAATTTCCCGTCATGTATAGTTGATTTCAGCACGGATTGGTCAACCACCTCGCCCCGGGATGTGTTTATGAGCCAGGCACCTTTTTTTACCATCGGAAGCGTATCACGGTTGATCAGGTGCAAGGTCTGATCTTCTCCTGATACGGTTAACGGGACATGAAGTGTGATAAAATCAGATGCTGCCAGGAGACCTTCAAGGCCTACAAATTTATCTTTTCCCTCATTCCTGGCCCGTGGCGGATCATTTACCAGGAGGCGCATGCCAAGGCAACTGGCCAGCGCCTCCACTTTTTGGCCAACATGGCCGGCTCCAATGATCCCGATGGTTTTTCCCGACAGTGCCTGCCCACTTGTCAGGGCAATATGCGCAAGGGCAGAGGCGATATACTGCTGAACAGAGGCTGCGTTGCATCCGGGGGCATTCACCCAACAGATGGAACTGGCATCGCAAAAGGCAGTGTCAATATGATCGTAGCCGATGGTGGCGGTTGCGATGAACTTAACCCGCGATCCGCAAAGCAATGATTCGTCACATCTGGTGCGGGTCCTGACCAGAAGTGCATCGGCATCTGCAACAGCTGCAGGCGTGATATCCAGCCCGTTCAGATAACTGACACGGGCATAGGGTTCAAGGACCCCCTTCAGAAACGGTATTTTTTCGTCGGCTATAATGTTTATCACAAAACCTGCTCTTTTAATGCCTGAATTAACCAATCTCCCTCCTACATCCCCTTTTTCAAAACTACTACTTTTTCGTTTTCAACAGCTCCTTTTTCTGAGCGGACCCGTCCGGCCATTATTTTGTTCATAACTTTCGTCATTTCACGTATTACCTTTTGGGGCAAAACCGGATTAAGCCTTAAAAAACGAATGGCAACAATAATCCGTTTTAAAAAGGTTGAAATTGACTCCAATATCATTTTCAACGGAAACACAAGAAGGAGACTGCAATATCCGGTACGGTCGCTGTCCCTGGTTCCTGACACGAAACCACCAGTAAAACAAAGAATGCCTGCCGGGTTGCCGGAAATTTTTTGGCAATGACACACTTCCTGTCAAGATTCAGAGTTGAATCAACCCGCCATCAGGTTCATGACTATCATGCGCCGGGTTGGTATTTTATCACCGTATGCACACACAAACGATTCCGGTATTTTGGGGAGGTGGTTAACCATCAGATGCAATTATCATCAATTGGTAAAATTACGTATACGGAATTATTGAAAACCCAGGAAATACGGAACAACGTGGTTATTGATGAATGGGTGATCATGCCGGATCATATTCACATGATCATTCGGATTGTGGAACCACCTACCGTAGAGACGCACTGCAGTGCGTCTCTACATCCACCGCCCACGCAACCGGACACGCCGCCAAAAAACCGTTTCGGCCCCCAATCCAACAATATCCCCGCAATCGTTCGTGGCATAAAATCGGCCGTAAAACGTAAAACTAACGCACAAAGCATTGAATTTCAATGGCAGGCACGTTATCACGACCATATTATCAGAGGTCAGGCCGAATTAGAAAGGATCCGTCGGTACATAAAAAATAACGTTGTGGCATGGGGGAATGATGCGCGGGATAAATAATTTCGGGTAATTTTGCAGAGATGCATTGCAATGCGTCATTTCAGAGACGCACCGCGGTGCGTCTCTACGATCAACGAACCACGACAGGTTATATGAAATTCGCCGAAATCCCCGGAAACCAGGTCATTAAAAACAAATTAACCCAAACCGTTTTGGACCAGCGGGTTAGTCATGCCCAATTGTTCTTCGGACCTGAAGGCAGCGCCAAACTGCCCCTTGCCATTGCCTATGCCCAGTTCATTAACTGTACAAACAAAAAGGGTATGCCCGGTGGTGATGACATGCAAAAGGATCCTGTTTCCGGCAATCCCGATTCATGCGGCGCATGCCCATCCTGCGTGAAATACCAGAAACTTGCCCATCCCGATCTACACTTCATTTACCCGGTGGCAACAACCAAAAGGATCACGAGCAAACCACAGAGCAAACATTTTCTTGAAGAATGGCGGTTGTTTTTACTGGAACACAACTTTGAGTGCGAACTTCAGGCATGGTATGAGGCTATCGGGATTGAAAACAAGCAGGGTATCATTAACGCACACGACTGCAATGAGATTATTACAACCCTGAGCTATAAAAGCTACGAATCAGACTATAAAGTGATGATCATCTGGATGGTTGAGAAACTATATTATTCAGCCGCTCCAAAAATTCTTAAAATTCTCGAGGAACCGCCTGAAAAGACATTATTTATACTGATTTCCGAAGAACCCGACCAGGTCATCAACACCATTCTTTCCCGAACACTCATGGTCAGGATCCCAGGATCAGGTTCCGGCCGTAATACCAGGACTGACGAGGATTCAAGCCACTTTGTGACGTTCCGCCAATGGATGCGTGCATGCTATGGAGGCAACGTGACGGAACTGCTTAAATTCGCTGCGGAGATCTCCAAAACAGGCAGGGAGCGCCAGAAGAGCTATTTGAATTATGCACTTCAAACAATAGGCCGATGTAATACGATGAACTATCTTGGACAGGTTGAAGACAGTATTGAAGGCGAGGAGTTGAAATTTATCGGCGCTTTTTCTCCGTTCATAAAACCTGAGATTCTTTCGAATTTTAACCAGCTGCTCAACGACGCGATATTCCATATTGAGCGCAATGCGCATCCTGCAACACTTTTTCTTGACCTCTCCCTGAAAATAGTAAAACTGTTCAAGCCGAATTTCGCTGCTGCCTCCTGATATTTCCATGGCTTGATCCAATCAATTCCACGGAATTGCTCATTCATTTCAGTTCTGTAAACCCGGCATTTCGTTATATTTGTGATATAACAACCGACCAATGACACCATCCCAAATTTTTGCCAGCATTCACAACTATGGTACTGAAAATCATAATGACACCATTGTTCAGAAATATGCCCGCTATTTTAAAGGGGATTACGACGCTTATGGTTTAAACCACGAACAGGTCGTGTTCAAAGTAGATGAGATTCTCGCCATGCCGGGCATGACCCGGGAGAAGGTGTTGGAAACCTCGCTCCTGCTTGTCAAATCACCGAAATATGAAATGACGGTCATTGCCATTCAGCTCGTGAAACACTTCCATAAATCGTGGACACTAGCAGACTTTAAAACTGTAGAGGCGTGGTTCTCAATTGGAATAACCAACTGGGCCCAAACCGATTATATCTGCGGGGAGCTGATGAACCTTTTCTTCAAAAAGAAACTGATTGAGATTGAGAATATAGCTTCCTGGCGCACTGCAGCCAACAAATTCCAGCGAAGGGCGGCTGTGGTAAGCCTGATCAAACCCATGAAACTCTCTACGGTTTTCACACCTTTCTATGACTTCATCGCCCCAATGATGCATGACCCCGAGCGTGAAGTCCACCAGGGACTTGGCTGGTTCCTCCGCGAAACCTGGAAAAAACAGCCTGCTGTTGCTGAGGAGTTTTTAGTGAGGTATAAGGAAACTGCCCCGCGGCTGATCTTTCAGTATGCGTGTGAGAAGATGACGGCAGAGGGGAAGGAGCGGTTTAGGAGGAGTAAGCGGGGGAGCGGGTGAGCGGGTGGACAGGTGGACAGGCGGACAGATGGACAGGCGGACGAGCGGACAGGCGGACGAGCGGACAAGTGGGCGAACGGACTAACGGACAAGCGGACAGGAATATGATATGCAGGTTTGAGGAATTGAGTAATAATGCATGGCCGGCGTTGCAAACGATTCAATATGACGGCTGGATTCTGCGGTTTGCCAATGGGGTTACCAAAAGGTCAAACTCTGTGAACCTGCTTTATCCCTCCACGCTGGACCCGGAGGAGAAGATCAGCTTTTGCGAACATCAGTATGTGGTGGCCGGAATAGCTCCCTGTTTTAAAATAACCTCCATCAGCGAGCCTTCCGATGTGGATGCCCGGCTGGCAGGCCGAGGATATAAAATCCATTCAACAAACAATGACTTAACTTAAAAGGAGACCTTATCCGGCTTGACTTTTGGTTTCACCAACAACTATGCAACCCTGAGCCTGGCATACCGGTTCGGCAAGTATATCCGGATCAGAACAACCGCTGCAGCTCGCTTTTCACCTCCTCAAGGGCAGTCTCAACCGGTAATTTACCTCGCGTGACAGCACCTTCAAAAATACCTTTCACAAGATCGGAGGATGTAGCGTTTTCGGGCAAACCTGAAGAGGCATGGTTGATCATGGCAATGGTTTCCTCCTTTGCATTTTTTATTTGTTCCCAGGAATTGTTTGAAATATAAAGCTGCTGCGACAGGTTGTATTCAAACTCCTCGCGTATTGTACGAACCAGAAGTGACTGCAGTTGCAGCGCACTGAGATCTGCGCTGTTCAGCCGCATGACCAGGTTTGAGGGGTGAATGCGTTCAAGAAAAAGCACAAACCGCTCATAAGCCTGCAGCCGCAAAGGAAGGATCGTAACATGGTCGTGGTTATCTGCTGCTACCGGCACTGGCTTCCTTGTCTGCTTCAGGTAATACCACAGGAGGAAAAAAGCGCCACCAAAAACAAAAAGAAACCGGAGCAGTCCACCGATGAGGTGAAATAAGAATGGTTGTTCAATGGGAGGATGCATAGTTTGAGTTTTTGACAAAGATAGGGAAATGGGTGACGCGTGACAAGTGACGGGTGACGGGTGACGAGTGACGCGTGACGCGTGACAGGTGACAGGTGACGCGTGGCGAGTGACGCGTGACAGGTGACAAGTGACGGGTGACAAGTGTGTGACCGATCCATGTACCTGCAAGATTGACCTTACGCCGTTTGTCCGCTTGTCCGCCCGTCCGCTCGTCCGCCTGTCCGCTCGTCCGCCTGTCCGCCTGTCCGCCCGTTTTTATTTTGTCCATCCCTCCCTCCGCTAATGTTTTTTCTCTAAATTTGCCTTCTTTTTCAAAAATTTCATTGTCACTATTTTAGGAAAACTGATCTGGAGGTGAAAGACAGCAACCAACGACATATAACCATATAATGGCTGAGGAATTTAAAATATACACAAAAGGCGGCGACAAGGGAGAAACCTCCCTGCTTGGCGGCACACGTGTGCCCAAAAGCCATGAAAGGGTTGAAGCATACGGAAACCTGGACGAACTCAATTCATTCATCGGGCTGATCCGCGACCAGGACATTCAGGCTCATTACAGGGATGTACTGATACGCATCCAGGAAAACCTGTTTGTTGCCGAAGCCCTGATCGCCAGGGATCCTGAAAAACAAACCCGTGACCTTCCCGAACTTTCCGAAGACGATATTTTCATCCTCGAAAAGGAGATCGATGCCATGAATGAAGAACTTCCGCCGCTTAGCCACTTTATCCTCCCCGGAGGCCATCCTACCGTTTCATACTGCCATATCGCCAGAACGGTTTGCCGCCGTGCAGAACGGTCACTTATTCATTTAAATCAATTAAGTTCCGTTGAAAATATAATAATCCGGTTCCTGAATCGTTTATCGGATTATTTGTTTGTTCTGGCCAGGAAAATTGCCAAAGATTGCGGTTCAATGGAAACACCCTGGATGGCCGGAAAATAACACTTGACATTCTGACTTTTTTTTTTATACTTTTGCAACAAATTCAAAACCACCCACAATGTACTGGACACTCGAATTGGCCTCAAAACTGGAAGATGCTCCCTGGCCTGCCACCAAGGAAGAGTTGGTCGATTGGGCGATCCGATCAGGCGCGCCACAGGAAGTTATTGAAAACCTGAAGGAGATTGAAGACGAAGGTGAGTCTTACGATCGAATTGAAGATATCTGGCCTGACTATCCTACGAAAGATGATTTCTTCTTCCACGAAGACGAATATTAATCAGAGCTGAAACCTGAACAGCAACCCCTCGGTTAACTCTTTTTAAAGAAGCTGAAATTTACACTTCCATACTGTCTCTGGGAGCTGAAATGCTCATGCTTTTCAAACTTGTAGCGTGCAGAATGCTCCAGGATGAGCATGCCTTCATCTGCAAGCAGCCCCGACGAAAATACAAGATCAGGAATGGATTCTATTCGCTCAAGGTCGTATGGCGGATCTGCAAAAATCAGGTCGTAGGATGAAACCATGTGCTTGATAAAGACGAAACTGTTTGATTTTATGGCCTTTATATTAGTTGCACCAAAGGCTTCAGCCGTCTTCTTAATAAAGTCAATGCAACGATGGTTTGAATCAATCGCAGTCACTTCAACAGCACCCCTTGAAAGAAACTCAAAGGCGATGCTTCCAGATCCGGTAAAGAGATCAAGAACACGGAGACCTTCAATGTCAACCATGTTATTCAGCACATTAAACAAACCCTCTTTGGCAAAATCGGTCGTAGGACGAACCGGAAGGTTGACCGGCGGCAGCAGTCTGCGCCCTTTATAAATGCCGCTTACAATCCGCATGAGAAGAAATTCAGTAATGGGAAAAATGACTGGGATGGAAGTTGATTAAGCACATAACTGTAATGATAGGCTTCATTTCTCCGGCCCGTTTCAACCTGCCTGACATACCGCTGGAGAAGCTCAGGTAATTCCTTGCCCGCCTCCACATTCCCGATAAGGACCAGCGGAATTTTCTCCGGATTGAAATTGAGCTGTTCCAAAACAAAAATCAGGTAATAGGCCACATCTTCGGAATTCTGAAAAGCGAAGGTGTTGAAATAATGCAATTGCCTGCCGTCAAATATCATCAGGTCAAACTGATTCTCCATCACATGCAGGAAAACGTGCGGGGAATTGATCCGGTTTTTGTAATTAATCCAAACACTTTCAATGAGCAGGCTGGAGGAGTGAACAACTTTGCTTTTCGGGAAGGCAGCCCTGACCGACTCCAGCACTGATCCCGGCACTGCAAAAACATTCCAGGCGTCCATAGGCATCAGGTGATCGGCACACACCTGTTCATCCTTTTCAACCGGGAAATTGAACCTGAAATAGTGTTCCTTTTCATCAGCATCAAACAGCAGAGCAGGGACCAGGGTGGATTTTTTTCCTTCAAAAGCAATTTTAACAAGCCTGAACTGGCTGGAAAGCCATGGAATATCTTTGCTCAACTCATGAAAGAACATCATTGGAGAGGATTGCCCTGCAGTTTGCACATCAGTTTGCTTTACTTCATTTCTAACCACTTTTTGCAATCCGAGCAGTTTATTCCGCCTGAAATCAAGAATGCAACAGCTGAACATGGTCTCATTGAGAACGACGGAGAGCCCGTAATTCCCGGCATCAAACTGGTTAAAAGACTCATCCAGCAGGTTCAATGAAACAGTATAGTGTTCAGACATAGTAATTTCTAAACGAAAAGGATCGCGGTGATCGTCAGTGCAATGATAAGAAGAAAAGCCGGAACAAGGTATATCCTGCTGCTTTTTGAGCCGAAAAAGCACCCATACGCCATTTTCATCAGGTTGTTGCTCACGATGGCCTGGAACGTGGCAACAAGAATGGCATGAACTGGAACCCCGTCTTTTTCCTGGAAGAGGTTGATCAGGAAAGGGTCGATATCAGTGAGCCCCACAGCAAATGAGAGCACATTAAGTCCCGGTGTCCCAAACCGGCGGAGCACTTCAAATGTGATGAAAGTAAACGCCACATAAAGGGCAGTGAACAACAGCGCAACTTTGAATTCAAGGGGATTTTTATCCACTTGCAGCTCATCATCTACCGTTACCACTGTTCTGTTCCTGTAAAAAAGGATGATTACCCCTATCCCGGTGGTAAGGAGGAAAAGCCCGATGAACCAGATCCATACCGATCCAAACAGCACCTGGCTGAAAATGAAGATCAGAACAAGTACCCGAAGGTACATCATGGCGGTTGCAAAGATGATGCCAGCCATGTATTGCTGAAGGTTCTGAGGCTCCTTCCTGCTTTTCTTGGCGAGGATGATCGTTGTTGCCGTGCTGGAATACAGCCCTCCCAGGATGCCCGAAAGGATGATGCTTGACCTTGGAAAGATGAATTTTTTCAGGAGGTAGCTGCAATAGGATATGGAGGAGATAACCACCACCGCCAGCCAGATCTTATAAGGGGTGAGACTCAACCCGGTGACAATCGGGCCATCGGGCAAAATTGGCAGGATCACCCCGGCAATGATCAGGAACTTTGCCAGCGTAATGAATTCATAGCGGTCAAATTTTTGAGAGATGGTGGCGAAAGTCTCTTTCATTTCCGTAAATATCAGCACAATAACGACTATCAGCAATACCATCCAGAGCGGTTGCGAAATGGTGAGCGGCCCGATGCAGTAAGTTATCAGGGCCACAAAAATGGTGGTGGCACCGAAATCCTTCAGGTCTCGGATGTGATAGTAGTAGGAAATGCCCATCACCATGGAAAGTACAAGCCCTCCGCCCATGAACAGGTATCCGTTGTGCGGTTCAAGCAGATAGAGGATGAAGCCGAGCATCCCGATGAATGTAAAGGTGCGGTCGGTGCCGAACGTACGGTCATTGTCGTGGGCCAGGCTGTGAAGATGCCGCTGCGACAAACCGATCAGGAGGGAAAATACCGTGACCAGGATGAAATTGATCAGATTTGGCGGGATGGTGTGGGTGAGTTCCATAGGAAAAAACAGCAAAATGGTGAAATGGTGAAATGGTAAAATAGCGGTGAATAAACGTGGGTCATGAATTCAGCAGGTTGTAGGTGGGGATTTCTGTTAAGAATGAATAGGTTCTGTTGATGTGGTCTATTTTGCAGAAATAGTGGGACAGTCCGTTGGTGACGGCAAGGTAATCAACAGTAAGGGTCATGTTGTACATAGCCACCTGGTCAAATACTGCCTGGGTAATTTCGACGTCCGGGCTTTTGCATTCAACAACAAGGCAGGGCTTTCCTGTAGCCGTATAGGCAAGAATGTCAAATCTTTTTAACAGGTTGTTATACTTGAGGGAGGCTTCCACTACGATCAGGGTGGCCGGGAAACCAAGGCCGGAAACCATAAAGTGCAGGAAATGCTGTCTGACCCACTCTTCAGCAGTCAGCCTGACGAACTTCTTCCGGATTTCGTCAAAAATCTCCTGCTTCCCGTTTTTTCCGATCCGGGTGCGTGCGGCTATGTCGGGCAGATTGAGTTTTTCCATGGCGGGTAATATACAAACTTACGGAAAAATCTGACAAATCATTTATCTTTGCGGGTGATGAGGCTGGTACGAAAGACAGATAATATTTTTCACATGAAAACAAAAAAAGAGATCGTTGACAATTGGTTGCCCCGCTATACAGGCACGACACTTGATGCATTCGGGGATTATATCCTCCTCACCAATTTCAACGCCTACCTTGATGTATTCTCCAAATGGTACAATGTTCCCATCATGGGTAAAGACAAGGCAATGCCAAGTGTTACTCATGAGCGCATCACACTGATCAACTTTGGCATGGGAAGTCCGAATGCAGCAACAATCATGGACCTGCTCGGGGCCATTAATCCAAAGGCGGCATTGTTCCTCGGCAAATGTGGGGGACTGAAGAAAAAATGCAAGGTCGGTGATATGATCATCCCTATTGCCGCCATCCGTGGTGACGGTACATCGGATGACTATTTTCCTGCCCGGGTGCCTGCCCTCCCGGCATTCAACCTGCAAAAGGTAATGTCAACCGTTGTTCACAACCACCGGAAAAATTACTGGACCGGTACCGTCTACACCACAAACCGGCGGGTATGGGAATATGATGAAGATTTCAAGGAGCATTTGCGCATTACCAGGGCCATTGCCATTGACATGGAGTCGGCAACCCTGTTTATGGTTGGTTTTGCAAATGAGATTCCCACAGGAGCCCTTTTGCTCGTTTCTGACCAACCCATGGTTGGAAGTGGCATCAAGACACAGGCCAGCGATAAAAAGGTGACCAAGAATTTCACAGAGGAACACCTGCGCATCGGGGTGGAGACGATGCAGGATCTGATAGAGAAAAAACTGGTGGTAAAACATCTCAGGTTTGATTAGGAGCTATGGCAGGAAAGAATGACATCAGTTTTGACAACCTTCTGAGCGACCTGAAAAATCAGATCTATCATCCCATTTACCTTCTATACGGCGAAGAGTCCTATTTTATCGATGCCATTTCCGATTACATAGAGCAAAATGTGCTGAGCGACCTGGAGAAGGAATTCAACCAGACCATTGTGTATGGCAAAGACTCCAATGTCTTTACGCTTATGAGCTATGCCAAACGCTTCCCGATGATGGCCAACTACCAGGTACTTATCGTGAAAGAGGCACAGGACCTGGATAAAATAGATGAGTTACTGCCGTATGTTGAAAACCCGCTTAAATCAACCATCCTGGTCCTTTGCTACAAATATGGCAAGCCCGACAAACGCAAATCACTGTTCAAATCCATTGAAAAGGCAGGGGTAACGTTTGAATCCGCACGGCTTTACGACAACAAAATCCCCGACTGGATCAACGATTACCTTCGCCAGCGGAAATATGCCATCACCCCGAAGGCAGCTGCGTTGCTGTCGGAATTCCTGGGGGCAGATCTCGGAAAAATTGTAAATGAGCTGCAGAAACTGCTCATCAATATTCCTGCCGGCTCAGAGATCAATGAGGAGTATGTGGAGAAGAACATTGGCATCAGCAAGGATTATAACGTGTTTGAATTGCAAAAAGCCCTTGCCCGGAAGGATGTGCTTAAATCAAACCAGATCATTCTCTATTTTGGCGCCAATCTCAGGGAGAACCCGTTGGTAAAGGTCATCCCGATACTCTATTCCTACTTTTCAAAGGTACTGACCTACCATTTCCTGCCCGACAAATCGAAAAATTCGGTGGCAGCGGCTCTTTCGGTCAACCCGTTTTTCGTGGCAGATTACCAGCAGGCTGCTAAGAGTTTCCCTGTGTCAAAAACGGTGGGGATCATTTCGCTGCTGCGCGAATATGATTTGAAAGCCAAAGGAGTTGACAATGTTTCCGCCGGTGATGGGGAGCTAATGAAAGAATTGATCTTCAAGATCCTGCACTGAGTTTACCCAATGCGGTAGTTGAATTCCGACGACCGGTACGTTTCCTCAATGACTTTACTGTATTTCTCAATGATGAACTTACGCCGCAGTTTGAGCGTAGGAGAGATTTCACCGGAGTCGGTTGTCCATTCGTCGCTTATCAGCCTGAATTTCTTTATCTGTTCGGTTTGATCCAGATCCTGGTTGAACCGTTCTACTTCCCTGCGAATCCGTCGGATGATCTCCGGCGTTCTCACCGCCTTATCCCGGGAGACGAATTCAATGTCTTTGACTTCACACCAGTTCCTGAGATATTCAAAATTCGGTATGATCAGGGCCGCTGCACAATTCCTGTTTTCACCCACCACCATGATGTGCTCAATAAAAGGCGACTCCTTCATTCGTTGTTCAATGGGCTGCGGAGCAATGTATTTTCCGCCGGATGTTTTAAATATTTCCTTCTTCCGGTCGGTGATCCTCAGGAATTTACCATCCTCAATCACCCCGATGTCGCCGGTGTGGAACCACCCGTCTGCATCAATCACTTCTGCTGTTTTTTCTGGCCTGTTCAGGTAACCCATCATGATGTTCGGCCCCTTGCAGAGGATCTCGCCATCTTCGGCAATTTTCATCTCATTGTCGGTAAGCAGCGGGCCGACAGTGCCGAATTTCATACATCCGGGTTCAAACCTGTAACACGTTACACCCGGTGATGTCTCTGTAAGACCATACGCCTCAAGTATAGGAATCTTTGCAGCCCAGAAAATGCGGGCCAGGCGTGGGTGCAGGGAAGCGCTTCCTGAAACAATGAATTTAAGCTCACCACCCATGGCTTCTCGCCATTTACTGAAAACCAAAGCATTGGCAATAAAAAGTTTAATATCATAAATCAATCCGCGGGCATGATCAAGTTCAAATTTGTGGCCCTGCCTCAGCGCCCAGAAGAAGAGCACCTTCATGGGCAGGGGCAGGTTGCGGCCTTTTGCAACTATTTTATTGTAAATTTTCTCAAAAACACGCGGAACTGAGGCAAACCCATGCGGTTTCACTTCACGGATATACTCACCAAGCTCATCAATATTCTGAACATAATAGATTGAAACTCCGAACGACTGGTAAACATACCCGGCAGTCCGCTCATAAACATGGCACAGCGGAAGAAAACTCACCACCCTGTCGTGCATCTTCAGCGGCGGGATTTCAGCCAGTGCTTTGTAATTGGTCACAAAATTATTATGCGACGACATGACGCCTTTGGGCCTCCCCGTTGTGCCCGAAGTATAGATGATGGTGGCAAGGTCGCGCGGCAGGATGGTCTGTTTGATCACCTCAAGTTCTTCAGGGTGTGGATAGTTTTTACCCATTTCAAGTATCTCATTCCAGCTGCGGATTCCTTCCACCGGTTCAATGGAAAAAACAGCCTTCAGCTTTGACATCCCGGGGATAACCCCCTTGATCCTGTCATAGATGCCCTGGTCGGAAAAGATCAGGTACTCCACTTCTGAATCGGTGAAAATGTATCGGTAATTATCTTCACTGATGGTTGGATACACCGGGACCTGCACAGCGCCAACCTGCAGGATGCCCATGTCGATTATATTCCATTCAGGGCAGTTATTCATCACCGTGGCAATGCGGGTGCCTTTTTTAACTCCCATCGCAAGCAGCCCCAGGCTGATCAGATCGCTGTTATGAACATAGTCAGTGGCTGAAACACGCACCCATGTCCCGTTCATTTTTATGTTAAACAGGTCGCCGATGGAACTATATTCATCCTTGTATAATTCCAGGAGGTCAAAAATTCGGGTGATTTGCTTCATTGTATAATAACGGTTATGAAACCTGTTTATTGAAATAGTTTAGCGATTTTATCTTCGTATTTTTTGGTAATGGCGTTGCGCTTCAGCTTCATGGTAGGAGTAATTTCACCGGTATCAAATGTCCATTCCGTATCCATCAGCGCCCAGCTTTTGATCTTTTCCGTATCGCCAAAACACTTGTTGTACTTGTCCACTTCGCGCTGAAACCTCTTCCTGATGCGCGGCAGGTTCACCATCTCTTCGTTTGTTGTGTATGGTATCTCCTTGACCGTACAGTATGACTTCAGGAAAGTAAAATCCGGAACGATCAAAGCACCTGCAAATTTCTGGTTCTCGCCTACCACTACCATCTGATCTATGAAGAGTGACTCCTTGAAGGTATCTTCAATGGGTTGCGGGCTTACATATTTGCCAAAGGACGTCTTAAACAGCTCTTTTTTCCGTCCGGTTATTTTCAAATGGCCCTGGGGTTCAATACGGCCAAGGTCGCCGGTATGGAACCAGCCATCCGCTTCTATGGCATCACGTGTCATTTCAGGCTCCTTGTAGTAGCCCTTCATAACACTCGGGCCCTTGCAGAGGATTTCACCGTCTTCAGCAATTTTTACCTGGACACCTTTAAGCACTTTACCCACTGTTCCGAACATCATCCCGTTCTTAGTCAGGTCATTCACAGCAATTACCGGTGATGTTTCCGTTAAGCCGTAGCCTTCCAGCACGTTGATGCCGGCACAGGTGAACATGCGGGCAAGCCTTGGCTGCAGAGCTGCTCCACCAGATACGACCAGCAGGTGCTTGCCTCCCAGTGCATCGCGCCATTTGGTGTACACCAGTTTGTCGTACAGTTTGCGTTTTAGTTCATAAAACCAGCCATTGGCCCCGTTGAGCTCATACCGCAGGGCCAGGTGCAGTGCCCAGAAGAAGATCCAGCGTTTCATGCCGGTCAGCTTGTGGCCGGTTGAAAATAGTTTATCATAGATTTTCTCAAGAAGCCGCGGTACCGTTGATAAAATATCCGGCTTCACCTCTTTCATGTTATCAGTGATGGTGCCCAGGTTTTCCGCGTAGTAGATTGAAAATCCAAGGTAATGATACAGGTAATTGAGCATCCGCTCATATACGTGGCAGAGCGGTAAATAGCTCACGGCCTTTGCCTCCTCCCCAAACGGCGGAATATGGTCGCATACTTTAAAATTGGAAATAATATTGTCGTGGGTAAGCATTACCCCTTTGGGGTTGCCGGTTGTACCGGAAGTGTAGATGATGGTTGCGACATCTCCGGGTTTTACAATGGCTTTTCGCTCTTCAAGGAGTGATTTATTTACATTCTGCCTGCCAAGGTCAATCAACTCACTCAGATGCTTGTGCTCATGATGATCCTTGTAGGTAAAAACCCCTTTGATTTTCTCCATCTCCGGCAGGATATGATCGATTTTCCGAAGCAGTTCCTGCCCGGAAATAAACACATACGTCACCTCCGCGTGGTTCAGGATGAACTTATAATCTGATTCACTGATGGTCGGATAGATCGGAACATGTACAGCCCCAACCTGGAGGATGGCCATATCCACAAAGTTCCACTCGGCGCGATTGGAGCTGATCTGGGCAATTTTGTCACCGGGCTGAACTCCCATCGCCAGGAATCCGTAACTAATGTTGTCAACGATATCGCGGTACTGAGCCAGGCTGTAGCGCACCCATTCGCCATTTTCTTTGGAGGCAAGAACATCGTCTTTGGGTTTAAACTTTAACTGGTGGTAGGGTAAAAGATCAAAAATACGCGTAACTTCCATCATTCGTGTATGTTAAATACTATTAAAAGAAATGCATGATGCAATGATAATGAAAAAAAGCGATGTGCCATAATTTCGCTAACTCGCGACTTCACTGCTTCGCTACTTTTTATAGAATTGGGTTGCGCTGGCCTGCGCTGTAGGCATCAGCACCAGGTCGTTGATATTTACATGTGCCGGGAGTGTGGTCACATAATAAACCGCATCTGCGATATCTTCTGCAGATAAAGGGGTAAACCCCTTATAGACACTTTCGGCGCGGTCGTGATCGCCTTTGAATCTCACAAGGGAAAACTCTGTATTGGCAGCTCCCGGTGCAATGTGGGTGACTTTGATGTTGTGGGTGACAAGATCGATGCGGGTTCCTTTGGTAATGGCATCCACGGCAAACTTTGAGCCGCAGTAAACGTTGCCCATCGGGTAAACCTCCTTGCCGGCAACCGAGCCGATGTTGATGATGTGTCCCTGTTTGCGGGCGACCATCAGCGGGGAGATCAACCGGGTCATATACAGCAAACCCTTCACATTGGTGTCAATCATCCGTTCCCAGTCATCAATCACCGCTTCATGGATAGGATTCATTCCCGCGGCGAGGCCGGCGTTGTTCACCAGCACATCAATTGTTTTCCACTTTTCAGGGAGGTTGGCAATTGCATTCTCCACCTCAGATAACTTTCTGACATCAAAGCAAAGCGGGAGCACCTCCACGTTGAAGGTGGTGATCAGGTCTTTTGCCAGTTCTTCAAGCAGTACTTTCCTGCGCCCGGTGATGATCAGGTTGTTGCCGTTTTGTGCGAATTTACGGGCGATTGCTTTGCCAAAGCCGGCAGTGGCGCCGGAGATAAATATTGTCTTGGACATAGGTGATTATAAATGGTAAGACGGTAAAATAGTAAAATGGTAAAATGCGGTGAACATAGGCATGGGATAAGGATTTTACATTTTACATTTTACATTTTGCATTTCCATAATCCATTGCTTTGCATTCACAAACGCTTCTATCCAGGGAGTTACTTCATCGGTCTTCCGGCTTTCGGCGTAAAACGGCCATTGCCAGGGAAGGATGGAGTCTTCAAGGTGGGGCATGATGGCGAGGTGACGACCATCAGCTGAGGAGATGCATGCTGCGTCATACTGCGACCCGTTGGGATTGCCGGGATAGCCGTGATAGCTGAATTTCGCCGGGATGTGATACTGGCTTTCATCTCCCGGGAAATTGAATTTGCCTTCGCCGTGTGCCACCCAGATGCCCAGTTTTGACCCGGCCAGGGATTTCAGCATGACGGAGTGGTTTTCAAGTATATCCACCCCAACAAACGTGCATTCGTACTTGTGGGAATCATTCCACGACATGTGCGGATGCTGATCATGTTGCGGGTAGATCAGGCCGAGTTCCACCAGCAATTGGCAGCCATTGCACACGCCGAGACTGAGGGTGTCATCCCGTTTGAAGAAGTTGTCAAGGGCCAGCTTTGCCCGTTCATTGTAAAGGAAAGCTCCTGCCCAGCCCTTGGCTGAGCCGAGTACATCGGAGTTGGAGAATCCGCCTACGAAAGCGATGAGGTTGACGTCTTCAAGATTCTCCCGGCCTGTGATCAGGTCGGTCATGTGGATGTCTTTCACATCAAAACCGGCCAGGTAAAGTGCCCAGGCCATGTCGCGGTCGCGGTTGACTCCCTTTTCACGGATGATGGCTGCCTTTACACCCGAGGGTGTTCTGCGTTTCGGGTTGATTCCGAACTGGCTTACCGTTCCAGTGAAATGTTCAGGGAATTTGTAGGTCAGGGGTTGGTTTTTGTAATTTTTGAAACGTTCCAGGGCGAGTTTTTCGCCGGATTGTTTGCGGTCGAGGAGGTAGGAGGTTTTAAACCAGGTGTCGCGCAGTGAGTTTATATCAAAATTGAAAGAGTTGCTTTGCAGTTTGATGTTGATGACTCGCTCGTGGGACAATTTGCCGATGGGGATGGCAATGGCATTTTTGAATATTGAATATTGATCAAGGAATTTTGAAGTTTGAAGTTTTTCGCTGGCGCGAATCTGGATGACTGCGCCGGGGTTTTCGCTGAATAATATTCTGATGGGATCTGCTTCTCCTAAATCGTCAAGGTTCAGGTCCAGTCCGATATTTTCCACAGGGAAGGTCATTTCCAGCAGGCTGGTGATCAGGCCGCCGGCGGCAACATCATGGCCGGCGAGGATCATGCCATCTTTGATAAGTTGCTGAAGAGACTCAAAAACGTTGATAAATCTGGCTGCATCTGTAACATCAGGGGTTTTATCTCCCAGCTGGTTCAATACCTGGGCGAAACTGCTTCCGCCGGGTTCAAAACCGCTGTCACCAAAGGGGATGTAGTAAAGTTCCGAATCAAAATCAGGGATTAAATTCGGGCTTACCACCTGCTTCACATCAGAAACTTCACCAACGGCAGAAATGATCACGGTTCCGGGAGAGAAGACCACGCTTCCGTCGGGATATTTCTGGGTCATGGAGAGGGAGTCCTTGCCTGTCGGGATGTTGATTCCCAGTGCAATGGCAAAATCACTGACGGCTTTTACCGCCGTATAAAGTCTTGCATCCTCACCAGCATTTTTGCAGGGCCACATCCAGTTGGCACTCAGTGAAACGCCTTTTAATCCATGTGATAACGGAGCCCATACAAGGTTGGTAAGTGCTTTGGCGATTGCTAACCTTGATCCGGCGGCCGGGTTAATCAGTGCAGCCGCGGGAGCATGGCCCAATGACGTGGCAATGCCCTTCAATCCCTGGTAATCAATTGCTGTAACGCCAACGTTGTTAAGCGGGAGCTGGATTGCGCCGCAGGACTGCTGTTTGGCAATCTTGCCACTCACGGCACGGTCAACTTTGTTGGTGAGCCAGTCTTTACAGGCAACGGCTTCCAGTTGGAGAATATCGTCGAGGTAGCGTTGAAGTTGGGCTTTGTTGTAGGCGAGTGACGCGTGATGGGTGACGCGTGACGAGTCGGTGAGGATCGTTTTGGGCGGTTTGCCAAAAAAGTCGGCCAGTTTCAGGTCTATCGGGCGGATACCGTCGCGGGAGTCTTCAAAGACAAGCTGGTGGTCGCCGGTGGTTTCACCAACCACATACATTGGGGCGCGTTCCCTTTCGGCAATTTCCTGCAGGAGTTTCACATCTTTTTCACGGATGAGGAGGCCCATACGTTCCTGTGATTCATTGCTGGCGATCTCTTTGGCCGACAGTGTAGGGTCACCGATGGGCAGTTTGTCAATAAGGATGGTTCCACCTGTGTTTTCAACAAGTTCCGACAGTGAATTGAGATGTCCGCCTGCGCCGTGGTCGTGGATGGAGACGATCGGGTTGATGTCCATCTCCGTCATGGCACGGACAGCGTTGAATACACGTTTCTGCATCTCGGGGTTTGACCGCTGCACGGCATTGAGCTCGATCGCGTTGCCATACTCGCCGGTTGCCACCGACGAAACGGCTCCGCCACCCATGCCGATCCGGTAATTATCTCCGCCAAGAACAACAATCTGCTGCGCTGCCTCTGGTTCGTCCTTCAGGCTGTCTTCTTTCTTTGCAAAACCAATGCCACCGGCCTGCATGATCACTTTGTCATAGCCAAACATGCGCTCACCGTCATGGTGTTCAAAAGTGAGGAGGGAACCGCAGATCAGGGGCTGGCCGAATTTGTTTCCAAAGTCACTGGCGCCGTTTGAGGCTTTAACCAGGAGTTCTTCCGGGGTTTTGTAGAGCCACGGGCGGGGTGGAATGCTTTGTTCCCAGGAGCGGCCACCGTCAAACCTTGGATAGGAGGTCATGTACACGGCAGTTCCCGCCATGGGGATACTCCCCTTCCCTCCGGCCATACGGTCGCGGATCTCGCCACCTGAACCTGTTGCAGCGCCATTAAAAGGCTCTACTGTTGTCGGGAAATTATGAGTCTCCGCCTTAAGCGATATAACTGATTTGATATCTTTAATGGTGAAAAAATCTGCTACATTCTGCTTATCCGGGGCGAATTGCTCCATCTCCGGACCGAGAATAAAAGCAACATTATCTTTATAGGCTGAAACGAGAAAATTGGGATGCGCTTTGGCCGTTTGCCTGATCATGTCAAAAAGCGAATCGTTCATCTCTTTGCCATCAATAATGAAGGTACCGTTAAATATTTTATGCCTGCAATGCTCTGAATTCACCTGAGAAAATCCAAACACTTCGCTGTCTGTCAATTCCCTGCCAATCTTCTGACTCATCCCGATGAGATATTCAATCTCCTCGCTGCTCAGTGCCAGTCCTTCCTTTTTGTTAAATGCAGCAATATCGTCAATGAACAGAACCGGCTCAGGCTCATGAATAATGTGAAAGATCTCCTGGCCGAGACCGTGGTAAATGCGCTGGAGCATGGGATCAAATGGAATTACAAGTGACAAGTGACGAGTGACGGGTAACCCATCATTTGTCATTTGTAAATTGTCATTCGTCATTTGTAATTTGTCAATTACAAATTCCTCAATCCTCACAATCCCCAGTATCCCCATGTTCTGCGTAATCTCCACGGCATTCGTGCTCCACGGGGTGATCATCTCCCGCCGGGGGCCAACGAACGTTCCTGCTAAAACAGGTTCGGCGATGCACTCCGCACCGCCGAACAACCAGTTTAGCTTCTCAATGTCTTTAGCGCCAGGTTTCTCATGGCTCTCCACGGCATAATAATTCGCGGAATTCTTAAAAAATGTTATCATATGTCCTTTACAAATCAGAAATGTAACATATTATTCTCACGCAAGCTAACAACCATTTCGCTATTTCGCTGCTTATGTACCTAAAAACCTCTCCGCCTCAATAGCCGCCATACATCCCGTTCCTGCAGCCGTAACTGCCTGACGGTAATGATGGTCCTGAACATCTCCGGCAGCAAAAATGCCTTCAACGCTGGTTTGAGTTGTTCCGGGTTTGGTTTTGATGTAACTCATGTCGTCCAGCTCAAGCTGACCCTCGAACAGTTCTGTGTTTGGTTTGTGCCCGATGGCAACAAAAAATCCCATCACATTGATATCTCTCGACTCGCCTGTTTTCACATTGCGGACACGAACACCCGTCACGCCGCTCTCATCTCCGAGAACCTGCTCTGGAGCGCTGTCCCAAACCATTTCAATATTTTGAGTGTTGAGCACTTTGTGCTGCATGGCCTTTGAAGCCCTGAGTTCGCCGCGGCGATGGATCATATATACTTTTTTGCAGAGTTTGGCAAGGTATGTAGCCTCTTCAGCAGCGGTATCGCCTCCGCCAACAATGGCCACCTCCTGTCCCCTGTAAAAGAACCCGTCGCAAGTTGCACAGCCGGATACGCCCATGCCCATGAATTTTTTCTCCGATTCCATGCCCAGCCATTTGGCAGAGGCCCCGGTGGCGATGATCACCGTATCGGCAGCCACTGTTTTGCCGTCGTCGGCCTTTACGATAAACGGCCGTTTTGAAAAATCAACTTCGGTCACAACGCCAAAACGCACATCTGTGCCAAACCGCTCGACCTGCTGTTTGAAATCTTCCATCATTTCCGGGCCGGTGATCCCTTTCGGGTAGCCGGGAAAATTCTCAACTTCAGTGGTTATTGTTAGTTGTCCTCCGGGTTGCATACCCTGGTAAATGACCGGTTTAAGGTCTGCCCTGGCAGCATAAATAGCGGCTGTGTAGCCTGCCGGGCCGGATCCAATGATCAGGCAGCGGACTGTTTCCATGTTTTCACTCATAAATCAGGTTTTGAACTGCAAAAGTAAGAAAATTCAGTGAACCGGACTACAATGACTTTCTCCTTACCGGCATGGTCATGCACCTTGCACCACCGCCTCCGCGTGCCAGTTCACTCCCTTCAATGGCAATAACACATTTCTTGAAATCGCTGATATCAGTGTGGCATTTGATGATTGATTTGGCCTTGATGATCTCAAAGCCATGTTTTGACAATTCATCAAGTGTGTAGGTATTCCGCGCATAACCGATCACCTTCCCGGGTGCAATGGCGAAAAAATTGGCTCCCGAGTGCCATTGCTCACGCTGCTGGGTCCACGGATCAGCAGTACCACCACAGATCACCGGCTCAAGGTCAAAACCAAGTTTGTTCAACGCCACCACAAGGTTTTCTTCATTGAAGATGGAAACCACTTTTCCATGTTCAACGATGATGTGAACTGTTTGCAGCCTGTTTGGCTTGAGGATGACAGGTTCATATACCATGCATTTGTTGTGGTCGAGCAGGGTAAACACCATGTCAAGGTGGATAAAGGATTCCGGTTTTGAAGGAAGCTCCTGCACCAGGATGTGCTTTGACAGTTTCTCTTTCCTGTACCATTCCAGCAGGAAATCAATACCTTGTGAGGTTGTTCGGGTTCCTGTACCAACAAGCAGAACATCTTCCCTGGCTACGATAACATCACCGCCTTCAATGGTTATACTGGCATTCTGAGGCCAGTGAACAGGGTTCAATGTTTCAACGCCGAACCCGGGATGATGCCTGAATATGCTGTCCATGATGATTGATTCACGCTCCCTGACAACGCTGGCCATTTTTGAAATAAGCACCTTGTTGGAGAGGCAAACAGCTGAATCGCGCATGAAAAAGAAGTTATGCAGCGGCATCAGCTCATAACGCCCTTTATTCAGGAATTTGGTCAGGTTGTCCTTCTCCATCAATACACCTTCAATCAGGGCTTTTGAGAGTTCTGCAGGCAGAAGGTCAAGCAACCGGTCGCAGATGCCTTCTGTGTTCTCATTCCGGCAGATGCTGCTGATCAGTTCTTCCTTTGCTTCAGGCTGCTCAATGACCTCTGTCAGCAGGTCCCGCACTTCAAAAGTTTTTGAAACTTTAGATAAGACACCATGCAGCTGGCTGTATTCCGAAAGGCCAATGTTGAGGTTGAGAATGTCACTGTAAAGAGCTCTCTCTGCTGTTTCAGGGGTCATGTTCTCTACTTCTGCCCCGGGTGTATGGATGATCACCGTCTCGAGTTCACCAATTTCCGAACGAACATCAACGGTATGTTTTTGTAACATATGCTGTGATTTTTGTGCAAAATTACGATTTCCGGTGGTGGTTAGTACTTTTAATGGTTAACCAACAGGTTATCAGTACAATTAAAAACTAATATGGCGCATTGGACCTTATGACCCCATCCCCCTGCCCTCTTCCCCAAAAAGGGAAGGGGAGGTTCGCTTTTCCAGCATTCTCCCGAAATTACCCCGCTTCGTTTAGTAGTTCATCCTCCCCTCCCTTTTTGGGGAGGGGCCGGGGGTGGGGTATACACTTTTGCGGTACCTTTGCACCGAATATAGAAGGAGAAAGCATTCATGGAAGTCCCCAAACAGAAAATAACCATTTCCGGACTACGGAAACTGATCAAATTATACAGTTATATAAAGCCCTATAAATATGAATATGCCCTGGGCATACTGTTCCTGCTGGGTTCCAGCGGGGCAAGCCTGGTTTTCCCGAAACTCCTGGGGCAACTAGTTGACTTGGGTAACCAGGGAAAACTCGCACAGGAAATCAACCGCATCGCCCTGATCCTGGTGGGCGTACTGGTCGCACAGTCGGTTTTTTCCTATTTCCGGATCTATGTTTTTGTGCATGTCACCGAAAAGACCCTGGCCGACCTTCGCCAGAGCACGTTCAATCACCTGATCAGGCTGCCAATGAAGTTTTTTCAGCACCGCCGCGTTGGCGAACTCAACAGCAGGATATCCTCGGATATCACCCTCCTTCAGGATGCCCTGACCAGCACCCTTGCTGAATTTCTCCGCCAGCTCATCATCATCATCGGGGGGATCAGTCTGCTGATGTATACATCCTTCAAACTTACGCTGTTCATGCTTGCTATTGTGCCGGTGATCATGATCCTGGTTGTTTTCTTTGGGAAATACATCCGAAAGTTAAGTAAGCAGGCACAAAGCCAGGTGGCCGATTCCAATACCATTGTGGAGGAGACCCTGCAGGGTATCCAGAGTGTGAAATCATTTACGAACGAATTTTTTGAGATGGCCCGTTACCGTGGAAAGACACTTGAAATTGCCGATACCGGCATCAAAAACGGAAAATTGCGCGGTGCATTCTCCTCCTTTACCATCTTGGGATTGTTCGGTGCCATGGTTGCCGTAATCTGGAAAGGTGCGGCGTTACTTGCTGCCGGAGAACTTGCCACCGGTGAGTTGTTCTCGTTCGTCATCTATTCCATGTTTATCGGCGGTACCATCGGCGGTATGGCGGATGTATTCAGCCGGGTGCAGAAATTCATCGGGGCTACAGAAGACCTGCTGGAGATCTTCAATGAACCGGTGGAACCTGTAGAAGAAATTACTTCTTTGCTGCCGGAGCAGGTACTTCGCGGCTCCATCAGGTTTGATCACATCAGCTTTCATTACCCTACCCGGCCTGAGATGCAGGTGCTCACCGATATAAGTGTCACCATCAGGCCTGACACGCTGGTAGCCCTTGTGGGCCCCAGTGGCGCAGGAAAATCAACATTTGTTTCCCTGTTACTCCGGCTTTACGACCCGGTTGAAGGAAAAATCCTCTTCGATGAGCGCGATCACCTGGACATTTCCATCTCCGCCCTGCGCAGCCAGATGGCCATTGTACCGCAGGATATCTTCCTTTTCGGCGGCACCATCCGTGAAAATATAGACTACGGAAAAACAGGTGCAACGGAAGCCATGATTGAGGATGCTGCAAGGAAGGCCAACGCCTGGGAATTTATCAGCTTGTTCCCTGAAGGGTTGAACACGCTGGTGGGTGAACGGGGCACGCAGTTGTCAGGTGGACAGCGCCAACGTATTGCCATTGCCCGGGCCGTGCTGAAAGACCCTAAAATCCTGATCCTTGATGAAGCCACCTCTTCGCTTGACTCGGAATCAGAACGGCTGGTGCAGGATGCGCTGGAAAAGCTGATGAAAGGGCGTACCTCCATCGTGATCGCCCATCGGTTGTCAACCATCCGACAGGCGGATCACATCATTGTTCTGGATAACGGAAAGATTGTTGAGCAGGGAACTCACGAAGAACTTATACAGGTAGCAGACGGACTGTACCGGAACCTTAGCGGGTTGCAGTTTGCCGGATAAATGACAGGAATAAAAAAAATATTACCTTCGTATCATGTCAGAAAAACTTAAACCTGTCTTTAACAAGCGCATTTTCTGGGATGTCAATTTTGAGAACCTGGACTATGACCTGCGCGCCAATTTTGTCATTGAGCGGGTGTTTGAACGTGGCGATGTGGACGATATCCGCCAGTGCCGCCGATATTACGGAGATGAAAAGGTGACCCAGGCCTTGTTGAATGCGAAATACCTTCCTCTTCATACCATTCATTTTGCCAGCGCAATCATTGATAAACCATTGAACGAATTCAGATGTTACATACTGAGACAGTTGAACCCGGGGCTTTTTCCTTACTGAAACAGTTGATGGCCATGCCGGTACTACAACCATTTTCATTGGTTGGCGGTACTGCTTTATCGCTCAGATACGGTCACCGAAGTTCGGTTGATCTTGATCTGTTCTACCACGAAAAATTTAATCATGACGAGATTATCCATGAATTAGCATCTGCGTTCGGCAATGATTTTGAATATAAACAACAACACACCCAATTCGGGATATTCTGCTTTATAAATAATGTCAAAGTTGATTTTGTCTATTTCCCTCACAAGCCCATATCAACGTTTGAGATTGTTGAAAAAATCAGGTTTTACCGTGATGCTGATATTGCCGCAATGAAAATCCAGGCAATACTTGGAAGGGCAAAGAAAAAGGATTTCTGGGACCTGCATGAATTATTGCAACATTATTCTTTGCAGCAAATCATGGACTGGCACAAACAAAAATATCCGACACAGATGCTTGCGATAAGTATTCCGCATGCGATTACTTACTTTGTAGATGCAGAGGAAACCGAAAAACCGGTCAGTTTCAAAAACCAAACCTGGCCAGCCATAAAAAAAGGAATCCAGAAAGCCGTACGCGACTACCTGAGTTAAAAGAAATGTAAGTGGTGAGCGCCAAAGGCCACTCACCACTCACAACTCATCAACCTATTCAAGTTCCTTAATCGACCTCTTAATAATCTCCACCGCCTCATGAATCTGCTCTTCCGTAATAACCAACGGCGGAGCGAAGCGGATGATATGATTATGGGTAGGTTTGGCCAGCAGGCCGTTGTCGCGCATTTTCAAACAAACATCCCAGGCGGTTTTGTTGTTGAAAGGCTTGATGACGATGGCGTTCAGCAATCCCTTGCCGCGTACCAGTTCAATATACGGAGAGTTGATCTTGCGCAGTTCATCGCGGAAGATGGCACCGAGTTTTTCAGCATTCTCAGCCAGTTTCTCATCACGAACCACTTCCAGGGCAGCCATTGCCACTTTTGCCGCAATCGGGTTGCCACCGAAAGTTGATCCATGCTCACCCGGATGGATGCAAAGCATGATGTCATCGTCGGCCAGAACAGCAGAAATCGGGTAAACACCCCCTGAAAGCGCTTTTCCAAGGATGAGTACATCCGGCTTCACGCCTTCCCAGTCGCATGCCAGCAAACGTCCCGTGCGGGCGATGCCTGTCTGCACTTCGTCAGCGATGAAAAGGACATTTTTGGCCTTACACATATCGTATGCCTTTTTCAGGTAGCCTTCGTCCGGGACAAAGACTCCTGCTTCACCCTGGATGGGCTCAACCAGGAAACCGGCCACATTGGGATCCTCCAGCGCTTTGGCAAGTGCATTGAGGTCGTTGTATGGTATAGCTTCAAAACCTGGCGTGAAAGGCCCGAAATCGTTGCGTGCATCCGGATCGTTTGACATGGAGATCACTGTGATGGTCCTTCCATGGAAGTTCTCCTTGCAGCAGATGATCTTTGCCTGGTTTTCAGGAATGCCTTTAACTTTGTAACCCCATTTGCGGGTAAGTTTCAAGGCTGTTTCGTCGCCTTCGGCCCCCGAATTCATCGGAAGTACGCGCTGGTAACCGAAATATTCTGTGATGAATTTTTCGTACGGACCCAAAGCATCGTTGTAAAATGCCCGGGAGGTCAGCTCAAGTGTTTGCGCCTGTTCAATGAGTGCGCCAACAATTTTCGGATGACAATGTCCCTGGTTCACTGCAGAATATGCAGAAAGGAAATCATAATAACGCTTGCCTTCCACGTCCCACATAAAGACGCCTTTTCCTTTGGCAAGTACTACTGGTAATGGATGATAATTATGCGCCCCGTATTTGTCTTCGAGGTCAATCGCCATCTGTGATGTTTTTACTTCAGTCATAAAATAGTCAGGTTAGTTATTTTGAAACAATAAATTCTCCGGTATTCAGTGTTTTTGTGCCGTCAGTAACCTTGTAATAATAGGCTCCGTTTTGCAATCCGCCGACACTCATATTAAGTGTCCTTCCCGACAGTGGTTCTTTGCAGAAAAGTTTTCCGGATGTGTTGTAAACCTCAAATGTACCATTGGTAACCACTTCACTCAGATCAACCCGGATAAAATCATGCGCCGGGTTCGGTGTGATCTTCACGTTTACTTCCGGCATTAACATGTACTCCATTCCGGCAACGTTGGTGATGGTAACATCATCATAGTAAGCCTTGCTACCGATCTGGCCAACGCTGGCCATCATGAAACTGGCGTTGTAGCCTGCACATGACAACAGAAGCACTGTGATGGAATCGGGCATGGTAACTGCATCACGGTAGGTGATAGATTCATCAAACTGAGTATAGGTGCTCACTGTGCCATGGAATACAAGGCGGTTATAGGCTATGGTATCCCTTCTGTGGCTCACAGTATTCCATTTTGACAGTAAAATGATGGCAGCTGAAGAGTCGTTCGCCACCGGGAACGACATATAATAACCCTGGAAACGGGCTGGCTTGGTAGTCCAGGTAAAGGGTTTTCCAAGGGTGGCATTGAAATTATTCCAGTTAATGGCAATGGTTCCGATCACTCCGGGAATCAATACATCCAACACTGCAATTTTTTTGGTGATGACCCGGGCAGCTTTTACACCACCATGGCATGAATCAGTAGGATAAACAGTTAATCCCGGCGGTGTGGGGATTGTATCGAGTATATTCAGGGTTTGAAAGAACCCGCCATGCGGCTCATAAAACCCCTGGTTGGCATGGGTTGGATGCGGTGCAAAGTACCAGCCTTCAAAATTTCCGTTTTGCAGTGAAGACTGGCTGAAAGCCGCTAAACCGGAAACAACAATCATTAACAGGAAGACAATTTTTTTCATAACTCAGATTTTTAGTATGGTTGAATTGTAAAATTAAATATTAAGAACAACCTGAAGTGACGTAACTCTCGGCGATTCAATGGTGATAGGCCTGAGCGAATACTCCGTGTTCAGCAGGTTGTTAACCAGGAGCGAGAATTTGAAACTCTTTAACGCATAAGCCACCCGGAAATTGACGATAATGTTGCCCTTGTTGTGCTCAGCTCTGTATTTTTTAACCCCTGAATGCATGGATCCCGGGTCAGGTGTGTCAAGCTGGTAAAGAAAAATATCAATATTTTTCATAAAACTGTAATAGGTTGCATTGATCCCCGCCGAGAGCTTTTTCCTGTAAGTAAACTGGAGGTCAGATTTCACCGTATGCTGCAACCTGTACTTCATGACAGAGCCAGTGGTATCTGTACTGGTATTATTAAAGGTATACTGGCGTTCTTTATGAGTTGCCTGTTCAAAATGTTTATAGTAAACAAGGTTCGGATCGAGTGCCTGGGGAACGGAATAGGTGTATCCAAGCAGCAGGGCAAGATCAAGGTTACGGAATATCTTTCCCTCACCGGCTACAGTCATATCTGTACCGTATATCCGTGCAGGGCCCGTGTTGAGGAATTTAAAACCAAGGCTTTTCTTAATTTCTGCATCACCCCAAACGCCGAAGTTGAACTCAATATAATTGTCATAATTTTCATAAAAAGCAGCAAAATCAAACATTCCGCCGAATTTGCCAATCCTGAAAACCTGCTTTAACCCAACTTCAGCCGATAAACTTGCTTCAGATATCAGTTCGGGGTTGGGATAAAATCCAAATCCCCCGGAATTGGTGGTAATATAACGTTCACCGATGCTTGGCGCCCTGTAACCCTGGCCAACGGATGCCCTGATAAAGGTACTCCGTGAGGCCTGCAGGTTTAACCCAAGCCTGAATACAGGCCTGTTCTCAGTAAAGGTAGATACCTGGTAATATTCCCACCGGCCGCCAATCAGTACAGTAAGCCGTTTAAAGAATTTCTTTTCAAGTTGCGCATACACAGAGAAGTTGTCCGAATTGAATTCCCCGGATTCGTTAAGGGAGGTGGTTCCGTCAGCGGCCAGTTTGCCCGAAAACACCTGTCCGTTTGAGTGGGAATAGGTGTTCGTAATTCCGGCAACCAGCATCAGATCACCCAGTTTCTTGAACTTGTGGGTATGCTGGTACTCATTGTAAACTGTCACATACCGGTTTGACTGGTTGTTATTGGCATTGGTATTGCCATAATACACCCGGTTTTTCAGGCTGTGGGTGTTCCCGTTCTTCGTAAAATACTTTACATAAGGGTCAACAAAGAAGCTGAATTCCTTAAAGAGTGAAAGCGCGCCGGGATATGACCGGTATATATTGGTATCAGCATCATACCAGAAAAATGTCTGTGCATTTTCACTGTACATGATGTTCGCATTGATACCATACGTAAGGCCTTCAATCTTTTTATTCCTGACCCGAGTATTGAAATACAGTTTACCCCTGCGTTCAAATTCTCCTTTGTTAAACGCTGTATCAGATGTGATTTCCGGTGTTCCCCTGATATATCCCTGGTCGGCAAAATAATTCACCCCGACGCCAAGGTCCAGGTTGTCATATTTCTGAAGATGAGACACCGCTATTCCATACTGAATCGGATTCATCCCGCTCCATGGGGTTGTGTACTTCCTTGAAGGCTTGCTGTATATCCCAAGGAATGAGTTGACCTTGGTTTCAGGCTGGTCTTTGGGATATGCAGTGCGGATATTGATGGCCCCGTTGATGGCAGAAGAGCCATAAATTACAGAAGAGGCACCTTTCACAACTTCAATCTGTTCAACATCATCCACCGGCAAAAAGCCCCAGTTGGGACGTCCTGCATCACCCCGCAAAACAGGGATCTCATCCACCATAACCATCACCCGGCTTCCGAGGCCTGAACTGAAGCCACTTCCGCCCCGGATCTGGGGCTCATTGTCAATAATGGTGATCCCGGGGATTTTATCAATGGCTTTATCAATGCTTGTCGGGTTTGATACCTGGATGGATTTGGCCTTGAGCACTTCGATCGAGGCAATGGATTCCTCTAACTTCTGGGCATATTTTGATCCGGAGACAACCAGGGTGCTTAATTCCGTGGCTGATGGTGAAAGGGTAAGGTTCATCAGCACCTCTTTCTTGCCGTCACACGTAAACGGCCTTTCAATCTGATCGTATCCTACATAGGAAATCATAAGTGTATATGCGCCTTTTGGAAGTTCGAGATGAAAAGCTCCATTGCCATCAGTGAACGTTCCACCTGCCTGGCCTTTCACACCAATATTCACATAAGGCAACGGATCGGAGGTTTTCTCATCTGTCACTTTCCCTTTGACCACAGAAAACTGCGCATGAGTAAGGAACGGGAAAACCAGAAGGGAAATAAGAATAATATATAGGGTAATTGTTTGCTTCATTTAGGTGATTTTAACTGGCAAAAATACAAAGAATATTGCAACATTCAGTTAAAAATCCTCGCTGCTAACAGCCTCATCATTGACATTCAGCGTTTTGTACGATTCAGAAGGAGATGTGACAAAGGGTCCGAGATTAAGCTTCTGCCACTTCTCATCCACCAACCTGATGGTTGCGTCATCCATCACTGTTACATTGGGCCAGTCACGTTGAAACCCATCATATTTCATGCTCTTCCGGGTAGCATCAATGCAAAGTGCCTGGTATTTAACGCCTGGCTCAGCATCAATGAAAAAACAGTCGCGGATCGGGTCAATGTTGTTTGCCGCAATCCAGGTTACAGTTGGCAGGCATGAGATGTCAAGCCGGTCGTCAACAAAAAGAAGGAACTTTGCTTTGTCAGCATATCCCTTTGCCAGGAGATCTGCGGCTACCTGCCTGACATGGTTTTGCTTTGATTTCCTGATGGATACGATCACCAGGGATATACCTTGCTGAAGCAGACTTGTGTTGATGGCTTTGATTCCTGATGGCAGGAGTTCACCGTCGACTTCAAGGACTTCACCCCCGGCCCCTCTCCCTGGGGGAGAGGGGGGAGATGGGCTGTCAAGCTCCTGGGGAAATTTTTTGGTGGCATCAATGCCTATTTTGCTGCCATAAGCATATTTACTGCTGGAATGGTCAAGGATGTCAACCGGGCCACGGAGGAAATGAATATCCGTGAGCGGATTGACATTTTCCGACACCTTCCTTGCAACCGCCGCATAATCTGTAAGTTTCACATCATGATCGGTGGTGATCATGATCTTGTTGAACATCATCTGGCCTGCGCCCCACAGTGAACTCATGATCTTGGGAGCCTGCCCGGGGTACTGTTTCCTGATGCTGGTGAGTGTGAGGTTATGAAAAACGCCCTCAACAGGCATATGCATATCGGTAATTTCCGGTGCAACAGTCATCCGGATGGGCATGATGAAGATACGCTCGGTGGCTTTGCCGATCCAGCCGTCTTCCTGTGGAGGGATACCAACAATGGTTGACGGATAAATGGCATTTCTCCGGTGCGTGATGCAGGTAACATGGAAACGTGGGAAATACCCTTCAAGGGAATAAAAACCGGTATGGTCGCCAAACGGTCCCTCCAGGATCAGCTCCTCTGTGGGATCAACGTAGCCTTCAATGACAAAGTCCACATCTTCCGGAACTTCCAGTTCATTGGTCAGACATTTGACCAGTTCAACCTTTTTCTTTCTGAGGAAGCCTGCAAGCAGGTACTCGTCGAGGTTATCGGGCAACGGGGCGGTAGCAGCATAGGTGTAAACCGGATCGCCGCCCAATGTAACGGTCACCGGCATCCGCTTTCCCAACTCTTTGTATTGTTCATAATGCCTGGCCGACCCTTTGTGCATGTGCCAGTGCATCCCGGTCATGTCAGGGGAAAACACCTGCATGCGGTACATGCCAAGGTTTCTCATCCCGTTAACGGGGTCGATGGTATGGACGCCCGGAAGGGTGATAAAAGGTCCGCCATCTGCTGGCCAGCAGGTCATTACAGGGATTTTCGAGAGGTCGGGATGTTCCATGACCACCTCTTGGCAGGCACCTTTGCGGTTCACCGATTTCGGCATCCAGGAAGCCACCTCCATCAGGTTCGGAATAATCTTCAATTTGTCCATGAACCCGGCCCTGGGCCCCATGAATTCCTTCATCAGCTTTGCAAGGCCATCCTCAATATCCCGAAGATCATTCACCCCCAGCGCCATGCAGATCCGCTTATCCGAAGCAAACAAATTGATCAGCAGCGGAAAACCCGTTCCCGTGTTCTCAAACAGCAGCGCCTTGCCCCCACTCTTCACCATCCGGTCAGCCACCTCCGTCATCTCCAGGCGAGGTGAAACAAATCCGGTAATGCGAACCAGTTCCCCGGCCGCTTCAAGTGCGTTAACAAATTGGGCTAGAGACTTGTATGACATGGGAATGACAAATTACAATTGACAAATTACAAATCAGGGAAAACTCAAACTATCTCCACATCAGCACATCATCATATCTGCACATCTGCACATCAACCAATCAACCAAATTTCTGACTCCCGAACTTCGATGGCTTTTTATCGTTGTATTTCGACGGGCATTTGAGCAGCAGGCTCTTAGCCATAAACTGATCACCTTTCATGGAACCGATGATGACCACTTTTTCTGATTTCTCAAAATCCTGAGGTTTAGCGTTGTTGTAGATAACTTTTTTCTCAACACCCTTATCATCAATAAGATAAAAAGCAAACTGGTTGGCATTTTTTTGTGCATCGTACTCCAGTGGTTTTGACCTGTTGAGTTTCCCGATGATGTGCAACTCCTTGCCGGGCTTCTGGGCAGCCTCAGTAAAATCAGAGTAAGTGCTTGAATCGGTCATGGTGGAAATGACTACCGCCACCGCCACAACCAGGATCAGTATGATTACAATATGTATAGTCTTCATTTTACTTTTTGTGTTGGTTTCTCTTCAATCTCCTTCTCCAGTTTCCGAAGTTTCCTGTCAATGGTGAACATATAAACAAAAATGCCAACAAGGATAACTGCCAGCACTGCAACGACAACAAATATTTTTCCGTAGGATTCCATGGTCAAAAATTAAAATGTAAAATGCAAAATGTAAAATGCAGGGTGCACCCGTTCAATATTCAAAATTCGTTGATCAATATTCAATATTCATTTTTCAACCCTCCATCTTCAGCTGCAGCTTCCTGATCCTCACCCTCACATTCAAAATCCATACTCCTAAAAGAATCCAGCCGAGCATGGCTGGATAGAATACGATGCGCATAGAGGGCTCAAGATGCATTGGCAGAACCGGTGCATCTTCCTTCCCGGGATGGATACTGTCGCCTGCCAATCTTGGCAACACCATCACAAACACGATCCAAAGGAAAAAGGCGAAAATATTGTACACCGCACCCACCTTGGCTCGTTTGTGTACATCATCAATGGATCCGCGAAGGATCATGTAAGCCAGGTAGATAAACATCCCTACTGCCGCACCGTTCAGCTTCGGATCTTTCACCCAGGGAGATCCCCAGGTGAAATTTGCCCAGATCATTCCTGTGAAAATGCCGAGAAACCCGAACATCAAGCCTACGTTTACTGCCTCCACAGCGATGATATCCTCATGTTCATCAAACTTCCTGAGATAGCGCAAACTGTAAACAAACCCGGTACCCAGCATCGCCATCATGCCAAACCACATTCCCACGTGGTAAAACAAATTGCGCATGGTTTCATGGATCATTGTATCTGGAATACCGACAATGAACCCGAAAATAACGGCATATAACAACAAAAATCCTGATAAATATTTATACCAATCTCGTTTAAGCATATAGCAAATTGAAAAACGAATTATAAATATGTGAATGACGAATATGTGAATAACGAATATGCGAATGACTGATCGCCAGCCTTTTTCAATAATACATCAGCCTTTTGATAACCCATCATTCGCATATTCGCATATTCGTCATTCGCACATTCATTTAGTCCCGCCAAAGGTACGGAAATAACAAATACGCCAGTGCGATCACCGCTCCGTTGATGGTGACCAGGATCACAAGAAAGCCCAATAAACCTGACCAGTCCATGCTGTTCATGGCCGATTTCGACACTTTCATCAGGGTGGCGAGCAGGGGAAGCACAATTGGAAAACTGAGAATGGCCATCAATGAAAAATTATGGCTGGCGCGCGAAGCAATGGCGGCGACCATGGTCAGCACCGACGAAAGTCCAAGGCTGCCCAGCAGCAGTGTCAGCATAAACAAGGGCATGTTGACCACCTGGTTGCCCATCAGCAAAAGGAAAAACCCAAAGGCCAGGAATGAAAGCCCGGCCATCAGGAAGAGGTTGTAAAGGATCTTGGCCAATACGATCGCCTGCGGGCTGGCAATGGTATAATAATAAAGGTGGCGGGCAGGGCTTTCCTGCATGAAGCTCTTGGAAATGCCGTTTACGGCCACAAAAAGCAGGATGATCCAGAACAGCGAGTTCCAGGTTTCGGGGGTGATGGCATCTTCAAAGGCCAGGTAGGTAACAAAAACTGTTGACAGCAGATACAGCAATATGCCGTTCAGCACATACTTCTGCTTCAGTTCAAGCATGATCTCCTTGCCAACAAGGTATTTGATTTCGGAGTAGAGCACGGGGGTGATTGAAATTGGGTGCAAAGATACCAATAAGTAAAAAGTTCTCGCAGGAATTTGGCAGATAAAAAATTTCACGCAGATTTGCGCGGATTACTGCGCAGATTTTGGCAGATTAAAAATATAATTTGAAAAAATCTGCGCTGTAATCTGCGGTGTAATCTGCGAAAATCTGCGAGAAACTAAAACCTCATGAGATCTGGTGGCTCTCATCCTACTGCACCACCAACTTCCCTACCATCCGCTCTCCATCAACAACAACACTTACAACATAAACCCCGGCAGCAAAACCACTGATATCAATTTCCTCCGTGTGAAGCCCCATTCCAGTCCCGCCTATCCTGATAGATTTGATTGTTTTCCCGAAAAGGTCAGAAATTTCAATATCAACCATTACCTCCCGTTTCAGATACACTGAAATTTTCACTTTATCATCAGCAGGATTAGGGGATATGGTTAACAGTTCAGGTTCAGCAGGTTTCTGATCAACCGCCACGCCATAACAAGGCAAATAGTTACCTTCAGGAATTTCAAGCCCCGGATCATTCCCCCGGCCAGAATCAAACCAGCAATAATCAGAAGGCATCAAAAAAGCACTCTGCTCAAAAGAGAAATCCGGGATATACTTAAAGGTCACGTCAGCCGATGCATCTGCAAACCATTGTGTACAGATTGGTATCGTGAATTTATTATTATCTGTAAACACATAAGGTGATGAACATTGCCAGTATGCCTCCTGGGCGATATCGCTCAGCAAGGTCACGTTGTTAGGTTTATTCAGCCCGTTATCCAACGTGATTTTGTTGGTGATCAGGTCAACCCCCCGCGCGAATACATCCGGGTTCTGGTTGTTGATTTCGCCATCAATGTGGGTATCGTTCCAGGTTAAGAACATTTTGTCGCCGGCTTTGTTTCGGGAAATGTATGTACGGTTATCGCTGGTGTAAGTTGCCCATGTTCCACGGAATGTAGTTAATGAACCCATGGCAACGGCACACCATGAAGCGCCATGGGTTGGTGAATTGATGTCGTATACAGTAAGGAGACTGTCAACACCGGTTGAGATGGAATATCCGCCAGGTGCGTAACCAACAACAACTCCGATATGCGGATTACCCCATTTGTCAACGCTCAGAGAGTGGTCAAAAGCACAGGTGTAAGGAATCTCATCGCGTGAAGGATACGGAGGTCCTACGAAGAAGTTCTGGATAAAATAATCACTGTAGTGATTTTTAATTCCGCTGATTCCCAGGGGACCGTCAAGATAAACTGGAATGGGAGGTCCCCATGTCAATCCACAGTCCGTTGACCGGCGAAGCAATGGATAGTAAGTGGAGTCAATCAATGGAGCAACACCAATATTCGCACCAGCCCAATTGGTTAAAACAGATATCCACACAACGGTCCCATCAGGCGACGTAGCAATTTTACAATCGGCGGCTGCTGCAGCTTCCTTACATGGAAACGCCAGGGTTCTGAATGTATAGTCAAAATCCTTCGTGACTGAATTCCATATACCCCGGCCGTAAATGACGCTGTCCTGGTAAACATCTGTTCCGCTCTCGGCATTCTTTGATAGGTTCACCATATGCGCAATTCCGGTTTTACTGACAGTAAAACCTTCAGGGACAAAGGTGTAAGGCGGCGGGCTGTACCATTTCAAGTGCTTTGTCGTATCGGCATGGTCAAGCAGGTTGGCGGTACCGTAACTGTATCCGCCGAATCCGCTGAAGGCCAGGTTGGCAAAGTTCGGTGCAAAATAAGCCAGGAAAGCATTCGACAGGGTGGTATTCCCGGCCGGATTGTAGATGCCGGCGGAGGGATACCTGGCTGCATCATAATAGTTAGGTGAAGCGCTCAGGTTGGCGGCATACACCTGCACCTGGGTTGTCCAGTCGGCCTGTGTTTTGCCCATGTTCAGGCCGATGTCCATACCCAGGTATCCGGAAAGACTGGGCGGCGTTGCACCAGGTCCCATCCGGTGAATATTCACCACACAATTCAGGTCGTCGTCGGCCCACAACATGGTTCGGGTGCCGCCGGAGTAACTGAGGACGTTGGAGGAGGTTCCGAGGTTAAGTACAGTGACTGCGTTTGGCTGACCAGCGAAGTTCCGCTGTTTTGGGAAATAACGAAATGATGAATTTTTCAGGGGCACAGAGGACTCATGGTCTACCCTGGGGATGGCCTGGTAGTTCTTGTAAATGATTCCATTTTTTATCCTTGGTTTTTGAGGAAAACCGCTCAGGGTAAGCAGGATGGCCAGGAGAATGAGAAAGTACTTTTTCATATGGGTTGGGTGTTGGCAACCGGGAAACCAACCCAAATGTAGGAAGAATGTTGCGTAAAAGCAACTTGGCAAATACTTTCTCGCAGATTTTCGCGGATTACTGCGCAGATTTTGGCAGATTAATAATACAATTTGAAAAAAATCTGCGCTGTAATCTGCGGTGAAATCCGCGAAAATCTGCAAGAAACTTTTCAGCGAGAACTTTCTCAAAAAAAAACCCCGCAGCTCAGCCGCAGGGTTTTCTTTATCAATGGAAAAGAATATTATTCCTTCACCATCTTCTGGGTGTATTTCTGTCCGTTAACAATTACAGACACAAAATAAACGCCTGATGAAAGCTGGCTTGCGTCAACGCTGAAGGTCTGGTTTCCGGCGCTCATGCTGCCTTTGTTGAATGACATAACCTGCTGGCCAACGAGGTTGGTTACTTCAACAGTTACATTGGCATTCTGTTTCAGGTTCAAAGAAACCTTTGCGAGATCCTTTACAGGGTTCGGGTAAACAGCTACAGTAGCGAGTTCTTCATTTTTCTGAACACCAATCGGGAAATCACATCCGCCTGAAGCCTGGGTGAAATCAGCCTGGGTGTATGAGAAGTCAGGAATATATTTGAATTTGGAATCTGCAGCTGCATCAGCAAACCACTGGGTAACGATAGGAAGTGTGAATTTGTTGTTATCCGTGAAAACGATCGGAGAAGTACACTGCCAGTAAGCTTCCTGTGTGATGTCGCAGAGGAAAGTAACATTGTTCGGTGCATTCAGGCCGTTGTCGGTGGTAAGTTTGTTGGTAACAAGGTCAAATCCGCGTGCAAAAACATCAGGATTCTGGTTGTTGGTTTCGCCATCTATGTGGGTATCATTCCAGGTGAAGAACATTTTGTCGCCTGATTTGTTACGGGAAATGTAAGTACGGTTATCGCTGGTATAGGTTGCCCATGTACCACGGAAGGTTGTAACTGAACCCATGGCAACTGCGCACCATGTAGCGCCACGATCTGGTGAATAGATATCATAAACTGTAAGGAGACTGTCAACACCGGTTGAGATGGAATATCCGCCTGGTGAGTAACCAACAACAACTCCGAGGTGCGGGTTGCCCCATTTGTCAACGCTCAGAGAGTGGTCAAAAGCAGTGGTGTAAGGAATCTCATCGCGTGTAGGATACGGAGGTCCTACAAAGAAGTTCTGAATGAAAAAATCACTATAGTTATTTTTAATTCCGGAGATTCCCTGGGGACCATCAAGATAAACAGGAATCGGAGCACCCCATGTCAAACCACCGTCGGTAGACTTGCGGAGCAAAGGATAATAGGTTGAGTCAATCAACGGGGCAGTGCCAAGTGTGCCACCTGCATAGTTTGTCAGAACTGACATCCATACGGTATTGCCGTCAGGTGATGAAGCAACTTTGGCATCAGCTGCTGAGTACATATCCTTGCAAGGAAATGCAATGGTTTTAAAAGTATAATCAAAATCTTTGTTGGCAGCATTCCAAACACCTCTTCCGTAGATGGTGCTGTCCTGGTATACAACAGAACCTGATTCAACGTTGTTATCGCTGTCTGTCATGTGTGCTACACCTGTTGTGGAGATATTAAATCCATCAGGAATGTAGGTATACGGTGTCGGGTTATACCACCTGATGTGCTTGGTTGTATCAGCATGGTCAACCAGGTTGGCAACGCCATAGCTGTATCCACCGAAACCGCTGACAACCAGGTTGGCGAAATTCGGGCCAAAATAGGCACAATATGCATTGGCCAGGGTTGTGTTACCGGCAGGGTTGTAGATACCTGCACAAGGATACCTGCTGGCATCATAGAAATACGGAGAAGCCGTAAGTTGTGCCGCAAGTACCTGGATCTGTGATGTCCAGCTGTCTTCTGATAATCCAAGGTCAACACCAAGGTCCATGGCATAGTAGCCTGATAAACTTGGAGGAGTTGATCCGGGGCCTGCCCTGTGAAAATTGATCACGCAATTCAGATCATCGTCAGCCCAAACCATTGGCCTGGTACCGCTTGAATAACCAAGCACGTTTGCTGAGGTACCAAGATCAATTACGCTAACGATGTTGCTGTTGTCACCATTCTTCAAACCTGAATGCTTTGCTGTAACGGCTGAAGTACTGATTTTTTCAGCAGGTTCAATGGTAACTTTCTGATCCTTCTTGTAATTGCGGACAAAAACGCCATTCTTCAACTGGGGTTTTTGAGCAACTACAGCCAGGCCAATGATAAACGCCAGACTAATGAGTAAAATTTTTTTCATGATTTTTGGTTTTTGGTTTGACAATAATGACTATTACAAATTTAATTATAATTTTTCAGATTTACAAAATTAGTACAATTTATCTGATTCTGCAAAAAAATATTTCATCTGTGTTTCACGCAGATTTTCGCAGATGTTTCTCGCAGAAATTTCTCGCAGATTTTCGCAGATTAAAGCGCAGATTGAAGCAGATTAATATTTTGTTGTTATTAGAATCCTTCCGGATGACTTTTTTCTGCCAAAATCTGCGCTGTAATCCGCGAAAATCTGCGAGAACTATTTTTTTATTTACCCTCCCGCAAGGCCTTTTCCTTGGTATCCACCGGAATAACCGTAGATCTCTGAAATTCAATCTCCTCCGCAAATATTTTCCGGTAGGTGATGTGCCTTTTGGCGAAGGTGGCCCCCACCGACTCATGCAACGCCCGCATTTTAGGGTTGAAATCACCCACCCATGAAAGTTCTACCTCGGTGATGTGTGGCCGTGCTTTCATCACCTTGTCAAGGTGCCAGAAAATCCCTGATTCTACGCCGTACCGTTGATACTTGGGTTTCACCCCCATGATCACGATGCGTGAGCGTGTAATGGTCTTACGGTATTTTAACCACATGAATTTCAGCTTGTTCCAGAGATGCAATTTTCCATGCAGATGCTTAAGTATCTGGTTTACATCGGGGAACTGGATCAGAAAGGCAATGGGTTCATTTTCATGGTACACGTACCAGATCAACTCCGGGTCAAGGAACGATTTTGCTTTTTCAAGGCCCTTGCGCAGGGTTGAGATATCCATCGGGGTGAAGTTCTCATGGAATTTCCAGGCATCGTCGTATATCTCCTTCATGTCGCCGATGAACTTATCTGCCTCTTCGTAGGTAAAATGGCGAAATGACAGTTCAGGTTTCTTCATGCACCACTCGGCGATCTTCCAGAAGCGGTCGGGGAATGGCTTGGTCAGGTCAAGATGGTTTGATACCTGCTCAAAATAAAACTTGAATCCATAATCCTCAAAAAAGGCCCGGTAGTACGGCGGGTTGTAGCTCATCCCGAATCCCGGGTGGGTGAATCCTTCAACCAGCAGGCCCCAGTTCACATCATTCTCGCCGAAATTGACCGGACCATCCATGGCCAGCATTTCTCTTTCTGCCAGCCAGTTGCGTGCCTGGTCAAACAATTTGAAAGCCGCTTCACGGTCATTGATGCACTCAAAAAAACCCATCCCTCCGGTTGGCTGCTGAAAAGTGAAAGCCTTCCTTTTATTGATGAAGGCTGCAACGCGCCCGATTACGATACCATTGTCATCCAGCAGTATCCAGCGGATGGCCTCGCCATGCTGAAAAAAGCCGTTCTGTTTAGGATCAAAAACCGCTTCTATCTCAGAATCAAGTGGCCTGACATAGTTGGGATCATCCTTGTAGATCGTTTCAACCAGTGACAGGAACTGGTGGTGTGTTTTTTTATCTTTAACTTCTACTATATTCATTTGATGTAAGTTTTCACTAAAAGTTTTTTCACCGCAGAGGCGCAGAGGCGCAAAGATTTTGCAAAGACCTGATTTGAAGAATCAACGCATTCTCTGCGTCTCTGCGTCTCTGCGGTAAAACAGAAGCAAACAAAAATACAATTATAAACTTTGCGTTATTAATTATCTTTGCACCGGCCGTCACATTTCGCATGAAAAAACTGGACACTTTTATATTGAAATCTTACCTGGGTCCCCTGGTGATGACATTTTTCATTGCCCTCTTCATCCTGCTGATGCAGTTCGTATGGAAGTACATTGACGACCTGGTGGGGAAAGGGCTTGAGTGGTACATCATCGTAAAACTGCTGTTCTACGCCTCTTCCACGTTCGTTCCGCTGGCTTTGCCACTGGCCATCCTGCTTTCGTCACTGATGATGTTCGGTAACCTGGGCGAACACTATGAACTCGTCACCATCAAAGCCGCAGGGATCAGCCTGAGCCGCATCATGAGACCGCTTATCGTCGTTTCCATCTTAATCAGCGGACTGGCATTTTACTTTTCAAATGTGGTATTGCCTTTTGCCAATCTCAAATTTCTCTCCTTATTATATGATGTAAGGGAGAAAAAGCTGGCATTTAACCTGAAAGAAGGTGTTTTCTACACTGGTATTGAAGGGTTTGTTATCAGGGTGGGCAAAAAAGAGCAGGATGGCAACACCATCCGTGATGTTATGGTGTATGACCACACAAAACACCAGGGCAATGTTTCCCTCACCACTGCGGAATGGGGAAGAATGGAACTGTCTCCCGACAAGAAATTCCTGGTATTCAGGCTTTTCAACGGCACTAACTATGAGGAGAGGATCGATCTGAGGAACAACGAACTCACCCGGCCTTTCCAGCGTACCGAATTCTCGGAACAGTACCAGATGTTTGACCTTTCGGCGTTCCAGCTAACCCGGACGGACGAAAATCTTTTCAAAAAAAATTACGAGATACAGAATGTCACCCAGTTGACCCGTTCCATCGACTCCATCAGTATTCAACTCTCCGCCGACCGCAAAGCATATGAAACCGGCTTCATGAACAGCCTGCAGTTTTCCGGGAATCTTGACACTGTAAAGCGGTATAAGGCTGATACGCTTAAAAAGTTCAACCCGTCGGTCATATACAATTTTAAAGCAGACACCAGGGCGAAGATCCTGGAAACCGCCCTTGCCTCCGCAAAGAGTGCGAAGGAAAATCTCGCCACCAACAGGGAAAACATCTACAATAAAAGCAAGCTCATATACAAGCATCAGATCGTTTATCACAAAAAGTTCTCCTTTTCCATTGCATGTTTTTTATTGTTCTTCATCGGCGCACCGCTGGGGGCAATTATCCGGAAAGGAGGGCTGGGCATGCCGGCGGTCATTTCAACACTCTTTTTCATCCTGTTCTGGGTCATCTCTTTTGTAGGGGAAAAATATGCCGTTGAAGGGGTGGTGCCGGCATGGCAGGGAATCTGGTATTCGTCGGCAGTACTGATGCCCATCGGAATTTTCCTGACCATCAAGGCGACCAATGATGCAACGCTATTTGATCTTGACGCCTGGACAGGTTTCTTTAAAAAGCTTTTCAGGGTACGCGAACGAACAGTATGAGAGTCCTCTTTCTTTGCAACAAATCTCCGTGGCCCCCGAAAGAAGGCGGCCCCATGGCCATGAATATGTTCATTGAAGGGCTTATTGAATCGGGGAATGAGGTTAAGGTGCTGGCTGTCAATTCTTTCAAATTCAACATCTCCGCTGATGATATTCCTGCGGCATACCACCGGAAAACCGGCATTGAACTCATTGATGTGGATTTGCGGGTCAGGCCCGTTGACGCATTTCTAAACCTGTTCACAGGGCAATCATACCATGTAAAGCGTTTTATTTCAGCTAACTTCAGAAAACGGCTCATCGCCATTCTGGCCTCCGGGGAGTTTGACGTTGTTCAGCTGGAAACGTTGTTCATGTGCCCCTATATTGACACAATCAGGAAGCACTCCAAAGCCAAAATCGTGCTTCGTGCGCACAACATAGAACATTTCATCTGGGAGCGTATAGCAGATGAGACAAAGAACCCTGTCAAAAAATGGTACATCCGCCACCTGGCCGACACCTTGAAGAACTATGAACAAAAGATCATCTCCCAGGTTGACGGACTAGTGGCCATCACCCCCACCGATGCAGAATATTTCAATTCATTGAAAAAAAATCAAAAATCAAATCTCAAATTTCAAAAATCAAATCTCAAATCTCAAATCTCAAATCTCAAATCTCAAATCTCAAATCTCAAATCTCAAATTTCAAATTTCGCCCCCCCCGTCATCGACATCCCCTTCGGCATTAATCCTTCGAAATACCCCCACAACAACGCCCGCGCTGAATTTCCGTCGCTCTTCTCCCTCGGTTCCATGAACTGGATTCCGAATCAGGAAGGGATCCGCTGGTTCCTTGACAATGTATGGATGGATATCCACAATCAATTCCCCGGGTTGAAATACTACCTGGCGGGAAGAGAGATGCCGGAATGGATGACTTCACTGAACCTCCCCAACGTAATCGTCCTGGGCGAAGTGGATGATGCCGTTTCATTCCTGGCCTCAAAAGCAATCATGATCGTACCGCTGTTTTCCGGCAGCGGGATCAGGGTGAAGATCGTTGAAGGGATGGCCGCAGGAAAAACCATTATCTCCACCGGCATTGGTGCTGAAGGGATCGGCTATACCCACCTGAAAAACATCCTGATCGCAGATGCACCGTGTGAATTTTTTGAAATGATCTCCATCTGTGTTACTGATGCCACCCTCTGTGAAAAAATCGGGGGCGAGGCAAGAAAACTGGCTGAAACCGATTATGATGCACAAATCCTTGTGCAAAAATTGACTGCTTTTTATCAACAACTCCCGGGTTAACGCAGTTTTTTATACTTTTGCCGTTTACAAGCCAATTTCATGCGATTGCTTTTTATTTTACCTCGTGTTCCCTATCCAACTGAAAAGGGTGATAAGCTCAGGGCTTTTCACCAGATCAAACAGTTGTCAAAACATCACGAGATCATCCTTTGCGCCCTGAACGACGGCGATCTGCATGAAGATGCGATCCCTGTGCTGAAAAAATATGTGAAGGCGATCCATATCATACCCATTTCAAGGATATCCATCGGATTTAACCTGTTTAAATCTTTGTTCTCCAAGAAACCGTTACAGGTGGGTTATTTTTATAATTCGTCCTCTTCCTCGAAAATCAACAGTCTGATTAAAGATTATAAACCTGATCATATCTTCTGCCAGCTGATCCGTGTAGCGGAGTATGTCAAGGGTGTTGACATCCCAAAAACGCTTGATTATCAGGATGTATTTTCAAAAGGTGTTGAACGCAGGCTTGCAACAGCCCCCTTTTACCTGAAACCGTTCCTGAAAATTGAATACAACCGGTTACTGCGTTATGAACACGATGCATTTGAAGCCTTTGACAATAAAATAATCATCTCTGCGCCCGACCGCGACCTCATCCCGCATCCCGACCGTGAAAAGATCGTAGTGGTGGCCAACGGAGTGGATACGGATTTTTTCAGCCCCCAGGGAACTGTAAAGGATTATGACCTGGTCTTCACCGGCAACATGGGATACCCGCCCAACATCAAAGCTGCAGAATACCTTGTTAATGAGATCCTGCCCAGGGTGCTGACCCAGAAACCCGCCCTGAGGCTGCTGATCGCCGGCGCCAGTCCACACCTGAGTGTGCTTGCCCTCAAATCGTCGCAGGTGGATGTGAGCGGATGGGTGCCCGACATGCGCGAATGCTATGCCCGTGCCCGGGTTTTCATTGCCCCTATGCAGATCGGAACAGGGCTGCAGAACAAACTGCTTGAAGCGATGTCCATGAAGATCCCCTGCATCACCTCTCCCCTGGCTTTCCAGGCCCTTGGTGCCCGTGATGGTGAAGACATCCTTGTCGCCTCAACCCCTGAAGACTACGCATCACACATCCTGATGCTGTTGAACAATCCCGGCAAAGCCGATCAAATAGCCCTCAATGGTTACAATTTCGTCCACCGGAATTTCAACTGGGAAACCGAAACCGATAAGCTAAACACCCTAATAAACAAATCCAAAACTAAATAAACAGGAACAACCTCCAGTTAACCAAATTTCACCATTTTACCATTTCACCATTTCGCTATTTATTTTTATGTCCGACGATAAAAAAATCATCTTTTCCATGGTGGGTGTCACCAAGACCTATCCGCCACAGAAACAAGTTCTGAAGAACATCTACCTCTCATTTTTCTATGGCGCCAAGATCGGCATCATTGGATTAAACGGTTCCGGTAAATCAACCCTGCTGAAAATCATTGCAGGCGTTGAAAAATCATTTCTCGGAGAGGTGGTCTTTTCTCCCGGTTACTCAGTCGGTTACCTCGAACAGGACCCTCAGTTTGACGACACCAAAACGGTGCGCCAGATTGTTGAAGAAGGCGCCGCGGAGGTGGTTAGCCTGCTGAAAGAATATGAAGAGGTCAACAACAAATTCGGCGACCCCCTGAGCGATGAAGAGATGGACAAACTCATCAAACGGCAGGGTGAACTCACCGAACTCCTTGACCAGCACGGAGCCTGGGACCTTGACAGCAAACTTGAGCGGGCCATGGACGCCCTGCGGTGCCCTGATCCGGATTCATCGGTAAAAAACCTTTCCGGAGGTGAACGCCGACGTGTTGCCTTATGCCGACTGCTGCTGAAAGAACCTGACATTCTCCTGCTTGATGAGCCCACCAACCACCTGGATGCGGAATCGGTTCAATGGCTTGAACTGCACCTGCAGCAATACAAAGGTACGGTGATCGCCATCACGCACGACCGGTATTTCCTTGACAACGTGGCTGGCTGGATCCTTGAACTTGACCGTGGTGAAGGCATTCCATGGCAGGGCAATTACACATCCTGGCTGGAGCAGAAATCAAACCGCCTTGCCATGGAGGAGAAGACCGAAAGCAAACGCCGCAAGACCCTTGAACGGGAACTCGACTGGGTTCGGATGTCGCCCAAAGCCAGGCAGGCCAAAGGAAAGGCACGTTTGAATGCCTACGAAAAGATGATGAGCGAGGATGTAAGGGAAAAGGAAGAACGGCTTGAACTGTACATCCCGAACGGTCCCAGGCTCGGAACCATGGTAATTGAAGCCATTGATGTGGCTAAATCATTTGGCGACAAACTGCTTTTTGAAGGATTGAATTTTTCACTGCCACCCGCAGGAATTGTCGGGATCATCGGACCGAACGGTGCCGGGAAAACGACCCTCTTCAGGATGATCATGGGCATGGAAACCTCAGATGCCGGCTCATTCAAGGTTGGTGAAACCGTAAAGCTGGGTTATGTCGATCAGAGCCATACCTCCATCGACCCCGAAAAAACCGTTTTCCAGGTGATCTCAGGCGGGGCGGAAAACATGCAGATCGGCGGCCGGACCATGAGTGCCAGGGCCTATGTGGCACGATTCAACTTCAGCGGTGCCGACCAGGAAAAGAAATGCGGAGTGCTCTCCGGTGGTGAGCGAAACCGCCTGCACCTGGCCCTTACCCTGAAAGAGGAAGCAAACGTACTGCTGCTTGATGAACCTACCAATGATATTGATGTGAACACCCTCCGCGCCCTGGAGGAGGGGTTGGAGAACTTCGCCGGCTGCGCGGTGATCATCTCCCACGACCGCTGGTTCCTTGACCGTATCGCCACCCATATCCTTGCATTTGAAGGCGATTCGCAGATGTATTTCTTTGAGGGTTCCTATTCCGATTACGAAGAGAACAAGAAAAAGCGCCTGGGCGATGATGGCCCGCACCGGATCAAATATAAAAAATTGAAGGGTTAAACTCATTACTGAAGCATTCAAAGTAAATTTTCTGATGGAGCGCAATCGTTCCAGTTAGGTAAAAAGAACTTTTCCAATGCTTTTTGAAAAACCTGATTCTATTTAAACCACAAAGGCGCACGAAGTACACACAAAGGCGCGAAGGAATTCTCCTGTGAACAGACTTTCATGTGCCATTGTGCATCCTTTGACGCCTTTGTGTGTACTTCGTGCGCCTTTATGGTTTATTTTTAAATTGAATATGCGTTTTTTAAGCAAATAAAAAGTAAACACATCAACAGCAAGTTATCATGATAAAAATTGACACCGGGTTGCTTGATAAAACCTCGGCGAAAACGGTGACCTCCCCGCGCCGCAGGATGAACCACAACTTTCATGCAGCGTATACCGACACGCTTCAGCGCATGCTCAATGCCATGGAACCCCTGTCTTATATCCAGCCTCACAAACATGAGGATCCGGACAAGGTGGAAGTCTTTTTTTCACTGCGCGGCAGGATCCTGGTTGTTGAATTTGATGAGCAGGGGAAAATTACCGACCACATCGTACTTGACCCGTTAGCGGGAAACTTTGGCGCGGAAATCCCTGCCCGGACGTTCCATACCATTGTCGCCCTTGATCCGGGAACTGTTGCCTACGAAGTAAAGGATGGCCCCTATTCACCCATTGACGACAAAAACTTTGCTTCCTGGGCTCCGAAAGAAGGCGCTGAGGATGCGAAGAAATACCTGGAAAACCTGCTGGCTGAAATTGGAATAACAGCGTAATTCTTATTAATCTGCGGCAATTGTTTATATTTGCACAAACAGATCAAAGTGGCCGCCCAGAAACCCTCCATCCCGAAAGGAACACGTGATTTTTCACCGCTTGAAATGGTCAGGCGCAATTATATATTTGACACGATCAGGCAGGTATTCCAGGTATTCGGATACCAGCCCATTGAAACACCCGCCATGGAGAACCTCTCCACCCTCATGGGTAAATATGGCGAGGAAGGAGACAAACTCCTGTTTAAGATTCTCAACTCCGGTAATTATCTCGACGGGCTCCCCGAAGCTGAATCAGGCATGCGGGATGCTGCGTCACGGATACAATATCTCACCAAACACATTGCTGAGAAAGGTTTGAGGTACGACCTCACCGTTCCATTCGCCAGGTTTGTGGTTCAACACCAGAATGAACTGATTTTCCCGTTTAAACGATACCAGATCCAGCCTGTATGGCGAGCCGACCGCCCGCAGAAAGGCCGTTACCGTGAATTCTTTCAGTGCGACGTTGATGTGATCGGAAGCAACTCCCTTTTAAATGAAGTGGAGCTCACCCAGATTATAGATGCCGTATTCACAAAATTGGGCATCAATGTACTGATCCGGATGAACAACCGGAAAGTGCTGGCCGGAATTGCAGAAGCCATCGGTGCACCCGAAAGGCTAACCGACATCACGGTGGCCATGGACAAGCTGGATAAGATCAGCCTGGAACTGGTGAATGAAGAGCTGATCCAGCGCGGCGTCACCTATGAAGCTGTTCAGAAACTGCAACCAATCCTTAACCTGGAAGGCAAGATCAAACTGAAATTTGACACCCTGACCGATTTTTTCAAGGATTCTGAAACAGGACGGAAAGGACTTGAGGAGATGCGCACGGTGCTGCAACACATGAAAAATATCGGCCTTCACAATAAATTTGATTTTGACATCAAACTTGCCAGGGGGCTCAGCTACTATACCGGAACCATCCTTGAGGTTAAAGCGCAGGACGTATCCATGGGAAGCATTTGCGGTGGCGGCAGATATGACGATCTCACTGGGATATTCGGTTTGCCGGGCATGTCGGGTGTGGGCATCTCTTTCGGAGCCGACCGGATCTGTGACGTCATGAACGAAAGCAAACTATTCCCCGAAGAGATACAAGCATCCACAAAGGCTATGTTTGTAAATTTCGGAACAGATGAAGAAAAACACTGCCTTAAACTGCTAGCAGGGTTACGACAGGCTGGAATCCCTTCGGAACTTTACCCCGATTCCGCCAAACTCAAAAAGCAGATGGAATATGCAAACCGCAAGAATATCCCCTATGTTATCCTTGTCGGGAAAGATGAAATTGATACTGGTAAACTGATGTTGAAAGACATGCGCAGCGGGGAGCAAAAACTTTGTACCCCGGATGAAGTAATTAATATACTGTCATGATCAGAAAGAAAGTAAAAAGAACCTGGGCCACTGCCATTTTAAGCCCCCGGAGCATGATTATCGGTGCGGAGTAGCGACTTGCCACGGCAAGTCGTCCGCTGTGCGTCTGCCACACGTCCGCAGGACGTTTGACGCCATCGGCGATGGGATGGCATTAAATCGGCCATGCCATGGCATGGCCCTACAGCCAACCACATTAACAATATACCCATTCATGCTAAAAAACTGACCAATGACATTAATCATAAAAGGCGCGGGATTAACCATAGAGGACGTCGTCCGGGTGGCCCGCCACAATGAAAAAGTTGAACTTGATAAAAGTGCCATCGAACGGATCCACAAATGCCGGGCGATGCTTGAGCGGAAGATCCAGGCACATGAGATCATGTATGGCGTTAACACCGGTATCGGGGAGTTTTCCGAAATGGTGCTGAATGACGACCAGGTAAAAGATTTCCAGAAATACCTTATCTACAACCATGCTGCCGGTATCGGCGACCCGATGCCCATCGACTGGGTTCGCGGCGCCATGCTCGGGCGCATCAACGTACATGCCCATGGCAATTCAGGCTCACGCCTGGAAATTACCCAAACCCTGGTTGACATGCTGAACAAAGGTGTCACCCCGATGGTTTGCCAGAAAGGATCAGTTGGGGCATGCGGCGACCTTGCCCCGATGTCGCAGATCGCCCTGCTGATGATGGGCGAAGGCGAGGCATATTACGAAGGAAAACTCATGTCGGGCAAGGAAGCGCTTGACGCCGCTGAGATTCCGGTTCCGGGATTACAGGCCCGCGACGGACTTGCCACCATCAACGGCTCCAATGTACTCACTGCCATGAGCGCCTTGTTCCTGTTTGACGCCAACAACTGGATGAAACAGGCAGAAATCGCTGCATCCATGTCACTGGAAGCCATGAAGGCCAACATGAAACCTTACAGCCCTAAACTTCATGAGATACGCGGATTCAAGGGAGCTGTCAGAAGCGCAGCTGCCATTTTGAAATGCGTGACAGGCGGCGACCTGGCTGAAGGGACAGTGAAATGCAAGGTTCAGGATGCCTATTCCATGCGTTCTACCCCGCAGGTGATCGGTGCTGCCCACGATGCACTGGCCTATGCCCGTTCGCAGGTGGAAATCGAACTGAACGGCGTTGGCGACAACCCCATCTTCTTCCCCGAGGAAAACCTCCAGCTTTCAGGCGCCAATTTCCAGGGTTCCCCGGTTTCCGTGCCGATGGATATGGCCGGGTATGTGGTGACCATGGTGAGTGTAATGAGCGAACGAAGAATGAACAGGCTGAACAATCCCGCACTGAGCGTCGGACTTCCTGCTTTTCTAACCAAGGGAGCAGGCATGTTTAGCGGATTGATGTTAAGCCAGTACACTGCCGACATGCAGATCGTTGAACAAAGAATCCTCTCTGCCCCTGCGTCCATTCAATCTATTCCGGCTGCCGCCGACCAGGAAGATTTTGTTTCCATGGGCATGAACACTGCATTGAAAAATTTCCAGATCCTCGACAATGCCTACGGAATTTTAGGCATTGAGCTGATGGCGGCTGCACAGGCACTGGATTTCAGGGAGTACAAATTCGGCACAGGCGTATCAAAAGCCAAGGAAGTTATCAGAAAGTATGTTGATTTCCTGGAAGTTGACCGGCCACTTTACACCGATCACAATGCCATGAAAGCACTTGTTAAATCATGTGAGATCCTGCATGAAGTAGAAAAAACAGTAGGATCATTGGAGTAGAATGATTTCTCGCAGATTTTCGCAGATTACATCGCAGATTTGAGCAGATTAATATTGAAAACAAGAATGATTAATAAAATAAACCCATAATCTGCCTTAATCTGCGCTTTAATCTGCGAAAATCTGCGAAAAATATTTTTTTTAACATTCACCTAAAACCTGAGTTATGGAATTCACCGACAGCATCCCGTTCTGGCCCATCCTGGTGGCCATTATCGTACCCCTGATCATTTTTGCCATCATGGTTTCCGTGGTTGAAATTGTTGGCGCCTGGTTCATGTTCGAAAAAGCCGGTGAACCCGGATGGGCAGCCATCATCCCGATTTATAACTACCTCATCGCCATAAAAATAGCCGGGAAACAATGGTGGTATATCCTACTGATGCTCATCCCGGTTGTGAACCTTATCATCTATATCATGATCCTGAACGGACTGGCAAAGAACTTTGGGAAAGGAACCGGTTTCACCCTGGGCCTTTTCTTCTTCAGGTTTATCTTCATCCCGATCCTCGGATTTGATAATTCTGTGTATACCGGTGACAAATCTAATTTTGACGCATAAACAATGGAAGAACTTACTCCCCCGTCCGGGCCTGAAACCACTGTCAAAAGGCCAAACCTTCTGACGGTATTATGTATCCTGACCTTTATCGGCAGCGGGATGAACCTGTTCTCCAGTTTTGTCATTGCCGCATTTTATGATATTTTTGTTGAGATCACCAAAGATTTCTCAACGAGGTTCAACATTCCCGGGATGGACCTTCTTCTTGAAATGAAACCGGTATATTTCCTGGTTTCCGGCATATGCTATGTTGGTTCGCTGGCAGGTGCCATCCTGATGATGCAATTGAAGAAAATCGGGTTTCATGTCTATACTGTTTTCCAGATCCTCCTGATCCTCATCCCCATGTACTTTATGCACATAGCCAACCCCGGATTTCCCGAACTACTCTTTGCCGGGATTTTCGTATTCCTTTACAGCATGAACTTGAAATTTATGTCGTAGCCATGACTGAAGAAAACAAACCGGAAGAGGTCAGTAAAACCACAGTGGTCAAATCAAGACCCTTTTTGCTCTCTGTTTTATCTGTTTTTTCGCTGGTTTATTTCGGCATTCTTGCCCTGTTATTTTTAGCCGGGCTTTTTAAAACTGCCTTGATAACCCGTGTGATGAATCAATACCTGCCAACAGGGGAATACACAACCGGACAAGTAACCCTGATTTTCGGCTCCGCATTTATTCTGCACGGACTGGCGTTTGCCGGAATACTGATGATGTGGAGGCTCAGCAAAAAAGGCTACTACATACTGGGAATCGCCTGCCTGATTATTGGCGCATTGCAACTAATGAATCCCGCCTCGGCTGTTTCTGCAACGGCCATTTACATCGCCATCACCTTCCTTTTTGGCCTGTTCTACACCCGCCTGAACTGATTTTGAATCAAATATGAAGAGTCCTGGTGTTGTACCCGCCAGTCCATAACATATTATTGGTATGGCAAGGTTAAAAAGCTGTTAAAAAATAATTAATAAATTGTTAAATTCGTTTTGTTTTCAATGAAAGGAATGCTTAAACTTGCACGTTATTGCAGTTTTATTGAAAGTACCTGTCACCACTGATTGAAGAGAGATTACCTGAACAATGAATTTTTATTATCTATTCACTATTCACACATTTACTAACAAAAATCAAACTGTATGAGAAAATTTACGATTTTCCTTGCCCTTATGCTTTTCATAGGGTTGCAAGTTGCTCATGCCCAGAGAACAATAACGGGCAAAGTAACGGGTTCTGACGACGGAGCACCCATTCCGGGAGCAACCGTACTCGTTAAAAGCACAGCCGTGGGTGCAATCACCGATATTGACGGCAAATTCAGCCTGGTTGTGCCAAAGGACAAAAACACCATCCTTGTATCCTATGTCGGGATGAAAACACAGGAAATCATGCTTACAGAGACTTCTGTTTACGACGTGGTTCTTCAGCCCAGCGTACAGGAACTTGAAGGAGTTGTAGTTACAGCCCTTGGTATCCCCAGGGAGAAAAAATCGCTCGGCTATGCCACACAGGAAGTGAAGGGCGACAATGTGTCAACAGTCAAATCCGCAAACTTCATCAACAACCTCTCCGGTAAAGTTTCCGGCGTCCAGGTTAAATCAAACACCAACATGGGTGGTTCTACCAACGTTATTCTTCGTGGTACCAAATCCCTCACCGGTGATAACCAGGTATTGTTTGTCATTGACGGTGTACCTGTTAACAACCAGATCACCAACACTGCTTCACAGCAACAGGCCGGTATCGGATATGACTACGGCAACGCAGCATCCGACATCAACCCTGACGACATTGAATCTGTGAACGTACTGAAAGGCGCTGCTGCAACCGCTCTCTACGGTTCAAGAGCCGCCTCCGGTGTTATCATGATCACTACCAAAAAAGGTACCGGAACAGGTGAAGGCACCAGCAAAAAAGGAATTGGTGTTACTTTAAGCACTGGCATTGACGTAGGATTCGTTGACAAATCAACATTTGCCGAATACCAGGACCAGTACGGTGCAGGTTACGGTAAATATTACGGTCCCGACGGTGATGCTTACTTTAATGTCATCAACAAAGACGGTGTTGACCAGTTATGGGTTCCAACAACGGAAGATGCCTCCTTCGGAGCAAAATTTGACCCGTCATTGAATGTTTACCAGTGGGATGCCGTTGACCCAATGTCACCCAACTACCAGAAAGCCACCCCATGGATCGCCGCCAAGAACGGCCCCATCACCTTCTTTGAAAAACCCATTACATGGAATACAACCCTTTCAATTGACAACAGCTTCAGCAAAGGAAACTACAGGTTATCTTATACAAACTTTGACCAGGCAGGTTTAATGCCAAACAGCAGCCTGAATAAGAATATCGTTTCCATGAACGGTACCTGGAACGTAACCAGCAAACTGACAGCTTCAGCCGCCGGCAGTTACTCCGCCATCAAAGGCAAAGGCAGGAACTCAACAGGTTACAGCGATAACATCGTAACCTCATTCCGCCAGTGGAGCCAAACCAACGTAGATATTCTGCAGCAAAAAGAGATGTATGACCTTACGAGCAGAAATATTACCTGGAATTACGCAAATCCTGATGTTGCTACCACCGACTTCGCCCCGATTTACTGGGACAACTATTACTGGACACGTTATCAGAACTACGAAACCGACAGCAGAAACCGCTTCTTCGGAAACGTGGCCCTTGATTATAAAATCACCGACTGGCTGGATATTTACGGACGTATTTCTGTTGACATGTACGGCGACCTCCAGGAAGAAAGAAGAGCTGTAGGAAGTATTGCAACTCCATTTGGTATCGCCAACGGTGCTGACGGAAGTCTCAACCGGAGTGATCAGCAGTCAGGATACCTCAGAAGGGATATTACCTTCAGTGAGTACAATTATGACCTGATGGCCAACTTCAACAAGAACCTCACAAAAGACCTTAACCTGAAAGCGATTCTTGGTTTGAACATCAGGAGGACAAATTACAACAGGTTAATCTCTGCAACAAATGGCGGTCTTGCCGTGCCTGAGTTATATTCCTTACAGAACAGTATCGGCCCGCTGCCACTGTCAAAAGAACTCGCATCAAAAATCGGTGTCGACGGAATTTATGCCAGTGCATCCCTTGGCTGGAAGAATATGCTTTACCTTGACGGAACAATCAGGCGTGACCATTCCTCCACCCTTCCTCCAAGTAACAGCGTTTATTACTACCCGTCAGTTTCCGGAGGCTTTATCTTCTCCCAGCTGATCCCGCAGGCAAAATGGCTCTCCTTTGGTAAAATTCGCCTCAACTATGCACAGGTTGGAGCACCAGCAGGATTTGACCAGCTGATTGACAACTACAACATCATTACGCCGTTGAACAGCCCGATCACTTCAGTTGCCGGTACCAAGAAAAACTCAGACCTGAAACCTGAAAAAACCAACAGTATTGAAGGCGGTCTGGAAATGAATTTCCTCAATAACAGGCTTGGATTCGACTTTGCACTGTATAATACCTATACCACAAACCAGATCATGCCGCTTGTTATGACAACGGCAACCGGATACAACTCCAAAATCATCAATGCCGGTGAGATCCAGAATAAAGGTATTGAAGTTACCCTCAAGGGAACACCTTGCAAGAACAAGGATTTCTCATGGAACATCATCATCAACTGGTCAAAGAACTACAATGAGGTTGTTTCTCTGCTTGAAGGCGTTCAGAACATGCAGCTCGGATCATTCCAGGGCGGTGTTACGCTGAATGCAATGGTCGGACAGCCGTACGGCGTTCTTTATGGAACTGATTACCTCAAGGATGCAGCCGGAAATAAGGTTATCAACCCTGCAACCGGTAAATACAAGAAAACCGGTTCAGGTCAGGTGATCGGAAATGTCAACCCGGATTGGACCGGCGGTATGACCAATACCCTCAGGTATAAGAACTGGGCATTGAGCTTCCTGATTGACGTTCAAAAAGGTGGTGATGTATTCTCCCTCGATATGTATTACGGTCTCTCCAGCGGTCTCTATCCTGAAACAGCCGGAACCAATGACCTCGGAAACCCGGTTAGAAATCCAATCGTATGGGTTGACCCGGCCGACCACTCCAAAGGATATGCCTCCACGAGCGGTGGTTACCTCAACCAGGGCGTTATTGTTGCTGCCGACGGTTCTGTAACACCCAATACTACCCGTGTGAACGCTTCAAGCTACAGCGGATTCGGCTATGCAGCCCTTCCGAACAGCGCTTTCGTTTACGACGCAACCTACGTAAAACTCAGGGAAATAAGTTTATCCTACAGTTTACCATCATCACTCCTGGCGAAAACCTTTATTACAGGTGTCACGCTGACAGTCGTTGCCTCCAACCCATGGATCATCTACAAGAACATCCCTTACACAGATCCGGAAGCTGGTCTGAGTGCCGGGAACCTCCAGGGCTACACAACCGGCTCACTGCCTTCAACGCGTAATTTTGGTTTCAATCTTAAATTCTCCTTCTAAAACTTATGACTATGAAAAAAATATTAGCAATATTCTTACTCTTCCTGGTGTTTTCTTCTTGCACAAAGAAACTGGAAGATTTAAACGTGAACACAAAAGACCCGGTAACTGTGACCGGAGAGTCTTTGTTTACCGGGGCCCAGAAGAATCTGTTCGACCAGATGACCACGCCCAATGTAAACAACAATATCTGGAGAATGTTCACCCAGCAGTGGACTGAAACCACCTATCTCGATGAAGCCAATTACGACATCACCACCCGTCCGATCCCGGGAACTCATTGGAATATTCTTTACAGAGATGTTCTCAAGGACCTCACTGAATCGGCCAAGATCATTGGTACCACTACTTATCCTGATGCCAGTCCGGCGATCCAGGTAAACAGGCTTGCCGAAATTGAAATCATGACCATCTACACATGGAGCATCCTGGTTGAAACCTTTGGAAATGTTCCTTACTCCCAGGCTTTTGATGTGGAAAATGAAACACCTGCCTACGATGACGGTCTCACGATTTACAAAGACCTTATCACCAGGTTAAACGCTGCTATCGGTAAACTGGATGCAAACTGGGGAGGCCTTGGCGCCGCCGACAACATGTACCAGGGCAGTGGCGCAGGTTGGTTAAAATTCGCCAACTCGCTGAAATTAAGAATGGGTTTAACCCTTTCCGACATTGCTGCTGAATCTGCACTGGCAAAAGCTACCATTGAAGCTGCTGCTCCAAACGTGATCTCATCCAATGATCAGAACGCAAAACTCGTTTATCTCAGCGCACAGCCGAATACCAACCCGGTTTACGACAACCTCGTAGCCAGCGGACGTAATGACTTTGTTGCTGCCAACACCCTGGTTGACGCCATGAACACCCTGGCTGATCCAAGAAGGCAGTTCTATTTCACCATGGTTGAAGGTGCCTATGTTGGTGGCATTTATGGTGAGTCAAACAATTTCTTTGCTTATTCACATGTCTCCGATAAAATTGAGGCTCCCACATTTGAAGCCATGATCTTTGATTATGCTGAAACAGAATTCCTCCTTGCAGATGCTGCAGCCAGGGGCTTTGCCGTTGGTGGAACCGCTGCCGAACATTATGCAACCGCCATCGGGGCTTCCATCCGTTACTGGGGTGGCTCAGATGCAGAAGTCACAGCTTATCTTGCCGATCCAAGTGTGGCTTATTCTACAGCCGCAGGAGATTTCAAACAAAAAATCGGCACACAGATGTGGATCGCTCTGTACAACAGGGGCTTTGAGTCATGGACAGAATGGAGAAGGTTTGACTTCCCGGTTCTCACTCCTCCTGAAACAGCAGAAACAGGCATTCCTTTACGTCTGACTTATCCTGTAACCGAACTTACGTTGAACGGAGCTAACCGCGCTGCTGCAGCTGCAGCTATCGGTGGTGACGACGTTGCAACCAAACTGTTCTGGGATATTTACTAGGACCTTTTAATGCTTTTATAAAGGAGACTGTCAGAAATGGCAGTCTCCTTTTTTTTGAGAACAGTGATGTTATTTAACCACTAAGGCGTAAAAGGATACACAAAGTCGCTCCAAGGGATGATGATATGGAGTAAGCTTCGCGCGCCTTCGTGACCAACATTGAATATTGATCAACGAATTTTGAATTTTGAAGTCTTTTCTGCTTAAAATTTTCCCTTGTACCTTGCTATTGCCTGAAGGATGTTGTAGTTTTATCGGGTCAATCCAAAGCATTCTTGCAATATGGCCTGGATACAATCTCCTCCTTAATTCAACTCGTATGAAAAAATCAATGCTGTTTATTGTCCTGTTTTTGTTGGCAGCAGGCATTGCGAATGCGCAAAAGTTATACCTCCGCCTGGGTGTTGGCGGTGGTATCAGCCTCCAGCAATATGAAGGATTAAGCTGGACTGATATTTCTTCTTCAGCGGGATCCACCAGCCTGGAAATTAAATCCATGGGGCTTGGAGGCGGATTAAATGCAAACCTTGCACTCGGGTACATGCTTTCAAACAACTTCGGGATCGAACTGGGTGTGAATGAATTCATCGGACTCAATAACAAAGTCACCTACACCGAAACCCGCACCTTCTCTGATTACAATGAAGCTGGCAAGCTGTCGGGCATGATGCTGCAGATTGTGCCGGCGATCGTAATTACCCCAGGCCTGGAAAAGATCAACCCTTATGCGCGGCTTGGAATGATTATTGGCATTCTGCCTTCAGTAAAAGAACAGTATAACGCAACTTTAAATAATACGATCGGGGATTTAAAATCAACAACAAAAACTGTTGAAACAAGAAAGCTTTCAGGAGGTGTCGCCCTCGGGTTTACGGCGGCGGCCGGCGCATCCCTGAACCTCAGCAATAAATTTTCTTTGTTTGCTGAGATGGTCTTCAACGGGATCACTTACGCCCCGTCAAAAGGGAAAATAACTGAATTGACTGTAAACGGCGTAGATCAGTTGCCCACTACAAAAACCATCGACAAGGAGTGGAACTACGAAAAGAAATATGACGGCAATACGATTTACCTCATTCCCGACAGCAGTCCGAATATAAAGCCGAAAATATCCATGAACTTCAGCAACGTTGAACTGAACATCGGGATCAGCCTCAAATTGTAACCTAACCCATCGGTTTTTCACTGCGAAGGTGCAAAGTCATGGTAATTTGTTTTTGTTTAGCTCCTTTGCGCCTCTGCACCTCTGCGGTAAAAAAAAGCTTCTATATATCCCTGATCCAGCATCGCCGTCTGATATTCACCCGGCCGTCATAGTTTTTCCAGATGGTGATCGCTTTTAAATTCTCCTCCAGCTGGGGATGGGTTCGTGCTATTTTAATCCCGGCATCAATATAGGCCTTCGTGAGTTCATGGTACACAAGGGCGAGCACCCCTTTCCCCTGGTAATCGGGACGAACGCCAATCAGGTACATGTGAATGGTATCATTTTTCCGCATAGCCCTCAGCAAATGGATGAATCCGAACGGAAACAGGGTTCCCTTTGCCTTTTGAAGTGCCAGGGAAAGGCTTGGCATGGTGGTGCCGAACCCGACAATATCATCATGATCATCAACCACCAGTGAAACAAACTCAGGCCTGATGAAACCGAAATACTGTTTGGTGTAACAATCCATCTGTTCCTTTGTCAGTGGTGTAAAACCGTATAAATCCATGAAAGCCTCGTTGTACATCGTGAACATCTTCGCTGCATAAGGCCTGATCTCCTTTGCGCTGCGGGGTTTTAAAAGATGCAGGTCATATTTTTGAAGCACGATGGCGGCCATCCGCTCCACCTTGGGAGGGATTTCGGCGGGTACCTTAATTTCAAACTGAATCCAGTCGGTGGCTTTCGTAAAACCAAGCCGCTGAAGGTGGTCATTGTAGTAAGGAAAATTATAGATCGCAGAAAGACTGGAGATCTGGTCAAAACCCTCAATCAGCATGCCCTCAGGATCCATATCGGTAAACCCCAACGGGCCATGGATCCCTGTCATGCCTTTGCTCCTTCCCCATTCAGCCACGGTATCAATAAGTGCACGTGACACTGCCGGATCATCAATAAAGTCAATCCATCCAAACCGCACCAGCCTGGTATTCAACTGATCAGACTCTTTATGGTTGATAATGCCTGCGATCCTCCCAACGGGCCTGTTGTTGTTGAAAGCCAGCCAGTATTCAGATTCACAGTAAGAAAATGCAGGATTTTTATCTTTCCGGAGGGTGTTGATCTCATCAAACTTCAGCGGTGGAACCCAGAATGCATTCCCCTTGTAGAGCTGAAAAGGAAAATCAACGAACACCTTCAATTCGCTGCGTGTTGAGACCTTCCTGATCACAATTTCGCTCATCTCAAAGCCACTTTTCCTTTTTATACCATTCAAGCGTTTCAGCTACACCCTTTTCGAGGTCATATTCGGCTTTAAAACCAAGTTCCTTTTCAAGCGGTTCAAATTCACAGCGCCAGTTGGTACTTCTGAGTACGTTGTATTTATCGGTGTTGAGGGTCGGGATGCTTCCCCACAAACTTGCAACATTTTCCCCTACGATGGCGATTGTCTTAACAAGGAAGAGCGGAACAGTAAACCGGACAGTTTTCTTGCCAAGCGCTTTTTTGGTGATCTGAGCAAATAATTCTGACGGATATTCTTTCCCGTCGGACACAAACCACGCTTTATTAACATGAGTCGATGCAAGTGCAAGATAGATCACACGAACAAGGTCACGGACATAAATAAACGTCAGAACCTGTTTCCTGAAACCGATATAGGGCTCCATGCCACGGTTGATTGTCTGGAAAAACACAAAATAATCCTTTTCCTTCGGGCCGTAAACTCCTGTAGGTCTGACGATCAGCCAGGGAAAGTCCTTCAGCGAAGTAATATATTTTTCCGCTTCGAGTTTGCTCTTTCCGTAGAGTTCAATCGGCTTTGGGTCATGGGAAAGGCGTACCGGCTCCCCTGTATCCGGGTTACCGGGGCCATAAGCGGCAAGGCTGCTTACAAAAAGGAATTTTTCAGGAACCATGCCGGTGGCAATGAGCGCTTCAATGAAATGAACTGTATTCCGGCAATTAACATTGTAGAAATCTTCTTTTTTCTTGACTTTTGTGAGCCCCGCATTGTGAACAATATACTGAAAATGAATATTCCCGGCTTTGCATTGCTCAAGGGTCGCTGTCACTTTTTCCAGGGTGGAAAAGTCAAATTCAAGAAATTTAATGCGTGGATCCTGCAGATATTCGCGTGAACTTGATTTGCGAATTCCGGCATAAACCTGGAATCCCTGCTTCAACCCTTCTTCCACGAGGAAACTGCCAATGAAACCACTGGCTCCGGTAATTAAAATGCTTTTCATGTAAGTTTTGTTTCGCAAATATAAACGTTCCGCACCTACGGCGCGGTAATCAACGTAATTTCAACGGGCTACCGGGATTTGGCTCCTACGGAGCCAGCCACTCAACACTCACCACTCACCACTCACCACTCACCACTCACCACTCACCACTCACCACTCACCACTCACCACTAACCACTAACCACTCACCACTAACCACTAACCACTAACCACTCACCACTAACTAAAATGTTTTATCCAGCACCTCCTCGTCAAATGCTGCCTACCGTTGAAGTTTTTCCAGATGGTAAGGGCCTTGGCATTGTCTTCAAGCTGTGGGTTGGTAATGGCCTTTTTAATTCCGTACTTGATGTAGGCGCGGTGCATTTCGTTATAATACAAAGCATTAACACCCTTGGAATGATAATCAGGGCGCACCCCGTTCAGGTACATGTCGATCGTATCGCTTTTTTTCATTGCCCGCAAAAGGTAAAGGAACCCAAACGGGAACAACTTGCCGTCGCATTTCTGCAATGCTTTTGTCAATGAAGGCAGTGAAACACCAAAGCCAACCACTTCATCCTCTTCATCAATAACAAATGAGATGAATTCAGGGCGAACGAAACCGAAATAGGCCTTTATATACATATCTACCTGCTTCTGGGTCAAGGCAGTATAACCATAAAGATCATTAAAGGCAGCATTCAGTGTACGGAACATTTTTGGCGCATAGGGCAGCAGTTCCTTTGATTTTTTCGCCTTCAGTATCCGGAGTTTGTATTTTTCCTGAACGAGCATTGATAATCGGTCGACCTTTTCGGGGATGGAAGGAGGAATCTCAAATTCATATTGAACCCAGTCGGCGGCCTTTTCAAACCCCAGCTTTTCCATGTGCTCAACATAATAGGGGTAGTTATAGATAGAGGCCAGGGTTGCCAGTTCATCAAAACCTTTGATCAGCATGCCTTCATTGTCCATATCTGAAAACCCGAGCGGACCGTGAATGCCATTCATCCCCTTCGTCCGGCCCCATTCCAGGACTGTCTCAATGAGGATTTTAGATACCTCCATATCATCTATGAAATCGATCCAGCCGAACCGCACCAGCTTCTCATTCCAGCGCTCATTGGCTTTGTGGTTGATGATACCGGCAACACGGCCTACCATTTCTTTACCACGGTATGCAATCCAGTATTCGGCATCACAAAAATCAAAAGCAGGGTTTTTGTCCCTGCTTAAAGTATTGAGGTCGTCCATCCGCATGGGAGGACACCAGTATTTATTTCCCCTGTAAAGTTGAAATTGAAATTCTATGAACCGCTTAAGATCTTTTTTTGTTTCTACTTTGTGTAATTCAATCGGGCTGGATTTTGTCATCGGGTTTATTTTGAGATAATATGGAGCTTCTTCCCCAGTTTCTCAAATTTCTCCAACGCAATATCTACTTGCTCTTTTGTATGGGTTGCCATGAGGGAAAAGCGGATCAATGTATCATCCTTGCTAACAGCCGGGGCCACAACAGGATTCACGAAAATGCCCTCATCAAGCAACATGCGGGTGATGGTGAGGGTTTTAAGGTTGTCACGGATATAAAGCGGAATGATGGGGGTCACCGTGTTGCCGATATCAAATCCCAGCCTCCTGAAATTGTCAATGGCGTAATGGGTCACATCCCAAAGATTTTTAATGCGCTCGGGCTCGCTTTTCATAATTTCCAGGGCGGCCAGTACGGCAGCAGCGGAAGCAGGTGTGGCGGAGGCACTGAAAATCAGTGTACGTGAGTGATGCTTGATATAATTGATGGTTTCAGCATCGCTGGCAATAAATCCGCCGAGGGCAGCAAGGGATTTTGAGAAGGTACCCATGATCATGTCAACCTTATCTGTAAGACCGAAATGATTTGCTGTTCCTGCGCCATACTTTCCGAGAACCCCGATGGAGTGGGCATCGTCAACCATAATCGTGGCTTCGTATTTGTCGGCCAGTTTGACGATTTCAGGAAGCTTTGCAATGTCGCCGTCCATGCTGAACACACCGTCAACCACAATAAGTTTTATCCGGGTTGGCTCGCATTTCTTCAGCGTAGTCTCCAGGGAGTGCATGTCATTGTGCTTGAATTTCAGCACCTTGGCAAATGACAAACGTGTTGCTTCAATAATGGAGGCATGATCAAGTTCATCAATGATGATATAATCATTACGTCCGGTCACGGTGGGAATAACGCCGAGGTTGACCTGGAAACCCGTGCTATAGACAAGTGCAGCCTGTTTACCTACAAACTCTGCAAGTTTGGTCTCAAGTTCAATATGGATATCAAGTGTCCCGTTAAGAAACCTGGATCCGGCACAGCCTGTTCCGTACTTTTCAGTGGCTTTGATCGCAGCTTCCTTGATCTTCGGGTGGTTGGTCAATCCAAGGTAGCTGTTTGAACCAAACATCAGTACTTTTTTGCCATTCATTGTCACCACGGTGTCCTGATCCGATTCAATCATCCGGAAGAACGGATAGATCCCCATCTTCTCAACTTTCTGCGGTTCGGTATAGTGGGCTAATTTTCGCTGTAAAATCCTCATTGTCTATATTTCTGTAAAAATTAAGCGTGCAAAGGTACGAAGAAAATATTACATATTCTTTTCCGTAAAATCACGACCGGCCTTCAATGCATTTAAATTCAGGTCAATGATCTTATCTCCTTTTTTACGGAAGATAAACCGGATTGCACTTTCAAACTTCTCGTATGCCATGCCAAGGAAAGGTGAAGCAGCCCCTAAAATCACAATATTCGTGGCTTTGGTTGAGCCGGCCTCTTTTGCAGTCGCCTCCGCATCCAATGCTACATGGTGGTGCACCTTCGCAATTTCCGCCATAACCTTGTCCATTTCCGGGTAATTGGGAATGTTGTTAAAGGGGCGGGTGTTGGTAATGACCCAGCCTTCAGCAGAAAGATAAGGGAGATAGCGCAGTGATTCAAGCGGTTCAATGGAAATGATCATGTCCGCCTGTCCGAAAGGGATCAGGTCGGAGGCAATTGGCTGATGTGAAATCCTGAGGTTTGACATGACATCGCCTCCTCGCTGGCTCATTCCGTGAACTTCCGATTGTTTCAGGAACATTCCCTCTTCAAGTGCTGCGTAACCGATGATGGAAGCAATAGAGATGATGCCCTGGCCGCCAACACCGGCTAAAATGATATCTTTTTTCATCCGTAGTTAGATTTACTTGTTCCTGAATTTTTCACGAATGCGCTTGTCAATGGCAACGATGCATTCGCGGCGGGGGATGATCACTGAAACTCCGTTGTATGCCAGTTCCTCTTTCATGATGGCGACATTTTCCTCATGATATTTTTTGAGTGGCTTCAGTATGCGGATGTGGGATTCTTCCACTCCAAGCCCTTTGCATATTTCTTCAATCTTCCCGAACCCGGGTGAATCCTGTCCCCCGGTCATGGCTGTTGTGCCATTGTCAAGAATCATGATGGTAATAGGTGATTTATCGTTAACGGCATCCAGCAACCCGGTCATCCCGGAGTGGGTAAAGGTTGAGTCGCCGATAACCGCAACGGCCGGCACGAGTCCGGCATCAGCTGCGCCTTTGGCCATGGTGATGGAGGCGCCCATGTCAACACATGAGTTGATCGCTTCATACGGTTTCAGTGCACCAAGTGTATAGCATCCGATATCGGAGAACACACGGCCGTTTGACAAAGCACTCAGGGTGTCGCTCAGTGCGTAATAGGAGTCAATGTGGGGGCAACCGCTGCAAAGCGACGGCGGCCGGGTTACAACAAGGTCTGGAACAGCCATGCCAATTGTATCTGGTTTCCCCAGGGCAACAGCCACCAGGTTGGGATTCAGTTCTCCATCACGCGGGAGGGTTCCGTCAAGGCGCCCTTTTACTTTCACTCCCCGGCCCAGGTATCCTTTCAGCAACTCTTCAATAACAGGGTAACCGTCTTCAATCACAAGGATTTCATCGCATTCATCGGCCATCTTTTCAACCATGTTGTGCGGCAAGGGGTACTGGCCGATTTTCAACACAGGATGGGGCACAACGCGGTCGGAGAAATTCTCCAGGAGGTAATTATAGGCTATGCCGCAAACAATGATGCCAAGCGATCTATCGGTCCCGTCAATGTATTTGTTAAAAGGAGAAGTTTCAGAGGCTTCAACAAATTTATTGTGGTCCTTTAACAGGTTTTTATAGCGCTTCCTGGCAATATTCGGCAAAAGGACAAACTGCCGCAGGTCGGAGGGCATTTTCAGTTCATTCTGTTTCCTGATCTCTTTTTTTCGCTCAACACCGGAACGGGAGTGCGCCATGCGGGTGGTGATGCGCATCAGAACAGGAATGCTGTATTGTTCTGAAAAGTCAAATCCGTAGTGAACCATGTCATAGGCCTCCTGCTGATCTGAAGGTTCCAGGACAGGCACCATGGCAAATTTTCCGTAAACACGCGAATCCTGCTCATTCTGAGAGGAATGCATAGACGGATCGTCGGCAGAAACGACAATAAGCCCGCCGTTTGCGCCGGTAATGGCTGAATTGATAAACGGATCGGCGGCAACGTTCAAACCGACGTGTTTCATGCACACCATGGTACGCTTGCCGGCATATGACATGCCGAGGGCCGATTCCATGGCCGTTTTTTCGTTGGTTGACCAACTGGAACGGATATGGTTTTCATGGGCGAATTTTGAATTCTGAACAAACTCTGTAATTTCAGTGGATGGAGTTCCGGGGTAGGCATAAATACCAGACAAGCCCGCATCCAGGGCAGCCTGGGCAATGGCCTCATCTCCCAATAACAATAGCTTCTGCATAGCAAATAATAAGGGTAGTTGTATTTGGACAAAAATAAGAAATTTTTTCAAATGACGATTTCCCGCACCAGGCTGTTTTCGTTTTTTTTACCCGATGATTATGCCTACTTTTGTTCCTTAGTTCCGATTCAATGTCCTGCTCAGTATGATGATTTCAAAAAAGATAGTCGCCCTTTTAATTCTCCTGGCTCCACTGCTGCTGCTTCCTTCTCTCTCCAAGGCTCAAAATGGTTCAATCCGGGGATTTGTGTATGAAAAGGAGACCGGTGAACCTGTTTTGTTCACAAACGTTTACCTCTTCAAAACATCCATTGGGGCCCCAACGGATGCCAACGGTTACTTTGCCATCACCAAAATTCCGCCCGGCCAGTATTTTCTCATGGTTACCTATGTGGGATTTGATACGCTAAAAATAGCGGTCGATATCAAGGCAAATGACCTGCTAACCAAGAAACTGTACCTTACCATATCAACCGTTCAGCTTGACGAAATAAGTATTTCGGCTGCCCGCCAGGATAAGGTCAGGGAAACCCAGACCAGCATCATCAAAATTACACCCAAGGAAATACAGTCCATCCCCACCATCGGAGGCCAGCCTGACCTGGCACAGTACCTCCAGATCCTTCCCGGGGTTATTTTTTCCGGCGACCAGGGAGGTCAATTGTACATCCGCGGCGGCCCTCCCATACAGAATAAGGTTCTTTACGACGGGATGATCGTGTACAACCCCTTCCATTCCATCGGCCTGTTTTCGGTGTTTGATGTTGACATCCTGAAGAATGTGGAAGTTTTCACAGGAGGCTTTGGCGCAGAATACGGCGGACGGCTTTCTTCGGTTATGGATGTGACCACCCGCGACGGAAACAAAAACCGTATTGCCGGGAAATTTGATATCAGCACCTTCGGGGCAAAAGCTTTGCTGGAAGGCCCGATTTACAAACCCAAAAACCCGGAAGAGGCCAGCGCCACATTCCTCTTCTCCATCAAGAATTCTTATCTCCAGGAATCAAGCAAGATCTTTTACAAATACATTGATGAAAACGGACTTCCATACAATTATCTGGATATCTACGGAAAAATCGCTGTAAATGCACCCAATGGGAGCAAAGTGAACATCTTTGGTTTCAACTTCTCGGACAAGGTAACTTATAAAGTTCTCCAGGACTTTAACTGGAATGCCTATGGTGGTGGACTCACCTTTCTTGCCATTCCCGGCAGAAGTTCTGTGCTCATTGAAGGCAATTTTGCCTACTCGAACTACAAGGTTGTTTTGCAGGAAGCCAACAAATCAGCACGATCCAGTTCAATTGCCGGATTCAACGGCGGGTTGAATTTCACCTATTTTTTCGGCAGGGATGCCCTGAAATACGGGCTGGAGATCGCCGGGTATAAAACCACGCTTGACTTCTACAACATTGTGAACCGCAACATTGATTACAACCAGAACTCCACGGAGGCCTCCGTGTTTGTAAAGTACAAATGGATGCCGGGGAAACTCATCATTGAGCCCGGACTGCGTTTCCAGTATTATGCATCCATTTCGGCCTCATCGTTTGAGCCGCGACTGGCCATCAAATACAACATGGCCAAAAATTTCCGGCTGAAAATGGCAGCGGGCATGTATTCACAGAATCTCATCAGCACAACCTATGATAAAGATGTGGTTAACCTGTTCTACGGGTTCATCACCAGCCCTACAAACAAATTGCAGAAATGCAACCAGGTAGTATTCGGCTTTGAATGGGATTTGATGCAGAACCTGTCATTGAACGTGGAGGGATATTACAAATATTACCCTTTGCTGACATCACTCAACAGGAACAAACTGTTTGACGACATTCCCGAAAATGCCAAAGTTCCTGATTATTACAAGAAGGATTTCAGTACGGAAACAGGCGATGCCGAAGGAGTGGACTTTTCAGTTAAATATGACTGGAAAAAAATCCATTTCTGGGTTACCTATTCCCTCGGATTTATTCACCGCAACGATGGGATCAATGATTTTGTTCCGCCTTACGACCGCCGTCATAACCTGAATATCGTCTCATCATTCAACTGGGGCAAGAAAAACTCATGGGAATTTGACGTAAGGTATAATTACGGCTCAGGATTTCCATTCACCCAGACAGGCGGGTTTTATGAGCAGATCAATTTCTCCAACATGGGAACCAATTACACAACAGCAAACGGTTCACTGGGTATCCTTTACGCAGATTACGACAAGGGCAGGCTTCCTTATTACAGCAGGCTTGACCTTAACCTTAGAAAGAGCTTCTTCCTGGGAAAAACAACCAAACTGGACATCACTGTAAGTGTTACCAATGCCCTCAACCAGCAGAATATATTCTATTTTGACCGGATCACTTATACCCGTATAGACCAGATGCCCATCATGCCGAGCCTGGGACTGAGTTTTAGCTTCTAATCCCTGGAAAAAGATGAAACAAGTAAAAAAAGTTTTTGTTCTTGCCATGGTGATTGCCACCATTGCATTGAGCGGATGTGTCAAAGATGAGAACACCTCTGCAGATTCCGTCACACGAGCATCCTATTTGGGAAACTGGCTGGTATCACCTACAAAATCGACCTATGCGGTTAAAATTACTGCAGATCCAAACTCCTCCGACGGTGTGTTTATTGAGAATTTCGCTTTGGTGGGATCCTCCTTCCCCCCGGCCAGCGCTTCCGTAAACGGCAACAAGATTACACTGGATGATAACCAGGTGATCGGAACCGGGCTCACCATCAAAGGATCGGGAACATTATCGGGAACACAGATCAAGTGGAACTACACCACTTTTGACGGGGCTGATCTTACAACCGTGAACGAGACTTATACGAAACAGTAGTTATTTCTGACCGGTGATTGATTTCTGCCGGTCCTCAAGCAAGGTCACGACCCTTTCGTACATCTTAGAGAAATTTTCAGGATTCTGCCTGTAAAAGGAGAGGTTCTGCTCATACCGGCTATTTGAGATCCGGAACTTTTTAAACAATCCCTGGTAATAAAAACCCTGCTTCCCTTTTGTATCTATCCCTTTGGAGCGCTCCTGGAGAAGGTCGGCCTCAATAACGTGTACATCTGCGAGGATCAGAACCATCTTATCCTCGGCAATAAGCGAATCGGCAGGAATTTTAAGCTGAGTTTGATCCTCAACTTTCTTATCCCCGCAACCAAACAAAAATGCACAAAAAAGGGCCGCGATCAGGAACCGTGAAGCAGAAATCATTTTTTCCGTTGCTGGTACTCTTTGTTAAGTTCGGAAACTACGGATTTCGTTATATCAAGCGTATCATTTGAAACCAGGATCTCTCCTCCGGCTTTGTAGCTCATGATATAGTCAAAACGGTAATTCCGGTTGAACCGCCTTAAAAATGCTGTTACGCTGTCGATCAGGCGAAGGTTCATACTCATCTCCATCTCGCCGACCTTCTGCGCATAGCGTTCTTTCTTTTGCATCAGCTCCTGTTGCTTCTGCATCAACTGCTCGTACTGCACCTTGGCTTTATCTTCAGGGATCGCATTGGCCGCAATGAGACGCTGGAAATCATTGGCTTCCTTTTCAAGCGCAGCCTGCTCGGCAAATACTTCGGTCTGCAGTTTTTTCCCGGTGCCTTCCAGGTCATTCCTTAATACCTTTACGTATTCATAATGGGTATTGAGACTGTCGGTGTTTACAAAAACAACCGACAATTGTTTTCCCGATGCTTTTTGCAGAGCCATAGGCAATGCCGGAGGCGCGGATTCGTTCCTGCTGAAATGCAGAAAATACAGGATGATCATCCCAACGAGAAGGACCAGTCCGAGAACAGTATTGAAATTAAAAATAAAAAAAGGCGGTTTGGGTGGCGATGTTTCGCCACCTGTTGTTTCGCCCTGGTAAAACGTTTCCTTCTCCTGAACCGGTTCAGGGTTCTCCATGATTTCTTCTTGCATAAAAAGGTTTGGTTAGTTTCCTAATTCAGACATAAACTTGATCCTCATCAGCCTGATCTCCTCCTCGGCATATTCGTCCTCGCCAAGGTCTTTGAGGGCATCCTCAATGGAATCGGACTCAGCTTTGCGGAAATATTCAAATATTTCCTCCTGGTGATATGGATCAACAAATTCATCAATGTAATACTTGATGTCAATCTTTGTCCCTGAGCCTACAATACTCTCCATTTCAACGATAAGCTCCTCAAAACTCAGGTTCTTGGCAAGGGCAATGTCCTCCAGTGCCACTTTGCGGTCGATGCTCTGGATGATGAATACTTTGATCCCCGATTTATTGATCACCGACTTCACGACCATGTCCATCGGCCGGATGATCTCATTTTCTTCAACGTATTCCTTGATCAGGGAAAGAAAAGGCTTACCGTATTTCAGTGCTTTACCGGAGCCTACGCCGGTGATCTGTTTCAGTTCCTCCACCGTAATGGGATACTGAATGGCCATATCTTCCAGGGATGGATCCTGGAAAATCACGAAAGGCGGTAGTTTTTCCTTGCGGGCGATCTCTTTGCGGAGGTCTTTCAGCAGGGTGAAGAGCGTTTTATCAGCTGTACTGCTCTTGGAGCCAAGTGCTTCAAAAAGTTCCTCTTCTTCCGGGTTTTCAAAGTCATGATCATCAACAAGCATGACGGAATGCGGGTTCTTCAGGAACTCTGTTCCCTCCGGACTGATTTTCAGCAATCCATAATTTTCAATATCCTTGGTAAGGAGGCGTTCAATCAGCGTTTGCCTGATAACGGCGTTCCAGAATTTCTCATCCCGGTCGGCCCCCTTGCCAAAAACATCAAGCTTATTATGCTTATATGACTTGATTGTTGCAGCACTTTTACCAAGGATAATATTGATAATGTGCTTGTTTTTAAATTGTTGCTTAACGGCCATGACCGTTTCAAGGACAAGCTGAACATACTGCTTTCCTTCAAATTTTTTCTTTGGATGCATACAGTTGTCGCAGTTCTGACAATTATCTTCTGTGTAGATCTCCCCAAAGTAATGCAATAACTGCTTACGGCGGCATACAGAAGATTCGCTGTAAGAAACCGTTTCCATGAGGAGTTGTTTGGCAATTTCCTGCTCGGCAACTGCTTTGCCTTTCAGGAATTTTTCGAGCTTCTGGATATCATCATAACTGTAAAATGCGATACAGTTGCCTTCACCGTCGTCACGTCCGCTGCGCCCTGTTTCCTGGTAATAACCCTCCAGGCTCTTGGGCATGTCGTTGTGTATTACAAAGCGGACATCGGGTTTGTCAATGCCCATGCCAAAGGCAATCGTGGCCACGATCACATCTACCTCTTCCATCAGGAACTTATCCTGGTTCTGCCGGCGTGTGGTTGCATCCAGGCCTGCATGGTATGGCAATGCTTTAATGCCGTTCACAACAAAGCTTTCGGAAAGCTCTTCAACTTTTTTCCTGCTTAAGCAGTAGACTATCCCGGACTTCCCCGGTTGACCCTTGATGAATTTTATAATATCCTTGGTGACATTCTTGGATTTTGCCCGAACCTCGTAGTAGAGGTTAGGCCTGTTGAACGAAGAAAGGAATACGGAAGCGTCAAGCATATTCAGGTTTTTCTGAATATCCTGCTGAACTTTAGGCGTAGCAGTAGCGGTTAATGCAATAACCGGCACCTTCTGTCCAATCGCATCAATGATCGGACGCAGCCTCCTGTATTCCGGCCTGAAGTCATGCCCCCATTCGGAGATGCAATGCGCCTCGTCAATGGCATAGAATGATATCTCAATATTCTGAAGGAACTCAATGTTCTCCTCTTTGGTGATTGTTTCAGGAGCCACATAAAGCAATTTCGTGTTCCCGCTGAGTATATCCTGCTTAACCTGTGCTATCTCCTGCTTGGTGAGTGATGAATTCATGAAATGAGCCACATTGTTCTCTGTTCCGAAACTACGGATAGAGTCCACCTGGTTTTTCATGAGGGCGATCAGAGGAGAGACAATGATCGCAGTGCCCGGTTTTATCATAGCCGGCAGCTGGTAACACAGCGATTTCCCCCCACCGGTGGGCATGATTACAAAGGTATCATTGTTCGCCAGAACACTCCGGATAATGGCCTCCTGATTGCCCTTAAAGCTATCATAACCAAATACTCTCTTCAACACTTCAAATAACTGATGCTCGTCCTTGTTGGCCGCCATTTTTTAACATGAATTTATTTACGTACTTTTGTTCTGAGCAAGTTGATTCCAGACTTTTTAGCGCTCCTATATACAAATGTAAGTATAAACGTTTGGAAATAAACAAATTTTTAAAAAATAAATTGTGCTTTGAAAAAAATAAAAGCATTAAAAGCAGTAGCTATCAACACGATAAAGGTGGAAGCAGTTGCCATAACTAATTTAATAAACTCCATTGATTCCGATTTTTTAAACTGTATTGACCTTATTCTTCAGGCCAAAGGAAGAGTAATTGTGACCGGGATCGGGAAAAGCGCCATCATCGGACAGAAAATAGTTGCAACGCTTAATTCTACCGGAACTCCGTCGGGTTTCCTGCATGCCGCGGATGCGATCCACGGTGATCTCGGAACGGTTCAGAAGGATGACGTGGTGATCTGTATCTCCAACAGCGGGGAGACCCCGGAAATTAAAATCCTCGTGCCATTGCTCAAAGAATATGGAAGCTCCCTCATCGCCATGGTCGGTAAAAAAGAGTCGTTTCTTGCCAGGCAGGCAGATTTTGTCATCAACACCTACGTGGAAAAGGAGGCGTGTCCGAACAACCTCGCCCCCACCTCCAGCACCACCGCACAGATGGTGCTGGGCGATGCCCTCGCGGTATGTCTGCTGGAAGCCCGTGGCTTTACACCCGATGATTTCGCAAGGTTCCACCCGGGCGGGGCCATCGGCAGGCAGCTGTACCTGAAAGTCAGTGACCTGTATTCGGGTAACATGTCACCGGCTGTACAATACTCCGACGACATTAAAACAGTCATTATCGAAATATCATCCAAACGCCTCGGCGCAACAGCAGTGCTGAAAGGAAAACAGCTGCTGGGTATCATCACCGATGGCGACCTTCGCAGGATGCTTGAAAAAAACAACGATATCAGCCAGCTCAGGGCAGGAGATATCATGACAAAAAACCCTCGCACCATTTCGTCCGACATCCTGGTTGTAAATGCGCTTGGCGTGATGCGGGAATACAATATCACCCAGCTCCTGGTCCTTGACAAGAATAAATATATGGGTGTGATCCACCTTCATGATATACTGCGTGAAGGGATTCTGTAAAATGAAGGGGCTCGTCCTGCTTGCTTTTTATTGTATCTGTTTTCCGATTCTCCTTACCGGCCAGGTTACCAAAATAATGGGTTCGGTGCACGACGGGCAGTCGAATGAGCCCATCCCCTTTGTCAACATCGTCATCCCCAACACAACAACCGGAACGCTTACCGATTTCAATGGCAACTTTGCCCTTGAATTCAATGGCAGTGGTGATTCCATCAGGGCCTTCCTCATCGGGTATGGCGGCCAGACCAGAAAAATACTGCGCAACCAGTTTCAAACGATTGATTTTGTACTGGTTCCGCAAAACCTCAACCTGCCGGAATTAACCATTAAATACCATGGTAACCCGGCCGAAGCGATCCTGGAAAAGGTTGTACGAAACAAAGACAAAAACAGCCTCCAGTCTTTTCAGTCATACCAGTACGAGGCCTACACTAAAATCCAACTCTCAGCAAACAATATCAGTGAGCGTTTCAGGAACAGGAAAATGCTTAAAAGCTTTGATTTCGTATGGAATTACCTCGACACATCAACCCTGAACGGAAAGTCATTCCTCCCGGTATTCATCACCGAAACCATGTCGGATATCTATTTCAGGAAAACACCGCGGGCAAGAAAGGAGATCATCACGGCATCATCTATTTCAGGGCTCAATAATACAAGTGTTTCTCAATTTTTCGGCCATCTTTCTGAACAGGTCAACATTTACGCCAACTTTATCCCCCTCTTTGAAAAGAATTTTGTAAGCCCCATTGCCGGGTTTGCAGTTGACTATTACAAATTCTACCTGGTCGACAGCGCCTTCATTGAAAATAAATGGTGCTACCACCTGATGTTTAAGCCGCGAAGGAAGCAGGAGCTGACATTCTCCGGAAACATCTGGATCGCTGACACCTCATTTGCAGTAAAAAAATTCCAGATGCGCATTCCCGACGATGCCAATGTTAATTTCATCAATGACATGGAAGTGGAGCAGGAGTTTGAATGGACCGACAACCTCTTCTGGATGCTTTCCAGGGATATTTTAAATGTTGATTTCAATATCGTTGACAATTCAAAAAAGACAATCGGCTTCTTCGGGCACCGCACTTCGCTCTACCGGAATTTTCAGTTTGATATCCCGGAGAACAAAAAATTCTTTCATATCTCTTCCGATGTTTACATTGACCCTGATGCAAGCAGCAGGCCAAAGGTCTATTGGGAAACAGCCCGTCCGGAAAAGCTGAGTGCCCATGAACAAGGCATTTATGATATGGTCGACTCCGTAAAAACCATCCCTGTCTTTAAAACCTACACCGACATCCTGTATGGCATCTTTACAGGCTACCTGAAATGGGGCAAAGTTGAACTTGGCCCGTATAACAAACTGTTCAGCTACAATGGCACAGAGGGCGCAAGGTTCCGTTTCGGCATGCGCACCTCCAACAGTTTCAGTAAAAAAATCCAGCTTGAAGGGTACCTCGCGTATGGGACATACGATAAAACATTCAAATACGGCGGTGACCTTATTTACATGTTCTCCAAAAATCCCCGCCGTGACCTTACAGCCGGATATAAATATGACATTGAACAACTGGGGCTCAGCCCGACGGCCTTTTCAACCGACAACATTCTGTCATCCCTTTTTCACCGGGGCCCGAACAATAAACTGACGATGGTGAGGGAATACAAAGTCTGCTACGAGCATGAATGGTTTACAGGGTTTATAAACAGGATTCACCTCATTCACCGGGAAGTATTTCCGCTGGGGTCAACTGAATTTATTGTTTACCCCGACCGAAGAGGCAGCCCGCAATTCATGGGCTCCATATTTACCTCGGAAATCCGGCTTGATGCGCGGATCTCATTTCGTGAACGATTCCTGGCAGCTGAGTTTGCCCGTGTTACGATCAGTTCTCCCTACCCCATCTTTCAGCTGAGTTACATATATGGGTTTCCGCATATGTTCAACAGCGATTACGAATACCACAAACTTATCCTGGATATATCCCAGTGGTTCCATTTTGCCAGCATCGGATGGTCCAAATATATCCTTGAATTCGGGAACATCTGGGGCACCCTTCCCTATCCGTTGCTGAAAATCCATGACGGCAACCAAACCTTCTTTTATGATGAATCTTCTTCAAACCTGATGAACTATTATGAATTTGCAAGCGACAATTGGGTAAGTGCTTCATATACACACCACTTTGCCGGTCTTCTTTTCAATAAAATCCCGCTGATCAGGAAACTCAAATGGCGGGAAGTAGCGCATGTCAGGGCAGTTTACGGCACATTACGGTATGAAAATGCAACCTATTCCCTTTTCCCCGACAATATGCGTTCGCTTGCGAAACAGCCTTATTATGAGGCAGGGGTGGGAATTGAGAACATCTTTAAAGTCATCAGAATTGATGCCGTATGGCGAATGAGCCACCTGCACGACCCGGGTAATTACAATGCTGCTAAATTCGGATTATTCGCGTCGCTATTCTTTTCTTTCTAATTTTGCAGCAGGAAACCGGCATTGCTCAAATAAAATCCAATCCATGATCCTCAGGACCGAAAAAATAGTAAAGAAATACAGGAAACGTACTGTTGTGAATGAGGTTTCCATTGAACTCAACCAGGGTGAAATCGTTGGTTTACTTGGTCCGAATGGCGCAGGCAAAACCACCTCTTTTTACATCATTGTCGGCCTTATCAAACCGCTGTCGGGGATGGTTTACCTTGATGACATGAACATCACCAATGAACCGATGTTTAAAAGAGCCCAGAGAGGGATCAGTTACCTGCCCCAGGAAGCCTCCATCTTCCGTAAGCTGAGTGTGGAGGACAACATCAGGTCAATCCTTGAATTCACCGGTCTTACAAAGGAACTTCAGAAAGAACGCCTTGAAAAACTTTTGGATGAGTTTGGCCTTCAGCATGTGCGTAAAAGCCATGGGATAACCCTTTCGGGTGGCGAACGGAGAAGGTGCGAGATTGCGCGTTCTCTGGCTGTTGACCCTAAGTTTGTACTGCTTGACGAACCTTTTGCAGGCATTGATCCAATCGCCGTTGAAGATATCCAGCAAATCGTCACAAGGCTGAAGGAGAAAAACATCGGTGTGCTTATCACTGACCACAACGTACACGAAACCCTCTCCATCACCGACCGTTCCTACCTTCTTTTTGAGGGCTCCATCCTCAGGTCAGGCACAGGCAAGGAACTGGCCGACGATCCTCATGTCAGGAAAGTGTACCTGGGACAGAATTTTGAATTGCGTTAACATCCAGTTTTCGGGATAAATGAATCCCACCGGAATATTCAAGGTGATACGTTACAGCTTGTCCCTATTCAACGATATAGTTCTGGAAAAAGATGGAGATCAGAACGTACAGTATGATCGAGAGGGGCAGTGCACTCAGGGAAAAAAGGGCAAACATCACCAGGGTTGAACCCAGGAAAATATAACGAAGCTCATTCCCGCTCCACGCAAGGCTTTTAAACTTCATTGAGAATATTTTAAACTCTGAAATCAGGAGGTAAGAGAAGAAAACCACCAAAATGGACAGGACCCGGGTATTGCTGAACATGGTCACCAGAAAATCAAGATGGATCAGGCTGAATAAGCCGGGCTGAACATCCAGGACCAGCGGGATGGAGGCAAAAAATATAGCATTGGCCGGAGTGGGCAAACCAATGAAATTAACCTCCTGGCGCAGGTCTATATTGAACTTTGCCAAACGTAACGCAGAACACACAGGAATAAGCACAGCAAAATAAGGGATGAGCTGCACCATGTAACTGCAGTTCGGGCCGCAATTGTCCAGCATCATCCTGAAGATCAGAATCCCGGGTGCCACACCGAACGAAATCACATCTGCCAGCGAATCAAGCTGTTTCCCCAATTCCGAATGGGCGTTGAGTATCCTTGCGGCATTTCCGTCGAGGAAATCAAAAACAGCAGCCAGAAAAATAAAGATAGAAGCATAAATATAACTGCCTTCCATGCTCAATGTCAGGGAAATAAACCCACAAACCAGGTTCATGGATGTAATGGCGTTCGGGATAAACTGTCTGATTTTCATTTGGTGATATTTCCAGCTAAATTACCCAATATTTCAACAACCTGCCGGGTTAAAAGATGTTTGAATGCCGGGGAGGCAATTTCCCGGACTGACAGGTTACATTTTTTTCTTCCATCCTACCCGCAACCTCATGTGCATATTGCATAAAAAAAAAGTACATTTGCATGACTGTGCCGGCAGGTTTTCCCAAAGAAAACCGATCCGGCTACCACGCTCAAAAGCATTGAAACAGTTGATCAGCATGCTGGTCGGAACTCTTGTTTCCTTTGATAATAGGTTATCATATCTTGCATCATCAATAAAGGTCACATCACATTTTTTAACCTGGAGGAAAGCATATGGAAAACAATGAAATGAGAGCCCTGGGCATGATTGAAACCAGGGGTTTTGCAGCAATGGTGGAAGCATCAGACACCATGGTAAAAGCAGCAAAAGTTGAACTGATCGGCTTTGAAAAAACGGGCGGCGGTTATGTAACTGCCATCGTCAGGGGCGATGTGGCTGCTGTTCGTGCAGCAGTTGATGCAGGCATCAGGGCCGCCGAAAAAGTGGGTGAAATTGTATCCTCGCATGTTATTCCACGGCCCCACGAAAATGTTGATACGGCGTTGCCTTTGGGTATGAAACCAATTAAGAAAGGAAAATAACCATGATTGATTTAAGAACGTATATTTTTCTCGACTCGCTGCAGTTACAGATGGCCTCTTACCTGTCCACCGTATCAAGGGGATACCTCCCCGTTGCAGGACAAGCCTGCTGCATCATTGAAATCGCACCCGGAATTGAGATCAACACCCTCACCGACATTGCGCTGAAAGCTACGCATGTAACCCCGGGGATGCAGGTTGTGGAGCGTGCCTATGGCATGCTGGAAGTGCATTCCGACAGCCAGGGTGATACCCGGATGGCCGGGGAGGCTGTGCTGAAAGCCATTGATAAAATTGAATATGACAGGATCAAACCCAGGATCCTTACCAGTCAGCTGATTAAAAATGTGGAAGACCATCATGCACAGCTGATCAACAGGACCAGGATGGGGATGATGCTTTTAAGGGGCGACACCCTGTTCGTACTGGAGATTGAACCAGCCGGCTATGCCTACTATGCAGCCAATGAAGCTGAAAAAGCTGCCCGGATCAACATCGTTGATGTGATGGGTTTTGGCAAGTTCGGAAGGGTGTACATCGGAGGTGAGGAAGCTGAAGTGCTGGAATGCAAGACAATCGTTGAAAAACGCCTGGCCGAAATATCCGGAAGGGAAGACTATAAATAAGTTAACAGTATTCTAAAACAATTGACATTATGAATGATAATTCATCAGAAGCTTTGGGAATGATTGAAACCAGGGGTTTTACCGCCATGGTGGAGGCATCGGATGCAATGGTAAAAGCCGCTAAGGTTGAACTGATCGGCTTTGAAAAAACAGGTGGCGGATATGTCACAGCCATCGTTCGCGGTGATGTTGCCTCTGTCAGGGCCGCGGTGGATGCCGGTGTTCAGGCTGCCCAGAAAGTGGGAGAAATTGTTTCATCCCATGTGATCCCGAGACCGCACCAGAACGTTGACAGTGCATTGCCACTTGGCCGCGGAGCGAAGAAGTAGTAATTCCGTAATCTACAGTCACTATGATCTTGGCAAGGGTAGTCGGAACAGTCGTTTCCAGTCAGAAAGCACAGAAAATTGAAGGAATCAGGTTTCTGCTGCTTGAAAAAATCAACCCTGTAACCATGGAGGGCAAAGGCGACTTTGTGGTCTCCATGGACAGTGTAGGTGCCGGCGTGGGTGAAATTGTTTTCTATGTCTCCGGAAGCAGTGCCCGGTACACGGATGTTACCGAAGGAAAGCCCTCCGATTCAGCTGTCATAGCCATCGTTGATTTTATTGAAAAGGATGGCAAATATACTTATGAGAAAAACAGGTAGTTGAAAGATGGTACTTGGCAAAGTGGTCGGAACAATAGTCTGCAGTTCAAAAAATGACAGCATGGACGGTGCACGTTACCTCCTTGTTGAAAAAACGAATCAGTACGGCGAAAAAAATGGCGATTTCCTTGTGGCGCTTGATATGCTCGGCACCGGGCCGGATGAACTCGTCATGATTACGGAAGGCAGTCCGTCAAGGGAAACTCCGCTTACAACCAACAAGCCGTGTGATGCACTGATCGTGGGCATTGTTGATGTGATTGACGAAACTGACAGGATTTTATACAGGAAATAATGAGGGGCAGGTGGATTTAATGGTATTAGGTGTATTGGAGTTTAGCAGCATTGCCATCGGGATCAAAGCGCTGGACGAAATGGTAAAAATAGCGCCTGTCAGGATCCTTGAGGCACGAACATTGTGTCCGGGAAAATACCTGATCGTATTCAGCGGCGACGTTGCATCTGTTGAATATTCCTTTAACAAAGGACTTGAAACCGGGAAAGGCTTTATCGTCGACAGCCTGTTCCTGCCAATGGTACACCCGGATGTAGTGCCGGCCATCGGGAATGTAGTCTCAACCACCGACTGGAATGCCATCGGAATCATTGAAACACTGTCGGTTGTAGCCGGAATTGAAGCAGGCGACCAGGCAGCAAAGACAGGCAATGTGAAAATTATTGAAATCAGGCTCGCCATTGGTTTTGGCGGAAAGTCATACGTAAAGATGATGGGAACACTTGATTCGATGGAAGTGGCCCTGGAAGCAGGCTCCGCAAAAGCGCGTGCAAAAAACCAGTTATGCATGGCCACACTGATCCCGCAGCCGCACCCGGAGATAAAACCATATTTCATCTAACAGGCGGAGAAACAAATGGATAATCTTGAAAAGAACATACGCGAGCTTGTTGCGGAAGTGGTCCGGGATATGAATATAACTCCGCCGAAAGAGGAGATCAGGGTAAGAAAGGCAGGCGTCTTCTCCAATATAAATGATGCCATCCATGCAGCAGGCAAGGCATTCGTGGAATTAAACACGATGACACTTGAAACCCGGAAGAACATCATTTCAAATATCCGGAAGACTACACTGGCAAACAATGAAATACTGTCGCGGATGGCCATGGAAGAAACAGGCCTGGGGCGCTGGGAAGATAAAATGATCAAGAATGAGCTGGGCATTCTTAAAACGCCCGGTGTTGAAGATATTGTTCCTGAATCCTTTTCGGATGATGACGGACTGACGCTGGTTGAACGGGCACCCTATGGTGTGATCGGATCAATTACTCCCAGCACCAATCCCGTAGTTACCATTATTAGCAACAGCATCGGCATGATCGCAGCCGGTAATGCGGTGGTTTTCAACCCGCACCCATCGGCTAAAAAGGTATCGGCCTGGGTTATCAGTCTGATGAACCACGCCATCATAGAAGCAGGCGGACCTCAGAACCTCCTTTCATGCATTGAAGAACCAACCATTGAATCAGCAAAATGCCTGATGTCGCATCCCGGCATCGCCATCCTCGTGGTCACAGGCGGCCCTGGGGTTGTGCGTGTGGCCATGAACAGCGGTAAAAAGGTCATTGCCGCCGGACCGGGCAACCCGCCCTGTGTGGTGGATGAAACCGCCGACCTGGCCAAAGCCGGGCGCGATATCGTGAATGGTGCAGGGTTTGACAACAATGTCATCTGTATCTGTGAAAAAGAGATCATCGTTGTGGCATCAGTCGCCGACCGGCTGAAAGAAGAACTCAGAAAAAACGGTGCGTATGAACTCGATGCCGGCCAGATTGAAAAAATAACAAAGCTCGTCATCAGTGAGCCGGGCGGACCGGGAAAAGAAGGTGCCGCAGAGAAAAAATTTATTGGCAAGAATGCCGATGCCATTGCGCGTGAAATCGGGTTGTCGGTTCCGCCGTCAACCAGGCTGCTGCTGTGTGAAGTTCCCAGGGAACATCCGCTGGTATGGACGGAGCAACTGATGCCGGTCATGCCCCTGGTTCGTGTGAACGATGTTGATACCGCCATTGACCTCGCTGTTGAATGTGAACATGGATTCAGGCACACCGCCATCATGCATTCGCTCAACATCGCCAAACTCAGTAAAATGGCCAGGGCGATGAACTGCTCCATCTTTATCAAAAACGGGCCGAGTTATGCCGGCCTGGGCCACGGCGGTGCGGGTTTTGCATCATTCACGATCGCAAGTCCCACCGGGGAAGGGGTTACAAGGGCCAGGACATTTACACGGGAAAGGCGCTGCACCCTCGTTGATTATTTCAGAATCATCTGATCAGGTATGAAATTAGGAAAAGTAACAGGAAGAGTAGTCAGCACCAGGAAAGTTCCCTCCTTTGAAGGGATCAAACTGCTCCTCGTGCAGCCGGTTGATGAACACCTTATACCCTGTGGCGATCCGCTTGTAGCTTTTGACACAATACAGGCAGGAACAGGCGATGTGGTCTACTACGAAACAAGCAAGGAGGCCGGCAGGGTCCTTGAAACATTGATGAATCCCTGTGATGCTGCCATTGTAGGGATTGTTGACCATATTTTTACTGAAAACCAACGATGATACTGGCCAAAGTTACCGGAAATGTAGTATCTACAGTGAAAGCTCCCGGCTATGAATCAAGGAAGATCCTGATCGTTCAGCCTGTTGACCCATCGGGAAAACCATGCGGAAAATCATTTCTGGCTGTGGATTCGGTTCAGGCCGGCATCGGCGATACTGTACTTGTGATGGAAGAAGGCGGTTCTGCCAGGTTCATCCTGGATGAACCTGAAACATTTACGGTAAAGTCTGTGATTGCAGGGATCGTTGACGAAATTCACCATGATGCAAATTTGTAAATTGTCTTGAAAAGGATCAGGAAGTACAGGCGCATGATAATCGGAAAAGATAAACAGGGTTTAGACAATGTCCATATCAGGGGTGTTGCCATCGGGGCTGATCACGGTTCGTATGATGCAAAGGAGATGCTGAAAAGCTACCTTGAAACAGCCGGATACAAGGTGGTTGATGTGGGCACAAACAACAGTACCGAAAAGGTGGATTATCCCGATTTTGCCCTGGCCGTTGCCAGGAAAGTGGTCAGCGGCGACTGCGAGCGCGGGATCATGCTTGACGCGGCGGGGATCGGCTCCTCCATGGTTTGCAACAAAGTCCATGGAATCAGGGCGGCCCTGTGCTGGAGCGCAAAAACCATCGTGAACAGCCGCGAGCATAACAATGCGAATATACTCACGATGGGTACGTCGCAACACAGCAGGGAGGACCTCTGTATCTTTGCTAAACTATGGCTTGAAACAAAATTTGAAGGTGGCAGGCACTGGCCCAGGATTAATAAAATGATGTCAATAGAAAGAGAAGGGAAATAATATGGATCACAATGAACTGATTGACAGGATTACAAAGGAAATCATGCAACGGTTGAGTGAGAAATCACAGGCCGGCAACGTGGGTGCTGCAAACCCGGCGATGTCAGCAGGACAGAGAATGCCGGCAGCCGAACTTGCAGGATATATCGACCATACTTTGCTGAAGCCTGAATCTGTAGCAACTCAATTCGAACAACTCTGCAGCGACGCAATCAGGTATAAATTCAAATCGGTTTGCGTAAACTCATCATGGATACCTTTTGTCGCGAAAAAACTCCGCGGAACAGGTGTTAAAGTGTGTTCAGTCATTGGTTTCCCGCTGGGCGAAATGGATACACGCAGCAAGGCCTTTGAAGCGCGCAGCGCGATCGGGAACGGCGCTGAGGAACTGGACATGGTAATTAATGTAGGTGCGTTGAAATCGGGGAACCTCAAACTGGTTGAAGAGGATATCCGTGCCATAAAGCGGGCATGCAGGACCAATACTGTCTTAAAGGTAATCCTGGAAACCGGGCTCCTGACCGATGAAGAGAAGATCATTGCCTGTGAAATTTCAAAAAAAGCCGGGGCAGATTTTGTAAAAACCAGTACGGGTTTCTCAGGCAGTGGCGCTACGGTGCACGATGTGGCGCTCATGCGCAGGATTGTCGGCCCGCAGATGGGTGTAAAGGCATCAGGGGGCATCAGGAACTTTGACCAGGCCATTTCACTTATCAATGCCGGCGCCAACAGGCTTGGCTGCGGGGCAAGCATTGACATTATAACCGGCGCTGAGGCCAAAGGAAGCTACTAACCGCCGCTTCCACCGGCCATCATGCCCATAAAGGGCAAAATACCTGAATATTTCTTTTTAATATCTTATCCGGAAAACATGAATATTTCCGGATAACAGTTGTTTTTTTCACCGGAATCAATTTACTTTGCATGATATTAATACTTCTATTAAATATTATATTCAATAATGACACTTCACACCAACGACACCACAACGGAACAGGTCATTCTTGATACGGCAACAGCTCTGTTCCTTGAAAAGGGCTATGCGCTCACATCCACCACCGAAATCGCCAGGATTGTGGGTTGCAACCAGGCATTGGTGCATTATTACTTCCGAACCAAGGATCGTTTGTTTGATGCGGTGTTCAGCAAAGCTGCCGGGATTTTTACGGATGCGTTGCTCCTGCCCATGGATGAAAATCTTTCATTTGAAGAAAACGTCCGCAGGAAAGTGGAGACCCATTACGACGTCATGAAGTCCAACCCAAGACTTCCATTCCTGTTCTTCAATGAACTGAATACAAACCCGGAACGGCTTTCTTTACTCAGAACTAAAATCGGTGAAGCCCCCCGGTCGCTGATGCTGCAGACAGAACGTGCGCTGAATGTGGAGATAGAGAAGGGGACAGTTCGCCCGATGACCGCCTCCAACCTGCTGCTTACCATCTTTTCGCTGAACCTTGTCATATTTCTTTCTGCCCCGGTTTTGCAGGTATTGGGAGGCATGACAGAAACGGAGTACGAAGCGCTGGTTGAAAACAGGAAACGGGAAAATGTAACCGTTGTTTTAAAAAGCCTGAGGGCTTGAAAACACAGAATTAATAGCATTATTAAATATTTACGTTAATTGTATTCCCGAATTACACCTTTATGCTTTTCTTAAATCCCGATGAAACGAAAATACGTATTGATATTTTTTCCATATTTATTAACTTTCCTTACTTTTGCGACTTCAAATTTCAGCTGATAAAACCTGGCAACATGAAGAAAACTATCTTAAAACCTTTGCTGACCGGCGTATTCCTGGTTATCTTTTCAACAATTCTGAACGCCCAGTTCAACATTTCCGGGGAAGTTAAAATGCGCGGGGAATATCGCGACGGATACGTCTCCCTTCGCGACTCTTCCAAAACCCCTTATGCCGATATCCTTGGCCGTGCAAGAATCCTTTTTGACTATAAAAGCGACAAAATCACCACCCGGTTCTCCCTCTATGATGCATGGGTATTCGGCCAGAATTACTATTCATCGGATACAATATCAAAAAACACCGTTAATGTATATGAAGCATGGCTGAAATACAATCTCAACCCTGCATTCGGGGTAAAAATCGGCCGCATGGAAGTGGCTTATGACGATGAGCGGTTATTCGGATCTTCAAACTGGAGCATGTGGGGTGCCACCCATGATATTGTTATTGCCCAATATGAAAGTCCACTGGGCAACCTGAAAGGGGATGCCGCTTTTGCGGTGAACAATACCGCGCCGGCCAATGCATTTCTAATCTCATATTATATGGGAAGGAATTATAAATACATGGGGTACCTGTATCTGAATAAAAAGTTCATGCAGAACAAGTTCACATTATCGGTGATGGGGATTGTGGATGCTTTGCAGAAACCAAGCATTACTTCGTCTAAAACCACGGTAAAGAGTGACACACTTTTTATCCGCAATCAGAACGATTCCATCATCGGCACAACTATAACTAAAACAAATGTCACCACAACATCCACCGAAGAGTTTATACACACTCTTTACGCCCGTGCAACTGTTGGCGCCGGCCTGCTGTTCAACAACAAAAAATGGGGATTTTTCCTGAATGCCTATTACCAGGGCGGACATTTCCGCGACGGAAGAAAATTAAGCGCCGACTTTTTCTCAGCCTGGGTCAGTTACCAGGTTATCAAACCCTTGAAAATTATGGCAGGATTTGACCACCTCAGCGGCAACGACTATTCAGATACTGCAACTTACAAAACAAAAGTGACCGGTTTCAGTACCCTGTACGGCACATCCCACCGCGGATACGGTTATATGGATATGTTCACCATCCTGGCCAAGGATAACCTGAGCCCCGGGTTGAACGATCTTTATGCGAGGGCTACCGTAACCATGACTGATAAAATGTCGCTTGAAGCTACCTACCGGTGGTTCAGCCTTCCCTACGGCTACCTTGCAAAACCGACGAAAACCAAACCGTACGCCTATGTTGAAGTGACTAAAAGCCTGGGCTCGGAAATTGACCTGATGTACATCTACAAGCCTGTTGCAAATTTTGAACTGAACATGGCCTATTGCATTTTCCTGCCTACTGCAGCTATGGAGGCATACGACGGGCTGAAATCCGGCACGGCCAAATTTGCCCAGTATGCCTATATCATGCTTACCTACAAACCCAATTTTTTCAACTCAGACAAGCATTGATCCTGCAGTTTTTTCCTGACCTTTGCAGAAAAAAAACCTGATGCCCGCACCTGGTTCCATCTGCATCAAAGACTATGACTATAACCTGCCCGGGGAGCAGATCGCCCAGTTCCCGCTGGATGAACGCGATTCGTCGAAACTCCTTGTTTATAAGCAGAATGAGGTCATCGACGATCACTTTTCCAACATCGGCCAGTACCTTCCGGCCAACAGCCTCCTCGTGTTTAACGATACCAGGGTTATTCGGGCAAGGCTGCTTTTCACCAAGCATTCAGGTGCTCTTATTGAGATTTTCTGCCTGGAACCGCTTAAACCAACCGCTGATATCCAGTCTGCGTTTCATCAAACCGGCTGTTGCACCTGGAAATGCCTTGTAGGCAACCTGAAACGGTGGAAATCAGGCACACTGGTCCTTGAACATGTCACCGGAAATACGGTGAACCGGCTATTTGCAGATCTCAATGGTGAACTGGGCGGAGGCTGTTTTGAAATTGCCTTCCACTGGGAGCCTGCAGAAAAAACATTTTCAGAAATACTGGAGATGTCGGGGCTGATGCCGCTGCCACCGTATATCAACCGCCGTGCAAACCTGTCCGACAATGACCGGTACCAGACCACCTATGCCACACACGAAGGTTCAGTGGCCGCACCAACCGCCGGTTTGCATTTCACCGCACCACTGATCAGTAAACTGCACCAGCAGGGGATTGTGACAGAGAATGTCACCTTGCATGTTGGTGTGGGTACATTCAGACCTGTAGCAGCTGAGCAGGTGGGGGATCATGTGATGCACCATGAAAAGATCATTGTTTCAGGTACAACCATTGAAGGTTTGCTCAGGAACCTGCACCGTCCGATGTTTGCAGTGGGCACCACCTCCGCCCGTACAGTAGAAAGTATCTACTGGCTGGGCGTAAGGCTGATACAGAAAGGACCTGACATGAACGACGGAGTCCCTCAGTGGTACCCATACGGGGAAATGACTGCACAGGATATCACTCCACGGCAATCGCTCGAAGCACTGCTCCAATTCATAGATTCCCGAGGCTTAAGCGAATATTCAGGCGAAACCCGGCTTATGGTAGTGCCCGGGTACAAATACCGGCTGCTATCCGGGCTCATCACCAATTTTCATATGCCCCAGAGCACACTCCTGTTGCTGGTTGCGGCGATGATCGGAGAAGAATGGAAGAATATCTACAATTATGCGGTTGACCATGGCTACCGGTTCCTGAGCTATGGCGATTCCTGCCTCTTTTTTAATCAGCAGAAATAATTGAAGTTAGAATTTGTATCTTTGCATTGCATTGTGCATTAAAAACCCTGAACCATGACACTTAGCATCCTATTGATTTTCGGTCTCGGCACCACTGAGTTGTTGCTTGTAGCGCTGGTAGTTCTGCTTCTTTTCGGCGGTAAGAAAATTCCTGAACTGATGAAAGGGTTGGGAAAAGGGGTGAAAAGTTTCAAAGATGGCATGGACGGACTTGAAGAAGACATGAAAAAGCCCTCCGACAAAAGCACCACCGCCGACCAGGCAGAAAAAAAGGCATAACCCACCACTTCCTCTATCGGGATAATTTAATCGTATACACCCTTCGCTTTGTGTTAATGTATTCACAATTTGTGAAATATTACCATATTTTATATTCAATCTGAATATAAATATTGTTAATTTTATAACAGATAGATACATCGTGTTTCATATATATATATCTTTGTCCATATATTTAAAGCGCATTAACAGCACCACACATGAAACGACTTCTAATTCTCGGAGCAGGAACAGGCGGCACCATCATGGCAAACAAAATGCGGAAGCAGCTTTCCCGCGACGAATGGGATATTACCATTGTTGACCAGCACAGAACACACTACTACCAGCCTGGCTTTTTATTCGTTCCTTTTGGCATGTATAACCGTCAGGACGTGGTAAAGCCTAAAACAAGCTTCCTGCCCAACGGTGTGAACGTGATCTTCCAGGAAATTGATCGGATTGACGGTAATGAAAGCAAGGTTCTTCTTAAGGACGGTATTTCTCTGAAATACAACTTCCTGGTGATTGCTACCGGAACCAGGGTGGTTCCCGAAGAGACACCGGGGCTTAAAGGCCCATTGTGGCACAAGAATATTTTTGACTTCTATACCATTGAGGGTGCTCTGGCACTTGCCGAATTCTTCAAAACATGGCCAGGGGGCGAACTTGTGCTGAATATAGCAGATGTTCCCATCAAATGCCCGGTGGCACCACTTGAATTCGTCATGTTCGCCGATGCATTTTTTGTTGAACGCGGACTCCGCAGTAAGGTCAACATTTCGTATGCCACACCCATGTCGGGAGCCTTCACCAAACCAAGGGCGTCAAAAGTCCTCGGGGCACTTCTTGAAGATAAAAACATCAACATAATTCCAGACTTTTATCTTGAAAAAGTTGACAATGACAAAAAAGCGATCGTGTCCTATGATGACCGTGAAATTCCCTTTGACTGCCTAGTAACAGTCCCTGTTCATAAAGGCGACCCGATGATCGGCCGCAGTGGCCTTGGTGATGAGATGGACTTTGCAAAAGCAAACAAACATACCCTCCAGTCCGACTTCTTCCCCAACATTTTTGTGATCGGGGATGCCGGTAATTTCCCCACTTCCAAAGCCGGGTCAGTTGTTCACTTCCAGGCCGATGTACTTACTGAAAACCTGGTCTGTGCCATTGAAAACCGGCCGTTTACAGAGTCATTTGACGGTCATGCCAACTGCTATATTGAAACCGGTTTCGGCAAAGGTGCCCTTATCGATTTCAACTATGATACTGAACCACTGCCCGGATCATTTCCGTTTCCCGGGATCGGGCCTTTCGGCCTTCTGAAAGAAACAAGGATGAACCATTACGGAAAACTCATCTTCCGATGGATTTACTGGCATATATTGCTGAAAGGCAAAGAGATGCCGATTGATTCCAAAATGACAATGGCTGGTAAAAAAATGTAATTGACAACATTATGTCTGAAATAAGTATCCAGGAACAAATCAATGCACTCAACCTGAAACTTGATCTGATCCTTGAAAGCGTTGAGCAGCAGAACAGGAAGCGCGAAGAATTTGATGATCTTGTGGCCGATCTGAGTATCGTGGCAAAAGATGCTTTCCATCAAACAGTCGTTACCCTTGATAAATCCCAGGTTGACCTGGACCATACCGGGATTTCAAAACTCCTTGTCAAATTGCTGCAGAACATCGACACTTTTTACGAAATGCTTGAAATGCTTGAAAGCGCCAGGGATTTCATGAAAGATATTTCACCGGTGCTGCACCAGGTTGGACTGGATGCAGTTAACAAAATGAACGAATTTGAACAGAAAGGCTATTTTGACATCATAAGGAACCTCACCCGGCCCGATGTAATTGAATCCCTGGGCAGAATCTCCACGGCGATTGCAGAGGTTAAAATGGACGACAAACTGGATAACAAATCACTGTTCGCGCTGATGAAACAAATGAATTCTCCTGAGGTCAGAAAGTCGCTTTCTTATACGCTCAGGCTTTTGCAGGCAGTAAACAAAGTAAAATCATAACAGGTAACAGGCTACCTGGAATCCAATAAAATTACAGTAACTTTAAAATCAAAAATCGTTGTTATGGCACAGAAAATTTATGCAGGTGTGAGTGTTGACGTCAATGAAGAAGGATACTTCACCAATCCTGCGCAATGGACCAGGGAAATGGCCGCTGAAGTGGCCGGGGAAGAGGGTATTAACCTTACTGACAACCATTATGCTGTTTTGAGTTTCCTCCGCGAACGCTATGGAAAAGGGGAAGCACTCACAATCCGTTCGGTAGGAAACTCAGGCATTATTGATATCAAGGGGTTTTACGGCCTCTTTCCGGGGGCGCCGATGAAGAAAGCCGCTAAAATCGCCGGAATACCCAAACCATCATCCTGCGTATAAATCTCATTTAATCAGTTGCATCATCATGCAGCCTCACATTAAAACCATTTGACATGGCAAACGAAGAATTTCCTTTAAAAAAGGTATGTATTATTTGTGCCAAGGGCACCATTGAAGATGTATATGCAGCATTGGTCATGAGCAACGGAGCTGTCATGGAAGGTATTGAAACGAAAATGTTCTTTACATTTTTCGGGCTTGATGCCATCACAAAGAAAACCATGAACAGCCTGCACACCGGCGTTGTTGGCAACCCTGCCATGCGTATGCCCGGCGGACTTCCATTCCCAACCCTGCTTGGTGCAATCCCGGGCGTTGAGGCAGGCGTATCTGCCATGATGCGCAGCCAGATGGACAAACTGGACATCCCGCCTGTAAAAGAATTCCTGGAAATGATTGAAGCCGGCGGCGGCGAAGTGTATGCCTGCAAACTGGCGATGGACATGTTCAAACTGAAAAAGGAAGACCTTTGGGAAGGGGTCAAAGAGGTTCTGACCGTTGGCCAGTTCTACGAAAAATGTGGCGGACTTCAAACCCAGATCATCTTTACCTGATCAATGCCAGGCTATCCGTTTTTGCTGATCTGACCCAGTAACTCCGGGTTGACGATTTCAATGGTGCGCCCTGAAAGGCGCAATATGCCGTCATCATTGAATTTGGAGAGGACACGTGTGGCACTTTCCCGCGAAATGCCAATGAGATCGGCCAGTTCCTGACGTGAAAACGGAATCTCAAATACATCATTTTCATAAATGATCCTTGAAAAATAAATCAGTGCATCGGCAACCCGTCCATAAGTCTTCTTTTGCGACTGGCTCATGAAACGATGAAAATTATTCAGGCTGTCGCGGCTTACCGACACCAGGATCTCAAATGCAAAATTCCCGTTTTGCCGGATGAGCTGGTTGAAGATATTCAGGTCAATGTAGCATACCGTAATATCTTCAAGTGCTCCATAAGAATAATGATTGACCCTGTCGCCAAACAGTGAGGGCAATCCAAGATAAGTGTATTTCTTTATAATCTGAAGGATCTGCTCCTTGTCGCCGGGCCCCTTCTGATACTCCTTGACCAGTCCCGACTTAAGGTAGATGATGTGTGAAGTCATGGAACCCTCATGCAGGATGATATCCCCCTTTTTAAACGAGGTTTCACGGCTGTTTTCATTGACAAGATCTATTTCTGCAGCATGCAGCACCGCAGCAGCACAGGATTTCACCTTACAGTCGCGGCAAGAGCTAATCTTTTTATTGCTTTCCTGGTACATCCTTATAAATTGACTGTCACCGATTTTCCGACAAAGGTCTGAAAAATACACATGCCATTTTGTGCATTATTACACATTTAAACGTGCTATTTATCACATTTTATCAACAAGTGTGGCTTTTGTCTGTCTGTTTGATATCACCCTGCGGTATACCAAGTATCACGGTAATTGGCCCTTTCCGGCCACATGAACAACCTACCTTTGTGTGGTTGACAGTTTACCAGCAAATCTATGCCATGAAAATAGCGATACCTACCAATGACGGACTTACCATCCATCCTGACTTCGGAAATGCCCGGGGATTCCTCGTTCTCACCGTTGAACTCGGTGCAATAACGAATGAAGAGATGAGGTTTAACCCATTTACCACAAAATACTTCTCAGCCCCGGAGAATCTGGATTCTATTCGTGATTGCCAGTCTGTTATCCTGAATAACATCAACGCCGGTTTTAACAGTTTGCTGTCTGATCAGAACAAAGAAATTATCTGGACTAAGCAGACCATCATTACCAATGCCTGTATTCACTACCTGGAGAACAACCTCCTTAAAGCATCCCATACCTGCTGCTGCCCCTGACCAAAAACAGATGAGTACAGAAAGTTACTTTAACAGATTCCGCAAAAACATCATCGGGCAAAAACAGCAATACCGCTCACCCTATGGGTTGAAAACAATGGTGTATGCCGACTGGATCGCCAGCGGACGGTTATATAAACCCATTGAAGAAACACTGACAAACGGCATCGGCCCTTTTATCGGCAACACGCACACCGAAACCAGCGAAAACGGGCGCCTGATGACCAAAGCCTATCACCGGGCGCATCAGCAGATCAAAAATCACGTCAATGCAGGCCCCGGTGATGTGATCATCACAACCGGTTTCGGGATGACCGCAGCCATTGTGAAATTTCAGCGCATCCTGGGATTGAAAACCTGCAGAAACCTTACCATGCAGCCCTGCATGAAGGAAACGGAACGGCCCGTGGTTTTCATCACGCACATGGAACACCACTCCAATCATACGTCGTGGTATGAAACAGCTGCGGATGTTGTGGTGATTGAACCCGGTGATGACCTGCTGGTCAGCCTCAGCAACCTTGAAAATGCCCTGTTAAAATACAAAGACAGGAAACGCAAGATCGGATCGTTCACGGCCTGTTCCAATGTTACCGGGATCAGAACACCGTATCACGCCATGGCCGGGATGATGCACAAATACGGAGGCGTGGCGTTTATTGATTTTGCTGCCTCGGCACCATATGAAACAATCAACATGCACCCCGAAGACCCGATGGAAAAACTGGATGCAGTGATGTTCTCACCGCATAAATTCCTGGGAGGACCCGGATCTTCAGGCGTACTGATTTTTGATTCGCTGTTATATCACAGCCAAGTCCCCGACCAGCCAGGAGGCGGAACCGTTGACTGGACAAATGCCTGGGGCGAATACAAATTCATTGATGACATTGAGATCAGGGAGGACGGAGGAACACCGGGATTCCTCCAGGCAATAAAAACCGCTCTTGCCATTGAACTGAAAGACCAGATGAACGTTGAGATGATGCATGAACGGGAGAAGGTACTTGTGGCCATGGCCATGAAATGGCTGAAGAGCATTCCAAAGGTTCACGTATTGGCGGAGAGTGTCGCCGACAGGCTCGGTATCATCTCATTTTATGCCGATTCAATCCATTACAATCTCATTGTACGCTTATTAAGCGACAGGTTCGGCATCCAGGTAAGAGGTGGTTGCGCCTGCGCCGGAACCTATGGGCATTACCTGCTGAATGTCAGCCATGATAAATCAAAAAAAATCACCGACAAAATCAACACCGGCGACCTGTCAGAAAAACCCGGCTGGGTGAGGATTTCCCTGCATCCTACTATGAAAGAAAGCGAATTGCAGTACATCATGGAGGCCATTGAACAAGTTGTAACAAATCATGGCACCTGGGAGGCAGACTATATCTATAACAAGCACACCAACGAATTCAGCCACAAAAACGGTACAACCCACAACGGGAGGATAGATTCCTGGTTCAACCTCCCACATTAGCCAGTAACATAACATTTACTCCGAAAATTTCTTTTTGTCACAACGGCCAGTATACTTACAATGCCGATTTTTGTTATTTTTGTAACCCTTACGAAAATCAAAAATAAATCTGAATTTACTCATCCGTAATGAATTCCAGAACTGACAATAATTTCAAACTGCGCTTTATTGATTTATGGAGGCTCATCGGGAACTCTCCCATGCTGGCAATCCATTTCAGGTATAAAGGTGAAAATCGGGTTATATATGCAAAGTCTGAGCACTACAATGTGACAGGCAGCATCAAAGACCGCATGGCGCTGTATATTCTTGAACAGGCCTATGCCGAAAACCGGATCAAGCCGGGAGATACGATCGTTGAAGCAACCAGCGGCAACACGGGAATCGCATTTGCCGCCATTGGCAAAGCACTGGGGCACAATGTGCGCATCATCATGCCCGACTGGATGAGCAAAGAAAGGGTTGACATTATAAAAAGCCTTGGCGCACAGATCATCCCGGTTTCAAAAGAAGAGGGAGGATTCCTTGGGAGTATCAGGCTGTCGGAGGAGATCGCATCAAGGGAACCCAATATTTTTCTACCTCAGCAGTTTTCTAATGACGCCAATGCGGAGGCCCATGAAAAAACCACCGGGCCTGAAATCTGGTACCAGCTTAAATACAACGGGATCACCCCTGACGCCTTCGTGGCAGGAGTTGGCACCGGCGGAACAGTTATGGGAGTTGGTCGATACCTGAAATCGCAAAATCCGGACATTAAAATACACCCGCTTGAGCCGGCTGAATCACCCACCATGTCAACAGGCCATAAAGTAGGGTCTCACCGTATACAGGGAATCAGCGATGAATTTATCCCTGCAATCATTAAACTTGATCAGCTTGACCGGATCGTTGCAGTGCCCGATGGCGACTCAATCATCCTCGCACAAAAACTGGCACGGCAACTTGGCCTTGCAGTAGGCATCTCCTCCGGGGCAAATTTTTTAGGTGCACTGCAATTACAGAATGAGCTTGGCCAAAATGCATCCGTGGTGACAGTTTTCGCCGACTGCAATAAAAAATACCTCAGTACCGATCTCATGCGAGAAGAACCGTTAAAAGATACTTACATGTCACAACACGTTGAATTGACAGGGTTTAAAGTCTTTAAGCGGGTTTGCGACACCTGCTGCGAAATGGGGAGCTGTGATTTGCGGATTGCGGATTTTGACTGCAGTAAACTCGGAATCAGGTCCCTATAAAATAAATCGCTTAAATATCACTTTTTGCCGTATCTTTGCCACCTGCATTTTTATTTCATTCATTCACCTTAATCTGACAGATCATGAAAAAAAACATGGGTTTAATTGACAAAGTAATCAGGATACTGGTTGCCATCGCGGTTATTGCACTGTACTTTACAAATATGATTTCAGGCGTCCTTGCCATCATCCTGCTGGTCGTGGCCGGCGTATTTATCCTTACCAGTCTGATTGGTTTTTGCCCGCTATACCTGCCATTCGGACTGAATACAGGAAAAAAAGAATAATTTTTCACCAGTGACCGCAAGTTTTTCTGTTTTTGGTTGTCTAATCATTGTATTCAACTAAACATTTATAAAAAACAGAAAACTATGAAAACTGCATCAAGAGTATTATTGACCTTTGCGATCCTGGTTTTTTTTACCGGTATCACTTTTTCCCAGGTGGCTTCAACCACCAAACCCGCAACCAAAGCAACAACGGATAACACCGTAAAAGCAACTGACTGCGGGAAGACTGCAAATTGTACCAATGGAAAAGCCTTCGTTGATAAAAACGCTGACGGCAAGTGCGATAATTGCGGGGTAGCAGGAAAGTGCAAAGATAACAGCAGCTGCGGCTCAAAAGGACACAATTGCGGAACAAGTTGTGACAAGGGGAAGGGAACGGGCAGTTGCGGTTCTCAGGGACAGCCTAACAAAAGTGGTTGTGCAAGTAAGTGCTCAGCTCCTGCATCCTGTCCGAAAAAATAAATAACAACACCCCCCGGAGGAATGTATCTCAACATCCTTTCTGAGATACATTCCTCCGGGTTTTATGTAACAGGATGACTGACCCGGAGCTGATTGAAGGAATCTTACGGCGTGATCGCAATGCCTTTCAATACCTGGTAAATCAATACCAGAAACCTGTGATCAAAACGGCCTGTTACTTTGTCGGCAGCATGGAAGATGCTGAAGATCTGTCGCAGGAGATCTTCCTTGAAATTATCCGTTCCATAAACTCTTTCAAGAACAATTCATCGTTGTCAACCTGGATTTACCGGATCACCATCAACAAATCACTCAACATGGCCAGAAAACAACAAAGGCACGGAATAATGTTGAGGGTGGAATCGCTGTTCGGTCACCGTCAGGGGCAAAAAGAAGGGTTTTCACATGAGCCTTCAACGTGTTTAAGCGACCTGGATGAAAAGGAAAAACGGAAACTGCTGCATGAGGCTATCGGCCGCCTTCCTGAAAACCAGCGGATCGCATTTGTTCTGTGCAAGTTTGATGATCAATCGTACAAACAGATTGCGGAGATCATGAAAATCGGGTTACCTGCTGTTGAATCTTTGATTCACCGTGCGAGGTTAAACCTTCAGAAGTATCTTACTCCACAATTCTCTGAATATAAAACCAGCTGAGCCATGGATTGTAAACATTTCAGAAATAATATTTTCGCATACCAGGAAGGGCTGCTTTCCGCGGAGGATCTCCGGTTGGCGGAAAACCATCTGCTATCGTGCAAAGCCTGCGAAAAAATCCTCGCCGATGTGCGTGTGGTTGACGAAATGATCCATGTTGAAAAAACATTGGAGCCAGCCCCATTTACGTCAACCAGAATACTTCAACGCATCGACAACGAATTCAGCGAAACCCGCAAACCGCCAGTCATCACGCTGGTGCGGATTTTACAGCCAGTTACCCTGGCCCTGGCCCTTGTTTGCGGAATCCTCATCGGCTCATACACGGCCAGAAAGGACAGCCCCCCCGCAAAGCAAGCCAGCAACTCCACTGAAAAATTAGAATTCCTCAGGGCCAACCTGTTCATCACCGATTTTGCTGATGAAGACAAAAACCCGGTTACTAATAAATAGCACCATGAATTTTTTTGATAAAAACCGTTTAATATTCTGGGTACTGACTGTTCTGGTCGTTGTAAACATTTCAGCACTGGTCAGCTTTTTCATATACCCGAAAACACAGGAGCCAAACCGGCCCTGCTGTTCCCCGGAGGAACAGCAATGCAACGCATTCCGGGATGAATTGAATTTATCAGAAAACCAGACTTTGCAGGTTGGAGAGATCAACAGGAATTATAAATCGGCTGCTGAGCCCATCTCCATGGCGATCAAGCAGGTCAGGGCGGATATTATCACCGAACTGGAACAAGCCAGGCCCGACACCGTGCAAATTGATTCACTTGTGAACAGGCTCTCAGGCCTTCAGACGAATATTCAAAAAGAGAATATTAAACAGTACCAGGCCCTGAAGCAGGTGTGTACCACGGAGCAGGCGCACAAACTTTCAGCACTTTTCCGGGACCTATACCGGTGCCCGATGAAAAATCGTTAGGCTTTTTTATCCTTCTTCGGCTTTTTCTCCTTCTTCTCTTTCCTTACTTTGCTCTTTTTGCAGGTGCAGCGATCGTTGGCAAGAACTTTCAGCAGCTCAATCTGCCGTTCATGAAGTTCAATGACATGGTCCAGTTTCTTTTCAAGCAGGTTCGTATCAGGAAAGAATTGTTTATCGCAGGTATTTGTTTCAATATCCTTTAAAACCTTGAGCATCTGTTCAAGTAGTATTTCACGTTGTTCCGCCATGGTAGAATTATTTATTCAAATATACATATTTTAATCCATCTTCCAAACTTCGTTCTGAACTTTTTTTATCCCTACCTTTGCTATGTTAATTGGACAGGATGAAAATACCATTTATCGGAAAGCCGGACGAAGAAGCAGAGATGTCATTCTGGGAACATCTGGATGAATTGCGTGGCACATTGTGGAGAATACTGATCGCCGTTCTGGTTACTTCGATTGCCGCCTTTGCTTTCAAGGATATTTTATTTGACGACATCATCCTGGCCCCCAAATCCAGGACATTCATCACCTACAGGGTTTTCTGCAAACTGGGAGATTTACTTAACCTTCCTTCACTTTGCATTGATCCGTCGCAATTTCAGCTGATCAATATCAATCTTGCCGGACAGTTCACCTCCCATATGAATATTTCGCTGGTAGCCGGTCTGATCATTGCGCTGCCATACATCCTGTGGGAGCTATGGAGGTTTGTAAAGCCAGGCCTAAACGACCAGGAGGTCAGAAGTTCCAGGGGTGCCGTTTTCATTATATCATTTTTATTCATCCTGGGGGTGTTGTTCAGCTACTTCATCGTAGCCCCGCTGATGATCAATTTCCTGGGAGGTTACGCAGTGAGTGCTGCCGTGTCAAACCAGATAGCGCTTACTTCCTATGTCAGTTCAATCACGATGATGACACTCCTGATGGGATTGTTGTTTGAACTTCCTGTCCTGATCCTTTTCCTCACCAAGATCGGCATCATCACACCAGGGCACCTGCGCAAATACCGGAAACATACCATGATAGCAATTCTGATAATTGCCGGTATCATCACGCCCAGCCCGGATATTTTCAGCCAGGTGATCGTTGCCTTTCCCCTCTATGCTCTTTTTGAACTCAGCCTTTCCATTTCGTCAAGGATGTATAAGAAAAAGCAGGAAATGGCATCTTAGGAACACTCCATTTCATTCTGTGTAACCTTATTCTGAAGGCATCGTCTAAACGGGGAAATCACCAATAATTTATCTCATGGAACCTAAACGTCTTTATCGCAGCCAAACTGACCGCAAATTTGCCGGTGTCGCCGGTGGCCTTGCAGACTACTTTGTGATGGACCCGCTTCTCATCCGCCTTGCATTTGTTGTTCTTACACTCGCAGGTGGCGGCGGATTCCTTATCTACATCATATTGTGGATCGTAACACCTGAAAACCCACTCAGGATTAAACCAGTCATGAACCAGCCGGGTTCTGATTTTCAGCAACCCAATTCAGGAAACACAGGTTATGCAACGGATGCCTCCGGTTATACTACTGACGCCCCTAAAGCAGATGCATTCAACCCGGTGTCAACTCCGGCACCACAAACCATGGAACGGAACAAAGGCAGTTTGATCGGCGGGATGGTGCTTATCACTTTAGGGGCACTTTTTCTGGCAGATGAACTGATCCCGCAAATCAACTTCGGCGACCTGTGGCCGGTAATCCTGATTGTGGTGGGTATTGGACTGCTTATCAACACCATGTCAAAAAAGAAAATCAACACTAACGAACACTAAAATCCGACCAATGAAATATCGTCATGTTTTCTGGGCATTTATCCTGATCGCGATCGGGACCCTCTTTATGCTGAACAATTTCGGGGTATTGGAATTTGGTTTTCGCACTCTCTGGAGCCTCTGGCCATTGATCCTCATCCTTTGGGGAATCTCTATACTTCCAATTAGTGACGGGATAAAAATCACTTCCCTGGTCGTTGTACTCGCACTAACAGTCATCTTTTTCAACAAGATATCCAGGCACTCGTCATGGCTGCATTTTAACGATTTTCGAAATTTGCCTGGCAAAGACTGGAGCGATGAGGATGAAGACACCACCTCAACCTATAATTACCAACCGCAAAACCTCAGTGTCCCATTTGATTCAGTAACCGGCAAAGGCATCCTGAAACTTGAAGCGGCCGCAGGGAACTTCAACCTGGCAGGGGTAACTTCCGATTTCCTCTCTTTCAATAAAACAGGCGATATCGGCAACTATTCAATTACCACCACAAATGAAAACGGCAGGAAACAAATCAACCTGTCACTGGAAAAATCCCGGGTACGGCATACAGTCAATGAAAACAAGGTGGAGATCAGACTGAATGAAAAACCTTCGTGGAATCTTGACTTTGACATTGGCGCAGCAGAGATCATCATGGATCTCCGTGACTATAAAATTGACACCACCAACATCGATGCGGGTGCCTCGTCTATTGACATTAAAATAGGCAACAAGAACCCCCTGACAGTAATGACGTTCAATGCTGGAGCCTCCTCCATCAAAGTTGAAATCCCGAAGGAGTCGGGGTGCCAGATTAAATCTGAATCCTTCATGATCAGCAAGGAATTTGAAGGTTTCAGCAAAAAAGGCGACGGCATTTACCAAACCGCCAATTTCGCAACCGGAAAGAATAAAATTTTCCTGACAATCAAGACCGCGATATCAAAAATTGAGATTAACCGCTATTAATCAATGATCTAGAAACGTTTTCACAACGTCGTAAAATTCCCCGGGAGCATCGGCATGAACCCAATGTGCGGCATTCGCAATGGACTTCAGCTCAGCACCGGGGAATTTCATTTTAAGGCCATCAAAATCGGAATCCAGAATATAATCCGACAGCGCCCCGCGTACAAACAGCGCGGGGCCCGGATAGGTACCTTCAATATTGATCCCTTCAAAAACCGATAAAAGATTCTCATTGATCGCGCTGAGGTTCAGCCGCCAGTCGAGGCTGTATTTATCGCGCCAGTAGATATTCTTTAAAAGGAACTGTCGCAGCTTGAGGCTGCCGACATGCTGCTGCAGCTGTTTGTCAACATCACTCCTCGACCTGGCCATGCTGAAATCAACCGCCATCATGGCCGAAAGCAGTTGCTGGTGCTCGCTGTTCGGCGGCGATTTTCTGAGCGAGATATCAACAACGACCAGCTTTTTAACTATTGAAGGGTTGTGCAATGTAAAAACCATGGCTGTCTTCCCACCCAGCGAATGCCCGATCAGGTAAATGTCATGCAAACCTTGCTCTTCAATCAGCTCCAGCAGATCATTTTCCAGGGAGGGAAAATCGAATACCTGGCTGCGTGGCGACTGACCATGGTTACGGAGGTCGGGAATATACACGGAATACTGCTCACTCAACCTGCGGCCAAAAGTGACCCAATTATCTGATATACCGAATAATCCGTGCAGGATTATGACAGGTTTGCCAGCTCCGGAATGCCTGAAAAAAAGCTTCATTTTGACCCGGGTTTTATTAACACAATTTTGTTGAAAAATAATCTTTTAAGCCTGTCAAAAGTACATATTTTTAATGCCTATTTGCAGTTGAATTCCGAATACCTATGATGACCTCACAAACCAATTACAATAAACGGATAAACAATCAATTAAATCCATTTATTTTTGTCGGAGGGCATCATTCATGTTAACCCCCAAACCGCGAACCAATCCAATGGAAAAAAATCCGACCGAAAAACTGGTTATCCCGCATATAGAATTATCAGAAGAAGAAGAACCCCCAAGTCAGCAAACCTTCATAGACGAAGCAACACTTTTAGACGAATATTTCAAATCGCGCAATGACCGTGATAAAACGGCGATCAGTGACCGCTCCCTTGATTTTTTGCAAACCTATTTTCCTGAAGCAACCGTCAAGGACTGGAACAACTGGCACTGGCAAATAAAAAACAGTGCTGATTCCATCGAACAGCTGGCGAGGTATGTGAATTTATCTGAGAATGAAGTCAAACCGGACGGGCCAAACAGCCAGTCGCTCCCGTTGCGTATTTCCCCTTACTACATCAGCCTGCTTGACAGGAACAACCCGGACCAGGCACTTCGTAAAAGCGTTGTTCCTGTATTTGACGAATTCCTCACACATGACGGGGAAGCATCCGATCCGCTGTCGGAAGAACATTACAGTCCGGTGCCAAACATCGTTCACCGCTACCCCGACAGGGTGCTGTTCCTGGTGACCGGATTCTGTTCAACCTACTGCCGTTACTGCACCCGCACAAGGATGGTTGCCAAAAACAAGTGCCACACCGGGGTCAAATCATGGGAACCAGGGCTTAACTACATTGAGCAGCATAAAGAGGTACGCGACGTACTGATATCAGGCGGTGACCCGCTTACCATGCCCGACCTGCACGTGGAGTACCTCCTGTCGCGCTTAAGGAATATCCGTCATGTTGAGATCATCCGGATCGGCACAAAAGTGCCTGCAGTTCTTCCGCAACGAATAACCCGTCCGCTGGTCGGCATGCTCAGGAAATACCATCCACTCTACCTTAGCATCCATTTCACCCATGCCGATGAAATAACGATGGAGGTTAAAGAGGCATGCGAAAGGCTTGCCAATGCCGGGATTCCGCTGGGAAGCCAGACCGTTTTGCTCAAGGGGATCAATGATGATGTAGAGGTGATGAAAAACCTCATGCACGCCCTGCTGAAAATAAGGGTACGCCCTTATTACCTGTATCAGTGCGATCCGGTGGTTGGATCAGGCCATTTCCGCACAACCATTGAAAAAGGGCTCGATATCATCAAAGGACTTCGCGGGCACACCAGTGGCTATGCTATTCCTACCTACGTGGTGGATGCACCCGGAGGCGGCGGAAAAATTCCTTTGCTGCCTGATTATGTTGTGGGTCGTGAAGATGACTATGTGCTGCTGAAAAACTACGAGGATAAAGTCTTCAGATACCCCGATTTTACCCAATAACCGTTTATGACCATCGGATTGACCTATGATTTGCGCTCAGATTATCTGAATGAAGGGTACAGTGCAGAGGAAACAGCAGAATTTGACCGCGAAAGCACCATTGAGGCCATCGAAACTGCTTTACAAACCCTCGGCTATGAAACCTGCCGTATCGGCCATGTGCGTCATCTTCTGACATGCCTTGCCAACGGTGACCGCTGGGACATGGTATTCAACATCTGTGAAGGCATGCACGGGATCGGGCGCGAAGCACAGGTGCCTGCGGTGCTCGACATATTCAGAATTCCTTACACCTTTTCAGACCCTCTGGTACTTTCACTTACCCTTCACAAAGGGATGACCAAACGCGTAGTGAGGGATGCAGGAATTCCGACCCCGGAGTTTGTTGTTGTCCAGAAAATGGAAGACTGTTCCCTGGTAAACATGCCATTCCCGCTGTTCGTTAAACCGAATGCAGAAGGCACAGGCAAAGGAATTAATTCACTGTCGCGGGTGAACAACCGCGAAGAACTCAAGATGATCTGTACAGATCTTCTTGAGCGATATCCGTCAGGTCTCCTGGTCGAGGAATACCTGCCCGGCCGCGAATTTACGGTGGGCATCCTGGGAACCGGCAGCGAAAGTTATTCCGTGGGCATCATGGAGATCCTGTATAAGCAGGAAGACACCAAAAGTATCTATTCATACGAAACCAAGTCTGATTACCTCAAGGCCGTTGAATATGTTGTTCCGGAAGCCGGGATTTCGGAAAAGTGCATCGCACTGGCCCTGAAAACATGGCAGGTGCTTGGCTGCCGCGACGGAGGCAGGGTTGACATCCGCGCCGACAAATCCGGCGTGCCGAATTTCATTGAAGTAAATCCGCTTGCCGGCCTTGATAAAGTGCATTCCGATCTCCCGATCCTGGCCTATAAACATGGCTATACGTTCGAGCGGATCATCGGTGAAATCATGGATTCGGCTAAGAAACGCACAGGATTACAATAAAAGCCAGACACAAACATGAAGAAAACCGTCCTGATCGTTTATAATAAGTTATCCAAAACTCCCAAAGACGACGAAGCCGATGTCATTGAACAGGTAAACCTTGTGACCGCCGCTTTGCAGAACCTGGATTATGATGTAAAGTATTTTCAGATCGACCTGAATTTGAAAAATGCCATCAGTAGTATTAAAAAAATCAATCCCGACATTATTTTCAACCTGGCCGAAACCATTGGCAACAAGGGTGAATTTACCTTTCTGGCCAACTCTGTTCTGAATTTCCTTCGGATTCCCTATACCGGCTCGCCGCTGATTCCGATGTTTCACTGCTCCAATAAATACCTGGCCAAGAAAGAGCTGAATGCCATCGGAGTAAAAACGCCGAAAGGCTTTACCCTCAACGAATGCCATAAACTGCGGCCGGATAAAAAATACATTGTTAAACCCATCTGGGAAGAGGGTTCGCTGGAACTCGATGAAGATTGTGTTTTTAAGGGCTCTGACACTGAATTCATTAACAAAATCAGTAAAAAAAGCCGTCAGCATTATTTCATTGAAGAATTCATCGACGGGCGCGAATTCAACATCTCCATCCTATACAGCTCAAACGGGCCGGAAGTGCTGCCACTGGCTGAGATGACCTTCAACGACTATCCTGAAGGAAAACCCCGGATCATGGGGTATAAGTCCAAATGGGACGACAAATCATTTGAATATTCACACACCCGGAGAACATTCCGCCTTGGCAAGAATGACGGCCCGCTGAAAGACCGGCTGGTTGAAATCTGCAAGAAATGCTGGAATGAACTGGGATTTAAAGGGTATGTCCGCATTGACTTCAGGGTAACTCCGCAATCGGTGCCACTGGTCATCGACATCAACCTCAACCCGTGCCTGTCGGAGTCGGGCGGATTTATGGCAGCCTCAAAAAAGAAGGGACTTACCTTTGAGGAGGTAGTGGTGAGAGTAATTGAAGACGCAACCCGGTAAATTTACAATCCAAAAACAACCTATGATCACTTTTCGCACAGAAGTTCGCCCGGAGGATGTTGACATCGTAAGGGATATTATTGTTTCCACAGGATTCTTTTACGATTTTGAGGTTCCTGTTGCCGTTGAATTGGTCCAGGAACGACTTGATGAGGGTGAGCAATGCGGTTACTATTTCCTTTTTGCAGAGGAGGACGGGAAAACCGTTTCATACAGTTGTTTCGGTCCCATTGCCGCCACTGAGGGGAGCTTTGATCTCTACTGGATCGCCACCCACAACGATTGCCGGGGGAAAGGCTTTGGTAAAATGCTCATTGAAGAAACGCATAAGATCATCAGGGAGATGGGCGGACGAATTGTTATCGCTGAAACCTCCACCATTGAAAAATACACACCCACACGGCTGTTTTATGATCATATCGGGTACACACTTGAAGCACGGATTGATGATTTTTACAAAGAAGGCGACGGAAAGGTGTTCTTTGTAAAGCGATTGAAATAGGAAGGAACTATGTTATTTCCTATCGTCCAATCTGAAATCAAAACGGGAAAAGATTATCAATGTATGAACAACAACTTATTCAATGATTCTGAGAAGCGTACCATTCAATGAATTATACCTGGCTACACGTTTCCATGCATACCCCAAAGTATCGCTTTTAATAGCCCAGAAATCGTAATTTCCGAAGGCCCGGTCGCCGTTTTCATCAAGCTGGGTGTTACCTGATACTCCGTAATAGTTGTCGGCTTCATATACGAACGCACTTTTCAAAAGGTCAATTGACACATTGCCACCGGCAGAACGGTAAGCTTTCACCAGGACCCACAACGCGTCATAGGCACTAAAGGAATAAACATCCGGAACACGGCCGGTGACAGACTGTATCCTTTCACGCAGGGGCTCCCATTTGAATTTGGCAGCATCATCAAGCCCGAATAACGGACACGGCAATCCGTGTGTATAGGAGAAAAGAGCTGCATTTGTATCGTTCAGTGCAGAAACATTCTGAGCAAATGCTGATGCACCGTACCAATACACATAGTTGAGATTGGCATGTTTTTTTGCCTCTGCGACAATCCTGGTTCCTTCAGCAAATGAGAGCAGGTAAATTGCCACATCATTGGGGTTATGATGTTCAAGTTCAACTGCTACCGCATTGTCGAGTTCATCAAGAACATTTTCAAAATCGACGGTACCCGGTTCAAATTTCACAGGAGGCTGAACAATTCCACCAGTCTTCTCAAAAGCACCCGCTGTGGCAGCAATAAGGTCGTTGCCCCATACATCATTGCGAATAATCGGTACAACAACCTTGATTTTATCCTCAACCAGCAATTTACTCATTGCTTTTCCCTGGATTACATCAGATGTTACAAACCGGAAAATATTGTCATTCGGAACCGCCAGGGAGACAGCCACACTGGAGGGGCTTACAATCAGCATTCCGTGTGAGTCGGCGAAATTTTTAATATGGGCAAGTTCAGCACTGCTGTAAGGACCGATGACAAGTCTTATACCTTTATCATAAAAAGCTGCAAGTTGTTTCAGGGCTTCCGCTGTATCGGTCTTTGTGTCTACAATATCCAGAACCAGTTTTTCCTGGATCCCGGCTGATTCAAAGAAAAACTGGATATCAGTGCGGGCTAGTTCCAGTGCTACGGCTGCACTTTCACCGGAAGAAAAGCCGGAGCCTGAAAGGGCCAGTAAAACACCGATCCTGATCTCTTTGGCGGGGATGGGTGCATACCTGGAAGGTTCATTCTTGGAACAACCTGATACCAGGATTGACAGCAACAGAAAAAAATAACCGATCGTTTTCATTTGATTATCGCATAGACACCAATGACCAACAAAGTTAATCAAAAATTCCGGAATTTCCGAATTTTAACACTTGTAAGTTCAAAACCAGTATGACGTCTTTATCGTCCATATAATTTCTTGTTCTATCTTTACGCTGATTTAATTCCTGCAGGCCCGCGATGTACCTTTTCCAACCTGGATAATCAGGAAACCATCCGCTGCATTGCAAAAAAATTGAACATATGAAGGCATGTTTTTTTGATGGCATATTAAAATTCGGCGATGTACCTGAGCCTGTTCCGGCGGAGGGTGAGGTATTGATCCGGGTGCTGGTATCTGCCATTTGTAACACCGACCTTGAAATTGTGAAAGGTTACATGGGTTTTACCGGTACACTGGGCCATGAATTTGTCGGAGAAGTTGTCAGCAAATCCAGTTCTCTTTGCGGCAAAAAAGTAGTTGGAGAGATAAATTGTGCATGCGGAAAATGTTATTTATGTACTTCCGGAAGAGAAACTCATTGCCCTACCCGTAAAGTACTTGGAATTTTCAACCATGACGGAGCATTCGCTGAGTATGTCACATTGCCTGAGAAGAACCTGCATGTGGTACCCGAATCCCTTTCACCTGAGTCAGCTGTCTTCACGGAGCCTTTGGCCGCTGCCCTTGAGATCTTCCAGCAGGTGACAGTGTTGCCCGGGCAAAACGTGTTCATCTTTGGCGCGGGGAAACTCGGGCTGCTTATTGCCTCGGTATTTCACCTTAAAGGTTTTGATTACAAACTGTTAACCCGAAGTGACTCAAAGGTAAACAAAGCACTGTCTATAGGGTTGAAGGCGGAAAAACTTGAATCGCTGGTGAACTCAGCGAAAGCAGAGATCTGTGTTGATTGTACCGGGAATCCTGAAGGGGTGACACTTGCCCTTTCCCATCTTTACCCCGGAGGAAAGCTCATTTTAAAGACTACGGTGGCTGAGCCCGCCAAACTTGACCTTAATGAGCTTGTGATCAACGAATTTACACTGTTTGGATCTCGTTGCGGACCGTTTGCCCCTGCCCTGGACCTGCTGAACCAGGGACTGGTTGACCCGGCTCCGCTCGTCACGAAAATTTTCAGCTTCAGCGATATCCTCAATGCTTTTAAGGCTGCATCAATGCCGGAAAACATTAAAATTCTGATTGATCACAGGGTTCAGCCAGTCGGATTCTGAAATACATACTTACTTACAATTGCCATCCCATTCATTCATCATCCGTATATTTCAAAAAAAAATTAACCCGATTGAAAAAAATCCCTTAATTTCGCATAGGTCAACAAGTATAATATACAAATTTTCAAAAGCCTTTATGAAAACTACAACAAAAATCCATGCTGGTCTTGCACTGGCTGCGTTCTCCCTGGCAATTCTCTTTACCGGCTGCAACAATGCCCCAAAGCAAAATGATCAAACCGATGCCGCGATTGCTGATACCATTAAAAAGGAAGTGACCCTCAGCCCCGAATCACAGAGCCTGCTCAACTCCTTCCCCACCCCGTTTGAAGTTACCACACTTCTTGAAAAAGCAAAAGCCGGTTTTATCTTTGATATTACCAACTCTCCCGCCAATGCCGGCAAATATGTGACGGAAACCAGCAAGGCACTCAACCTCGGGGTTTACAGTGCTGACCTCAGCTACTCCGCCACCTACAACCGTGGTGATGAAACCGGAAAATTCCTGGCCTGCACCAACAAACTCGCGGATGAACTTGGAATTGCTGGAGTTTACGACCAGTCACTTGTTGAACGGGTGAAAAAATTCGGCAATAAAAAAGACTCCCTGGTTAACCTGATCACCAAGGTATTTGGCCAGACCAATGATTTTCTCGCCAAAAACAACAGGTCAAAGATTGCATTGCTCATCGCTGCAGGCGGCTTTGCAGAAGGCCTCTACCTTGCTGCTTCGCTGGGTGAAGTTGCCAAAGACAACACCAGGATCATGGCTGTTATTGCCGGCCAGAAAGACAACCACATGAAGCTTCTGACCATTCTTGATGCATTCCAGACAGACGAAAATGTCAAGCCTGTTGCAGATGAGATCGCCAAACTGAAACCCATCTGGGGAAATTACGATATTGAATCAGGCAAGAAAATACCACAGCAGAAAGCTGCTGAGATCAGCGACCTCACCGAGAGCGTGCGCCTGGTTTTTGTAAAATAACAGGTTTATCCTCCTTACGAGAAACCGCTCCTGTTACAGGGCGGTTTTTTTTATTGTGCTAATTTCGTATTTTTGAGATGGTTTAATCCACGCCTAAATGTCTGAACCCATCCTGATGGCACTGGTGCAGCTTTTTGCCATCATTGCAGCTTCAGTAAATAAAAGTGTTTCCGGGAATTCAAGGATAATCCTTGAGTCATATCTCCGGCAGCATTTGAACACCAATGAACTGAACGAATACCTCAAGCTTTTTGACGAACTGCTCCTGTTCCATATGCCGGAAGAGGATACCCTCGCGCTGGTGGATGTAAATGACCGCATTGCCGGAATTTGCAGCAGGGTAAACAAAGGGCTGCATCAGCGCGATAAGATACTCGTATTCATCAAGTTTATTGAATTCCTTGATGAAGGCTTCAAATCCCAGCTGGCAGACATTCCGGAAGTGGAAAAACTGTCGGAAAAATATATCCGGACCATCGGCAGCTCCTTTAACCTGAGTGGTCCTGAGTTTACTGAAACACTTAATTTTGCCTCAGGCCGTGACCTCGAAGTTGAAAATGCCAACCTCCTTGTCATTGCATCAGAAGACCAGAACCCAGGCCCTTCTTTCAGGTTCCTGGCCAGGGAAAGGCTTTCCGGCAGGATACTGGTACTGCATATTCCTTCCATCAACACCTTTATCTGCAGGTATACCGGCAAAGATGACCTGTTCCTCAACGGCCATGCCGTCATTCCGTTCAGATCCTTTATTTTTGACAAGGGGTATATTATTAAAAGTCAGAAAATCAACCCGGTATACTACTCCGACATGATATCACAGTTCCTTTTCTCCAGGGAAAAGGTCCACATTGTGTACACCGCCAGGGAGATTGAATTCCGTTTTAAGAACAGTAAAAACGGAATCCATCCTTTCAGCTTCCAGGCTGCATCGGGAGAACTGATCGGCGTGATGGGAGGCAGCGGAGTAGGTAAATCAACCCTGCTTAACCTGTTGAACGGCAACATTCAGCCTGTAAGCGGAGAAATCCTGATCAATGGGCTCGACATCAGGAAAGATGCCGAAAAACTGAGGGGAAGCATCGGCTTTATTCCCCAGGATGACCTCCTGATAGAAGAACTCACCGTTTATCAGAACCTTTATTACAATGCCCGCCTTTGTTTTGACGGGTTTGATGACGGGCAAATCAGCAAGGCAGTCGACAAAACACTCGCAGATATTGACCTGCAGGCAAGCAGGGACCTCAGGGTTGGCGATCCGCTTAATAAGTTCATCAGCGGTGGCCAGCGGAAGCGGCTTAACATTGCCCTTGAACTGATCCGCGAGCCTTCCATCCTTTTTGCGGATGAACCGACCTCCGGGCTTTCTTCCATGGACTCTGAAATGGTGATGTTGCTGTTGAAGGAGCAGACCCTGAAAGGGAAACTGGTGATTGTCAATATCCACCAGCCGTCATCCGACATTTTCAAGCTTTTTGACAAACTGCTGATCATGGATAAAGGCGGTTTCCCCATCTACTTCGGGAACCCGATTGATGCGCTCACCTACTTCAAGACCATCAGCAATTTCGTAAACCCGGAACAAAGTGAATGTCTGAGTTGCGGATATGTAAACCCGGAACAGATTTTACAGATCACCGAGGCGAAAACCGTGGATGAATACGGCAAAATTACCGGCCAGCGAAAGATCCCGCCAAAGGAATGGTACGCCCATTTCAGGAAACATATCCAGCCGGGGCTGAAAACCGTGGCCGACAAGATGGAGCTTCCATGCTGCTTTTTTGAAATTCCCGGAAAGTTCAAGCAATTCAGGATATTCAGCATCAGGAACCTGATGGCCAAAATCACGAACCGCCAGTACCTGCTCATCAACCTGCTGGAAGCGCCGTTCCTGGCTGTCATGCTTGCATTCCTTACAAGGTACAAATCGGGCGAACAGTATATATTCGGCGACAACCGGAACCTTGTACCCTACCTTTTCATGAGCGTGGTCGTATCCCTTTTCCTGGGAATGATGGTCAGCGCCGAGGAGATCATCAAAGACAGGAGGATACTGAAGCGTGAAGCATTCCTCAACCTCAGCAGGTTCAGCTATCTTAACTCAAAAATTGTTTTTCTTTTCGGCCTTTCTGCCATTCAGTCGCTGACGTATGTTGTAGCGGGTAACCTCATCCTGGGAATACACGGAATGTGGTTTTCGTACTGGCTGATCCTTTTTGCCACATCCTGCTTTGCAAATATCGTCGGACTGAATATCTCATCCGGCCTCAACTCCGTGGTGGCCATCTATATCCTTATCCCGTTCATCCTGGTTCCGCAGTTGCTGCTGAGCGGAACGATCGTCCCGTTCGATTACCTCAACCCGGCTTTTACCAGCAGGGATAACGTGCCCCTTGTGGGCAACCTGATGACTTCGCGCTGGACCTTTGAAGCGCTTGCCGTTGAACAGTTCAGCAATAACGAATATGAAAAGGTATTCTATCCATACGAAAAGAAAATCTCGCATTACAATTACATCACCTCCTATGCGATCCCTGCACTGAAGTCGGAACTTGACGACTGTGAGCGCAACCTGTTTAAAGGCATTGAACCGGAAACGACAAAGAATTACCTTCAGATTCTGAGGACCGAGATCCCTGCTTTGCAGCGCGGAGCCGGTTTTGCGTCATTTCCATACGCCGACGGTTTAACGGAAAAGAGGCTGAACGACTCCATTGTTCAAAGAACAAAGTCATTCCTTGATTCATTGAGCAGGTTTTATTCGGCAGAACTTGGAAACGTAACTTCCCGGCGGGATGCCGTGTATGGCAAACTCAGATCACAGATGGGCGGTGATGCGGTTTTCAACTTCAGGCAAACTTATTATAATGAGAACCTGGCCGACCTGGTTTTGAATAATGGCGGTGAAAATAAGATTGTTGCCGGGCGTGGGAAATTAATCCGGAAGAAAGACCCCATTTTCATGGAACCTGACAGCCATAGCGGGAATGCCCATTTCTATGCTCCCGTAAAAATCATCGGGTCATGGAAAATAGACACATTCTGGTTCAATTTCATGGTCATCTGGCTGATGTCATTTGTTCTGTACCTTACCTTGCTGCATGATACCATCCACAAGACCCTGGCCTTTTTTGACCAGGTCAAAATCAGAAGGAAAGCGAAAACCTGAAACAATTTAGGTTGATTTACAGCCCGTTGTTGCGGATCACCGTCAGTTCATCCAGCGTAAACACCCCTGCATTGAATAACTTCAGAAACTGTTCCGAAACTCCGGCACCGAATACCAGTGCATCATCGGTGTTTACTGTAACCTTCACCCCGTGATCATATAAAATCCTGATGGGATGTGTCTTATAAGACCGGGTTCGTTTGAGTTTGATGTTGCTTTCCGGGCAGATATTAAGCATGATCTTATTGTCGGCAAGCCATTTCATGACCGACGGCGATTCTGCCGCACCGATCCCATGCTGAACCGCATCAAGCTCAAGCACTTCGACAGCTTTCTTCACCGATTCGGCAGTACCAAACTCCCCTGCGTGTGCTTTGCATTTCAAACCAAGTTTGCGTGCAAACCTGTATAATTCCCGGAAGTTTTCAACGGGTTGCGCGAACTCATCGTCGTAAAGGTCGATTGATCTGAAATAATTGAAATCAAGAAACTGGTCAAATCCAGAAAGCAGGGTGCGCAAAGATTTGCTTCGGGGAAATCCTAGTTCAGGAATGAAATCAATATCGGGGGCAAACGTTTCATGTGCATGTTTCAAGGCCCCTACAATCCTGCCGGCGGGAACATTGAACACACTGCTGAACAATACGTCAACGCTCATCTCAAGGCGGGTAACTCCGTCGAACCGCGCCTGGATAAACGCAGCCTCTATTGCCTTCTCCATGGAGCCGGGCAATTGAAAGAACGGCCTCAGTTCGTTGACGATCCAGTTATTCAGGTCAGTAATGCCCTGGCCCTCAGACTTAAACGGTGCAAATTTTTTGCCCTGGAATTTTTCAATGACCGATCTTTTACCCCCAAGCATGCCATGGTTATGAAGGTCGCTTTTGGGCAGTTTTCGAAACAGATGTATGTCAGGCCTATCCATTGCAGTCACAATGTTCTTTATATTTCCGGGCAACTCTATCTGTTTTTTTCAGTACACGCATCAGGTTTCCTCCCCAGATTTTCCGGATATCCGACTTTGAATAGCCCCGTTTTACAAGCTCGAGCGTGATATTTCCCATTTCACTTACGTCAAAACAGCCTTCAACGCCTCCTCCTCCGTCAAAGTCGGTACCGATTCCGACATGGTTGATTCCTGCAACCTGAACGATATGGTCAATATGGTCCACCACGTCGGAAACAGTGGCAAGTTTTTGTGGAAACTGGGTATTAACAGCATTCCAGGCTTTCCTCGCAGCCTTCATCTCATCCTCGCTCAATCCGTCAAAATCATGATATTTTTTCCTGACTGCGGCCCGCGCGGAATCCCGGGCGGGGTTTGGTGCAGGTATTTTCACATAATCACTCAGGATACACATCTGAACTACACCTCCATTGCGGGCAATGGCTTTCAGCAGATCATCAGAGAGGTTCCTCGGGTTGTTGCACAAGGCTTTGGCACATGAATGGGAGGCGATCACCGGTGCTGTGGTAAAAGCCAGTACATCGGTCAACGCTTTGTCGGAAATATGTGAAACATCAACCATGACCCCCACATGGTTCATCTCCTGAACCACTTCATAGCCGAAAGGGCTCAACCCGTTGTATTCAACCGTATCAGTGGATGAATCGCAGATATCATTGTTTTTGGTGTGGCAAAGTGTAATATACCGGTTTCCCCGGAGGTAAAATGTACTTATAAGCGAAAGGTCCTTCCCGATGGCATACCCGTTTTCAACCCCCAGGAAAACTGCACGCTTATCCTCTTTTTTTAACCTTGCTGCATCAGCGGGTGAAACGGCAATTTCAGCAACGGATTCGTTGCGGTTAACCACCACAGCGATCGTGTCAAAGATCATCAGCGCCCGAAGCTTCACTTTTTCGTATGCCTCCGGGTTTCGCGGGCCCTGCGAAACAAATACGCCAAAGAAAGCGGCATCAAGCCCCCCTTCCTTCATCCGTGGAAAGTCTATTTTCGAATATTCTTTGCGTGCATCGTGGTTAACCGCCATGTCAAACCCCTTTTGCATCATCTGCAATGGCGTGTCGGTGTGGGAATCAATGGTCAGCACCGCATGATGGATTGCAGCTGCCTTTTTCGCAGGATCACCAGGACTTCCGGCAATGGAAAAAAAAGGAAAAATGAGCAAATTCAACAAGACAATGATGGAAATCCTTGTCAATCCAGCATTAAATAAAGTCATCCGGTGTTATTTTATGAGTTGCCGCAGGTAAAGCTGAATCGTATTTTCAAGACCGTAATACAATGCATCGCAGATCAGTGCGTGGCCGATGGACACTTCAAGCAACCCGGGGATGTTCTCTGAAAAATATTTTAAATTTTCAAGGTTCAGATCGTGGCCAGCGTTGATGCCAAGACCGGATTCATTCGCAGCATGAGCGGCCTGAATAAACGGGTTGATCGCTTCTTCCCGGCCGGAGTTGAAATATTTCGCATACGACTCGGTGTAAAGTTCAATCCGGTCTGTACCACAATGCGCAGCCTGCCTCACCATCTCAGGATCCGGCTCAACAAAAATGGATGTCCTGATCCCACACTCATGAAACCTGGCAACGACCTCTTTTAAAAAGTCGGCATGGCGAATGGTATCCCAACCTGCATTTGAAGTTAAAACCCCGGGAGGGTCGGGAACGAGTGTAACCTGTGCCGGCTTAACACTGATAACCAGGTCAATAAAATCCGCAGAAGGATAACCCTCAATATTGAATTCAGTCTTCACAACAGGTTTCAGGTCATGAACATCCTTGTACCTGATGTGCCGTTCATCCGGCCGGGGATGCACCGTAATACCCTGCGCACCGAACCGTTCACAGTCCAGGGCGGCTTTTACCACGTTCGGCAGATCGCCCCCGCGCGCATTGCGCAGGGTTGCGATTTTGTTTATGTTTACACTTAGCTTGGTCATTTGGCTGGTTTGGTGCAAAGCTACGATAAAAAGGAAAATGCAAAGTGTAAAGTGCAAAGTGTAAAACAGGGTGGTGGTTGTCCTTCAGGGTGATTGAAGATATGGTTAAAATCTTTACTTTTGGGGTTGGAACAACGGGAGGTTATTCTCCTGTACCTTCAGCAAATTCAAAAACACAGCATTTGAGAGCAGTTATTCAGCGGGTATCGGAGGCATCTGTTACCATCGGGTCAGAAATTCCGGGACGGATAGGCCAGGGAATGATGATTCTCCTGGGTATAGAGGATCGTGACGGAGGTTCGGACATTGATTGGCTTTGTTCCAAGATCATCAACTTGCGAATCTATGATGACGATGCCGGTATTATGAACAACTCCATCCTGGCAGCGGGTGGGGATATACTCGTCGTGAGCCAGTTTACCCTGCATGCCAGTACAAAGAAGGGAAACAGGCCTTCTTACATCCGTGCAGCGAGGCCTGAAACTGCCATTCCGTTATACAATAAGTTCATAGAACAACTTGAACATATGCTCGGTAAAAAAGTTCAGACCGGCCAGTTTGGCGCCATGATGCAGGTGAGCCTGGTCAACGAAGGCCCTGTGACAATATTCATGGATACACATAATAAAGAATAGGTTTCTGTACCCAAAAACCTTGAGAAACTTTAAAAAAAATCTCCTTAACAAAAAATTAACAGGAGGATGTTGCATATAAGAAAAAAGTAATGTAATTTTGTACGATTATAAACACGTTGTCTACTTACTAAAACCCAGATACCATGAAAAAAGTTGTTTTGTTATTTTCAGCAGTCGTTCTGTTTGCAGGATTAACATTCGCCCAGACACCACAGGCAAAGGACAAAGCTCCAAAGCCAGCTGATAAAAAAGAATGCGCCAAGGATGAAAAAGCCGGTTGCGATACCAAAACCAAGTCATCATGCAGCGAAGCAAAAAAAGGCTCAAGCTGCTGTGCTAGCAAGGAAGGTAAAAAACCTGCTGCAGCTCCTGCAACTCCTGAAAAGAAATAATTTTCTTATCTCAGATTGATAAAATAAAAAAGAGGCTTTCGGCCTCTTTTTTATTTTACTGCAGGCCCCTTCCCGGGAATCCTGAAAACGATCGGCATCCGCACAATGACCCGCACAGCTTTTCCGTTGCGTTTCCCCGGCTCCCAGTGCGGCATGTCCCTGGTCACCCTGATCGCCTCCTCGTCGCATCCACCGCCAATCCGCTTCGGAACATCAATATTTGAAAGCGACCCGTCGGTTTCTACCACAAAAACAACCATCACCACACCCTGGATCAGTGCTTTCATCGCAGCTTCCGGATACTTTACCTGCCTGCGCAGGTAATTAAGCCGTGATTCATCCCCCCCGGGGTAACGCGGAAAAACATCAATGGAGGTTGCGATCCCTGTATCATCCCCTATTCCTTTTCCAAGGCCCGATCCTCCATCTTTGGCGGCAGTATCCGTTTTCAGGGTGGTATCATCAGGCTTTTCAACAGGTTTAATCTCTTCCGGTTTCACTTTCTCTGGAACAACGGAATCGGTAACAACAGGTGCCTGCTCAATTTCCTCCACAGGTTTTGCAAAAGATTCTGCGAGTTTATTTGGCTCATCCTGGGGCAGTGCACTCATGGTGTAGTACTCCACGTCGTACATCAGGTCGCCTTCAATAAGGGGCACCGGCTCAAAATAATAATAGCACCACGATGCGAAAATAGTGAGTGACACGATCAAAATGCCGCATACCATTGCAATGAACAAAAAACGGACATACTTTTTCCGGAGATAATAGGCGCCATAGGCCTTATTTCTTCCTTCAAATGCGATATCGTCCAGACCTGGTATCCGCTGCCTGATCATTCGTCAAGATATAGCTTGAGAAATTCTATCTCCCTGCGCTCCCGCTTGGTCGGACGACCGATACCCCGTTCCCTGAATTCAAAGTTCGTCTCTTTCATCAGTTTGAGTTTCTGGTATTCCTCCTGGGGCGTCAGGTCCTCCATGGCTCCCGCCACGAGTTTTGCTGAAACACGGTTGCCGATCAGCGCAATCACTTTAACCGTTTTTGTGATGGGCGATTGCGACACGGTGATCACCTCGTCAAGTTTTACTTCATGCGATGGCTTAACTGCCTGATCAAGGATTTTCACCTTCCCCGACCGACAGGCTTCTGAGGCAAGGCTCCTTGTTTTAAAGATCCTGACTGCCCAAAGCCATTTATCTATCCGGATGCCACGCTCCATGAAACTATTTTTGCCGGAAATAAATTTCCATCGGAACCCCGTTGAAATCAAATTTCTCACGGAGCTTGTTTTCAATAAAACGCTTATAAGGCTCCTTTAAGTACTGCGGATGGTTACAAAAAAATGCAAACGACGGAAAAACTGTCGGGAGTTGCATCGCATATTTGATACGGACGTACTTTCCCTTGGTAACAGGAGGCGGCATAGCCTCTATAATCGGCAGGATAAAATCATTCAGCGCAGAGGTTCCGATTTTCCTTGACCTGTTTTTAAAGACCTCTATAGCCGTTTCAACCGCTTTAAAGATGCGCTGTTTGGTGATCACCGATGTAAATACCACCGGAACGTCACTGAATGGCTTGATCTGGTCCATGATGGACTCTTCAAAATACTTGTGGGTGTTGGTCTCCTTTTCAACAAGGTCCCATTTGTTTACCAGGATCACCACTCCTTTGTGGTTTTTCTCAATCAGGGAGAAGATGTTCAGGTCCTGGGCTTCAAATCCGCGTTCCGCATCCACCATCAGGATGCAAACATCACTGCTTTCAATGGAGCGGATGGCCCGCATGACGGAATAAAACTCGATATTCTCAGTTACTTTGGACTTTTTCCGGATGCCGGCTGTATCTATGAGGTTAAAATCAAGTCCGAAGTACTGGTAGTGCGTATGAATTGAATCTCTTGTCGTTCCCGGGATTGGCGTAACGATATTCCTGTCATTCCCCAGAAGCATGTTGACCAGCGAGGATTTTCCTGCATTCGGCCTGCCCACGATGGCGATTTTAGGCAGGTTATCGAGCGGGGTCTGGTTGTCAACATTGGTTTCCACCTCTTCAAAGCCCTTCACCACCTCATCCATTAAATCGCCGGTGCCGCTGCCACTGGTGGAGGCTATGGAATAAATTTCACCCAGCCCCAGACTGTGAAATTCATGGATGTCATCGATCATCTTATAGCTGTCGACCTTGTTGGCAACGAGCAGGACACGTTTTTTGCACCTACGCAGCATCTTTGCAACATCCACGTCCATGGCTGTCAGCCCTTCTTTTGCATCTACCATAAACAGGATCACATCCGATTCGTCGATGGCCAGTTTGACCTGCTTTTTGATTTCATCTTCAAAAATATCGCCCGACTGATGGACATATCCTCCTGTGTCAATGACAGAATAGAATTTTCCATTCCAGTCGCCATGGCCATAGTGCCGGTCGCGGGTTACACCGCTGGTGGGATCAACGATTGCATCGCGTCCTCCGCACAAACGGTTAAATAATGTGGATTTTCCTACATTGGGGCGGCCTACGATTGCGATGATGTTTGTCATGGGTTAATGGGTTGATGTGATAATGTGATGATGTGGTGATGTGGTGATGTGGTGATGTGGTGATGTGGTGATGTGGTGATGTGATGATGTGGTGATGTGGTGATGTTATAATGTGTTGATATACTGATGTTTTTATTGCATTATTTGCATTGTCTGCATTGTCTGCATTGTCTGCATTGTCTGCATTGTCTGCATTGTCTGCATTGTTTGCATTGTCTGCATTGTTTGCATTCTCTGCATTGTTTGCATTGCTTGCATTTATTCCACAGAGTAGCCAAATCTTTTGAGGGCACGGTCGTCTTCGCGCCAGTCTTTGGAGACTTTTACACGGAGTTCGAGGAAAATATGTTTATCAAGGAATGCCTCAATATCGCGCCTGGCGTCGGTTCCGAGTTTTTTGATGGCCGAGCCCTGATGGCCGAGCAGGATGCCTTTCTGGGTCTCCCGCGCAACAAAAATGGTTGCAGTGATCCTGGTCAGGTGGTCCTCCTCTTTGAACGATTCAACAGCCACTTCGGTTGAGTAAGGAACTTCCTGTGAAAAATTAAGAAGGATCTTCTCCCGGATGATCTCTGAGACAAAAAATCGTTGGCTGCGGTCGGTAAGCTCATCTTTTGGATAAAACGCAGGTGATTCCGGCAGGTGATGGAGGATTGCTTTGAAAACCTGGTCAAGATTGAGCTTGTGCAGGGCAGAGACAGGAAGTACCGTTGCATTTTCCATGTTCTGCATCCATTTGGCCGTTTCGGCTTCAAGGACCTCCATGTTTCCAAGGTCAATTTTGTTGATCACGACGATCACCGGAGATGTGGATTCCTTTAATTTCCGCAGGATTTCTTCCTGGTGGAAGTCATTTCCGGGTTCTGTGACAAGGAGGATGACATCCGCATCGTCGATGGCTGCAAACACAGCCGACATCATGGCCCGGTGCAGTTTGTAATGGGGTGTGATCACGCCTGGCGTATCGGAATAGACAACCTGGTAATCATCGCCGCTGAAGATCCCCATGATGCGGTGGCGGGTAGTTTGCGCTTTCGGGGTGATGATGGAGAGCTTCTCGCCCAGCAAAGCGTTCATCAGTGTGGATTTCCCCACGTTCGGATACCCGATGATGGATACAAATCCTGCTTTATGTGACATATTTTTTATTGAAAGTTGTATAACACGGAAACAAAGCATATCTTTGCACCGCGAAAGAAAGTACAAAGGTACGCAAAAATATAGTGCGGGGTGGAGCAGTGGTAGCTCGTTGGGCTCATAACCCAAAGGTCATAGGTTCGAATCCTGTCCCCGCTACCAAGTTTAAAGTTCTCAACAATATCAAGCGTTTCAGAGGTTTTTTAATTGTCTCTGAGACAAATGAGACAAAATGATGCGGTCGTTTCTTGCGATTTTTTTCCTGGCGAGGTGAAAAATTGATGAA
>CAJBYO010000034.1 GCA_903959905.1 uncultured Bacteroidales bacterium
AAAAGTATCGTGAAAAGAAGATCAAGCACCTTGAAAAATTGCTGGAACAATTAAAAAAGGCTGCGTAATGACTATTTGCAAACTAAACATAATCAGCAAGTTAAAAACAAGTTATATAGTAGGCACGGAGGGCACTAAGAAGCACTAAGAATATTGGAACCTTAGTGTTCCTTAGTGCCCTCCGTGCCTTAGTGGTTTTATTTATCCAATTCTCCATCTTAAAAATGAGGTAATTTCAAACAGGAAATAAAAGTATAAAAATTAATTTGTTTTTTCCGGGAAATGATTTACTTTTGCAGACCGAAAAATAAAGAAGTCATACGATGGCAAAAAAGAGCAAAGACCAACGAATTCAGGTGATTTTAGAATGTACTGAGCAAAGAAGCAGCGGTATTCCCGGTATTTCACGATACATTACCACCAAAAACAAAAAGAATACCCCGGAGCGGATTGAACTGAAAAAGTACAATTCCTACCTTAAGAAAATTACTGTTCACAAAGAAATTAAATAACTTACGATATGGCTAAGAAAGTAGTTGCTTCGTTTAAAGCTACCTCCGGAAAAGATTTTACAAAGGTCATCCGCATGGTTAAATCACCTAAGTCAGGAGCTTTTGTTTTCAAGGAAACGATTGTTGCCAATGAAATGCTGAAAGATTTTTTGGCTAACAAAGAAAATTAGTACATTGTTATTTCCTGCTGAAAAGCTTTTTACCACGGTAAAAAGCTTTTTTTATATATAAAAAGTTGATTTATGGGACTCTTTAACATCTTCTCCAGGGATAAAAAAGAACGTCTTGACCAGGGCCTTCAAAAGACAAAATCCAACATATTTACCCGGATATCAAAGGCGATTGTCGGCAAATCAACAGTTGATGATGAAGTTCTTGACAATCTTGAAGAAATCCTTGTTAGTTCCGATGTCGGCGTGGAAACCACGCTGCGCATCATAGAAAGGATCCAGAAGCGGGCATCAAAAGACAAATACCTTGGAACGAGCGAGCTGAACAACCTGCTCAAAGAGGAGATTGCAGCCCTTCTGCAGGAGAACAATATCCAGGATTTTACTGAATTCACGGTACCTTCGGATAAAAAGCCGTATGTGATCATGGTCGTTGGCGTAAACGGTGTGGGAAAAACAACCACCATCGGCAAACTGGCCAACCAGTTTAAGAAATCCGGCAAGTCGGTCCTGCTGGGCGCAGCCGACACGTTCCGCGCAGCTGCCGTTGAACAGATATCGATCTGGGCTGATAGGGTTGGAGTTCCCATCATCACGCAGGGAATGGGCGCTGATCCAGCTTCCGTTGCCTTTGATACCGTAAAGTCTGCTATTGCCAGGAATTCAGATGTGGTGATCATTGATACCGCAGGCCGCCTTCATAATAAAATAAACCTGATGAATGAACTTTCCAAAATAAGGAAGGTCATTCAGAAACTGATGCCCGATGCACCTCATGAAGTACTCCTTGTGCTTGATGCATCAACAGGACAGAATGCTTTTGAACAGGCAAAACAGTTTACTGCAGCCACAGAGGTGAATGCGCTGGCACTGACCAAACTTGACGGTACTGCCAAAGGGGGAGTGGTGATCGGAATTTCTGACCAGTTTAAAATCCCGGTAAAATACATCGGTGTTGGCGAAGGTATCGACGATCTCCAGGTATTCAACAGAAATGAATTTGTTGACAGTCTCTTCAGTTAACACAGGGGATATTGAAAACAAAAACAAAAACACACCGGATAGGCCTTGTTTCACTGGGTTGTGCAAAAAACCTTGTTGATGCAGAACTGCTGATGAAGCAAATCGAGGCGAATAATTTTGAAATTGTCCTTGACCCCGTGGATGCCACAGGAATTGATACCGCCATCATCAATACATGCGGTTTTATCAATGATGCCAAAACTGAATCAATAGATACCATTCTGCAGTTTGTCCAGGCAAAACAACAGAACCTGATAAGCCATGTATATGTAATGGGCTGCCTTTCAGAGCGCTATGCTGAAAAACTCTCGCAGGAAATCCCGGAGGTTGATGCTTTCTTTGGCGTGAATGACCTGAAGAAAATAATCAGGCATATCGGCGGTACATTTAAAACCAACCTGGTTGGCGAACGCCGCCTTTCAACGCCGGCTCACTATGCGTATCTGAAAATTGCCGAAGGTTGTGACCGGAAATGCTCCTTTTGCGCGATCCCCATGATACGCGGAAAACATACCAGCCGCCCATTTGATGAAATCATAAACGAAGCCGCTTCCCTTGCAAAATCGGGGGTGAGGGAGATCAACCTGATCTCACAGGATACCACTTACTACGGGCTCGATCTTTACAAAAAAAGGCGATTGCCGGAGTTACTTGAAAAGCTGGCCGGAATAAGTGACCTGGAATGGATCAGGCTTCATTATACCTATCCGGACGGTTTCCCGCCTGAACTGCTGGATGTGATGAAATCATTTCCCAAAATCTGCAATTACATTGACATCCCGCTTCAGCATATCAGCGACCGGATCCTCAAATCGATGCACAGAGGAATGGATGGCACATCCACACGTAAACTGGTTGACAGGATCCGCGAAACCATTCCCGGGGTTGCTGTCAGAACGACCCTGATTGCAGGTTATCCGGGTGAAACGGAAAAGGAATACCTGGAATTGAGAGATTTTATCGAAGAATACAGGTTCGACAGGCTTGGCATCTTCGCTTACTCCCATGAAGAAGATACCGGTGCTTTTAAGCTTAAAGATTCAGTTGCCGAAAAGCGCAAAAACGAAAGGGTAGGGGAACTCATGTCAATTCAGGAAGGCATTTCCCTGTCGCTCAATAATGGGAAAGTGGGACGTTCAATGAAAGTCCTTGTTGACAGGCAGGAGGATGATTTCTATGTTGCCAGGTCGGAATATGACTCACCAGAGGTGGATAACGAGGTGTTAATCCGGAGGAACAATAAAATCCTGATGCCAGGGTCTTTTTATGATGTGAAAATAACCCATGCTGAGTGCTTTGATTTGTATGCCGAAATCGGGTAATTTTGTAAGACTTAAAATAAACAACCATGAAACTGATATGTTCTTTTCTTTTAGCGTTTATGCTTGTCCTGCCGTTTCATATGAATGGCCAGGCAAATGCAAGTGACAGTAAAGTTGCCGATACTATTAACAAGACCGATGCAAACGGTGATAAAACCGGCTTCTGGATTGAAAAATCAAACGACATTACATTCAAAGGCGAATATGTTGCGAATAAAAAAGTCAAAAACTGGATCGGCTTATACTCCAACAATGTAGTTGCCAGGATAGACTATTACACTAACGGCCTGAAAGATGGAATTGCCGTTCAGGTTGACAGGAAAAATAAAATCACGCTGGTGGAAAATTTCAAACATGGCTTGCTTCACGGCCAGGTAATTTCATACAGCCAGTTCACAGAATCACCTGTAACCGAAGCTGAATACGCCAATGGAAAGAAAACAGGCCTTTACCGCCAGTATTATGACAACGGCAAAATCCAGGAAGAGACATGGTTCAAAGATGATCTGAAAGCCGGACTGTCAAGGTGGAACAACAAGAACGGGCAACGCCTGGCAGAGTATAACTACAAAGCCAATAATTTTGATGGCCTGCAGAAGACATTCTATGAGAACGATTCCATCCAGACGATCAACCATTTTAAAGATAACGTCCTGTCAGGTGAAATCAGGGAATATTACCGCAACGGGAAACTGAAACTCACCGGAAATTATCTGAACGGATTGAAAGACGGGACTTTTACTGAGTACAACGAACTTGGAAAAGTTGAAAAGGTGACCAGGTTTAAAAACGGGGAAGAGACGGTAAAAAAATAATCGGACCACCTGATCTGCCCTTCTTATAATGAAGAAACTCAAAAACCCATTTACCGCGCGCGAAGGCTATAATTGTTTTGGCTGTTCCCCCGACAATAAACTTGGGTTACACCTGGTTTTCTTTGAGGAGAATGATGAAATAGTGAGCACCTGGGATCCGGATACGAACTTCCAGGGATATTTCAACATACTTCACGGAGGCATCCAGGCTACATTGATGGATGAAATTGCAAGCTGGACGGTTTATGTTAAAGTAAAAACAGCCGGCTTTACTTCTAAAGCGGAATTCAGGTATCTGAAACCTGTTGGGATGGACCAGGGGCCCCTCACGTTGAGGTCAAAATTAAAGCAGATGAGAAGAAACCTGGCGGATATTGAAGTGTTGCTCTTTGATAAAAATGGGACACTATGTGCGGAGGGTTTGCTAACGTTTTTCACATACCCGCTGGAAACGTCAATAAAATCAATGTATTATCCTGATCACCAGGAATTTTATGAATCCATGGGATAACCCGGTTAACCGTATTATCTTCTCTTATTCTTAATTACATAGGTTTTTCTGACCGGCTTTGCTTTGTACCCGTATCGTGACCCGTACTTGTTCTTATTTTTCTTCATTTTCTGTGTTTTGTAAGGTCCGTTGGTCACACAGGCTGATTTCCTTGACTTACACGAAGTAGAAATGGCGATCACCGTAATAAACACGATCAGGGAAAGGGCTACGGAAATGATTCGCTTCATGCTCATGACATTATTTTTACGCCTTCACGCCGACAGGATAAGGACTTAAAAATCGGCATTCCATGTCGTCATGGCAAAAATAATAAATAAACAGTTACTACTGATTTTTTCTACTTTTGTATTCCAGGTTTTCCTAAATTGAAGTTGATGAAGTTGATTTTTTTATCCATTTTCTTTGTTGCCAGTGGGTTATTTGCCCCGTTTCATCTCCTGGGTCAGTATGCACCCCCGGCAGGTAAACCCGGAACAACTGCTGTCTTCAAGGATAGCTCCTCTATCATACGCTGGGCCTCAACCTGCTCCATTGACCGGGGTTACGTGAATATTTCTGATACAACCATTACCTACAACGGATCAAACAAGACATTCTATGGCAGTTACCTTTATGGGTCCGGTCCAGCTGATGAACTGGTGGTGAGCCTCGGTGACTACGGATCTGCATTGATGGGCTTTGATATTCCGATAGTAAACCGTCCGGGACCTGATTTTGCAATTTTCGAGAATTCTTTTGGCGATTCTTTTCTTGAACTGGCATTCGTGGAAGTGAGTTCAGACGGAGTGCATTTTGTCAGGATGCCTGCAGTTTCGCTCACTCAAACCGACCACCAGGTTAACACATTTGACACCATTGATGCCACCAAAATCAACAATTTCGCCGGGAAGTACAGGCAGGCATATGGCACCCCGTTTGACCTGGAGGATATAAAGGACAGCGCAGGAGTAAATCCAAACAAAATATCACACATCAGGATCATTGATGCAGTTGGTTGCCTTCAGGATCCGTTCGGTACATTTGATTCACAGGGGCATAAAGTAAATGAGCCCTGGCCTACACCATTTGATACCGGCGGTTTCGATCTTGACGCCGTTGGTGTGATCCATGACCAGGCAGAAAGTACCGGTGAAAATTCCGCAGACTCTGACATCCGTGTTTTTCCAAATCCGGTGGTTGATGCCGCAACATTTTCTTCTGCTTCATTCAGGTCGTTTCAACTAACAATCACAGATCCTGCAGGGAAATTTATTTTGACACACGATTGCCGTGGGAAAACGATGATTGACCTGACATCATTCCATCCGGGCATTTATATTGCCACCTTTACATTCCAGGATGAAACTTCTGTTGCAAAAAAAATCATCAAATATTAGTATCCTGAGGCCTCTTGTTGCTTGTATCCTGGTTGCGATAAGCGTTTTATGCCAACCGTTTCGTGTCCATGCCCAAAATCTGAAAGATACCTTACGGCTTCCTGAATTTGAAATTAAATCAACATTTGTGCTTGATAACCAGGGGTTTAAAAGGCTGAAGATGGATTCTGCCATTTTTATTCCAAACCTGAGCGCCGATCTTTCTAAAATATTATCGGAACATTCAACCCTCTTTATAAAATCCTATGGGGGAGGGACCCTGGCAACATCCTCTTTTCGCGGGACTTCAGCCCAGCATACCCAGGTTGAATGGAACGGAATCAGCCTGAATTCACCAATGCTGGGCCAGATGGACTTTTCACAGGTGCCGGTCGCCCAGTTTGACGGGCTTGAAATCCTGTATGGTGCAGCTGGTATTTCACGCACCAGTGGCGCATTTGGAGGGGTGGTTGACCTTGTTTCCTCCCCTGACTGGAATAACAGGTTTAAAGCGTTTATAGCACAGACGATTGGCAGTTTTGACAACTATACCACCAATGTAAATGCGGCATTCGGCACAAATTCCTTTCAGTCACACACTAAGTTCAACTATAACTCAGCGCTGAATGACTTCCCCTATACCCGTGACGACGGAAGCCTGGTCCGCCAGCAAAATTCTTCTTACAAACTGTTCGGATTATCCCAGGAACTGTTCTGGAAAGTGAGAGACAGGCACCTTTTATCAGCGAGGGTCTGGTATTCCCAGGATAACAGGAACCTGCCGCCAACAGCCGAAACGTATGATACGTTGAAGACGGAAACCCTGAATGATAAGGCGCTCAGGGCAGTTATAGAGTACAAATACGTTAAACCGAAATGGAACCTGCTGGTCCGTACGGCACTGAACGACCAGTACATGAAGTATTATAACAGCCTTCCTGAAACAAATTCCACCCATCAGTCGTACTCATGGATCAACCGGGTCAGGCTTACTTATACAGGTATCAGGAACCTGACCATCAGGCCGGGTGTGGATTTTACCTGGGATCGGGTAAATTCGGATAAATATGACGGTATTAAAACCCGCGCCACCACCAGTTTATTCACGGAAGTAAATTATAATTTTACCAGGAAGTTAAAGTCCTCCCTTGTGCTCAGGGATGATATCATCGACGGCAAATTCACCCCGCTGATACCCGCGCTGGGGCTTGAATTCAAGCCATTCAACAAAATAAACCTTGCTTTTTCAGGCAATGCTGCCCGTAATTACAGGTCGCCCACATTGAACGAACTTTACTGGCGCGACAGTGGTAATCCCGACCTGAAGCCAGAGAAGAACTACTCAGTTGAGGCCGGAACTACGTATAATTTCAAAACAAACAACAAAGTATTTTATGTTGAGGCAAGCCTGGCCGCTTATTACCTGTGGGTGTATGACATGATCACCTGGACCCAGTCGGGTACAAGTTCCCTCTTCAAACCGGAGAATGTTGACGAGATCCACTCAAGGGGAGCCGAAATAGGTTTGAATCTCAGCCTGTTTGTATGGGGGTTCAATTTAAATCTGAAGAACAACTATAACTATTGCAGGTCAACCTATGAAAAGGCAAATGCCACATACGCCAACATCCTTGGTAAACAGCAGTTTTACATCCCGGTTAACACCTATAACGCGACGTTGACAGTTGATCGGTGGAAATTCTATCTGACCTATAATTTTATGTATACCGGCGACCGGTTTACAGGGAAAGACAATCTTTCGCTTATGCCTGCTTATAACTTGTCTAATATAATTTTGGGAAGGAGTATACAACTGAAGCAATTTGTTTTATCTTTACAAGTTGATATTAACAACCTGTTTAATTTGGATTATCAGTCAGTAGCAAGCAGACCTATGCCGGGAATTAATTATGGATTTACAGTGAAATTTGCATTTCCGGGTACCGGCAGCCGTTAACGAAAAAACCTATCAGCCACAGTGAACAAACGCTTTTACCAATCATACCGTTCCACATTCATTTGCTTCATTTTTGCGATCAGTATCCTTGTATCTTCATGTTCCAAGGAACCAGTCCGCGAAAAGATTATTGATCCAGTTGATACAACAAAGGTAACGACCTATGAAAACGGCATTTTTGTTGTAAACGAGGGTAATTATAACTGGGGCAATGCCTCTGTAACCTTCCTTGACAATGCTAACAATGCCACGGTTCAGGATATCTTTACCAAGGCAAATTCAAGAAGTCTGGGTGATGTTGCAGAATCGATGACCATCTCCGGTGAACTCGGGTACCTGCTGGTTAACAACTCCAACAGGATTGAAGTTGTTTCCCTGAAGGATTTCAAATCAGTGCACACCATTTCCGGCCTGCATTCACCCCGTTACCTGCAGATCATTGATTCCAACAAGGCATATGCCACCAACCTGCAAAACAATATTTCAATTATTGACCTGAAAACAAACAGTGTTTCGGGAACTATCAATACCACAAGCTGGACAGAAAACCTGATTCCCTACGATAAATACATGCTGGTTACCTCAATCGGCAAGTTTAATGACCCGACTGCACTCAGGAAGGCACAAATACTTGTTATTGATACGCATACAGATGCTATTGTTGACAGTATTCAATCAGGTAAAGAGCCAATCGGCATTGTGATTGACAAGAAACAAAAAGTATGGGTACTTTGCTCCGGGGGCTATGACAACTTTGAAGCACCCTCCCTGTTAAGGATAAACCCTGAATTACGGATTATTGAAAAAGTTTTCACCTTCCCCGATCCAAAAGATGTGCCCAGCAAATTGTGCATCAATCCGGGAGGGGATACAATCTATTACTTAAAAGGAGGCGTTTACCAGATGCCTGTCGGATCCGCCGCCTTGCCTTCCCAGGCTTTGATAAGCGCCAATGGCCGTCACTTCTACGGATTAAATATTCATCCTGCAACTGGAAGAATCTATGTAAGTGACGCCAAGGATTATGTTCAGAACGGATCAGCCTATCAGTATACTGTTCTCGGTGACCTTGTTAAGGAATACACCACTGGCCGGATACCCGGAATGTTCTGCTTTACAAAGAACAGTACCAAAAAGTAATTACAACTCCCCTGTCTTTTTTTCTTCAGATTGGAATTCGCTGACAATTACAGCCAGTTCGCTGAGAATCATAGCGGTGGCTCCCCATATGATGTTGCCATTGATGTAGAAAGATGGAACCCTGATGGTCATTCCCATGCTTAATTTCATGGTCTTCATCTTGCGGAAGCGTTTTTCAACCAGGTCAGACACTTCAATCTCAATGATTTTTGCGACCTCCACAGGATCTGCTGTAAACTTTGGTTGGGCTAAGGAATAGCCAATGAATGGTGTAACCATAAAATTGCTGGGTGGGATATACATGCCGGTTAACTGTCCGATTACCTGAACTTTAGCCGGATCAATACCAATCTCCTCCTGTGATTCACGCAAAGCCGTATTAACGAGTGTCATATCGGAATCTTCAAACTTACCGCCGGGTAAACTGATCTGGCCGCTGTGGACCCCCGGGTATTCGGGACGGAGCATCAGAACAAGTCCGGTACTTCCGTTTATGGGATATAAGAGGATTAGTACGCTGCTCTCGGTGGCACCAGCCGGGTCTGAAAAGTTCATCAACTCCCGCAAACGAGCCTGCGACGACATTTTTAACTGGGCAGATTTGCCTGGAAGTGGCTGCTGCAGCCTGTGTTTAAGAAAATCAACAAATCTTGCAAAATCCATTTACGTATTCAAATTTCAGCCAAAGGTACAGTTTTGAAGCTTTTTATTCGTAGTTTTGCATGCGAAAACAAGATGCCAATGGTTAAGCATAAAGACAGTCCCTCCAGCATAAACCAGGAGAATATAACCATTCAGCGCGGTCTCATCCTTTACAATGATGATTTCAACACGTTTGATTTTGTTATCAAAACACTCATTGAAGTTTGCGACCACGAGCCTGAACAGGCTGAACAATGCGCACTGGTCGCACATTTCAAAGGAAAATGCAGCGTGAGAACCGGTGATTACTATGAAGTCAAGCCCTTGTACGACGAAATGACTTTCAGGGGGCTGACTGTTTCCATTGAATAATAAAACCCAGTTGTAATTCTTTATAGTTATTAACAAATTGTTAATAACTCCGGTGGGAAAGTTGTTTACAAACTTTCGCCAAAAAACTTGCTTTCCGGGGTTCGTTTAATGTATTTTTGATTCCTCAGGCGAGCGATAAAAAGTCCGCAGAAAAAACAGGAAGGTGAAAGCAGGATCCGCAAGGTGACAGCACTCCCGACCAGGTCAGAAACGAAAGGAATCCGCAAGGTTCCGGACTTTAACAGACAAGTTTTGAAGCGGGGTTCATCACCAAAGTGTTCTGAAAGGAAAGCCGAAGTGATGCACCGGGAAGAAAAGGAAAGGGGAGACCCCAACTGAGTAAACCAACTGAAATAACCGTAGCCTGAACGCTTCCGGAGACTACGGTCTGCGGAATGACGGGATGGGAACCACTTCGTGCAGAGGCGGTTCCCATCGGTGTTTTACAGGATGAACGGAAACAATGCTTTACGTTCGGCAGGATAATCAGCAAAAGTTTGTTTGTACCATTTATGATGGTGCAGGGCACGGGGCAAAAGGTTTACAAGTGTCCACAAGGCAAACGCCAGTCCCGGCAAACACCAGGTCATTAAGGCAAAACCGAACCATTCTAGAATTTCGCCGAAATGATTCGGACACGAAATATATTTAAAAAAGCCTTTCTGAGGAATAATGTATCCGGTTTCCCCTGGTTTTCTGAGGTGGATAAGAATATTATCAGACTGCCAGTTGATCATCATGCCGAAATAGAATATCAGGAAACCGCAGATAAACCTGGCATCATAAAAATATGACAAGGGATACTCAGCACTGGTGGCCAGTGTTCCAAGGTAGTACCCATTGATAAAGCCATTCACAAAATTGAACCCGATGGCCATGAACACGATGGCGACAGGCATCTTTTTACCGTTGGTTCGAAGGCGAAACGGGAAAATCAGGGTCCTGTTCACATAATGCAATACCCAAACCCCAAAGAAAATCCATGTTACCAGCGGGTGGCTCCCCGAACCAAAAAGATAAAATCCCGCAAAAACAAGCAAAGCAGGAAGTTCCATCAGGATCCATCCAACACGGTTATCGATCAGTTTGCCCCAGCTTTTTGTTGTATGGCGGCCATAAGGGGCTGCGAACCTGACAACAAAGGGGAAAATTAAGACCGCAGTTGCGATCCAGCAATAAACAATCAGGTAAAAAGTTGATTCCTCCATTTAAATGAGATTATTTAATGATGTTGTTTTCTTTCAACCAGGTTAAAAAATCTTTGATGGTCTCTGCAAGCGGACGCGGGTTGAAATTCAAATCCTTCCTTGCCTTTCCATTGCTGATCATTCTGTTCCCTTCCGAAATGATCGTAAGGGACTCGCTGGTATATAATGGCTTTGTACCCGACAATTTACTGTAGAGTTGAATGAAAGGCAGGCCAACGCGTGCAACCCAGATGGGCAACACTGCACTCACTGTCTTCCTGCCGCTGATTGAACCGATCAGTGCGGAAAAGTCCTGCAGGCTGAGCCATTTGCCTGCCAGAAGGTACTTTTCCCCGGTCCGGCCATGCTCGATGGCAGAAATGGCCGCATCAACAATATCTCTCACATCCACCCAGTCATATCCGCCAGGTACGAGGGAGGGGATTTTGTTGTTATAGATGTCTATAACTGCATTTCCGATGAGGGAAGGTTCGGGGTCTGCCGGCCCGATGATCGCGGTTGGACTGAGCACCAGGGCATCAAACCCGGCTTTGGCAGCCTCCATTACAGCCCTTTCGCCGGCAGCTTTAGAGCGGTCATATGCAAAGCCTTCATCAACCACAAGAGGCCGTGATTCATCGAGCGGCTCGCTCTGGGGTTGTTGCTGAAAAGCATGGATAGAACTGAAATGAATAAACCGTTTCACTTTACACTCCATGGCCATACTCAGCATGTTCATAGTGCCTTCCGTGTTAATCCTGGCAACCATCCCGTCGGGATCACCGGTTATCGAAATTTTTGCGGCAAGGTGAAATACGATATCCACGCCAGTCAGCAATGGGAGCAGGGAGGGCTTGTCCAGCAGGTCACCCTTAATCATAACAACCGGAAGTTCTTTAATGCCTTGATTATGATGATGTGTAAGCGCTTTTACCTGATGTCCTTGTTCAAGCAATTTCTTACACAGGTTAATGCCAACATGTCCGTTGGCACCAGTTACTGCAATTACCATTGAAAATGAATTTATTTTGCGGCAAAAATAGCAATTTTTAGTTGAAGGTGCCCGTATTATTTTGTTATTGTATTTGTGATTAAATAAATGAAATACAATAACATAGAGCGAAATTAATTAGTTTTACAAGTCTTTTGCAGGTTATGTCAAAGGAATACCAAAATAACTTATTATTATTATCTTTGAAGACAATACCTTGATAGTAATCAGCAAATTACTGCTGGTCAGAAGCATCAATCAAACTTAATCAACGAAAATTATGAAAACAATAATTAAAGTAGTTTACTGGGTATTTGGCATCATTGCGGTGCTTGTCATCATCGGTTATATTATACCAAAGAGCTATAAAGTTGAAAGGGTTAACTATATCAAGTCAAAACCCCTGACAATTTACGGGCTCGCGAGTAATTTTAAACTCTGGCATCTGTGGGTGGCATGGACCAAAGAAGTGGATACAACTGCCGTTTTTGAAATAAACGGTGAACCGGCCATGGTTGGCACTTCCTGGAAATGGGATGGGAAAGACCTTGGTAACGGGGAGTTGGTTCTTTCCAAACTGATCCCAGGGCAGATTGTTGCCTATGATCTGGCTTTCGACAAGGGAAAGTACAGGTCAAAAGGTGCAATAATAATTGAAAACCTTGGAGATTCATGTAAAGTTTCCTGGATTGACGAAGGAGACCTGGGTTACAACCCGATCAACAGGTACATGGGGCTGTTTATGGATAAAATGATGGGACCTGATTTCGAAAAAGGGCTTGCTAAAATGAAACTGCGGGCTGAGGCACGGAATTCATGGCCTGAGATCTTTGAAGTTACAGTTCCGGCACAGACAGTTATCCTGGTAGTGGATTCAGCCGGACCCAAAGATTACGAAAAGGTCATGGGTAAAGCCTATGGTGACCTGTATGGGTTTCTTCATGAAAATAAACTTATTCAGCAGGGAGATCCTTTTTCCACCTATATAAGGTGGGATTCTGTCACACAGTTTTCAGTCCTGAAGATTTGTATCCCGGTTGAAAAGGCAGAGAAAGGAAAGGGCCGTGTTCAGGTTGAATCAACCCGGGAGCACAAGGGTGTTAAAGCTATTTACTTCGGGCCTTACAGTAAGATGGAGCCGGCTTACATGGCACTGGCATCCTACATCAAAGACACAGATAAAGTTGAAGATGGCGGGCCTTCAGAGGTTTATATCAACAATCCTATGACTGAAAAGGATACGGCAAAATGGGAAACCCATATTATATTTCCAGTGAAGTAATTAGTAGTCAATGAGACCGGGATGATTGAATATCTGTCTTCCCGGTTTCAGCGACTAATCCATGATATACGACTGAATTTTGGTCTAATTTTAAATTGCAAACAATTTAGGACTGATTAATAATCAATTATTTAGTGATATTAATGACCTATAATTAATATTCGGAGGGCAATTAACTGTTTATAAACAAAATATATTGTGCTTGTCAATGTGCTGATAATCTGCATTATTCTGATTCATATTGAGTTTTCTGCAATTTGAGTTACATTTTATTTCAACAATCGTGCGCACGTTTGCACAAACCCAAGTGAAAACAAGTTAACTCCCTGAGAACGAACAAATTTACAACAAGAAACGAACAAAACCTAGTTAAAAATTGAGTTTTTCAAGTTCAACAATGAATTTATTTCTTCAGGGCAGCCGGGGACCTTCGGGGTGTTTTCTTAACACCCCGAAAAGATGGGAAATATCCAGAGAGATCAGAACTAAGCTGAATATGTTTGTAATTTATTTAGGAATTGCATTTAGCAGTACCTTTGCAAAAGTAAATACCGACTGAGAAAACCTTTATATGCCCAATTTGTATATCATAGCAGGTTGTAATGGAGCCGGAAAAACGACAGCTTCATATACAGTACTGCCGGAAATGCTTAATTGCAAAGAGTTTGTCAATGCTGATGAAATTGCAAGAGGACTATCTCCATTCCAGCCGGAAAAAGTTGCAATAGATGCCGGGAAGATAATGTTAACTAGGATTCTGGAGTTGATTAAATCTAAAGTGGACTTTTCATTTGAAACCACGTTATCTCCAAGATACTTTATTAATCTGATCAAAGAAGCACAGGAACAAGGATATTTTGTGACACTGGTTTTTTTCTGGCTTAACAGTGTCGATCTGGCAATTCAGCGGGTGAGAATGCGGGTGAGTGAAGGGGGACATGATATCCCTGAGGACACAATAAGAAGAAGATATAAAACGGGGGTTGCCAATTTGGTGTCCAAGTATATTCCAATTTGTGATTATTGGATGGTCGTAAATAATTCTGAAGGCCCATTTTATCTGATCGCAGAGGGTTTAAAAGATAGCGAGATTGAAATTAATGATGTATCAGTTTGGAACAGGATAAAAACTCAAGAAAATGAATAATGATAAGATCATCGAATTACGTGGTAAAATTTTGAAGGGTATTGAGTTAGCCTTTGAAAAATTAGTTAAGACAAAGCAAAAGAACGATGGTGAATTTGTTTATTCAAAGGATGGCAAAATATTCATTGTCAAGGCCAGCGAATTGGACAAATAACCCAATGTATCCGAAGTGAAGGCGTTACAAATAGTAATGGTTTGAAGGAAGATTTTGTTAAATTATGACATATTTTTAATTAATTGATATTCAATGTTTTTCACAAACACATTTGTCTTATAATTAATATATCTGTAAAAGTTAATTGTTTCTAAACAAAATATATTTTGCTTTATGTTTTGTTAATATTCAGCACTTTATCAGTTTGTATGGAAATCCAATCAATATAAGTTACCGTGAATTATTATAAGTCTTCGAAGCATTATAAATTTCCCACTATGCCTTCCTCTTAATCAATTGGTTGCAAAGTCTTCCAGGATGAAGCCATTATTATTCATTTGGTCAATTCTTTAACTTTTTCTTTCAATACCCCAACCAACTCTTGCAGATTTTCTTTATCCGTTTCCAGTTCTCTTAGCCGGGTTTCAATCCTTTTAACATATTCCTGGTGTTCCGGCATATTAAATTTTCCCCCTTCTGTAAACCAATATTCAATGGGGTAATCTAATTGATCAGATATCTTCCCTAGTAAGGATACCTTCAAAGTTCCATGCTTTAATGAGTACCTGAATCCATTCTCAGTTAGCCCGCGTTCATCTGGGTACCTGCACTTCAATTCCTTCAAAAAGTCCTTAATATGTATGTTTCGGTTAGCAAGTTCTCGAATAATTCTTTGTCCGAATTTTGCTATATCCTCTTGATTAATCATTTGACCGCACTGTTAAGTTTGTTTTCAGTATAAATAAGTATGTTTAGACAAAATATATTTCGTCTCAAACTAAATTAACCGTTACTTTGCCGGCTCATATATCTAACATCAAACATACATGAACGCTACTAAGACCGAACAAAGAACAAACAAAAAACGAACAAAAGCAAGTAAAAAGCAAAATTATTTTGAGCGCAACAAAGAATTTATTTCGTTTTTCCAAAAAATCCCATATGGTACCTCCAGAATTCTATGCGAACGCCTGATTGCCAAACACGGAAAAGCTGAAACATACTCCCTGAACTATATTAATATGGTTCTTGATCCGGATAATCCCAGGTTCAACAAGAAAATCATGAATGAAGCTCTGGCCCACTTTTCAGAAGCCAGAATAGATCAACTCAAGGCACATGAGATCATGTTGTCTTTTATTCCAATGAGGACTCAGGCTGTCACCGAATGAAAACATTCACGAACATGTGTGACAAGGACCTTTCTATTGTTGAGATTGCTCTTTGCGTTTTCACCGAAAGATTAGCCATTACCGAAGATTTCATCTTTCCTGTAACATCGCCTCCTGGCACTGACGGCATGCCCTATGGCATTTCCATAAAGACTGAGGAAGTAATCCCACTCGTTAGCCGCATCCGTGAGCTTATTGATGCAATTCGTCAAGAAATGCTTGACCGGATTTCGGTATAATCTCTATGCTCATTTTTACAGTTCTTAAATAGTTCAAGATGGCGTATGTTGATATTGATGGTCATACCATCTATACCGGTGCTGCAAAAATGCTCATAGACCGAATTCATGATGTAAACAATCTCCTGGCCAAATCAGAATTGAAATCAGGGAAAACTGAATCCTGGTTATTCTGGAAGAAGACCAGCGACATCATGAAGTATGCCTGGGATTACATGCGCAGCCTTGATTGGATTCTTCAGCAGAATGTTCAGCTCCGGCAGGAGAATCAATATTTGAGGGCCCGCAATCAACACCTGGAACAAATAAATCTTTCCATCACCATCCTTCGCCGGGCCAAGCTCCAGGGCAACTTTGAGGAAACAGTTGCCTTTGTTGATGACCTGATGGAGTGGGGTGTTGAAAAATTAGAAAAAGCGTTAAACGATGTGCACAAATGACGGAACTTCCCGAAGACCTTGATATCATTCCAACAGATGCCGGCCTGCTTGAAAAAATCTGTGCAGATGCCGAAAGCATGCTCACCGAGGCCAAAGGGGATTTCTTTGCTCAATCCATGGCCATAGAAGTTATTTGTAAAAGTTTTTTTGAGTTTAATAATCCGGCATCGGCAGACATGTTCTTCAAATATGTCTCAAAGAAATTCAAGATAACCAAGAAGATCTTCTCTGATGGACTGAAAGCCCTTTACGATGCTGCCAAGAAACCAAAATTCGCAGTAAAACAGGATTACATCGAAGATGATGATGATCCTGAAAACAAGCAAGGCTGGTTCATCCGGAAAAACTGCTACTACTTTTATCAGAAGGAGGGAGGGCCGGTTTACGGTTCCAATTTCATCATTGAGCCTCTGTTCCACATAAATTCAAAAACGGATAACAAACGCCTGGTGCGTATCATCAATGAAGATGGCGAAACCAAGATCATTGATATCCCATCCAAGAACATTATTTCCGTTGAGCAGTTCCAGGCTTATGTTTACAATGAAGGAAACTTCCTATGGTCTGCCGGTAAAGCTCAGTATCTCAAAATCTTAAAATTTATTTCTAAAAATTTCCCAATGTGCAACGAACTTAAAACTTTAGGCTGGCAACGCGAAGGATTCTATGCGTTCGCCAATGGTATCTATGATGGCACCTGGCAGCCTGTGGATGAATACGGCATTACGACCCATAACGGTAAGAAATATTTCTCCCCGGCTTTCTCAATAGTATACAGCGATGTAAGGGAGGATGACGATGAGTATGAAAATGACCGCTATTTTGTTTACAACAAAGCCCAGTGCACCTTTGGCCAATGGTCCAAACTCATGATCAATGTTTATGGCACAAATGCCATCATCGCCATGGCCTTTGCAATCGCTACTACATTCCGGGACCTGATCTATGAGAAATACAAGATCTTTCCTCACCTGTTCCTGTTCGGTGAAAAGCAATCCGGAAAAAGCCAGTTAGCCTGGTCACTTTCAAATTTGTTCTTCCATAACCTTCCGGCCTTTAACCTCAATTCAGGAACTCATGTCGGCCTTTCCCGTAAAGGCTCAAGGGGAAAAAATTGTATTGTATGGCTTGATGAATACACGAATGACATTGACCCCCGGCGCTTCCAGCTGGTGAAAGCTGCCTATGACGGAGTGGGCCATGAAAAAGGCACCATGACCCAGGACAGCCGGACCAAAACCACGAAAGTAAATGGTGGTTTTGTCATATCCGGTCAGTATCTCCCAACGCTTGATGATAACGCACTGCTGACCCGGGCCTGCCTGCTTTCCTTCGTAAGGAAAAAATATACCGCTGAAGAGATGGCGCAGTATGAAGAACTGAAGAGACTGGAAGTTTTAGGGATCAGCTCCCTGGTGTGTGACATCCTTGACCACCGCAAAGTAATGGAAGATCATTTTGCGGTCGTGTTTTCTGAAATCCAGGAGAAGCTGAAAAATGAAATGATTTATGAGAAACTTCCATTTGATGAAAGGCTCGTGCGAAACTATTGCTGTCTGCTTGCACCGGTCAAGATCATCCTTGACAGCGCAAATCCACTGGAGGTTAATTTCACCTATGCTGAAATGTACTCCCTGGTCAAACATGATATTTCTCAAATGTCAAAGCAGATCAGCAGTTCAGAATCCATTTCAGGATTCTGGAATACGGTTGCCTTCCTGCTTGATGAAGGAAAAATACAGGCCGGGGTTGATTTCAAGATTCATGATACCGTCAAACTCTCCTTTACGGATAAGAACGGTGCCGAAGTGCTCAACAAGGCTTTCAGCCCTCCTGAAAAGCATCTTTATATCCGCTTTTCCCGGGTGCATCCCCTTTACATGGAGAAGCACCGGCAGCAAACCGGAAAGAACGGGGTGGATCTTGTTTCCATCCTGCATTATCTCAAAAACCATAAATCATATATCGGCAATGCTTCCCAGGTCCGGTTTGATACCAGCAACACTTCTGCCTTTGTTTTCAAGTATGGCCCCAGTGAGTTGAATATTAATCTTGAACGTACCGTCAGGGATTCTTTTTCAGCAGCAAAAGAAGCAGCAAGCAGCGAAGCAGAGCCGCTTCCAAAGCCGGAACCCACGCAGCAAAGTGTCGATTTTGAACCCGAACCACCTTTCTGAAATGAATGAAAAAATAAATTATAGTCAGAATTTCTTGTTTTTCCCTGTTCATTCAATACCTGCACACCTACATATATTATATTTTATTGATTCATATTAAATTAAGTAGGGAAAATGATTGTAGGTCAATGTAGGTCAATGTAGGTTGTTGTAGGTCTTGTAGGTATGTAGGTTTGGGAAAGTGGGGCCGGTAAAGCAGTTTATTTTTTTATTTATTGAAACATGTCAATTGAAAACACCTTGGAAAAATTAAAGATTCTCATCAATGATAGCGGGTTCGAGTATTACAGTGAGCTTCCACAGGGCTACCGCCTTGCAACCATTGATGATTTCATTGTTGATGGCAAGCGTAAATTAGGCATGATGTTCCTTATTCAATGGGTTGATAATGCTTTTTTCTACCAGATATGCTATGTTTCCATCAATTTAACCAGTGCTATATTGAATCCGCATCTTGAATCAAAACGCGTATTTGTATGCAAAAACTCATGAATACTCAATTCGTTCTGGCCGGGACCGGGGGAAGCAAAGAAAACTCCGCTGGCGCTCCGGACCCGTTACCAGAGCCTTTTTTATACGCATCTGATTCAATTGACCTTTACAAAAGTTAACCACTAAACTAGTTTTGCACCTATGAAACAGCCAGTGATCCGGCCAACACTTACCATCCGATTGAAAAGGCCTCTTCAGGACTACCTTCGTTATGTAATGGGTCTTGAATGGGACACCCCAATAGATCAGCCCTTGATTGCTTCTAAAAATTCGTACCTGGGAAGGCTAGTCACTCCATTTTTGGATTACCGGCCTTGTACTGAAAATCCATTGCTCCCCGGGAAGTTTCCCGACTGCTTCACATTCGGGCTTCCGCTGTACGACGATATGGAGATCCGCAGGAACACCGCATGGATTTCAGAAAAGAACCAGGTGCATATCCAGAAGATTCTTGAATACCACTTCCGGCTTCATTTCAGATTGTATGCAGATGATAAGGTCAGGTATATTCAGGCAAATGGACCTATGAAGGGAAGCATTAAAAAAATCATCATCCAGTTTTGTGAAGACACTAATATCCTCTTTGATGATATCACGTTCGATATGGTTTCAAAAGGTTACTACCGGTCCCGGCAAAAAAGTTTAAAGTATACAAGTCTTGCCAGTAAACGAATGACGATTGGATACCTATTTCACATTATATAGACGTTTTTACATATGACAATTCTCAGACACACAGGTGGAAATGTTGGCGGGATCAATCCCATTCAATATGCTTTCAAAGAAGATATCGCTTCCCTGGTTATCAATCCCGATACGCTGGCCGGTGCCATCACATTCAAGCCTGGTAAAGGCTGGAACTATCTGTACGGATCTCCTGAATCAATTCAGCTTGAAGGAAAAGAGGAAGATCTGCCTGCAGGCACCAGGTATTCGTATAATTTCAAAATGCTGATCCCCAAGGATCGCAAGGATGTTGAAATTATTCTCATGCAGTTAAACCAGCGTCACCTGATCATCAACGCCATTGATAAAAATGGCATTTCTAGGTACTATGGTACCCTGGATCAGCCAATGAAAAAACTAGGCAAACTGCTAAAGCCTGCAAACATTGAGAGTTACCAGGGATGGGAAATCGTTTTTAGTGGAGATTTTTCGCAACCGGCCGCCTATGCTCCCGCAGGAACTTACATTCCTGTCGAACCTCCCCCTGTCAGCGAAGAATAGTTTTTCAGTCCTTTACCCGGGCATTTCACAGCTCTAATATTGTACCTTGATTAATGGGTTAACATTAACGTCGGTACAATGAATCCTTTTCTGCTTGATATTCTCACTTCAACATGGCTCCTGCACGCTGAAAATACAGATGCGTATGGAGCTATGCTTGTTTCCCTGCTTCGGGGTGATCGCATCAATGCAGAAGACTTTTCGCTGGCCCGGGAAAAGAACCGGCCTTATGTATTGAGTTATGCTGATCGGGCAACCGCTGAAACAAAACCCCTGAACTCCGCCAACCTCTCTCAGGGATCCGTTGCCGTTATTCCTGTTCGCGGCATCATCATGAAGGATGATGTTGAATGCGGTCCCCGGGGCAGTGTTTCCATCACCAGGGATATCAAATCTGCCGACGCCAATCCAAATATAAAATCAATTCTGCTGGTCGTCAGTTCTCCCGGTGGGACAACTTCCTACACGGACATTCTGTCGGCGGCTGTTTCGAATTGCCAGAAACCGGTCGTTGCTTACGTTGAAGGAACTGCTGCCAGTGCCGCTTACTGGATCGTCTCCGGAGCAGATAAAATCATCTGTTCTTCCGACCTGGATATTGTCGGTTCCATCGGAACCATGCTTGAGTACATGGATATGAAACCCTACTTTGAAAAGGCCGGTGTCGTTATCCATGAAGTATATGCCACGCTGAGCACTGAAAAGAACCAGATGCTTGCGGATCTGAGAGCTGGCAACTATGAGCCACTCAGAAAAGATCTGCTCGATCGCATCAATTCAAAATTTCATGCAACAATAAAGGCAAACAGGCCTTCATTGAATCCAACTGCACTTACAGGAAAAACCTATTTTGCCTCAGATGCTATTGCCATGGGTCTCGTCGATGAGATCGGATCCTTTGATTATGCGCTGGAGCTGGCTGATACCCTTCCCTCCAAAAATTCCAACCTTCAAACAAACAATGACATGAAAAGTATTAAAATGCTTGCGGTCTGGACCGCTATCGCTTCTTTCTTTGGCTTTACTGAAAACATTGACAGCAAAGAACTCACTCAGGAAATGGTTGGCCAGGTGAACGATAAACTTGCCGACCTGACTACCGAAAATTCCCAGTTCAAAACTGATCTTGCTTCCCGGGATGAGAAGCTCGCCGAAGTCAATTCCCTGCTTGCAGCTTCAAAGGCCGAAACCCTTGCAGTAAAAAAGGAATTTGAAGACTTCAAAGCCCTGGATGCCGGCAATGAAACGACGACCCATAAAAATGGCGACAAATCCGCAGAAGAGTTACTCTCTGATTCCTACAGCTACAACAGGATTGCTGACCAAAATTCCTGAAAAACATTAATTTATTCACTCTCTAATTATTAACCGCAAATGGCAAACACCATCGACATTGCCCAATTAAAAACCGACTTCGGGACCTGGTTGGGCACTAACGAGAATGACATCCTCAAGGCACTCACTCAGCCTACGGAGTCTATGGCCTTCATGACCACCGTTAAGCAAAACGAGGATTTCCGCGCTGCCCAGGCTACCATTGCCTCCCTCGTTCAGGGATTTCAAAAAGGCTGGACGCCTAAAGGCACCCCGAAATTCACTCCTCTCACCATCGGACACAAACGTCATAAATTCGACATTGAATTTTACCCCGATGAAATTTATGGTTCCTGGCTTGGATTCCTTGCCGACGAATCAAAGAACCGCACCGAATGGCCACTCGTTAAGTATATCCTTTATAAGCTGGTACTTGACCAGGTTGCCCAGGATCGTGAACTTTCACTGATCGGTACCGGTGTCTATGCAGACCCTGTTGATGGCACCGCCCAGGTGGTCGGTAAATCCATGAACGGATTCCTCACCCTGCTTAAAGCTGCTCATGCGAGTGGTACCTCCAAAATGAATTTTGCTCAGCAAAATGTTGCCATCACCGCCGCGAACGTTTTCACGCAGGTGGAGAAGTTTGCGGATTCCATCAACGGCCTGTATAAGAAAATTGCAATGCCGGTTTTCTGCTCTCCTGAGAACTTCACCTTCTATGTCAGGAAGAAAAGGGATCTGTACGGAACTACCCAGGATTACGGTAAGTTTGGCAACGCCATGATTGATGGTACAACCCTGACTTTGCAGCCGATTCCTTCCATGATCGGATCAGACGTGCTATTCTGCACTCCGAAAGCCAACTTCATCCGCTTGATCAAGCTCAATGATGGTGCAAGTGTTCCGTTTATTGAAACTTCGAAAAGGCAGGTGTCAATCTTTGCCGATTGGTACGAGAACGTTGGCTTTGCCATCGAAGAAGCTGTCTTCGCCTTTGTTCCTGATGCCGGCAGTGCCTCGAACTAACCTATTCACTGAGTCTTAACTCGTAAAAAACAATATCATGAAATACAGTTTGAAAATAATGGTCATGTTGTTCATGGTGGTCCTTACCGGGGCCACCATTGGAACCTACATCGGCGTTAATCCCATGTGGGTTATTGGTATCCTGCTGGTCACAGCCTTGGCTCCCCGTCAGCTTGGAATTGCGACCGTCACGCTCGTTGATCTTGCCCGCCCCGCCGGTAACAACCCGGGGGCCGGTGGCGGGATCAAGAGTGAAATCCTCTTGATCCCGGAAGAGAGTATCAACTGGGCTGCCTTTCCCGACAGGACCCTGAATGATTCTACCATTGCATCCCTGCCATTAAAGGTTGGCAAATACATGAAACGGTTTTACATGACCGATGATGTGATTGAACCCGGCCAGAAGAAGATCAAAGGCGGAAATGTAGATTCGGGTGGCTGGGAAATCTCCCTTAAAGGCTTTCATCCCGGTTGGGGTGATGCCGTCATGGCATGGATCGCCTCCTATGGCTATGCCTTTAAGGGATGTGTGATCATCCGAAACTGCGCTGACGGGAAGAAATATCTTATCGGTGAACCCTGCAACGTAGTGCATATTGACGATATCCAGTCCAAATGGGGATCATCGGTTGAAAAGGAAAAGGGGCATGAGATTACCTTTGTTTCAAAGCAGAGTAAACCCATCGCCATCTTTACCGGTGCAATCGTTTACGATCCTACTTCGGCTTCCTGGTAGAAGATTGTTTTCTTGTAAGTGTGTGTGTGAAACCCTGTCAGCGATGGCAGGGTTTTTATTTTCAAGGAAAATATTGGAAATTTTCACTGTGAAGAGAATAACTATTCGCTTTTTGAATTACATTTACACTTTAAGACGTTTTGAATGGCGTCTATAGTCAAAAATAACCGCCATATGGCGGTTAGCAACTCGTTAGATAAAATTATATCAAATGATAAGAATTTTGATTACAACCTTGCTCATTTTATTTTTTCTTGAGTCGAATTCTCAATCATGTCTTCCGAATGGTATTACTTTTAGGACGCAGTCTGAGATTGACAGTTTCCCGGTAAATTATCCGTCATGTAATGTGATTCTAGGAAATGTAGGTGTTTTTGGAGGAAATTCAGTGACGAATCTACTCGGATTAAGTCAAATTCATACAATTGAAGGAACACTGACAATAGACAGCAACCGACTTCTTACAAACCTTCAAGGATTGAATCAACTTTCAGTAGTTGGGGGAAGTTTAATAATTGGCACTTATCATAACTCAGGAAATGCAGCCCTGGCTGACATCTCAGCACTTGGAAACTTAAATTCTGTAGGTGCACAGATATTTATTGGTTATAATCCAGTTCTCCTCAGTTTGAACGGGCTTGAAGGCATATCTGCTATTACTGAGGATCTTTATATTTGGGGTAACCCATCATTGACTGATTTTTCCGGACTTGATAATTTAACTTCAATAGGAGGAAGGTTTGATTGTGATGAGAACGGTATCACAACATTTTCAGGACTGGAAAATTTAAATCATATTGGAGCCTACCTGAAAATCAATAATAATAATTCTCTTTTAAATCTTAATGCATTGTATGGTTTAACCTTTGTTGGTAATGAGCTTATAATATATCACAATGATACGTTAACCAGTTTAAAAGGGTTAGATAGTATTAATGGCAATGCGATTACAAAACTTACGATTTATGAAAATTATTATTTATCTGATTGTGCTGTTCAAAGTATCTGCAACTATTTGACCGGGTCGGGTAACTCAGTTATCCAATTCAATTATGAAGGATGTAAAACCACTGATCAAGTCAAAGCGGCTTGTGCTTTATTATCAGATGAGATTAAGGAATTTCCCTCGTTTTCAATTTTTCCGAATCCAGTAATTGATCATTTCACGCTTAAAATACCGAAGAAAGGTCTTTATAAAAACTTTGCTCTCCACAACCTGTATGGTACTGAAATATTGTCCGTGTCAATTTCAGATTTTGAAACAGACATATATTTGGGGCACCTTCCAACTGGTCTTTATTTTGGAATTATTAGAGGAACTGACTACCTAAAGATTCTGAAGATACAAATTATCAACACGTGACCAAATAAAAATAAATACTAACTTTATCTAACACGGCAACTAAGCCCCATGCTGCATATTACCGGGATCCATAATGTAACCCAGAGACTACCGCAAAAGGGCTTAGCTGCAACGTTATGGGCAAGTTTATTAGGCGACAACGGACAGATAAAGAAACTGCCAAATATTTTTGTGACAGTTTTTAAATGGTAGAAAATGTTTTAATAATACAAAACAGAAATGGAGACTAGCGACCATACTAAAAACTGGGCAACACCTCAAAACCAAAGTGGGAAAGAACCAAAAAATAAAGCAATATATAAATGAAAACAATTCTAATTTTTGCAGCTGCAATATTTTCCACAACTGCATTTTCTCAAATTTCTATTAGTAACACTACGAAACAAAATATTGATAATAATGGAATACAGCTTAAAAACACACCAGTTCAATTAATAGCGGAATATTTTAGTGCAAGTGTCATGACTGTATATGCTTATGACACTGTAAGACCACTTGCTGAGATAAATAACCCTACTAATGCAGACGCATATCCTTGGATTTCACCTGATGGATTGCGGTTGTATTATACAAGTGGTGCTAATGCGGACGGTTTAATGTTTACGCAGAGAGCGAATACAAGCAGTTATTTTGATTCACCAACTTTAGTTCCAATTTCAATTTCATCGCCAAGTTCTTATTGGCTTTCGTCAGATGAGTTGGACGTGTACATTTGCACTTCCAACGAACTTTATTATGCTCATCGCAATACGGTTTCATCATCATTTAATACACCTGTTTTGATTAACCTTACTGGTATTCCGTCATCTTCTATTAAAGGAGCATCTCTCAATACCGCTCAAAATGTACTTTTTGTTTGTGTGTTTTCAACACCATCAAAAATTGTTGAATTTGCGAGAACTTCTTCTACTTCATTCAATTATGTTAGAACTTTACCTGTTCCTTCAGGATATATTGCTCACCCAGGTCAACTTTCTAAAGATGAACTGACTTTCTTTTTCTCAGCATCATACAATGTAGGAAATGATTTACTATATCAATTAACAAGAACCAGTCCGACAGATTCATTTACAATAAGTACATTCCAGCAAATACAGGGTATTAATGACACCTCTATGCTAGTTAATGGACAACCATCTATGTCTGACGGTTTGAATTGGGTAGCATTTATGAGATGCGGTACAATGAATTGGACTGCAAATGATTTATTCATTGCTAATAAGGGGCCTATCACTTCTGTTTTCAATCCATCCGAGGAGCAAATAAGTATATCCGTTTTTCCTAATCCTTCAAGCGGAAAATTCACTATTCAAATGGAAAATGCAAAAGGTAAGAATGCAGATAGCATGATTGAAATTTACAATGTATTTGGAGAAAAGGTTTTTCGACAACAAATATCAAAGAATATAGACGTTTCTTACTCTCCCAAAGGAATTTATTTTATAAAAATTTATGACGGAGTAAAAATTTATACAAGGAAAGTTGTGATACAGTGACAACCCTTTACCAATGGACAGATAAGCAAACCTGCCCATAACGAACCGGCAGCCGAGCAATGCGGGCGGTTTCCGGAGGCTGGCATTCACCAAACTTACAAATGATAGAAGGAAGCAAAGATAAGAACAAGTAAACCCCGCACTGCGGCTGCCGGCGGGGCGTAATCCCATCCTAAAGGAGACCCCTACCACTGTCTTCTCATTTAATTAAGCATAAATCCCGTCCTTTATAACTCACCATTGTGACACTACTTTCGTGTCATGATTGATGTGTATTATCCATATTTCGAACGAGAAGCCGCCTGGGAAGAATTGCGGTATTCGCTTCGCTCCATTGAAAAGCATTTCCAATTTGAGTTTCGTGTTGTGATCGTTGGTGATCTGCCCCGTTGGATTGATCCCCGATCCATCCTTTACATTCCGCATGAAAGGGTAGAAGGTATCCAGGAGAATACCCTGTATGATGCCATCACGAAACAACTTCTTTTCAATGCCCATCCGGACACCTCGCTTCACTTCATCCGGATGTACGATGACATTTACCTGCTCAAGGATGTATCGCTCATCGACTTTGGATTCAAGGCCATGTATGGCTTTGATGATGTGCCTCAGCGACAGGGTACCTGGTGGGATCAGCTTTACCATACCCTTTCATTGCTTCGCAGCAAGGGGTACAAAGGCTGGAACACGGAGACCCACCTGCCGGAACTGTTCAACAAAGAGAAAATGCAATGGATTATCTCTGCTTACGGTGCCCTTGAGAACCGTCTGCTGACTTCATCATTGTACTTTAACACATTCTATCCCTTTGCCTTGCCCATTCTTTTCTGCAAGGATTTCGCCATCCAGTTTTATGACAACACCGTTGGGCCTTATTATGACAGCTCCGAGGGTGATCTGCTTGCCAAATGTGACGGGAAAACCTACCTCAACCACAATAATGCAGGGTTGAACGCCAACCTTAAATCATTCATCTCCGCCTGTTTTCCTGACAAATCCCGGTTTGAATTATGAACATCGCCAAACTCATCCTGCATTACAACACCCCTGAGCTTACGCTCAGCCTGTGTGCCATGGTTCCGGATGCCATCGTCATTGACAATGGCTCGGACATTGACATGCGAACGCTTTTACCCTCTGAACGGGTCATGCGGTTTGAATCAAACAAAGGCTTTACCGCCAACTGGAACCGGGCGATCAAAAAGATCATGAAACATGATGCCGGGTATTACCAGGCGTTCTGGCTGATGAACTCAGACATTGAAATTGGCCTGATATCCATTCAGCGCATGGAACAACTGATGCAGGAGCATCCTTATTCCATGGTCACTCCTTCGTACAACTGCTGGATGAAGCAGTGTAAAAACAATGGTTCCCCCGGGATCCGGCAGGTCAAATGCATTGAATTTACCGCTCCTGTAATTCGCCGGGATGTTTTTGACTCCATCGGGTTCTTTGATGAGCGGTTCTCCAAGGGTTACGGGGTTGAATTTGACTGGTCCCTGCGGATGCAGGCTGCCGGGCTCCTGCAGTATTGTGATGATCAGTCATTCTTTTATCATGTTGGTCAGCGGACCATTCACCTTCATTCAACCCTTATGGAATATGAATCCCTGGCTAAGGCTGAACTCCATGAAGGCATGGAGTTCAAGTATGGCCCTGACTGGAAAGCCCGGATCATGGCAAGCCTGGATGTCTTCAATGAAAAGCCATCTAAAAAGCGGGTGGCGGTGTACACCACCATCTTCGGGGATTATAACCACCTGCTGCCGGTCATGCGGCAAACTGTTCAAGCTGATTTCTACTGCATCACAGACAACCTGGACATTGACCAGGGAACTACCGGTCGGCCGGCAGGGCAGGGGCACCGGTGGAAGATCATCCCGGTGGACTATCCTTCCCGGGACCTGCCCTCCAGGCTGCGGGCAAAGTTTTTCAAGCTGTTCCCCTGGGAAGCCTATACGCTGGACCAGTACGATATCATGATCTACATTGACGGCTCCATCGGGATCACTTCCCCTGATTTCGTCAGGCACTGCCTTGACTCCCTGGGTGATTCAGACATGGCACTGTACGCACATCCGGTTCGCAACTGCATCTACGATGAAGCGGTGGCCTCAAAACCGCTGGTGAAATACCTGGGTCAGAACATTGACGGGCAGATATCTTATTACAATTCAATCTATCCCCGGCATGGCGGACTGTTTGCCTGTGGGGTGATGGTTCGCCGTATTCAATCCCTTGCCCTGCGTGACCTGATGGGTAAATGGTGGTGGGAGATCCTCAAATGGACCTACCAGGACCAGTTAAGCTTCCCGGTGGTGTGCAAGTTGTCAAAGTTCACTCCCGGAATCATTCCTGGCAATCAGAACAAGAATGAGTTCTTTAAGATCTTCTGGCATGATGACCTGGTCATTGGCCCTCAAATTACCAACTCATGACAATCAATGTTTTAATGCCCGTTTTTGCAACTCCCGTTGAATGGGTCCAGGAAGCAGTAAAATCCATCATCGCCCAATCGTACGATGAGCATAATTTTATCATTGTTGATGATAATAACCCAAGGGGAGCATTGACGGACTATTTGTATAGCCTTACAGAAGTATGCCATTGCATCAATATCGTACGCACAAAAGAAAATAAGGGCATTGCTGCAGCACTCAATTATGGTTTGCAATTTTGTCATGGTGATCTAATCGTTCGCATGGATGCAGACGATATCGCCCGACCGGATCTGCTCAAACGTCATAATGAATTTTTCACTGCTCATCCTGACAGGCATATTTGCGGAGTGCAAATTCATCTTTTCAATGAAATCACAGAATGGTTTAGCAACCATCCCTCGGAAATAACCAGAGCCCGGGCATTTGCAATGCCTGGTCACTGGTTTGTCAATCACCCGGGTATCGCTTTCCGCATGAATACCATCAATAAAATTGGGGGATATGGAGCTACACCTTCGAACCTGGCCGAGGATTACGCCCTGTGGGTTAAGTTCCTTTGCTCAGGCTACTCGATTTACAACCAGCAAGAGGTTCTGATGGATTACCGGGTACATCCAAAGTCCTTTTCATTCGCGCCGGATCGCAAATCTCCCGAGTGGCACGCATTCCTTAAACAACAAAAAGACCTACTCAATGAACAACGAAATTAAATCCTGGCTTGATTCTGACCGTGACTTTGAATCCGGTGTGCAACTATACTGGGAATTCGGGCACAGCCATAACCTGAAACGAATTCTTCAGCGAAGTGAAAATTGCCCGGAAACCCTGGCAACTCTCGTTTATGAACTATCGCAGCTTCTTGATGTTCCCATGGAAGAAAAACATAAAAGAGGTAGTACTCCCTTTTTGTCCCCTGTTTCTGCCCCCCTTGATAATCCGGTACTTGCAACCTCTCATATAGATTCTGCCAATGACCGGGTACTGTTTGAACAGATCAAGGAGAAGCTCAAATACCGTGATATTTGCCATGCCATGCTGAGCGATGAGAAGCAAACAGAAGAACAGCGCAGGGTTAACGCCCTGCTGATCCTGGACCTGTCGGACCAGATCACAGAGGATTATGAGCGCCATGAACACTTCAAAAAGCACAACGTGCTGCCCCCGGCGAAGGTTCCTGTTCAACCGGTCGCACAATGCCAGGTACCTGAAGCGGAACTTGCAGACAGAAAGAAGGAAATATCAAACATTCGCTCAAAGATCTCATTCTACAAAAAGAAGGTGAAGGATCTGGCACCGGGGCACAAAGCAGAATATAACGCTTCGCTCGTTCTGGTATGGCAGAAAGCCCTGGAAGAACTACTTGCGAAATAACCGATGGCACTGTTCACAATCACCGACCTGAAAGAAAAGAAACAGCTTCATAAATCAGTGGCCATGTCACTGGTGACCAGGCAGCGCTTTGCCATTGGTAAGGTTGGCTCAACACTGGAAAATACCATAGGGATTATTCCGGAAGGTGAAACCGTGACCTTTGCTTCAATGGGTGAATGGTCAACCCATGACCTGCTGTTTCACCTGCTGGCCCAGACCGGGCCGGCCGAGGTGTTGTTCACAACCTGGTCAATCTCTGAATTCGCCATCAGGCAACTGTATGATTTCGTTCAGTCCGGACTGATCACGCGGCTGTCGGGAATCTTCGATTACCGCAACGGAATCCATAAGCCCGCCGAGTTGCAGTTCCTCAAACAGATCACTGCCAACATCAAGCCTGCCAAGTGTCATGCGAAGGTCACGGTAATCAGAAATGAATCATGGGGGATCGCCATTGTCGGTTCAGCCAACTATACCCGTAACCCGCGCATTGAAGCCGGTAACATCTTCAACTCGTTAGAGGTTGCGGATTTTCATAAATCATGGATCATGAATGAACTCAATAATACCTCAGACTTTGAACGAGATGAATGAACAGTTGCTTGCACAGGTGGAAGAGATGGCCTCGCTGATGCTGGCCAAAGAAGATATTGCCATCATCCTTGACATTCCCCGGGATGATTTTCTGCATCGGCTGCTTGATCAGGATGGTGACACGTATAAACGATTTCAGACCGGGCGGATGAAGACCATCGCCCAGGTCCGCAAATCTATTTTTGAACTCGCATCCAACGGATCTTCCCCGGCACAGACTGAGGCCATGAAGCTGATCCGCGATGCACAAATGATGGACATATGAAAACACTTGAGCAATCAACATCAACCGCACCGGACCGCATCCGGCTGCATTATGTCAGTGACCTGGCATTGAATGAGGAAGATACCAACATCAAGAAACGGTATGAAACAGCTCATGCGCTGATGTTGGATGAATTTGAAACGGATAAGGCCATTGTCTCCATCCTGGTCAAACGCTTTGACATATCAGTTCCGCAGGCTTACCGGGATCTGCTTGCTGCCAAGAATCTGTATGGGGGATTGCGCCAGCAGTCAAAGGAATCCATGCGATACATGGTGTCACAATGGGCCATCCTTATTTTCAAGAAGTCTGAACGAACCAACAATATCAAGGGGATGGAGAAGGCCCTTGAAAAGATCACCCGGGCGAATAACCTGGATAAGGATGATCAGGATATCCCCGATGCATCCAAGATCCAGCCACCGGTGCAGTTGCTGCAGATCAACTTCTCATTCATCAACAGCCCGTTCTTTAAACTCATTGATGAAGCGACAAAGAAGGCAATATTCCTGCTCTATGATGAATTCATGAGCAAGGTTGAACTGTCACAGCTGGCAGATTATACCGATATCTGGAAAGTGGATGAAACCCAACGACCGGCCAATGATTAGAGTTGATGTTAACGATATCAGGCTGTCGCCGTTTTACAACGAGCCGCAGCTGGTCATTAAGACCTGCACCAAGCCGCACAAGATGTTCCTTGGAGGCCGTGGGGTAGGCAAGACCACTATCATTGCCGACCAGCTCATCGACTGCCTGGTTTCCATGCCCAGGGGAAAGGTGTCATTGAACGGCCTTACCTATTTCCATATCCGAACCAAATCACTTCCGCCGATCATTGATCACTGGGAGCGCAGGGGATTGTATCGCGGGATCCACTATTATGTCGGGATGAAGGCCCCGAAGAAGTTTGCCTGGCTTGAACCTTTTCAACCCCCGTTGGATTACACCAACTGCATCCATTTCTTCAATGGTTTTGTCGTTGAGTTCAATTCCTTTGACCGGCCGGAAATGGCCCGGTCAGGAAGCTATGACTTCATGATCTTTGATGAATCCACCAAGCTGAAGAAATCAGCCATTGACAGCGATGTGCTGCCGGCAAACCGGGGCAACAATGACCGCTTTGGCCATGTGCGGTTTCATCACGGCACCTTGTTCCTGGGTTCGCAGCCGCTCACCCCTGCAGGTGACTGGGTGTTTGATTATGAAACGCTGATGAATGAATTTCAGAATGAGTTCATGTTTGTCGAGGCAAGCGCCCGGTGCAATGAGTATATCCTGGGCCCGAGGTATTTTCGGGACCTTAAACGGGTGCTTCCTCAAATGATCTATGACATTGAAGTGGAGAATATCCGCAGGAAAAAGAACATCAACGGGTTCTATCCATCACTCAATGCTGCTTCGCATGGCTATTACGATTCATACAATTACTCGTTCTATGATTCCATTGGTCATGACATAGGGGAGCAGGGCACGGTTGACAGCAGGGGAGATGCAGACTGCTTTACTAACGAAGTGCTGTATGGCTCGTTTGATTTCGGTTCAACGCAGAACTGCATGGTGGTAAGCCAGTGGCATCGAGCGCAGAATGAATTCCCGATCATCAAGAACTTTTATGTTGAGAATGAAACCCTCAAGGTATTGGTTGGCATGTTCATCGACTATTACAGGCATCATGCAAACAAGCATATCAACCTGTATGGTGGCAGTGACGGGGTAAAGCGCAATGATGCATCATCCAGGCAGAGTTACTTTGATGATGTGATCGAGCAGTTGAGCAAGGCCGGGTGGTCTGTTACCTTATGTGCTGAGCTGCATGAAATATCGCACATGGACAAGTTCATGTTCTGGCATAAGTTCCTGGCCAATGATATGCCTGGTGTTCCCTTGTTCAGGATCAACATGAACAACGCGCAGGAAACGTATGTGTCCATGGATGCAGCGCCCATCATGCCAACTGAATTTAAAAAGGATAAGTCTTCTGAGCGCAAGACGGATCAGCCCCGTTGGAAGGCAACAGATCTGAGCGATGCGGTGGATAACCTCTACTACTGGATGTTTTATCAAAGTCTGAATAACATGGAACCTGCCCATGATATGATGTTCCTGGGCAAGCAGTAATAAACCTCCCTTTCCTTTTCCCTTTTCTGTATAAGCAAAGAGTTAAATGAACTGGTGTAATGTATTAACAGTACATTACTTATAGTTTATATATCTTATATAGGTAAATAAGGTATATGCTGATAGGGGAGCATATGCAACGTAGGGGAGCAGCCCTGTTACAGGCTGTTTGCGTGTTGTTTTACACCCCTGCAATGCAATTGTATGCCCTTTTAAGCTTCAACAGCACAATATCTTTGTAAAGTGTTGATATGGTGTTACTTTGTGTTGCCATTCCCGTAATGCCTTATTCATATATCCCTGCAAATTGTGATTTTTGGCACCTCCGAGGCCATAGGGCGGGGCGTGCTCTACTGAGAGTTAAAAGTTATCCACGGCGATTTCGCCGCGGATAATGCCCTATAACAGTGTACATTATCATTTTTTTGATGATAATGACATTTTTACAGGGCAGGGAACTACTTTTCTCTTTGATAGTAAAGAGCAAAGTAGCAAAAGAGAAAGCTCACCCGACACCATCTCAGGGTCCAACCTAAAGGCAACGCTTTTTCTTTGAACGCCAAAGAAAAAGCTTGGCAAAAAGAAACCGAACTGCACACTCCATTATATTGCGCCTGCTGCTCTCCACATGGTTACTAAGGCAACCATGATCGGAACATAGTTTAATATCAACCCTAATCAGGCATCCTTTTACGATCATCGTCATTGCACATTAGCATCTACTCTTCCGCTTCACTCCCGATCCGATAAGTAATTATGCTGAATTCCTCTGAGCTTCCGTAAGCGGTGCTATGCTAATACTCGACAATCGGAAGTTAACTACACCGACATGGCCCGGGAAGGACCGGGCTTGGAACTGTCAAGGGCTAAGTTTCATGTATTCAGATTGAAAATACAATCTGACCTACACCCTTGGACATTATCCAATCGGTTCATAAACACGCTTCGCTTTCCGAAATCTTCGTATTCACTTTTACTAAATCAATCTATCATGAAAACACTCTTTATTGATTCAAACGTAGAACGCACGACTGACTTGCTTTGTAAGGCTATGCTCTCTCAGATTATTGCAAATGGTATATTCTCATGTGGCCGTCATGGCTTCGTGGCTGAAAAGCGCCTTGAAGCTATCGAAGATGATTATCAACTTGGCTTCTTAACTGAAAATGAAAGGTTCAATTGGATGATGGATATTTATGTGAACCTTTTTGATCATGTTCAGATTAAGGCCGTTGATGATCTCTCCCTGGTTGATCCTTCAAGTTCAATTCTCATGAGTCCTTCCGATGATTGTATTGCTGTCTGGGCAGAAGAAAACAAAATAAATGTTAAGGAATTCTTAGAAGGTATAGTTAATAAGGATGACTATCAAGAAGATAAAGAAAGACAAACAGAGGAAATCAGAAGTTGGGTGTGTCCTGATGATCTTCCTTTCTAAAACATCCGGCAGGCAGCCACTGGCTGCCTGCTTTTTTTATGCTCGTACAGATCAGAAACAATCTTTTTCTTTGAATTAGCAGTGGCAAAGAAAAAGGTTGACAAAAAGAAAACCACCACAGAGGATGAACCATTTCCCGACCTCCTGCGCGACGCATCCGTCGGGTCCTGTTCACATGGTATAGATGTAATACTCGAAATCCTTCCGAAGGTACCTATATCGGTAAAGCCGGGCAGAAGTGTGCTGCCCCAGGCTTGGAACTGTCAAGAGCTTTGTGTTATGTATTCAGATTCAAAGGAGAATCTGACCTACACTCCTGACATGTATTCCAACCGATCCGGTATAACGCTTCGCGGAGAGAAAATTTCAAGTATTCACACACTTAATCTCAAACGCCATGACAGCTTTAGCCAGAACAACCAGGGAACAGAACATCGAAGAAATCTCAGTTCAGTTGCTTGACCAGCTTTATTATTCAGGATATGTTGAAGAAATGTCAATCATTGATCCTGCAAAGGTTGAATGGGAGCTGGCTCAGATGGAAAGCCAGTTTTCAAAGAACAATTAAAATTAACGACAGGCAGTCTTCGGACTGCCTGTTTTTTTATGGTCGTACCGCCCGGGACCGCTTTTTCTTTGATGGCGCAGGGCAAAGAAAAAGACGGGCAAAAAGAAAGCCCTTGTGAGGTGGTCTGGTTGTAGGAACCTCTCCGCTAAGAATTTATAAAGTTACCTGTATCGTGTCTGACCTGGTTAACGGCACACTTTGTCGAAACTGTCAAGAGCATGCGAATGTATTCAGATTCAAAAGAGAATCTGACCTACACTCTTGACATTATTCTCACCGATCCGGTATTGAAATCACAAATTCTTACCGGCGAGCCAGATGCCATAATAAGTCCCCGGGGCAGGGGCCAATCTATTGAAAAAGTCATTTTTAAACACACCTACCGTTCTTGATCCGCTGACCTATTACAAACACGGCCTTCCGATGAAGCTCTGGGCCGAGGATGATCTGCCGAGTTACAAGCTGCTGATGAAGGGAACTTCGAGCATGTCTGATGCAGAACTGCTGAGCCTTGTCATCGGTAGCGGGATTGCAGGGGAGAACGCACTGGATATCGCAAAGACCCTGCTGATGGCCAGTGGGAACAACCTGGCAGACCTGTGGAAGTTCGGTTTTCCGGAGTTGCAGAAGATCAAAGGGATCGGGGAAGGCCGTGCCCTGGCAATCGTGGCCATGTTCTGCCTGGCAAGGCGAAGGAATGAATCGCAGGCTGTCAGCCGGACAAAGATCAGCTCATCCCGGGATGCCTTTGAAATCTTTCAGTCTCTGATCGGGGATCTACCGTATGAGGAATTCTGGATTCTGACACTGAACCGGGCAAACAAGATTATGAAGAAGATGAGGATTTCAGAGGGGGGGATTTCTGGGACTGTCGTTGACCCGAAGAAGATCTGGAAGTTCGCCCTGGATAACCATGCTTGCAACATCCTCCTTGGGCATAACCACCCCTCAGGGACAGCGACACCATCGGAAGCTGATACCAAAATCACGAAAAAGATCGTGGATGGTGGCAAACTGCTTGAAATAGCGGTGCTGGATCACATCATTGTTGGCAATGACACCTACTATTCATTCGCAGATGAAGGGTGTTTATGAGGGGAGGCCCCGGGGGACCGGGGCTTTTTTTACTCGGATGGTCAAATTTACTTGTAATGGCAGGCAGAATATTTTTTTACATAAAAATATTAGTCCGAGTGTATCTGATATTATAATTAAGATTTAACTTTACCGCTTTGGCGTCATTTATTGCACATATATCAAAAATAAGCGACATATGACATCTACCTTCAATTGTTGTTAGCTGCGATGCGAAAAAGAGAAAAACTCTAGATAAATCAAATGGAACTATTAACATGTTTTAATAGATTATGCTGGGAGCACATAAATCATATCGTCGGTATTGGAACTCCTGTAATTTTACTAATATGGTTCTGCTACTCCCAGTATCAGTTGCATTTAAAGAATTATTGTAATGAAATTGCTGGAATCTATGCAGGATTTCCAGAGTTGGAAAAAAAATTTAGAGATGGGCATAGGATACAATCTGGGTTGATATTAAATATTTGTGATGTCGATAGTAAAGGATATTTCAGAGGAGAATTTTCCTACGGAGAAATGACTTACAATAATCAATTTGAAATTACTCCTCTACGAATAGGTGTATATGTATTCCTTGGGAAATTAAACTACTTCTTTTATTGGGATAAAAATCGTCATCCTCTTAAGGTTGAGGAAAATAGGGTTTACTATGGCAAACTTTATATTATTGACCGTTTGGATTTTCAATTTGAAAAAATCAAAATGGATCAATATATTCAAATGGAGTTTAGCATTACTCACTTTCGAGAACTTAAAGCAATTAAGTTTTCTATTCTTAAGAATTATCGCGAAGAATCTCATGAATTGCCCAATGATTTTATTTTGTATAAGAGTATAGGGCTAACAACCGAACCGTTACAAGGAGCTCAAGAAATTATTAATGAAAGTTCTAATGCGTAAATCGCACCGCAGGTATCGAACCGTCAGCCGACATTGAGGGCGGTTTCCGGAAGCAATCATTCATCAAGCCCACAAACGATATAAAGAAAACAAATATAAAACAAGTAAATCCCGAATTACGGCTGCTGGCGTATAGTTAAAGCAAATTTAAAATTTGCTTTATTCATTACTGAATGCGCATTTAATGAATATTTAAACGAAAATTATAAAGGAGCTCGTTCATGATTATCATATTCAAATCAATAATTGGTTGGTTGCTTTTCATGTTAATTGGAACCAATATTCTTGGGGTAATTGTTCGGGGTCTTATTCAACATCCAGTGAAGGACGAAAATGAAGAAAATAAAGTTTTGAATGATGAAATTGATAAGCAAATACAAGGGTATGTGAGGTTTTCATTCATTTTTCTGTTTGTCGCAGTCGGATATTTCTACCTTCTTTATCATTACTGGAATATAGGCGTTATGATTTCAGCAATGATGGTTATGTTGTCAAGGCTTCCTGACCTTCTTCTTGAAATAAAAACTGGTAAAAAAATAAACTGGCAATTTATGCCTAAAAGACCAATTGATTATTTCACCATATTTCTTGACTGGGCAGCAATACCTGTTCTTTGGTATTCATTGTATAGTATGTAATAATGGTTGATCGGGCAAATTCGTTTTCAATTTATCCAGATCATGGATTTCGAAAAATCAACATCGGAACTAACAATGGTGGAAAGGAAAGTAAAACAAGTAAATCCCTCAACGCTGCTATCGGTATAGCGCTACAAGGCGGTTTATTGACATTTCTAGGATGAGATTGGACAGTAAGAAAAGAAATTTATGCTTAATCACAGAATTACCGAGTTATTACAGCAAGATGTTTTTTTTAGTGATAAAAATATAGATGATGATGAACTTTTAGAGACAAAAATTTACCGATATTTTCGTATTAATGATTTAATTGAAACCTTAACGACAAAAAAACTAAAACTAAAAAAACCTCATTTATGGAATGATCCATTCGAGAATTTGTTTTTAAAATCCGCTATGAAAGACATTCACGGAAATGAAATTGATTTAGGAGTAACCAAAGAACAGATATTCGCACAATGTTGGACATTAAAGGAAGAATCTGGTTTAATGTGGAGTTCATATGTTCATGATAAAAAAGGAGCAAAAGCCACTTCAACTATAGGGTCGTTGTTGAAAATTATCCCAGAACATAATATTGCTTTTATTAAAGCTGTTTCTTATTGGTCTGAAAAAGAAATATTTGAGTATTTTGCCAACCCGCTAACCTTTAATGTTAACGAAACCCCATTGTTTAAGACACTTTTTATAAAGAGAAAAGAATTTGAAGAAGAACAGGAAGTCAGATTAGTTTTTCATGATATGTTTAGAAATTGTGACCCAAAAAGTAATATACATATCGCTAATTTTAATAGAAACGAATATAAATCTGATTTTGCATTTTTGCCAATTGAACCCGATTTGCTTTTTTCTGAAATCATTCTTAATCCCCATCTGAATGAAGAAAAGGTGGAACATTACAAGAATAAAATTGGTAAATGGTTTAATGGAAATATTTCAAAATCAAAACTCTATAGGGTTCCAAATGTTACATTAATAATAGACAATACACTAGTAGAGCCAAATGTCAATAAACCGCTCCATGGTTAACGAACTGGCTGCCGACAATGATGGGCGAAGTGGAAAGAGAGTTGTTGGAGCTACAGACCTTGAATATGATAAAATATAAAATCTCGGATAGCCCGGACTTCGGATACCGGCCGGGCATCAGGCTTAATGTGCCTGATTATGTTTATTCTACCGGTATTATGTGTAATCTTTTCAGGTGATCAAACAAAACTTGAATAGCAATAATTTGAACACGTAACATACACTAAATGAATAATCTTGAACTTTCTGAATGGGCAGCAAATCAATATCTTGCCTATAAAGAAATAAATACCGAAAAAACAGAAGCACAGATTGTCAAATACATTCTTGTAACTCGCTACAAAATTGTTAATGTTTCTGAAGAATTTGATGAATTAGCAATTGCAAATTTACCTTCTGTCAATACTTTTATCGATTTGTTAATTTGTTTATTAAACATTGAATTAAAAGAGGGCCGTACAAGTGAACTTGATTTCTTGATCTATTCATCTTTTTTCCATCTTAGAAAAGGTGGTTATATTGAAAGAATTAATAGTGTCGATTTACAACTGATCAATGATTGTATTAGTAACATATACAAATATCTTGATAATAGGATTCTTGACAAAGAAAAACTTCCAATGCTATTTTTTGCTGATTTTAGATCCTTGATTATTTCAAAAAACTATAAATTATTCAAGTCATACAATGAAGTCGAGGCTTTTTTAGATATGCTTATTCATTAACTTTTAATAATATATGAGTATGGAACAATTTGCTGGATATGTTATAGATCTTTCAAAAGCTGGGATTGATCAGCAATTGAATAAACCGTTTTTTGGAAAGTCATATTTAAAATTTGGACAATGTGTTATTATGATGATGTCTTTCTTTCAATTGGGAGGGATTTTAGGAGCAAAGTATGCTAAAAAATGTGATTCTTTTGCACAAGCATTTCTTGGGATTACAAGAGAAAATGGCACAATAACCATAGAGAGTTACTTTAACAAAATCAATAAAATGATTGTCGATGATTTTGATCTAACCTCAATGAATGTATTTAGTTATATCTTAAATGCTTATAAACAAGATATAAAATACTCTGGTAATGATGAAAATTTTATCCATGAATATTTTATTAAAAAAATATCCGCTGGAGTATCAATGCAACAAATACAGTTATTTGCTCTTAGAGGAGCTTCTATTGGGGTGACTCATCCAAAACTTATAAAAATTTTATACCAGAATACTCATATTAAAGAATCGGAGGATAGATATAAATTAGCAGTTTCTTGCGGTTTAAATATTCCAGAAAAGCAAGAAATAATACCATATGAAGAAGAAGAAAAAATTGATATCACAGAATTTCTGGAATATTGCAAATTTTATTGTCCTGACCTTCATGATGTTCTGAAAGACAATTAGTTTTCCACATTATCATCAAAATCGATTTAATGCTTTTTATTGAAAAGCTAATTTTTGCTATTTCTTCCGAATTCAATTGATACTAACATTTCCAAGCACTTATCAAATTTACATGAGTTCCTCGGCTCCAGTGTTGCACCGACTTTCCTGATTTATTCGCCATTGGTCCATTTCCAGTGCATTTCCGATTTGTTTGATTGACAGAGTTCAGGTATTAATTATTTGCTAAGTTATTATCTCATTCCAGGGTGCAGTTCCACTCATTCAAGGATTTTCCCGGCATATCCTCAGTGCCTTCCGGTATTCCAGTTCCTCCTTGAGTGCCCCTCCGTGAGCTTAATGACACTTGCACATAATTTAACCCTAAAAAACTCAGTCATGAAAACTTACACGAAAATCTACATCGGAAAAGGTAAAAAAGTTGCGAATCTGGACATCATCAAAGTTAGCTTCAACCTGGCAGCAATTACAGAACTCACCCACGAATTCAAAGGAGAACAGTACTTATCTTTTGAAGTAGCCAAAATGAAAGAACCGGATCAGTTTGAAAACACTCATACAGTTTATGTAAACAAACTCGTGGAAGAAGAAGCATCCACGGTAGCTGAACCTTCAACCCCTTCAAAGAAATCGCTCAAAACCAAGAAAACTGCATCCCCTGCACCGAAGCCGGATCCGACAGACGAAATCCCCTTCTAATCCACAGTCCCTTCCAAGAAAGAGTCCTGAAACCAGGGCTCTTTTTTTTTGTCACAACTTCTCTGGTCCCGCTTTTTCTTTGATGATGCAGGGCAAAGAAAAAGCTTCGCAAAAAGAAAGCCCACCCTAAGTTGGTCTGGTTGTAGGAGTCTCTAACTAAGAATTTATAAAGTTACCTACATCGAATCAGAACTGGTTCCCGATACATATGCCCGAAACTGTCAAGGGCTAAGTTTCATGTTTTCAGATTCAAAATAGAATCTGACCAACACCCTTGACATTATTCGCTCGATCCGGTACAAGATTACAAATTCTTACTGGCGAGCCAGATGCCAAAACAAGTCCCCGGGGCAGGGGCATACACGCATGAATACCGCAGAAATTTACGCTTCCATCACCGAGAAAATCATCGCTAACCTGGAAACATCCGGAAGCTGGACAAAGCTTTGGCAGGTTCCTTCGCCGGTTAGCCTGATGGGTTACTATTACAAGGGCATCAATCGCCTAATCCTCTCAACAGATCCGTTCAAGAGCAGGGTCTATGGTACTTTTCAACAGATCAGGGCCAATGGTGGAATGGTTCGCAAGGGCGAAAAGGCCACGATCATTGTCTTCTGGAAGAAAAGCATTGGTGAGGATAAGGACACGAAGGAGAAGAAGAACCTTTTCCTGCTGAAGTATTATCACATTTTCAATTCAGAACAGGCTGACTTTGATGAGATAGGTACTGAAAAGGTTGCCAAAATGAACAACCTGGTCCAGGAAAAGGTTAATTCAGAGTATCTGGAAGCAGATGCAATCGTTCAGGGTTATCCCAATCCACCGTACATCCACTATTCCGACAAGGAAGACAGGGCCTGTTATTCCCCGATGGCCGATCAGATCACCATACCTCAGATGCGCTACTTCGTTTCTTCTGATGCTTACTACCGCGTGCTTTTCCATGAAATGTGTCACGCAACTGGACACCCGAAAAGGCTGGACCGGTACGATGGCATGTCAAACAGTTTCGGGGATCTCCAATATTCCAAAGAAGAACTTGTAGCTGAGTTGGGTTCCGCTTTCCTGGGCGGCATCGCGAACCTGGACCCTGATATCCGCAATTCAGCAGCCTACATCCGGGGATGGGCGTCTGCCCTGAGAGATAACCAGAAGTGGATCATGTGGGCCGCTGCCCGGGCAGAGAAAGCCGCAAATTATATCCTTGGTACGCAGCAGAAGATCGTGGATGAAGAAGGTGTTCTGGTACCCGAAGAAATCGAAGCTTAACAATCTCATTTTATAAACCGGCGTGCCAGATGCCAACATAAATCCCCAGGGCAGGGGTTTTCAACATGAGTTATACAAAACAATCAGGAGATCCCAGGCAGATGACTTCACGGTTTGCCTCTTCTTGTCACACCTGTGGCAAGCCAATCAAAAAAGGTGAAGAGATCATCTACTGGCCTAATGGTAAACATGCAGGGCACCTGGCTTGTGATCAGGCAGACTTTGCCCGATCCGTTGAATCCTTCCAGGATGAAGAGTATTACAGAGAATTCAACGGTCGGGGGGATTACCGATGAAGGACTTCGTTTACATTGACGAGGTTCCGGTAGAAGAACCGTGTGCACAGGTTGGCACAGCGCATTATTACCATCTGGCAATGATCGAAATTGCAGCTCACAGACACCAGTTGCTACGCCAACATGGTCAACCTCCTGATGGTTCATTCTTCAGGATCCATCCAAACACTCATGATGCCGGGACTTATTACACGCTCAATTTCGTCTTTGATGATGAGATTGAATCCCATATCGCCTATGCCTACCTGATGGAAAATTGTGCAATGAAATGGGATGCAGAAGCGCTGATTGAAATCATTGAGGCTGATCCGCACTACTTCGAACTTGTTGAAGAGTCGAACATAACCAAGTCACCCAGGCTTAATGCGTTTGTTCAGCAGGTGATGAAGATCATGAATTCATAAGCCAATGTTCAACTATCGTTAACCTTCCAAACTTATAAACCATGCGACTTGTAAAATTAATATCCACGCCAGGCAAGGCAAGAGTGGCTTTTGTCAATCCCAAATATGTTGTTTCGGTTGAACCCAGGGACGATGGAGGTTGCTTTATCACTGCACTTGGGCCGACAGTCATAAAGGTGTTCTCTGACCACCGCAGTGCATCGACTATTGTGGCTTTGCTGTCAAACAGGGATTAACAACTGGACCGGAGGCTTTGCCTCCGGTCTTTTTTTATGGTCGTTCCTCCCTGGCATGGAATACCAACCTGCTAAAGGACTTTCTGCATCCTGGTTGGTAGCAGCAGACTTTTTCTTTATGGAAGTAACGGTAAAGAAAAAGTTTGATCAAAAAGAAAGCCGTCAAAATCAGATGGGCTGTTACTCAAAATTTAATGCGAAGGTAAACTCATGAAAATATCTGTCTCTAAATGGGGCCGTATGGCGATTCATGTTTGGTCTCTTTCAGATTTTTGAAGGTAAAAATCTGACCCTACCATTTGTTCCAGAATTTTCATTCCGTTTTTTTATGAGCATAAATTTTATTTAACCAGGCTGTGCCAGATGCCTAAATAAGTCTTCAGGGCAGGAGCGAAACACAATGTCAAAGAATACCACAACACTGAAGCCGACAAACGGAAAAGCAAAAGTGAATGAAGTTGTAGCCGATGCTACCGTAGTCTCCGCTGAAAAGATCATTGCGGAAGTTGCCGCAGAAGCAGAAGTTGTCAAACCTATCCTGGATATCAAGCCGGAAGTTGTTGCCCAGGTGATCCCTGAAGTGATCAAGGTTGCCCCGGTTGTCAAGGAGATGACCATGATCGAGAAGATTCTCAAGGTTGAGAACCTCAGTCTGGTCATCGAAAAGAGGGCCAAACTGGTTCAGACACGCAGCGAACTTGACCGTTTTCAGACTTCTTCCAATGACTTCAACTGCTCCATGAGGCTGAACGATTCAGATGGCAACGTTTTTACCACAAGCTTTACCCCTGGGGTTAAGAAAGTGGTTGAATTTCTCAGGCAGGCATTTGATGAGAGCATTGAGGATGTTGAAAAGAAGATCACCTTCTAAGTGCTTTCAGGGTGATCCAGGGTTCCGGCTTCGCGCCGGAACCTTTTTTTTGTTTCGTACCGGCATAAATAACATGTCCTTTATCCCGGGACCGTCTTCATCTAAGTTTGCGCCATGATAAACGGCTATATCCAACTAACCAAACTGCTTGACATGATGGATGAACTTGATGAAAACGGCCTGCCGGTGCGTTTTCAGATCAGTTTTGTTACTGCAGACCGTAAGAAGAAAACCGGTGGTGAAATTATCGAAGTAAAGGGAGCAAGGAAGTGTGTAGTTGGGAACAGAAACGGTAAACCGGTTTTTGATACCAGGGAAAAAGCAGGTGCCAGCGGTCGTATCACACGACCACCAAACCACTGGGCAAATTCCACCCGTAACATCATCCTGCCGAATGGAGGAATCCGTACGGTTCACATACGGCTGATCATCGAATTCAATAACAAAAAAGTATTCTTCTGATGAAAAAGATTATCGTTGAAGGTAATTATGCCATCCTTCCTGGTGCAAAGGCAATTGTTTCAACAACCACGGCGGTTGATGCGGCAAAGTCCAAATCAGCTCCTCCCTATGATCTTTCTCCTTCTGCCTGGTCCAGGTGGGGAGACTCCAATCTATTTCCACAAGAGGTATTGATTGATATCAACAAGAACTCAGTTGCCCTGCGGGCACTGGATAAACGTAAACGTGTTCATTTCGGCAGAGGGATAATTGCCTATCGTGAAACTGCTTCCGCGGAAGGAGGGGACCCGACCCGGGTACCGGTCACAGATCCTGAAGTCGTAGAGTTCCTTCGCCTTAACCAGGTCAACCTTATCTGGCCAGACCTGATCATGGGTCTGGAGACATTCGCAAATGGCTGGCTTGAATTCGTTTTGAACAAAGGCCGTGACCGCATCAACCGCGTATTTATTAAAGATCCTGCCTATTGCAGGCTCAGCAAAATGGATAATGCAAATAAGATCCCTGCAGTGTATTATTCAGCCCAATGGGAGATGAACCCTTCCTTTGATAATGTTAAAGTGGTTTCCCTGCCGATGTACGATGCATCCAAATACAACGGCTTGGTGTACGCTGATCCACAGTTTGCGATGCACATATTCTATCGGAGCTTCAACAAATCATTCTATCATCTTCCCCTTTGGAATGCGGTTCGGGTGAACAAGTGGATGTACATCGCCAACATTGTGCCTACACTCAAAGCAGCCATCATGAGAAACCAAATGACCATTAAGTATCACATCCAGATACCTGATGATTACTTCACCAACCGGTACCCATCACCCGACTATACCAAGGAGCAGCGCGAAGCCAAGCGTGTTGAAGTGCTTACTGAAATGGATGGGTTTCTGGCCGATGTTGAGAACAGCGGTAAAGCATTCATAAGCTGGGCTTTCTACAACCGGGTAAAACAAGATTACCTGACCGGCTGGAAGATTGAAGTGATACAGAATAAGCTTGACAATACTGCCTATCTGCCGGATAGCCAGGCCGCCAATTCAGAGATATTGTTTTCAATAGGAGTGGACCCCTGCCTGATCGGGGCCGGGAACCCTGGAGAGTCCATCGGTGCCGGCAGCGGTTCGGATAAAAGAGAAGCCTATTGGATGCTCAATGCCGATATGGGTACAGATCGGAGTGTCACCCTGGCGCCCTTGTATTTCATCCGTGACTTTAACCGCTGGGACCCGACCATCCAATTTGATTATGTGACGGTTGACACTTCCCAAACCCAGGATCAGCACCCGACAAAGACCGCCAAACGAATTGATAAAACCCAAGCCTGACCATGTTAATTTCGACCATTGCCCAAATGAGAACTGCATCCTCGATCAATATTTCAAATACGATTGAAGCATGGACACCTTACCTTTCTGATGCAGAGGAAATGTTCATCATCCCGACGATAGGCAGAGAAATCTACGAAATCCTTGATACCACCGTTCACCCGAAAGGTCCAATTATGGAAGTCGAAGGAGAGGGGGATGCTATCACAGTTGAACTGCTTGCACGATTGACAAGGGCAATTGCCCTTTATGCACTGTATTTAGGCATTGATGAAATGGCGGTGAGCATTTCTTCTGCCGGGATCCAGGTCATTCAAAGCGATTCCCACAAACCGGCCCCTCAATTTCAGATCATGAATGTTAAAGAAACATTCCTGAGCAGGGCACACAGGCAAATTGACAGCTTCCTTGATTACTTCAATGCAAATGCCACGCATTATCCCAGCATTGCAACCCCTTTATATCCTTACTTTATCCGCAATGCTGCCGAATTTCAGCAATATGCTGACATTCACAGTTCAAGGAGAGTCTTTTTGTCTTTACTGCCGATCATCGGTAGTATTGAAACCAAATATATCAAGCCAACTCTTTCCCCTGCATTGTTTGATTATCTGAAGCTGAATTTCAATACCCCTGAATCCGTTTCCGCGGATGATAAGGCGTTGCTTGACCTGATCCTTCCGGCACTGGCTCATTTAACAATTGCCCGGGCCTTGCTTGAAGTCTCCATTGACATGCTTGACTGGGGTGTTTTCAATAATGCCGCCAATACCTTTAACAGCATCCAAACCAAATCCCAGGCAAACCAGATGCGGATATCAGCGATGCATGAAGCAAATCAAAAGGATGGCGAAGCTGAACTCAAAATGCTGCAAGAATTACTGGACAATAGCGCGAGCGCTGACAAATATGCGCTCTATTTCACCTCAAGCCGCTACGGCGGAAAGGAAAACGCAGTAAAAAGGGGGGAATTCGTCAATGATACAGCCCTGGGAATCTTTGTTGTTTAATTTAATATGCAAAATCCAATGTTTCAAAACTTTGTCTTAATTATTGGCCTGATCATTTCAGCAATTGCCCTTCTGGGTGGATTGATAACTGTGTGGGTAAACACAAACGTCAGGATCGCCAAAATTGAAACTACCGTAAACCTAAAGATCGCAGCCATTGAAATCTCAATGGCCAACTATATCAAGACAAATGCCGAAAGCATTCATTGTTCTTTTAGCGATAACAAGGAGGAACATAAGAACCTGATGTCTGATGTAAAGGAAATACGTGGTGTTGTAAACTCAATTGAAAAGGAAATCATAAAACTGACAAAATGAAAAAGATTTTTATTGCCTTGAGCCTACTGATCATGGCCACCGGTTGCAGTGTGCAGAAGAAGGTCACCCGGGACCAGGTGAATACCTCCATTCAAAATGATTCTAAAGAAGAAATGGCTTCGCGGTTGAAAAAGGAAACTCAAAAGGATATCCGAGCTACTAAAGACACCCATACTTCAGAAAATTGTGATACAAATTTCCAAACTCCCGGCTCTTCCATTGCTGGAGAGAAGTCTTGGGGTGATCTTTTAAATGGTGGATCCTTGGACCTTGAAAATGCAGCGGTCAAGGGGTCAGTCCGGATTGATACTGCCAGCGGTAAATTAAAGCTGATCCTGGAGGAAAAACCCCGCATATTCCCGCACAGTTTCAATCGTACAACCACCACTCACCAAACCATCAATGAGCAGATTGAAGAGAAACAGGATTTAAAAACCACGCAAACAAAGGAGGACAAACAAAAATCATCTTCAAAATCAAAAGAAGTACAAAAGGATATTGAAAGAACTGTTCCCTGGTGGCCTGTCTTTTTTATCCTGCTGGCCATTGTCTGTATTGTTGTTTTGTTCTTTTTTCGTAAAAGGTTCACATGCACAAGGTCCTGATCAATAATGTCGAAAGGTCACTGCCTTCATGCTGGAATGAGCTTTCACGAAAACAGCTTTTATTTGTCAGCAATCTTTTCCATACGAAGATTTCTGCAGCGGAATTCAAAGTGCACCTGCTTTTCAAATTCCTTCGCATCAAAAATTGCCTTTGGAAAACAATACCGGCTACAGATATGTATGGGCTGAGCTTGTCAATGAATTTCCTCCTGGACAAGGTTACGCTCACCAAGGCACTTATTACATCCATTCGCGCTAACCGGCTGCCATGGTTCCGGTATTTTGGTCCACTCGATGGAATGGAATCAAGCACATTCGGAGAATTTACCAAGGCACAGGTCAGGTATGAACAATATGACCTTGCCCGCGATCCTGCAAAATTGGATGAACTGATCGCCATTTTGTTTCGTAGAAAAAAAAGCTTTTGGTTCATTCGCCGGCATTTTTCCGATTCAACTGATCCCAGGATCCGCTTCATTGACCGTACACTCCCAATCCGCGCCAAAACCATCGCTTCATTGCCTCAGGCAGTCAAATATTCTATTTTCCTTTTCTTTTCCGGTGTGTACGGGTCTCTTCCTGATAAATTTCCAAACGTTTACCGTCCTAAACCCGGCTCATCCAATGACAAGAATAGCGGATGGGCTACCCTGATCATTTCACTCGCTGAAGGGAAAACAGATGATGAAAGCCTTGACCGCATTATGAATTCAAATATGTATAATGTGTTTATGGGTCTTGAACAAAAATCAATCGAGTATTTTGAATTCCTTAAAAAATATCCTCCAAATGACTGATGTAAGATCGTATCTCCATTATTTTCAAACCCTGGCGGCCCAACACGTCGACATCCAGGATTTCTATGTGATGGATATTAACGAACCCCTCCAGGCGCTCCGCGGCTCCATGAAATTCCCTGCCCTGATCATGAATTCCCTTTCCGGAAATTTCGTTGCCCACAATCTCGATAATACCCTCGATGAAACCAAAGGGGGTTTTGTTATTCTCGGGCACCTGGATAATGTCGATGATTTTTCCGGTGAAATGTTACTGCTCCAACACATGAAACAAATCGGCCAGGCAATCATTTCCCGCATGAATTACGACCTGATGAAATGCGAGCCACGCGCAACCAAAGCCATTATTGGATTTCGTATCAGCTCTGTTTCCTATCAGATGGTTGATGGCATCTTTGATAACTGCTTCGGATTCCTGTTTTCTTTCAGGCTCTTTTCAAGCATTGATCTTTCCTACAACCCTGATCAATGGGACATAAACAAACCCGCTGACGAAGGATTTCAGTATTAACTGTGTCCTTTATTTCTGATCGTTTCATTATTTCCTTTGCCTGAAATGGATAAAAGGAAACTTACTACCCTGGAGGTCGCAGACGCCTGGGCTTTTTTCACTATCAGGATCTGGAAGGAAAAACTCCAGAAGCTGCGCATCGGGCATACCGGAGAGCTTGAATCCTCATTCTTCAAAGAAATAATCGGAACCCCTGATGGCGGGGTGATCTCGATTCAATTCGCATTCAAATATTCCGGGAAGTTTGTTGATATGGGTGTCGGCAAAGGCACCAAAATAGGAGGGGTAGGCGAAAACCGGACTTCCCGGGCACTGGAGGGCCGAATGCTTGGCAACCGCAGGCGGCCTAAAAAATGGTATGGTAAAACCTTTTACGCAGAAGTCGCTACGCTTAAAGAAATTCTGGCAAAAGAATACGGCCACAAAGGCAGCCTGGTGATCGCAGAAAATATTGGGGATAATTCAATACGGTAAATATGTCAAACAACGAAATCGCCAGGGCAGAAGTAATTCTCAATGGCCAGAAAGCAAATGCAACCCTCAAAGAACTTGAGAATTCAGCAAAGGCGCTCAATGCAGAACTGAGGAAAATGGACCCCAATTCTGCAGCTTTCGCAAAACGTACTGAAGAATTTCAGGCCGTTAAAAAGCGAATAGGTGATGTAAAGCAGGAAATCATCGGAACCCAGTCTGCCATGGGGAAATTTGCTGACTGGTCAAATAAATACTTTCAGGGTCTCACCATCATTGCTGCAGCTTTTACCGGTGTTGGAATGGCCATCGCAGGGCTTGTCAAAAATGCCGGTGATCTGAGCGATTCCCTGGCCAACATCCGCAAGACAACCGGGATGACGGCCGATGAAGTCAGCAATCTCAATTCAGAATTAAAAAAGATCGATACCCGTACCTCCAGGGAAGAGCTTCGCCAGATAGCCAACGTTGCCGGCCAGCTTGGCATTGAGAAAAAGTCTATTCTTTCCTTTACGGATTCAATTGACAAGCTGAACGTCGCCCTTGGGGATGAAATGCAAGGTGGCGCTGAAGGTGTTGCTACAACCATGGGAACGCTTCGCAACGTTCTTACCGACATGAAAACCGGTGATGTAGCTGATGACCTTCTTCGCATCGGAAATGCGATCAACGAATTAGCCGCTTCCGGATTCGCTACTGCTCCCGTAGTTGCTGACTTCGCCAACCGCATCGGGGGTGTTGGGATTAACCTTGGCCTTACTTCTGATGAAGTCCTGGGCCTGTCTGCAACCATGCAGGAACTTTCCATCAACACGGAACGTGGCGGTACTGCCATGGTTAAGATCCTTGCCAAAATGACCACCAATACCGACGAATTCGCAAAGGTCGCCGGTCTGCCACTGGAAGAATTTACCCAATTGGTAAATACCAACCTTTACGGTGCTTTTATCAAGGTCCTGGAAGGATCGAAGAGGGCAGGAGAGGGGGCAACGGTACTGGGAAGGATGATTAAGGAAATGGAAATATCCGGCATCGGTGCCAGTGAGGTTTTCTCCAAACTTGGTTCAAACACAGATTTACTTTCCCAGAAAGTACTTCAAACGGGAACCGCTTTGCAGACAACTTCAGGCGTTCTTGCTGAATTCGATATTAAGAATTCTACGCTTGGCGCTACACTGAACAAGCTTGGCAAGGACTTTAACTCTCTGATGTCTTCTGCAACTCTGATCAGTATAATCAAATCAGGGGTCATGGTTGTTGCTGATCTTATTGCCTGGTTAAAAGTGCTTCCTAAAACAATCAAATACAACCAGGTTGCCCTCACCATCCTTGCAGGTGCTATCGGGGTCTGGATAGCGGCCATGACACGAAGCCTTCAGATTTCTGCCCTCAATATCCTTTTAATGAAAGAAGGGATCCTGCTGAAAATAAAGGATGCCGTCGTTTTGGAAGCGCTGATCATCAAGGAGCGCCTTATGACTTTTGCAAAGACAGAAGGCACCGTGGCTTCAAAACTTGCAACAATCGCTCAATGGGCCTGGAACGCTGCTATGAGCGCGAATCCGATCGGCCTTGTAATTGCCGGAATTACAGCCCTTGTTGCCGCCATCAAGTATTATGATTCGACCAACCGCAGCGCCATGGCCACCGAAGCAATAAAGCTGTCTTCGATGAGCCGCATGGATGTGACCAACCGACTGCTCGCATCCTCCTATGAATTGATCAATAATCAGATCCGCAAACTCAATGAGCTTTCCATCCAGGAGAAGGCCGACCTTAAAGAGAAAATTGCTTCTTCCATCAAGCTTGCTGAAATTGAACTCTCCATGATGCAGGCAAGGAAACAAAAAGCAAATGATAGTGGTCAGGCAACCCTTGGTCAAAAGGTATGGAATTACGTCAAAAGTTCTTCCGCTGCCGATGGTACTGCCATGAATCAGGAGGATGCAAAAGCCAACGGCGCTGAAGCTGCTGCAGCGTATGACGCTGGCATCACAAAGCTTCGTGAAAACCTTGATAGATTGAAAGGTACCCAAACAGAACTTTTGAATATCACCAATGCCGAAGCCAATGCCGATGCAATCCTGGGAAAATCACTTGATAATCTCGAAGAGAAATTATCGAAGCTTCAAACAGCCAGGAAAAACACCGTGGCCGGCAGTGAAGATTATCTGAGGATCCAGGAGAAGATCAAAGGTGTTCAGATTGAGATTTCAAAGTTTGACACCAGTGACAAGACAACTGAAGAGGACAAAAAAAAGGCGAAAAACGAAGCCCTTAAAACATCTTATGAGAAACTTGGCACTGAAATAAAAGAATACATCGCCCTTCTGCAGGATCAGGTAACAAAGGATCCTGCCCAGGCCGCTGTTACGGCAAAGAAAATAAAAGCGCTTCAGGAAGAAAAAGCAAAGATTGATGCACTGGTTGAATCAATGGTCGATCTTAAAAGTGCCGTCGGCAAGACCGACTATGATCAGCTGATCGAGGACTTGAAAAAATACAATGCCCTCCTTCAGGACCAGGTGATCAATGATCCCGCGCAGGCTGCCATTACTGCCGAGAAAATCAAACGGCTCACCGAAGAAAAACAAAAGATCGATGAGCTGATCAAATCAATGACAGAGATGAAGGAACTCAGTATTGATGAGATGCTTTATCAAATGTCCGATGGACAGCTTGGCGGCCGCGAAGAAACGCAGAAGGAATCCTGGGACCGCACAACAGAAGGGTTGCTTGGTTCTTTCGATGGTTCGGATGAGGAAGATCCTCAGATGAAAGCAGAAAGAGAAGGGTATGCAACTGCAAAATTTGTTAAAGATGCCGAAGAGGTTCTTGTCTATGCAAATGTTGTAAAAGATACCCTAGGCGCGCTCGATGACTGGATGAGCAACAAGGAAAATCTTGAGCTTGCCCGGGATGAATCCAACAATGAAAAAAAGGCTAAAAACCTTAAAGGGCGTCTCAATGCCGGGATGATCACGCAAAAGCAGTACGATACCGCTATTGCTAAAATGGACGATGATCTGGCCAAAAAGAAACGCAAAATCGAGCATGATCAGGCTGTGCGGGGTAAGGCCATGGCCGTGATCCAGGCTGGTATCAACGTGGCGCAGGGCATCACCGCCGCCCTTGGCGGAACTCCCCCGGCCTCATATGTGCTTGCAGCCATAACAGGCGTTCTTGGCGCCATTCAGATTGCCGCCATTTTGGGGGCAGAAGTTCCACAAGCTGCCAAAGGTCGCTACAATGTTACCGGCCGGGATGATGGTCGGTTGTACCAGAACGTTCCCTGGGTCGGGACCGCAACAACCGGACTTTATGCAACTCCCACACTCATTTCCGAAGCCGGTCCCGAGTATGTCATTGATGCTAAAACAACAAAAAATCTGCAGATGAATTATCCCGGTGTCATTGATGCGATCAATTATGCTCGGGTCCCGCAATTTGCTTCTGGAAATTATCCGCAAAATTCGTCTTCATCCGCTCAGGTTCAACAAGATCAGACAATGTTCCAGGAAGGTCTTTTAGGAGCACTCAACGAATTCAACAACCATGCGCGAAACGGCATCCGCACCTTTGTTGTTTATGATGATGTCCGCGATTCTGCCAATACAATCAATGAAATTGAAAATAGCGTAAAAACGAATTAACATGCTGACACTTTTTGTAAACAATACTTCACTCGACCTGTCAAAAGATGTTTCAATTACATTGAAATTCTCTTCCCCGATTTTCAATACCATCGGGGATCATACCTATCCATTCAAACTGCCGGCCACACCCTTAAATGTTTCAGTCCTGGGCTTCAAGCACAGGATTGAAAACGCAACGGATCCCTTCCAGGTCTTCGATGCTTCACTTGAATGGAACGGTATTTTGATCCTCAAGGGCACACTTCGGATTTTGAAAGCACAATCCGATTTCTACGAAGCCACCCTCTATATGGATAAAGGAGATTTCTTTTACCGTCGTAAACTCATGACCCTGCAGGATATCGATTACGGAGAGCTTGAATGGTCGAATGTCAATGAAAAAATGGCTTATTTCAATGACTGCCGCAACTATTCATATCCGGAGCGCAAAATATGCTTTCCGATGATCCTCAATAAAAGTTACTACGAAACACCGCCCAACCCGGACCCTTTTTTTGAGTATATGAATAATTATCTTGGAATGAATTTAATCCCAACAGTTGCCATCGTTGGATTTCCTGACAGTTTCAGAACCACTCTCGTTCCTATGCTTTACTTCAGGCATGTTCTTTCCCTTGTCTTTGAAAAGTTAGAGTACTCTCTCGATGATTCATTCTTTGCAACGGATCCCGATTATAATAAACTCGTCATTTATAACAATGTTGATTGCAATGGCCTTGTAACAGGCCCCTTCAATTATGATGTTCTCAAAGTTCATCTCGGGTACCACGTTCCCCTGATGACCATAAACGAATTTTTATCCGGCCTTGAAGTCTTTTTCAATATTCGTTTTTTTGTGAACAACATCACCAAAACGGTCAAAATCGTTTCGGTTGATACCATTGTGAAATCAAATGATTTCGTTGAATTCTCAAGGGATGTTTCAACCATTTACACCGAAATCGGGGATCCCATCACTGGATTTCAGCTTAGAATGAATATGGATTCCGATGATGAATTCTGGGGCTACATGAAAGCTTCAGAAGAATCTACGCTTTCACGCATCAAAGGGGCTGTTGATTCTGTTTCTGAACTCCCACCATGGCCCGGGGCCCAGGACATCGATCTTCGTTTTGTAAGAAATGAAAATCGGTTTTATTTGATGATAAATCGTACCTGGGCGGCTTCATTTATTGGTACAACCAGCCTTGCCTTGCTTTCAGAATACATCTACAAAGAAAGCTCTAAAACAATCGAAACCAGTTTTTCAACGCTCATGAATCAAACCCTTTCTCCTTTTGATGGAGTGGTCGGTAATGCCATGGCTAATTGGAAAGAAACCACCCCGAAACTTTTCTTCGTGCAGAAGATTACCAACCAATTTGATGAAAGAGTCATCGCAATAAATTACAATGGCAGTAAATCGCTTTTCTTCGGCCAGGATCACGGTTTGTTTCCGACACATTACCAAGCGTTTTGTGATTTTCAAATGAACTCCAAAGCTGTTAAGATCGTCAAGCAAATGAGCCTTCTTGACCTTAATCAGCTCGACTTTTCAAAAAAATATATGATCAATGGCAATAACTATTTGCTTTCAGAGGTACAGGTTTCCATCACCAATTCAGGGATAAAGCCGGCAAGTATTAAAGCTTTCACCTGCCTTTAGTGTCCTTTATCCTGCAACCTCATTTTTTTATTATTGCGCCATGATTACGATCCAAACCACACCACCAGAAACCTTTTTCGCCGGGAACCCTGTTCTCTTTGGAATAAATTCAACCAGCCTTCATTCTCATTACGGGCGCCATTGCCAGTTTTATCTTGTTATTTCAGCAGCTGATACAACCCCTGATCACACCCTTACGTTTGCATTTCCTGACAAAACCGTCATTTTCACTACGAAATCACTTCCCGATGATTCCGGCCTGCAGATCCGCACTGCGTTTAATTCTGCAGACTGGGCTACCTGGGCGCAGACTGTTTTCAATTGCCTGTTATCGAACATGGATATCTCTTCCCGCTTTCAGATCACCATCGAAGAAGCAGGTTCCAGCAACCGGGTTCTTTTTCTGAAAGCTCACAAGGAAGGTATAGCCTCTTCTGTAGTTGTAACCTCCCACCTTACTACCGCCACAGTCTATACTTACATCAGCGGCATCGATTCAATTTTCAGAAACAACTTCTCCATTGTGGCCGGGATCTGGAATGAAAGCATGATTCAGATCGCGCAGGATATCAAACCGGTAAATGCCAGTGGAGATGTTACTTTCAATTTTTCCGAATACCTCAGCACCTTCCTGATCAATGTTTCCACACCTCGTTTCACCTGGCCATTCAACCCGCTTAAATTATATTGCATTTTCACAAATTACGTTCTTCCTTTTTATGCCGGATTTGCTGAGCGTTGGGATGGTGTTACCAGGATGATCTATTTCGATACCATTCGCAATGCCTTTCCCGGGGGGCTGAACCGTGAAACAATGGTAGCCTATAACGCGGCTTCTCTCAACTTTTTCAATGTTGCAGAAAATCTCCTGAGTTTCATGACCTGGGCGCCGCTTGTCAAGCAAACCAGTAAAACCACCCCGGAACTTCTTTTTTTCTACGTTATTTCAAAAGCACCATTCGATAACATTGATCTGGCTGTTGCTGTTTCATTCACAGACGGGACCAGTGATACTTTCTTGACGAATATATCCCTTGCCGGAGATATGAGTTTTGCCATTTCAAATGTCGTTATTGAATTGTCTGTTGGATTTGAACACCTCGATCTGGCCGGCCGCTATCCTGCAAAAACAGTTTCACAGTGGGCTGTAAAATTGTCAAATCAAGATCTTCACCTTGATACTGAAATCCGCACATTCATTCTCGATAATAAATTCCACTAGTGTCCAATTAATTTTTTTCGACAATCAATACGTAAAGGCAAATTCAAGTTGAGTGTTTTTTTCACCGATATCATCAATAATCTCGGAGGTCAGGAAAAGGTCTCTGATAGGCGTTTTGTCTGTCAGAACTCTGC
>CAJBYO010000035.1 GCA_903959905.1 uncultured Bacteroidales bacterium
TACGACCGGTAACCCGGCTGTCAGCAACACAGTGACAATGACAGTGAACCCGTTATTGCCGGTGAGCGTTTCTATTGCTGCTTCAGCCACCACAGTTTGTGCCGGTACTTCAGTAACATTCTCCGCCACCCCGGTGAACGGCGGATTAACGCCGGGTTACCAGTGGAAAGTAAACGGAACCAATGTGAACGGCGCAACCAATGCCGCATATACATTTGTGCCGGCTAACGGAAATACGATCACCTGTATGTTGACGTCAAGTGCGACTTGTCCAACGGGCAACCCGGCTGTCAGCAATACGGTAAACATGACGGTGAACCCGCTGCTGCCGGTGAGCGTTTCAATTGCAGCTTCAGCTACCACAGTTTGTTCCGGGACCTCAGTAACATTCACTGCCACCCCGGTCAACGGAGGATTAACACCCGGTTACCAGTGGAAAGTAAACGGAACCAATGTGAGCGGTGCAACCAACGCTGCCTATACATTTGCTCCGGCGAACGGAAATACTGTCACCTGCACACTGACCTCCAGTGAAACCTGTACAACAGGTAACCCGGCCGTCAGCAATACAGTAACCATGACAGTGAACCCGTTGTTACCGGTCAGCGTAACAATCGTACCATCCGCAACCAACGTTTGTGCCGGAACATCTGTAACATTCACTGCCTCCCCTGTCAACGGTGGATCCCCCCCGGCTTACCAGTGGAAAGTGAACGGAACCAGTGTCAACGGAGCAACCAATGCTGCATACACATATGTTCCTGTAAACACTAATGCCATAACCTGTACACTGACTTCAAACGCAACCTGTGCAACCGGCAACCCGGCTGTTTCAAATACGGTAACCATGACGGTGAACCCTCTGTTGCCTGTAAGCGTTTCCATTGCTGCCTCAGCTACCACAGTTTGTGCCGGTACCTCAGTTACTTTTAACGCCACCCCAGTCAACGGTGGATTAACACCCGGCTACCAGTGGAAGGTGAACGGAACCAATGTAAGCGGTGCAACCAATGCTGCTTATACCTTTGTTCCTGCGAACGGAAATACGATCACCTGCATGTTGACTTCAAGTGCCACCTGTCCGACGGGCAATCCGGCAATCAGCAACACGGTGACCATGACAGTGAACCCGCTGCTGCCGGTGAGCGTTTCAATTGCTGCTTCAGCTACCACCGTTTGTGCCGGTACCTCAGTAACATTCACTGCAACTCCGGCCAACGGAGGATTAATACCAGGTTACCAGTGGAAAGTAAACGGAACCAATGTGAACGGCGCAACCAACGCTGCATATACATTTGTTCCGGCGAACGGAAATGCCATCACCTGCACCCTGACTTCCAGCGAAACATGCACTACAGGTAATCCTGCAGTTTCAAACACAGTGACAATAACGGTCAACCCGTTGCTGCCGGTAAGCGTTTCTATTATTGCCTCAGCTACCACAGTTTGTGCCGGTACTTCGGTTACCTTCAATGCCACACCGATCAACGGTGGATTAATACCTGGCTACCAGTGGAAAGTAAATGGTACCAGTGTCAGCGGTGCAACAAATGCTGCCTATACCTTTGTTCCTGTAAATGGAAATACCATAACCTGTATGCTGACTTCAAGTGCAACCTGTGCAACGGGTAACCCGGCTGTTTCCAATACTGTAACGATGACGGTCAATCCGTTGCTGCCGGTAAGTGTTTCAATTTCAGCATCCGCCACTACCGTTTGTATCGGTACTTCTGTCACATTCAACGCCATCCCTGTAAATGGAGGAACTGTTCCTGCTTATCAATGGAAAGTGAACGGAACCATTATCATCGGCGCGACCAATGCTGCCTATACCTATGTTCCGGCAAACGGGAATGCCGTAACCTGCACCCTGACTTCGAATGAGGCGTGTGCTACCGGTAACCCTGCATTATCAAATACAATTACGATGACGGTAAACAACATGCTTGTAATTGGTTCTGTAAGCGCAAATCAAACTATTTGTGCGACTACTGCCCCGGCGCAACTAACCGGCACAGCTCCATTGAACGGAACTGCTCCTGTTTACCAGTGGCAGAGTTCGCTGAATAATTCAACTTTCAACAACATAAATGGCGCAACAACACTGAATTACCAGCCAGGTCAGTTAACAGCAACAACATATTACAGGCAATTACAGAATGCTTCCGGAACTTGCGGCGGACCGCTACCCACCAACACGGTGACCATGACAGTGAATCCGCTGTTACCGGTGAGTGTTTCTATTGCTGCATCTGCTAACCCTGTTTGCGGAACTACTTCTGTTACCTTTACTGCATCACCGGTTAACGGTGGATTAACCCCTGCATATCAGTGGAAAGTGAACGGAACAAACGTGTCCGGAGCAACCAATGCGACCTATACTTTTATACCCGCAAATGGCAGCCAGGTTAAATGCTCACTCACATCAGGCGAAATTTGTACATCCGGTAATCCGGCTGTTTCAAACACCGTTACAATGACTGTGAACACCTTGCTCATAACAGGCTCGGTTAGTGCAAGCCAGACAATCTGTACGAATACTGTCCCTGCGCAATTAACAGGTACGGCTCCATTGAACGGAACATCACCAACCTACCAGTGGCAGAGTTCACTTAATAACGCGACTTTCAGCAATATCAATGGTGCCACAATGACCACGTATCAACCGGGGACTTTGACTTCAACTACCTACTACCGGCAGTTGCAGAATTCTTCAGGAACATGCGGAGGTCCGTTACCCACAAACACCATTGCGATTGCAGTCAATCCTTTGGTACCGGTCAGTGTATCTGTTGCAGCATCTGCAAACCCGGTTTGCGCAGGCACTTCTGTGATCTACACTGCTACCCCGGTCAACGGAGGGACTAACCCCGCATTCCAATGGTCTGTAAACGGGCTGAATGTTAGCGGAGCAACCAACGCAACCTATGCTTTCGTCCCGCAAACCGCTGATCTTATCAGCTGTTCAATGGTCTCGAATGAAATGTGTACAATCAACAGTTCTGCCGGTTCCAATGCCATCCTGATGACCGTTAACCCGTTGCAACCTGTCAGTGTCTCCATAGCTGCCTCTGCAACTACTGTTTGTTCAGGGTCTTCGGTAACCCTTACTGCTACCCCGGTGAATGGAGGAACAAACCCTGCCTATCAGTGGAAGAAGAACGGAACAACTTTGGCCGGAGCGACCAATACAACCTATACGTTCGTCCCTGCCAACGGAGATGCAGTTAGCTGTGTGTTGATTTCCAGTGAAACCTGCACCAGCGGGAACCCTGCAACATCAAACATTCTCACCATTACGGTGAACCAGTTGATGCCGGTAAGTGTGTCCATTGTGCCTTCATCTGCAAGTATTTGTGCCGGTAACCCGGTAACCTATACCGCAACACCGGTGAATGGCGGATTGACTCCTGCATACCAATGGAAAGTAAACGGAACTGATGTTTCCGGGGCCACGAATGCAGCTTATACTTTTATTCCTGTCATCGGTAATGCTGTAACATGTGTGCTTACTTCCAGTGAAACATGCGCCACCGGAAACCCGGCTACCTCCAATACTGTAGCGGTAACGGTGAACCCGGTACTTCCGGTAAGTGTATCAATATCAGCCTCTGCCACTACGGTTTGTGCCGGTACTTCCGTAACGTTCAATGCAACACCGGTTAACGGTGGTATAACACCTGCCTACCAGTGGAAAGTGAACGGAACAAATGTCGGTGGTGCAACCAATGCCGCCTATACCTATGTTCCTGCAAACGGAAATACCGTCACCTGCACCCTGACTTCAAGTGTCGCCTGTCCGACAGGCAATCCGGCTGTCAGCAACGCCATTGTCTTGACAGTGAACCCATTGCTGCCGGTGAGCGTATCAATTGCCGCATCAGCCACCACGGTTTGTGCCGGTACTTCCGTAACGTTCAATGCAACACCTGTCAACGGCGGATTAACACCTGCATACCTGTGGAAAGTGAACGGAACAACTGTCAGCGGTGCAACAAATGCTGCCTATACCTTTGTTCCTGCAAACGGAAATACCGTCACCTGTACGCTAACCTCAAGTGAAACCTGCACAACAGGCAACCCGGCCCTCAGCAACGCAGTAACCGTGACGGTGAACCCGCTGCTGCCCGTGAGCGTATCTATCGCTGCATCAGCTACCACTGTTTGCGCCGGCACATCCGTAACGTATACTGCAACACCGGTCAATGGTGGGTTAATCCCCGCCTATCAATGGAAAGTAAACGGAACAAGCGTCAGCGGTGCTACCAATGCTGCATATACTTTTGTTCCTGCAAATGGAAACACTGTCTCCTGCGGGCTGACCTCCAGTGAAACCTGTACTACAGGCAATCCGGCCATCAGCAATACGGTCACGATGACTGTAAATCCGCTGGTAACCGTAAGTGTTTCTATTTCAGCCTCCGCAACTACCGTGTGTGCCGGTACATCCGTTACTTTTACAGCTTCACCGGTAAATGGCGGGTCAAATCCTGCCTATCAGTGGAAGGTGAACGGAACAGCCGTAGGGGGCGCAACCAACGCAACCTACTCATACGCCCCTGTCAACGGCAATGTTGTTAGCTGTCAGCTTACTTCAAATGCAAGCTGCACCATCAGCAACCTGGCCACATCAAACAGTATAACCATGATGGTCAACCCGCTGCAAACCGTTTCTATTACGGCTGCTGCTTCTGCAAACCCGGTTTATTCCGGCACATCTGTTACTTACACTACAACCATTGTGAATGGCGGCTCATCACCAGCCTATCAATGGAAAGTGAACGGATCAAGTGTTTCCGGGGCAACCGCTGCAACGTACACCTACATCCCGGTTAACAATGATGTGGTTGTTTGTGTCCTGACCTCCAATGTAACCTGCGGTTCTAACAACCCGGCCACTTCCAATGCAGTGACGATGTCTGTTATAACCATTCCTGCCACGCTTGTACTTCAGAACCTGACGGTAACCGGAACGCAGTGTTACAGTGCCCTTCAGACGATCACTGTAGCCGGCGGAACAACCACGTTTGTTGTTCAGTCGGGGGCAAGCGTTACAATGATTGCCGGTCAAAAGATCAGCTATCTTCCGGGAGCAAAAGTGAAATCAGGGGCATATATGCACGGTTATATCACGACCAACGGACAATACTGTTCGTTGACACAACCAAGCATGGTCAGCACCGTAACTGGCGAAGATGAAGTTCCTGTTAATGAAAAGGACCTGCGGATGAAGGTTTATCCCAACCCAACCACTGGCTTCTTTACACTTGAGCTCAATGGCTGGAATCCTGCTGAGTCATTCCATGCAGAAATATACAACATGAACGGAATCAGCGTAATGTCGAAGGAATTTAACGGCGAAACAAAATACAGGATCTCCCTGATGGATGTTCCCGCCGGACTTTACTTCCTGAGGATTGTTGCCAAAGATAAGGTTGAGACGATCAAGGTCATTAAATCAAACTAGAATACCTGTCCTAACCAGGATTTGTAACAGAAGAGGAAGGATCCCGTCAGCCGGGATCTTTCCTCTTGCTGTTTCCGGGTGCTACCGGAATAAGTAACCAAAAAAAAGTTAAATAACTCACCCATGGACACTTTTTATAGTACCTTTACTTTTTAATACTAAACAGTCTAAATAAACAAGCATGAAAAACTTTATTCTACTCTGTTACCTGGCTTTCCTTTCTCTGACCGGCTCATTGTTGTACGGACAAAATACAACCCTCCATCCAACGGCTGTGCGACATCCGGTTTATTTTGACGTTTCGCCTGCCTTGAAAGACATTCCGCTTATAAAGCCCGACAAAAAGGATGGTGACGGTATCGAACCGGAAGAAAAAGAAGTTCCCAACAAGATCGGTAAAAAAGAATTCCTGCATCTTGAAAGCACCCCGTTTAATCTTCCTGAAGACCCTGTATGGCAGAAACAAGCTGCTCTTGATGCTCCCTTTGCCTCCGCACCTATTCAGAACTTTGACGGGATGCCAAATATTCTGGGGTATTATCCCCCGGATACACAGGGAGATATCGGTCTGGACAAATACATCCAGGTAGTAAATGTTAATTTCGCAATTTATTCAAAAGCGGGTGCTGTTCTTTTGGGGCCAGCTAATTTAAATACCATCTGGACAGGAATACCAGCCCCCTGGAACGGTACAAACAACGGCGACCCGATTGTATTGTATGACCAGGCAGCCAACCGCTGGATGATCTCACAATTCTCCCTTCCTGCAGGGGGCACTCAGTATGCCGAACTGGTGGCGATCTCCCAAACGAGCGATCCTACCGGTGCCTGGTACAGGTATGTTTTTCAATACGGCAGCATCATGCCCGATTATCCGAAGTTCGGCATTTGGCCTGATGGCTACTATATGTCCACCAACCAGTTTGCCGGCGATTTTTGGGCGGGTGTGGGTGCCAGTGCGTTTGAGCGCACCAAAATGCTTGCGGGAGATCCCACAGCGCAGATGATCTATTTTGACCTTGGCGCGGCGGGCGATCCAAGCTGCATGCTCCCATCCGACTGGGATGGAGTTACACCTCCCACTGCCGGAGAACCCAACCATTTCACCTACTTTAACGATTGGTCTTCAACGACGCAGCAATACTTAAGAATCTGGGATTTCCATGTTGACTGGACCACGCCCAACAATTCAACTATCGGCCAGGTGGCAAGTTTAACCACAGCGGCATTCAAATCATCCCTTTGCAACGATCCGAATGGCAGGGGCCAGTGTATTCCCCAGCCAGGGACTTCCATTCTGCTGGAGGATTTGTCCGACCGGCTGATGTATCGGCTTCAATACCGGAATTTTGGTGGCTACAAGGCCATGGTTACCAACCACACCGTGGATGTTGACAACACCGGGCATGCCGGTATACGGTGGTATGAACTGCGGAATACCGGCGGAGCCTGGAGTATATACCAGCAGGGTTCATGGGCACCTGATGCCGCTCATCGCTGGGTAGGAAGCATCGCCATGAATTCAGTGGGTGACATTGCACTTGGATACTCAGTTTCAAATGCAACAACCATCTATCCCAGTATCAAGTACACCGGCCGCAAGCCAACCGACCCGCTGGGCACCATGTCGGCTGCCGAACAAACCATCATCAACGGATCGGGATCACAAACCGGATCAGCAGCAAGGTGGGGAGATTACAGCATGATGTCTGTTGATCCGTCTGATGATGTGACCTTTTGGTTCACCACTGAATACGTACAGGTAACAGGGTCTGCGACCTGGAAAACCAGAATTGCCTCATTCCTGGTGTCAAATGCACCGTCGGCAAACATTGCAGCTGCCACAGCAATACTGTCAACCACGGCAACATTAAACGGAACAGTCAATCCTCATGGTGTCGCTACAAATTATCACTTTGAATATGGAACAACCACTGCTTACGGCAGTGTAACACCAACCGTATCGGCCGGATCTGGATCGGCCGCAGTGGCTGTCAGTGCAAACGTATCCTCCCTTATTGCCGGCAGTACATACCATTTCAGGCTGGTTGCAACAAACACCGACGGCACCTCCAACAGCAGTGAACTTACTTTTTCTCCGGGCGGTGCCACATTGACAACAACAGCTGCTACCGCCATTACAGTCAATACCGCCACTTCCGGGGGTAATATTACCTACGACGGAGGTTTTCCCGTAACTGCCCGGGGAGTTTGCTGGAGCACCAGCCTTAATCCGACTGTTGCAGATGCACACACCTCAAACGGTACCGGTTCCGGTGTTTTTATCAGTTCACTTACGGGTTTACTGCACAGTACCACTTACCACGTAAGGGCTTATGCGACCACGAGCATATCCACATTCTATGGCAGTGATATTACATTTACCACGAGCGCATGGACACCAACACTAACCACCGCTGCTGCTTCAGCCATCACAGCATATACAGCCACATCAGGCGGTAACATTACTGCGAATGCAGGTTTCACAGTGACGGCACGCGGGGTTTGCTGGGCAACAACACTGAACCCTGTTGTTACGGGTTCACACTCCACCAACGGTGGCGGCAACGGGGTTTTTGTCAGTTCACTGACCGGACTCACCCCGGGGTCTATTTATCACGTGAGGGCCTATGCAACCAGTTCTGTTGGTACCGCCTACGGACCCGACATTACTTTTACCACAGCCTGCGGGGTTTTCAGCCTTCCTGTCATGGAAAGTTTTTCAACCGGAGCTATTCCGGGTTGCTGGACACAGGTAGACCACGTAGGTGCCGGCCAGGTATGGCAATTCGGAGCACTTACCAATTATGGCGCCTTTAATCCGGCCTTAACCGGGAACTATGCCTACCTGAACAGCGATGCATACGGGAGCAGCAGTTCTCAAAATGCCGACTTGGTATCCCCCACGATAGACTTGTCGGGATATGCCACGGCTGCTCTATCTTTTAACTATTACTTCAGGTACTATTCACCATCCTCCGGTACATTGTCTTACAGCATCAACAATGGATCAACCTGGGTTACCCTTCTCAGTATTTCGGTGGAATCGACAAACCCAGCAGCTTTTTCCCAGTCGATCCCAGCCATTGCCGGGCAATCGCAGGTTAAATTCAGGTGGAATTATACTGGCACATGGGGATATTACTGGGCCATTGATGATATCCAGGTTACCGGGTTGCCGGTTAACAAACAATTGTCAAACATTACGGTGCCAAATTCAGCCACAAGTTGTTACAACGCTTCTCAAACCATTACTGTTGCCGGGTCCGGAACCTCCTTTACCGTTCAAAGCGGTGGAAACGTTACACTGATTGCCGGGCTTAAAGTTGACATGTTGCCCGGCGCGACGGTACAGTCAGGCGGTTATCTCCACGGGTATATTGCACCGTCAGGGCCGTTCTGTACAAATCCGAGCTATATGCCCGTAGTTCCGGGAGAGAATATCGTTCCCGATCCTGAAATCCCTGCTGTGTTTATTGAAGACCTGTTCAAGGTTTATCCGAATCCCACCACAGGTGCATTCACCCTTGAACTCACGGGAGTCAATGACAGCGAGAAGATCCTGGTTGAGATATACAGTATGAAAGGGAATAAGATGTTAAACATAAGCCTCACAGGTGGTGGAAAACATGAACTTACCATGGATGGAAACCCGGCCGGCATGTATGTATTAAAAGTTGTTTCAGGAAAGAATACCGGAACAGCCAGAATTATCAAGCTCTGACAAAGCTGAAATTAAAACATGGAATGACGGATTGGTAAATTTTCTATATTTACCATCCGTCATTCATGTTTATGTTCACACCCAAACGACTTCTTGCCTGTTTTTTCCTTGCAATTTCCATTGCAGCCATTGTTCATGTGACCGATCATTACATGGCCCTGAACATTCCTGCCTGGATATTGATGGTTTTGCGCTGGATTCCCATTGCCTGTTACTTCCTTTATGCATGGACAAAAAAGAAACTCACCACCTGGATTTTCGTGAGTATGTTGATGGGTGTTGAATTCGGCCATGATTTACCCATGGTTGCCAAAGAGCTGAACATTGTCAGCCAGATCTTCATTCACCTGGTCAAAACCATCATAGCCCCGTTGATATTTGCCACCCTGGTAACCGGCATCGCCGGACATGCCAACCTCAAACAGGTAGGCAGGATGGGGTGGAAATCGCTGGTATACTTTGAGGTGGTTTCAACCATCGCTCTTTTTATTGGCCTTGCAGCCATCAACATAAGCGGGGCCGGTATCGGGGTGGTTGTTCCGCCTGAAATGACCCGCGGAACTCTTCCTGCAGTTCAGGCGCAGGACTGGCACAGTGTTGTACTGCATATCTTTCCTGAAAACATCGCAAAATCCATTGCCGAGGGCCAGGTGTTGCAGATCGTTGTATTCAGCATCCTCTTTGGCATTGCCGTTGCCATGGTTAAAGAGCAATACCGCTCTCCCATGCTTCGCTTCACCGAATCGCTTACCGCTGTCATGTTCAAATTCACCAACATCATCATGCTCTTTGCCCCTTTTGCCGTATTCTCAGCCATTGCATTCAGTGTGGGGCACATGGGGCTGAATGTACTGGTGAACCTCTTTCAGCTGCTGGCGACACTTTACCTGGCGTTGCTGGCATTTGCACTCCTCGTGCTGCTGCCGGTTATGCTTTTCCTGAAGATCCCGGTGAAACGGTTTATCAAAGCCGTTGCCGAGCCCGCCACCATCGCGTTTGCCACCACCAGCAGTGAGTCGGCCCTTCCCCGGGCCATGGAGAATATGGAAGAGTTTGGCGTGCCCCGTAAAATCGTATCTTTTGTGATGCCCACCGGGTACAGCTTCAACCTCGACGGCACCACCCTGTACCTTGCCATGGCCTCCATCTTTGTGGCGAACATGGCCGGTGTGCATCTGTCTTTTGACACCCAGATCGTGATGATGCTCACGCTGATGCTCACCAGCAAAGGTGTCGCTGCAGTTCCGCGGGCATCGCTTGTGATCCTGCTGGGAACAGCCGCCAGTTTCGGACTGCCCACCTGGCCCATCTTCATTATCCTTGGAATCGACGAACTCATGGATATGGCGCGCACCGCCATCAATGTGATTGGAAATTGCCTTGCAACCGTCGTAGTCGCAAAGTGGGAAGGTGAATTTGAACACGAAAAAGCTAAAGATTATGGCGTACGATGAATACCTTGCCGAACGGATCCGGCATAAATTCAAGGAACTGAATGTTCCGTTTGAGGATAAAAAAATGATGGGAGGCCTTTGTTTCCTGGTCAACGATAAAATGTGCCTTGGGGTCATTAAAGAGCAGATGATGGCCCGTATTGATCCTGAAAATACAGCTGAGGCCTATTCAAAAAAGGGATGCCGGGAGATGGATTTCACACACCGGCCCATGAAAGGGTTTATTTTTGTCGACCCCGAAGGAATAGACAAGGACGCAGAACTTGAATATTTCGTGAGGCTTGCACTGGAATATAACCCCAGGGCCAAATCCAGCAAGAAGGGGGCAAAGTAACTTACTTTTTTGCCTTAGGCTGGCTTGTCTTAAGTTCAATCATCTTGTCTGTCATTGCTTTAAATTCCGGGAGCAGGTCTTTGATCGTTTTAAAAACCTGTTTGAAGGATGTGCTCATCCATATATCAGGATTTTATCCCTTTTTATGCTGTTTTCTGCAACAGTTTTTACGTACCCCTCTTCAACGATATCAACTTTGGTACCCAGGATTAGTTCCAGCTGGTTACTGATATCTGCATAATCCAAAAGGGTGCCTGAGGCTTTATCGGAATAGGATACCATCAGATCAATATCGCTTGCGGGCTGTTCATCCCCTCTCGCATAAGAGCCAAATAACCATGCCCTTGATATCCTTCCATCCTGCTTCAGAAAAGCATTTATTTTTTTAATCATAGAATCCCTGTTATTTCCCGGTCGTCTGGAATACGTAACTTTCTCCTCGGCAACATGCAAAGCCTCAATAGCAATATCTTCATCCTGCATTTCGTATACCAGTTTGTCGGAAAGCCATGCCACAAGCAAATCATGTTCGGTTGTTTCAAAAAAAGCAGACAGCTTAAGAACCTGTTTTCTTGTAGCATTCCTCCTGCCACCTTCAATTTTGCACAGAATAGCCTGGTCAATATCAAGGTATCCTGCCACCTTTCGCAACGGCAGTTTTTTCTCCTCCCTGAGCGCTTTGATCGTTTCGCCAAATGTTTTCACGCTGACAAATATTGTTTTGACAAATTTAGTCAACATAAAATATATCTCCAAAAGAATTAATGGCTTTTTTTCTGAAACCTTACATCCCCTTTCCTGCGCACGTCGGTCTGAATGGAAAATTGTTAATTTTACCGCTATGAAAATCCTTCTCACAGGCGTTACAGGGTACATCGGCAAAAGACTTTTACCTGTCTTGCTGGAAAAAGGGCATGAGGTGGTTTGCTGTGTAAGGGATGTACACAGGTTCAATGCAGGCCGCTACCACAGCGACAAACTGACTGTGATCAACGTTGATTTTCTGAGGGCCGGCGGACGTTCGGTGATCCCCGTCGACATTGATATCGCCTTTTACCTCATCCATTCCATGGCTTCAACCTCCGGAATGTTTGCAGAACTGGAAGCCCTGTCGGCCGCGAATTTCAAAAGATGGCTTGAACTGACCCACGTGCGGCAGGTTATTTACCTGAGCGGAATTGTCAATGAAAAAGAGCTTTCAAAACACCTCTCCTCCCGTAAAAATGTGGAAAGTATTCTCCTCTCGAAGGTCTACGCACTAACGACACTCCGGGCCGGTATCATTGTTGGTTCAGGCAGCGCCTCCTTTGAGATCATTCGCGACCTGGTTGAAAAAATGCCGGTGATGATCGCCCCGCGATGGCTGGGTACCCGATGCCAGCCTGTTGCCATCCGCAACGTGGTGGAGTACCTTTCGGGCGTGATGATGAAAGAGGAAACATTCAACCGGAGTTTTGATATCGGCGGGCCGGATGTGCTTACCTATAAAGAGATGCTGCTGCGCTTTGCCAGCATCCGCGGTTTTCGGAGGTATATCTGGCTGATGCCGGTGATGACCCCCAGGCTCTCTTCCTACTGGCTGTTCTTCGTAACCACCGTCTCCTATTCACTGGCAACCCAGCTCGTCAACAGCATGAAAGTTGAAGTGGTGTGCAAAGACAATGAGCTTGAAAAAATGCTCGGCATTACGCCGATCAGCTACACAAAATCCATTGAACTGGCGTTCGACAAGATTGAGCAGCACCAGGTGCTTTCAAGCTGGAAAGATGCCCTGACCAGCCAACGGCTTGAAAAAGGGTTGTCAAACTTCATTGAAGTGCCCTTATACGGCTGTTACAGTGACTCCAAAAAGCGAAGCGTTAAAGATGCCGGCCGCGCCATGGAGAAAATCTGGGCGATCGGCGGAGATACCGGCTGGTACTACGCCGACCTGCTCTGGAACATCAGGGGCTTCATTGACAGGTTGATGGGCGGAGTCGGCATCGTCAGAGGCAGAACAAGCCAGGGCACTATTTCTGCCGGCGATGCCCTTGATTTCTGGCGCGTGATCTATGCTAACAAAGAAGAGAAAAGGCTCCTTCTGTATGCCGAAATGAAACTTCCCGGGGAGGCGTGGCTTGAGTTTAAAATTGACGGCAATAACATGCTCTATCAAACCGCCACATTCCGCCCCATGGGCGTGTGGGGACGGGTTTACTGGTTTGCCATGCTGCCATTTCACGCCATTATTTTCAACGGCATGATCCGGAATATTGCACGATAATAAGCTGACTGGCATTTTCCTCGCTTTCCCATTTCCTTACCTCCGATTTGTTGCATTAATCCCAAATAATCTTCATGCCATTCTTTCAGGCAGCAAAAAACCCAAAATAACCCATACATTTATTCCGGATTCAGGATTTTATACTACAAACCAGCCTCTTGATGCGAAATCCCGTTTTTCCTGCCCACAGTCTCAGCCTAATTTTGTTTCATGAATCAACCAGAAAATCAAATCAACCAAAAAACAAAAGCCATGAAAACAAACAGCAAGCACAGGAGAAACACGCTGCTGGTTATCGCAGCAATCACCATCTTCATCACGGGGATGATGAAATCCCAAAACGGGTACACACAAATTACCTCTTCCAACTTTGACGGGGCACCTGCGCTGGATCCAGGGCAGTTTGAAATATCGCTTCTCACCTCCGGCACTTATGCAACCTATGAAGAGGACCTTTACCTGAAAGGGATCATCCCCGGAATAAAACTGGGTTTCGGTCTTGGAAAAAATGTTGACCTGAAATTTGCCTACAGCAGGGGCATTTACAAATATAATTTTACCGAATGGTCCGACAAATAGGAGGATTCAAAGGTGAACAACATTTCAATCAGTACCAAATTCTCATTCCTTGACGGTATCCTGGCCGTTAAAATCCCTGTTGCCTTCAGTTTATACAATGATACCTATGCTGATAAACTGAGGGTGAATTACATGATCGGCCCGCGGTTCATCGTGTCGCTGCACATCAAACAATATGTGGAATTCAACATTTCACCCTTTATCGAAATGAACATCCGTGGCGACAACGCCAACATATACTGGGCCACCGGCGGAAACTTCGGTCTTGCCCTCAGCAGCAACCTGAAAAGGTGGGCAATAAGGCTGGAAGCATTTGTGAACTATCCCATCCCCGGAAAATATGTATCCAAGGGCCAGCTGATCTATGGCTGGGGCATTTCGGCCAATTTCAACATTGATATGTTCAAGGCAAAGTAAGCAGGGAGGGAAACTTTTTATGAAAGTACGAAACATTTTCTGCAGCAAAAAACTCCGGGTTATCCGGTGGACGATTATCCTGTTTGGGATGCTGTCACATGTTCCCGCAGGGTACGGGCAAACGGCGCCATCGGCTTTTGACGGGGCGCCAGTGCTGGAACCCATGCAGATTGAAACGGCCCTTTTTGTTTCTGCCGGAAATGTTTCATTTGACGGGGCAGAGCCGGACAAGGGAGTCATTCCCGGGATCCGGCTCGGCTTCGGTATTGTCAAACACTTTGATGTCAGACTTTGTTACAGTCGCGGCATTTACAACCAGCACGTTTTTACCGACTGGTCGGAATGGGAAGATCTGAAACTGAACAACATCACCATCGTTCCCAAAGTGTCGCTGGGCAATGAAGTGGTTGCCTTCAGATTGCCCTGCACGTTCAGCATTTATCGCGATGAATATACCGGTAAATTAAACCTCAATTACACGATGAGTTCCTGCCTTGCCATCTCCGCGCATATCAGGCAATATGTTGAGTTCAGCCTGTCGCCATCGCTTGGCATGACCCTTTACAACGGGGGTCACGACAGCTTCTTTTTTGCTGGTGGAAGCTTCGGAATGGCCTTCAGCAGCAACCTGAAGAAATGGTCGGTAAGACCTGAGGTATATGGCAGCGTGGAGATTCCGGCTATTTTCTCCATATCAGGCAGCGTTGGTGAACAAGTTTATGGATACGGGTTGTCGGCCAGTTTTAACCTTGATATGTTCAGGAAGTAGAAGTTGAACGTGTAGGGGGTTGTCATAGCAGTGATTTTTTTACTCCACAAGTTCACAAAGTTTGGCACGAAGAGCGTAACAGCAAAATTCTCTCTTCACTATTTATGATTTATCAGACTTTTTCAACACATATTGCTTTCCTTTCCGCCTCAGGTTATCTTTGAATTTTACTACAACGACAACTCTCCTTTTGTCTTGAATGGTAAACGCATCGCGGTTTCCCCACAGAGATGATTCGGCAGAGAAAATCTTAGGTAATTATCTCTCAGGTCGGACTAAAAAGGAGAAGTTTCAATGGGGAGGCGCATCCTGTTTTTAATCGTTTTCGCAGCGTTTGGCCATACCAGCATGGCGCAAAAGTCTGATCCTGCATGGCGCAAAGCCGACAGTTTCATCCGGGAATATATACAACTTTCGCGGCTTGGCCCAGGTTATTCCCGGGAAATGTCGCCGGAGATCATCGACCAGTTCAGGGACCTTTTTGAAAGGGATGCCTTTTTATTCTGGGATTTAACAAGATCGGCTACCGACAGCATTTTCCCGCAGCTTTCCGTAAACGACTATGTTGACAGGGTGGCGAAATCCTATCAAAACCGCCAGCCGCTGCTTGATTATCCATCGGTCAGGATCAAAATTGGTAACGACAGGGAAAATGCATTTGTGTACCTGAGTAAGACAAACCTGGTGGTGGATGATGCCGAACAACCCATCGTTAAAAACCGGGTGAAACTGCGGGTCAGCGTTAACCTGGCAAAGGAACCCCCGCTGATCCGGAATATTTTTGAGGATAAGAGGCAATCGCCCGTAAGAAGTGTATCCGCAGGGATCAACTACGTGGCATGGTCAAGCGTGCTCAGCATGCTGATCTATCATCCGCATGTTCACGTGGCTGGCAATGAGCAATACAACGAGATCACTTTCACGCCGGGCAGAACAATCCAGGCCGGGGGAATGGCGGAGTTCAGGATGAACAGGGAGGGCCCGGGCGGACTGTCGTTTTCCACCGGGTTCTTTTATTCGCAGATGTACCTCTCTTCCTCCATGCTCGACTATGTTAAAAGTTTCCCCGACACCATCTACAAAGGGACACCGAACCCGCTCGCATGCACAACATTTGAGCGTTCCCTCGAAATCTGGGAAAAAATATGGATTAAAAGAGTGGAAGTCCCGCTGCTTTTTAAAACATACATGAACGAATGGATCTATCTGAAATCAGGCACCTGTTTAAGCTATATAACGGCCACTTCGGACGTGAATTATGTGCTGAGCCGCACAGGTGGCGGCCAGGTGACCAACCTCACCACACAGGAATCCTGGTTTCTGGATGAAGACCATGAGCTTGACCAGCAGGAATCAGGATATTACCGGAACAGGAAAGTAAGTTTTTCAAAGGAGCAGTTTATCCGCAGGATGATCCTGTCTTTTCATCTTTCACTTGGAATTGAAAAACAGGTGGGTCATTTCGGGTTAGAACTGGAACCCAATATCAGCCTGGGAATGAACCCGCTATCAAACAAATCATTGACAAACAGTTATCCGTTGAATAACCCGGATAATTTCAACTCTGTCATTAAAACAACCACCATGCCGGCTTATGAGTTCACATTCGGCATGAGGTTGCTTGTCAGCTATCTGTTTTAATCTTTAACGGTTTGAGCATGAAGAAAAAATCAATGTTGCCTGCCCTTTTCATCATGATGTTCAGTGCAGCATTATTTTGTCAGACAGCATTAAAACTTCCTGAAATCCTCACCAGGGCTGAAAAGAGAATTACGGTAAACTGCCTGCTGGGAAAAACAGGAAGTCAGCTGCCCTTGCCGTGGGTTGTTTTTTCCGACAGGGACAAAGGCGATTTCCGCTTTGGTGAAAAATTTTATGCCGTAGAAGAGCGTGAAACAGAACTGCATATCTATCGGGCTGTTGCCTGCAGGGACAGAAAGCTCATTTCAACCACAGACCTGGGCTGGAGAAACAAATCGGAATTCCTGGTATCGTTTGGCGCCGACTTCACCGGAAATTCCCTTATCCACAGGAAATGCGTGATCCTGAACCATCACAAAACCATTGAAAGGATCAAGCGTGGCGAGATCAGCGAGTCAGAAGTTCCCCTATATAAATCTTCTTCCGATCCGGCACCTGTTGACCGTGTACCGCTCTACCTGATCTATTTTGTCTACAAAAGTGAGAATGGCAGGTACCTTCTCGGGAAAGATTACAAATTTGACCCTGAACAACCTTTTGCCGACCAGATTATCGGGTGGGTTGACAAAGACCGCGTTTTTGACTACAACAACCGGATCTGTTTCGAGCCAAATTTTGAGGAATCTGCCGTTGCCTTCAGGCGGACCCACCCGGTTTATGCTGCAAAAGTTTTTGAGTTTGAGAGTGATCTGAGCAGATTCCTTAAAGGCGACTCCGCAATTAAACCCCTCTGGACGGAACCAAACTACTATTATTTCAGAAATCCAAAATATGCCCCGGATAATCCCGGGACGAAAGAACCTATTGATCTGTACGAAAGAAACTATTCCGTATCACTGTTAAACAAATTATACGAGTACAAGGGAAATGTCAACGAAATACGGCAAAACAACTTGTTAACCGGTAAGCCTTTGCCCGGAAACAAATTCAGGTTCCCCTTGATCAGGATGGATAATCTGCCTGAAAACACGTTTATTACAGGAGTCATCGGGCGGTTTGAAAATGAAAGAAAGACGAAGGAGAGGCTTTGTGAGGCACTGAAGGCAAACAAATCACAGGTTGTTGTTTATTTCATCCTGGACAATTCAATTGACCGGAACAGGTTGACCTATGTTATCGGCCAGATTGAACAGGAGTTCACCTCGTTCCAAAAGAGATACGGTGTTTGCTTTTTCCCGCGGCCGCAGATAGGACAGTATAAAGTTTCGATTGATGACAATGGCACCACAGGGAACCGGACAAATTATCAGTATGTGCGGGATTATATTCGCAATTATACCCCTGGCAACAAATATGAAATCGGCCATGACAATGTTTTAAACACATTAAAATTTGTGCTGGACAATGAAAAATTTGATTCAAGATTCACCAATATCGTCGTCCTTGTAAACAATCATAAAATCGATGTTCCTGATCCCGGCCTGGCAGGGCTCAGACAAGACATCCAGGATAAAATCGCACAGAAAAACTGTTATTTGCTCGCATTTGATTACAACGGCGACCACAACTTCGTTCAACAGGTACAGGAAATTTCTGTGGCGGCAGGAAAACTGTTTGGAGACAAGCTGAAGTTAGCCACCCAAGATATCAGGTTCGGGAAAACCACCCTGGGGTATGAACTTGAAAATGCCGGAATCCTGTCTATCATTGAGCAAACCGATACCAGTCGGCTTGCTGCGGTACAAATGCAGTCATTCCTGCAAACAGGCTATTCCAAAATTATCCAGACACTCAACAACGCCATTGAGCATCTCTGCATGGGAGACCCGCTGACAGTAAATGCAGGAAATCATGAGGACCCCTTTGAAAAGGCATTGAAGGAAATCCCGGGAGAAGAGGGAAACGTTCAGTATATCAGGGCATTGGAGGAGGGTTATTCCTCCCTGAAATTTGAATTGCCTTACACTGGTTACCAGGAGGATATCTGGAAGGCAAATGTCATGATGACGAAACCTGAACTGGAGGCCCTGACATCCCTTCTTGACAAAGCACTGGTACAGTCAAACAACAGCCACTTTTCAAAATCAGTGTATGATTTATGGATGGCCCTGTACAACCGGTTTGTAGGCGATAACCTGCCTTCATCTGAACTCTTGCCAATGACTCCCCAGGTGATCATGGGAAGAATTCTGGGGGAATCGTTCGGGTATGGATTGGCAGATCCGGTGAAGCGTTATCCCCTTGAAAGGATCCTGGCCAATGACCAGGATATTCAAAAGTATTTTGATGATTACCGGGGAAAACTGACCCGTTGTAAAAACAGCATGAAAGAGATCCTTGCAAGCGGAAGGCTCAAATTCAGTCTTGCCGAGGATGCGGCCAGTTCAAACCAGGCATCGGCAAGGAAAGGGATATACTATTACTGGGTCCCGATGGATATTTTACCCTGAAACCAGGAACGGATGATCAGGAATGTTTTTGAGATACACGGACTGGAATGTGCCTATGTTCACAGGATGAACAGGGAGAAAAATACTGTTCTGCGGATTGACAATCTGTCGGTACCCATGGGAAAACTGTCGGTCATACTGGGTCCTTCTGGAAGCGGGAAATCCACGTTGATCGAAACGCTGGGATTGATGAACAACACCATAAACAAAGGTCATGTCAACTATAATCATGAAACCGGCTGTGTAAAAATTAACCGGGAAATGTGGCTGAACGGAAAGGAACTGACCAGGATCAGGAACGAGCACTTTTCATTTATTTTTCAGAGTGATTTTCTCATGCCTTACTATTCTCCCGAAGAAAATATGATGATTGGCAGCCTCATCCGAAAGTGTGATCACAGACATGAAAGTGACCCCGCCGACCTGAAATCATTCTGTCGCCAGATGGGATTGAATTTTGCCGAAATCAACAGCAAAAACACAGCCGAATTATCTGTTGGGCAGAAACAGCGGCTCTCATTTATCAGGGCCATGGTTAAAAAGTCGTCGGTGATCTTTGGTGATGAACCCACCGGGAACCTGGATGAGTTGAACTCAGAACTGCTGCTGGATGTGCTAAAAAGATCCATCAGATCCAACGGCCATCAATCGGCGCTGCTGGTCTCGCACAATATCCTCCTCTCTGTTGCCAAAGCAGATTTCATCATCCTGCTTTCACCGTGCGGTGATATGTATGAGGTGCACCGTGACAATGTCTTTGCAAGATCACCAGGCAGATGGGAAAATGGCAGCGGAATGATACTTTCAGACGATGACCTGACTTCCAGGATCAGAATGGTGGTAAATTACAGCAGTCCGGCCCGGTTTTCGGTATAACAAGAAACAGGAATATGAAGGAAAAAATGTCTTTTCGCTCCGTATTTGTTCGCAACGAATTCAAGGCGTTAAAGGGCAGGAACAACAGTACGGTCATATACCTGTCAATAATCCTGTTTATCTCTTTCTTAGCCTTCGGCTTTACAAAAAGCACGTTTACATATCAGCAGAAACTCTCTGCCGACCCCTTTTCAAACTGGATAAACCTCAATTACCACTCGGGAACCAGGGACTCGCTCAGGTCGCTGAATACAAGGATAACAGACAGTCTGTTCAGAGAAAGATATCACATCAGGGGATCCTATTTCTATAACAAAGGGATGGTAACGGTACGTTCTTCGTTTGCAGGAGAATCCACGATGCAGTATGAGGCGCGCACAATTGATCCCGGAAGCAGTGTGATGAAAAACCTTTTAACATCAAACACGGTGATAAAGCAATTCCCTGATTCCATTGAAAATGCCTTTGTTTATGAGCCCAATGGCGTGATCATTTCTGAAAAACTGTTCAGGGATATTTGCCCGGACGGGCATTCACTTTCTTTTATCCCGATAAAATCCTCCACCGGTGATTTCGTCCCTGTTCCATTGCTTGCAGTTGCAAAAGAACTGCCCGATCTCGCAGACGTGGTATATACCAGCCTTTTCTACTGTAAATCCATGAACACCGGATTTTATGACCTGGATAATTCCTACTACCGGATTTTTGTTGAAGATATGGATACCGCAGGAATACTCGGCGTTATCAGGGAAATATGCTCCGCCCTGGAAATTCAGGACCCATCAACCATTCAGACAAGTTTATTGCAAGCCTGCAACAAACCGGTCATGACCTGGAAAGTTGAAATCGGTGCACAGGATAATGAACTGCCCGTTAGCGTTAAAAATGAAAGAATAGCAACGCTGGCCTCATTAAAAAACCACCGTTTCGGCCGGTATTTTGACATTTCAAAGGATAAAACCTGCGACAACTCCGCGTTTTTTCATGATTACCTGGCCATTGAGTTCAGGGACCTGGAAAAAATCAGGGATTTCTCAATATTCCTGAAAGAGGAACTCAACCTGCAATTGAACCTGGAGGTGCTGTCGGAACGGGAGAATTACCTGTTCACAGGCAACATCGCTGTCGGTTCCATCCTTTTGCTCATGGCCATCTCCATTATTTCCGTCTCCATTTATATTTCGGGAACCCTGCGGAATCACCTGCTGAGAGTGAGAAAGAATCTCGGGAATTTTTTGGCATTCGGGGTGAAAAACAATACCCTCATCTCGCTGTATATCCTTGTGACTGTCAGGATCCTTGTCAGCGCTCTGGTTCCGGCACTTATCATCGCCTACGGGTGTGGCAAACTCTTTGAAAAATACCTGCTGGGCAAACTCCTTGTCATTGATTCAGACCAGGATTATTTTTCATTGTTCAACTCCTGGATCGCTGTTTTCGTGGCGTTGATCATGTTTGTTGCTGTTTTCAGAACATTCATCTCGGTGAAAAAAATATTGGCAAATACGCCCGGAGACCTGGTTTATGAGCGGGATTTCTGAGTTTCATTTAATTTAACACTAACCAACAGGGACATCATGGAAATTGAATCTTTACTGCATCAGAACCCTCAGTTTGAGCCAGGCGCAAATGCCAGGAAACTATGGCTGTATTGCCGGAGGAAGGAGACGCTCATCGGATCTCCGGGTTTTTTATGTGCTCCCAGGCAGTGGGACCTTGCCCTGTTTTTATTGATCCTGCTGCTTGAGTTTATTGGCCTGTACCTGTTCTATAAGTATGTTGGGAACCTGATCTTTGCCATCTCCTTTTTTGCAGCGGATGTGACCTATGCCGTATTCGCCCATGTTGTTTACGGAAAGGTGTCGCTGACAAAGAACAGGCTTTTCCTGCTGTACAGGAACATTCGCGTGAATGAACCGGGCAAGGGGCATAAAACCGTCAGCATGGCCAGGGAAGGGCAGATCAGGAGGGAGAAACGGCGGCTTTTCTGGCTCAGGGTATATTCGTTTTCCTTCTACGCGATGATCGCACTGCTCAGCCTTATCAAAATGGGTGGGTTTATTGCCAACTGGCCCGGCAGAGATCCCATCAACAGCATCAGCATCACCATCTGCCTTACCTACATCGTTGTGGCTGTTCTTCAGATCTATGCCACGGGTTATTTTACCTTCGCTTCCCTCTTTTATCTTGTTTTCAGCCATGATCTGAAAAAGCACAAAGAACAGCAGGGGCGCCTTTATGCACGGATTCAGGCAGGGCATGCCTCCGGGAATTTGTATGAAGGCATTGACATTCATACCTTGCTTTTAACAGATCCGAAATTTGAAGATGCCGGTTACTGCCAGAAAAGCCGTGACAATCTGCCAAAATTCAACAATTGCACCGTCAGGAACCACTTCATCCACGACAACAGGCTTTTCCTTTACGGAGTGCTTACCGATGAGGATCTCAATGCTTTCATCAACTGCCATGCCAACCGGGTAGATGCAAAGCAGATCCTCGGGATCATTTTGCTGGACCTGCAACTGGAGCAGATCATTTCTGACGGGGGCCGGGATGTTTACTCAGAGCCTGTCCCATTTCCTGCCGGCAACATCGCCGGGCTCGGGGCCATTGACCTGGCAACACAGGGCATTTCAACATACAGCGTGGAACGGGTGGCCAATGATGCCGAAGAAAACAGGAAGGAGCGGGCTGGCCGCAGCTGGTTGTATGAGTGGGTGCTGGAAGAGTCGCCGGCAAATGAAAGTTCACCGGTACATGCCATGAAAACGATCATCCCCAACGCCATCACCCGAACCGAAGATCCTTTAAAGGTGAACGTCAGCTTTGCCGGGTTGACCGTGGGGAAAACCTATTACCTGAGCGTGTATGCAAAGAACCTGGCGGAACCGTTTGTGAGAGGGATAGCTTCGGCCCCGTTTCCGATCAAGATCATCGCATAACCATCAAATTATCTCCGGTTATTAAAAACAAGCCATGAAAAACATATTTCACCTTGTCGTTTTCCTTGTTTCCGGACTGGCCGTTACAACGTCGTGCCAGAACGGATCAGTGGAACACATCGGCGCCACAAAACTTGTGATCCTGCAGAAGGTACCTTATGTTGATAAAAGCCTGGACGAGAATTTCAAGGCAACACTTGAACTCCTTTATCCCCATGCATGCCATGATACGGTGTTCATCCAGGATCAGATTTTCCTGGAGCGCATTGACCTGAAAGCCTCATCCAAGCATGAGTTTGTGGTTCCTCCAAGCCTGCTGCGTGATTTCTTTGGCAGCAACAACCCCGATAAGAAAAGAGCGCTGCGCGAATCGCTGTTTTACCTCGGCGATACCTGCTTTGAGAGAAAACCTGGAAAACAACTCCTTGCTGAAACGGAAATCAGCCCTGAAAATCAGCCAAAGGTCATCGGAGATTATTTAACGCGAAACAGGAAAGACGCTCTTGTTTACCTGGTCAGCTGCGACACGTTGTGCAGGCAGTATGCCCTCGGCGGGGGCATCCGGGAGGTTTACACCGACTTTGCCCGGCTGAACTGCCGGATTGTGGAGGATCTGAAGAAAAAATCACGGGAAGAGCTGCTGAAAACAACGGTTGTGCTAATCCTGATTCCCGTCATGCTGCCAGATACAGCGACAATGGAAGCAGTAAAAGAGGTTCCGGCCACCCAGCCGGAAAAGGTCGTTGTCACATCACCCGTAAACGAAAAACCAGCGGTTAAAGTAAAACCTGACGTTGCAGAAACAAGAAAACCGGAAACCTCCCGTCACCCTAAAAGTACCGGAGGCAACCGTTCCGCCTGCCCTCCCGATTCGGTGGTGCAGAAACTGAACAGGCAGTACAGTAACGTCATCACCGAATTCAGGAACCTGCTGCATTACATTGCCACCACCAGTGGGGACGGTGATCTAAAGCGAAAATACAGGGAGGAAGCGTATGCCCAGATCCACAAAATTCCGGATGTTGTTATTGAGGGAATCCCCGGGAATGACCTGAATTTATTTCTGAATTCGGGGTTTTCGGGGAATGTGGTTGTGACGAAGGTGCTGGACAGATGCAAGGTGATTAAGGGGGTGAGGATCGGGGAGAATTAGTAATTAGAACAATTGTTGATTGTAATAAGTAAAAAAACCCTGGGTTCCTTCGCCCGCAATAATATTTGCCCTCCCGGCAAAAATCCCCCATCCTCCTCACCAAAATCCTGACCTCATTTTAAATGGAATGATTATCAATAACAGGATTGCACTTTTTTTTATTACGAAAATCAAACTCTTTAAATTATTTTTGTGTTGACAACTTCCTGAAAACAGGCACACTGTGCCTCTTTTTGCAATGAAATAACCCAATATTAAAAGCAGATAACGCCTGGAAAATTAAACAGGTGAAACAATCCAACACGTATAACCAAAACAATTAAACTATGAAAAAAATTACGATTTTTGCCATTTTTCTTGCAGCATTAACCCTTGGATTCCAGGGCATTGGCACTGCTCAGGTATTGCTCAATGAGAACTTTGATTATCCTGCCGGCGACAACATTTCGGCACACGGATGGACATCCCATTCCGGCGGCGGCACCCAGCCAATCACCGTCGCAGCAACTGGCCTTACATTTCCGGGATACCTTGACTCAGGGATTGGCATGGCAGCACTCCTCGACAACAACGGGGAAGATGATAATAAACAATTCGGGGTTCAGACCACCGGCACTATTTATACATCCTTCATGGTCAAAGTTACCACCTCGGCTTTCGGTTATTTTTTACACCTCGGCGGAGATCCTATCTCAACCGTTTTCAGGGGTAAGGTATTCATGAATGCTACGAACCATTTCGGCGTCAGTGTGGGCAACAATGTTGGCACTTTTGCGGCAGCAACCTACACCCCGGGAACAACCTACACGCTGGTGTTAAAATACCAGATCGTTGCAGGAACCAACAATGATATCATAAGCCTGTTCATATTCGACAGTGGGATGCCTTATGTAGAACCTGCTCCAACGATTGGCCCGCTCACCGATGCCACCATGACAGACATTGCCCCTGCCACCGTGGCCCTGCGCCAGTTCATAGCCACTCAGAATATTACGGTTGACGGGATCAGGGTTGGCAAAACATGGGCAGATGTGGCTGGTGTACAACCGGTTCCGACACTCTCAGAATGGGGACTTATCTTATTGGGTGTTGCACTTGCCGGTATCGGAGCCTTCTACATCATGAGAAGGAGAAATTCTGAATTATCCGTATAGTTTCAACGCACCGTTGTAAACTTTTTTTACCTGGCTGACCAGGGTTTCCGGGCCAATGACTGTTACCGCCATGCCGTACGAAAGGATCTCCATCACGAGATCGTGGGTTACGAAAAGCGTCAGCCTGATCCGGAACTCCTGGTCAGTGTCGGTTAAAATGGCCTGTGAATCGTGGATGGGGTAGCTTTTGATGTACTTTCCCTGTTCGGGTTCAAAGGAGAGGATAATCTCTTCTGGTTGCGCATCATCGGGGTTGATCACACCAAAGCAGTAACGGAACATTTCGTTCACATCCAGATGCGCGGGGTAATCAAACCGGCCCGGCGTGTTCTGAAAATCGAGGATGCGGTCGAGGCCGAAGGTCTTCGTGCGGCGGTCGCCCCTGTCTTTCGCCACCAGGTACCAGCGCCCTTTCGACTCCTTCAGTGCATAAGGTTCTACCTGCCTTTCCTTCGGTTCATCGCTGTCGAAGCGCTGGTGTACAAGCAGAATCACCACCCGGTTCCTGATGGCGTGCAGCAGGCCGTAAAAATGGTGCGTTCCATGGGCCTTGCGTTTCTCAAAAAACATGTAGTTGGTCAGGTCACTCACCATCTTCAGAGAGTTGATCGTATCAATGGACTCCAGCATGCGGTTGTTGAGGTCGCTTTGCTGGTCCTCGGCAATATAGTACACCCCTTTGGAGAAATCATACCGGATGTCGACCCTGAAAATGGTCCGGATCTCGTTCAGGTCGCGGATGAACGTCCGGTTGGAAATGTTAAATGGCCGGTCGGAAAACTCCGATTCCCTTGCCAGGTATTCGTTGATCTCCTTAAAAGTCGCCTCGCCGCTCCGGCGAAGTTTCTTGATGATGGTGAGGTACCTGAAAATATAGTCCTGCTTTGCCATGGTACGGATCGTTTTTTATCATACAGCGAAGCGCAAGTTACGCTTTTGGCTGATCATTTCATACCGCAGATCGCCGGCCGGCATGAGGTCGTCATGCTCCTCCGCTGACCTGCATTTTTTCCAGAGGAACTCGGTTTCATCATAATACCACTCGTCTTCTTCCAGCACGTTGATCTCGTTCCAGTCGATGACCTTGCCGGTCACGGGATCATAGATCTCATAATCCGAACCGGTTCTCTGGCCGAATTCAATGGCTTCCTGGATGCGTGCGAATTCCCTTTTCTCTCTTCTGCCGGCAGGCTCTTTGTACACGGTGAGTAAAATCATATGTTTAGATTTTTGGATGGTTAAATACAAACTGAGTGTAAAAGTAGAGGGTGGCTACGCCAATTCATGGCGTGGTATAAATATTTCTCGCAGATATTTCTCGCAGATTTTCGCAGATTACAGCGCAGATTTAGGCAGATTATTATAATAAAATATAAACTAAATGATTGATAATGTGCTTTTTGATCTTTACTTTATTACATAAATAATTTGTTTTTCTGCTCAAATCTGCGCTGTAATCTGCGAAAATCTGCGAGAAATACTTTTTTATCCGTGGAATACCGTTATTTTGCAAAAAAAATTCCACCGTTGATGAGGTTCATCCTGTATCGTTTCCCCCTTCTTTTTTTATTGTTCCTGTTGCTCTCCGCTTCTGCATTCTCACAATCCTGGGTGTTTATCAAAGAAAAAGACGGCATCAAAATCTATACCCGCAAGGAGGCCGGGAACTCCATTAAATCATTTAAAGGAGTCACCGACATCCACGCGTCCATTGAGAAAGTGAATAACCTGATCGGGAATGTGAAGAACCTTGACTGGTGGGACAAAAACCTGAAGGAGATCAAGGTGATTTATTACGAAAAGGATAAAAGGTCGCAATACTACCTGGTGTATGATTCACCCTGGCCGGTGACCGACCGCGACCTGTGCGTGGACGCAACCATCACCACCGACCCGGTGACAGGGATCCGTACGATTGTTTCGGTTCCGTTGAAGGGTGTTATACCCGAACGGCACGATCTTGTGCGCATTACAGAATACAGGCAAACCTGGACCATTGAACCAATGGAGAAAGACCTGGTGCATGTTGTCCTTGAAGGCCATGTGGATCCGGCAGGCAGCGTGCCCGACTGGATCTATAACATGGTGATCACCGAAACACCGCTGAAGATCATCCGGGGCATTAAAAACCGGTTGGAGAAGTAACAGGAATGTTACAGCAACATTAAATCTTCATTAACAAATCGTTAACTCTCATTTATCTTCATTTCAGACAGCGATATTTGCATAAAAAACCATTATGCGGATTAAAACCTGTCAATTCAATGATTCCTATTTTCCCATCATGGACGGGGTAGGAATGACGGCGCACAACTATGCCTGGTGGCTGAATGAAAAATACGGAAAGTGTACCATGGTTGCACCAAAAGTAAAAGGGTATAACGACAATGTTCCGTATAACGTTCACCGGTTCAAATCAGTGCTGATGCCCGGCATGAATCCTTACCGGGTAGGACTGCCGTTGATTGACGTCAAATTCAAACAGAAATTAAAAAAGGTCAAATTTGACCTGGTGCATGCCCATTGTCCGTTCATCAGCGGGCAGCTGGCGGCAAAACTGGCGCAGAAACGCAATGTGCCCCTTGTGACAACCTTCCATACAAAGTACCGCGACGACTTCAAAAAGGTGATCAACAATGACCTGTTCATTGATTTCCTGGTTAAACTCACGCTTGATTTTTACAACAATGCCGACCTGGTGTGGGTGCCGAACAACGCCACCGGGCAAACACTCAGGGAATACGGGTATAACGGCTCTTTTGAGGTGATGCCCAACGGCACCGACATGCAGGTTCCGGAGAAGGCAAAACTGCTTAAGTACCGTAAAAAAGGGCTTGACCTGATTGATGCCGGCACCAATGAATTCGTTATGCTGTTTGTGGGGCAGCACCGCTGGGAGAAGAACGTGAAACTTATCCTTGATTCACTGAAAAACCTCAAAGAATCAGGGGAATCCTTTAAAATGGTTTTTGTGGGAGAAGGGTATGCCGCCGGGGATATGTTCAGGCTTGTCAGAGAATACCAGCTGCATGACCACGTGGTTTTCCTGGGGGTCATTACCGACCGCAGGGAGTTGCAGAATGTATATGCTGCAGCCGATCTTTTCGTCTTTCCTTCCGTGTACGACAACTCTCCGCTTGTGTTGCAGGAGGCTGCTGCATTTGATATCCCTTCGGTGGTTGTGCGCAACAGTTCTTCTGCCGAAAGCATCCTTGACGGGGTGAACGGATTCCTCGTTGAAAACGACATGCCGTCGCTTGCCGGGAAGATCAGGGAGTTGATGCAACATCCCGGTGCCATTAAAAAAGCCGGTGAAAATGCAAGGAAATCGTTGTACCATCCGTGGGAGGCGATCGTTGATGATGTTTATCAACGGTATGTGGAACTGATAAAGGCTCATCAGCCGCCTGTATCCCATCAATGGGAAGATGACGAGGAGTAAGCGCCAGTTACCTCAGCTCAAACTCTTTCAGGAGTTCTTCAAACGTATCTTTATGGCTGGGTGATTCAACTTGTTTTGAAGCCGCAGCGTAGGCCGGTGCGTAAACATCGTCGCGGTAATA
>CAJBYO010000036.1 GCA_903959905.1 uncultured Bacteroidales bacterium
CTCCTGGTAATCGAAAAGATTTTTGTCATCATTATCGACATGCTTTGAGACTACAGTTGCACCTTTCTGTGCGAATGTATCCTTGATGGCTTGTTTCTGCGCCTCTGTTGCCTTGGTAACCGACAGCGTATATTCCATTTCCAATTGAAGCGAATCAAGAACTGCCTGCAAGTACTCATCAGAATCTTTGTCCATAGATGCCATTTTTGCATCCGCTTTTTCCTTTTCGATTTTGTACTGGGACTGAATTTCCTTTTCCGCATATTTGATACGAATATCATCTTGCTTTTCAATGAGCTGATCTGTAAGAACTCGCCTGAGTTCAACTTCATCAGCTGAATTACCCTTGATTTTGTCGAGACGTTCTCCAAGTTTCTCTTCTTCAATGGCCAGTTCCCTGTCCATTTCTCCTTCGGTGACAGCCGCTCTAGCCTGGGCCAGTTGCTTTTTAATGTCGAGAAGGTAATCAGCCTGTTTCTTTGCCTTAGATTCAGCTTCCGCCGGAGTTCCGGTGGATGGATCTGATTTGTCGAACGACTGAATCTTTTTATTCAGTTCCTTGATCTTGCCCTGAACCCGGATAAAATCCTCTGAGCCTGCCACGGAGGCTTTCAGGGCAATCTGGTATTTTGAAAGTTTTGCTTCCAGGTTGTCGAGCGATTCCCCGACGATTTTATCTCCGATGCTTTCCGCATTGAGCACATCGCTCAGCGATTGCTTCGCATCCTTGAACTGTGATATTTTATCCTGAAGCTTTTTGATCCCTTCATCATAGGGCGTTGTTGCTTCGGTGCGGTTCTCCTGAGCATCAATGGCATTATCGGCAACAGCCATAGCAGCTCCGCCCGGACTGGCGCCACCTTTTACCGTATTCCAAACTCTTTGCAGAATCGTTGGTTTTGCTGCTGCTTCGCCAATAGACTTCTGTTTTGTCTGCATCAAAAGCAGTTCTGCTTCTGCCTGTTTGATAGTCAGGTCGATTTTTTCCTGAAGGTTCTTTTTCTCCTGGACAGAAAGCAGGTTCAAATTTCTGACGGTGCCTGCTACCTTTTCGTATGCATCTTCAAGCTTTTTATTGGCCTCGGCCAGTAAAACAGTGGTTGAAGCCTTCAATTTCTCCAATGCAATAGCCTGGCTATTGTACGTTTCGTATGTTTTGATCCCGGCAACCAAAGCAGTAATAGCGGCTATGACCAGTCCTATCGGGTTCGCTGCCATGGCAGCATTCCAAAGCCACTGGGCAGTGGTCGCCAGTTTGGTGGCGATTGTGCCGTTGCCTTTCCAAATGGCAAGCAACTGCTCTTTGACGATCAGGTATTCAAGAACTACGGCATCTTTCATTTTCAGAAGGATGCCTTCCTTCAAAGTCAGGTTGTTCAAAATTGCAACCTGGATTGATCTTGTCTGGGCTGCAATGTAAACCCCGATGGCACCGGTGAGCGCGATGAGAGCGATCCGGTACTTGTCGATCCATTCGGGCAATGCCTTGAGCCAGGCGACAAGGTTTACCACTGCACCGACCATTGATTTCAGGAACTCTGTGACTCCCGGCATAGTGATTAGCCGATAAAACTCTTTCCCGAGTTTATCAAGGGTGGCTCCCAAGGTGGTATTCTTGTCGTTGAACTGCCTTAGAATTTCATCGGTGCCTTGTAAAGATTTCCCTGCCAGATCCACCTTCTGCTTGAGCATGGCAGTATTGTTCCCCAGCTTGGCAAAAACTTCCGATGCCCCGGCACCGGAAATTTCCAGTTCCCGGATCAGCTTTCCTAATATTGTTGCTCCTTCACCGCCTCTTTTGGATCCTTCGACAACTTTCACAAAAGCGCCATAGAGGTCGGTATTTACCAACGTGGTAAAATCTTTCAACGGAATTCCGGCCACTTTGGCAAAGTCAGCGGTATTGTATGTCATCTTCATCAGGATCTTCGTCATTGCTGTTCCGCCTCTTTCGGTGGAGACAGCAAGTTCCTGAAGTGTGGCAGAGATGCCCATCACTTCAGCAGAAGATAATCCAAGTGACATACCTACCCCGCCGATCCTGTTTGAAAGATCGACCAGAACCGGTGCTGTGGCGAATCCATCTGCTCCCAAAACATTGATTGCATTACCCAATCGGAGCATGTCGTCGGAAACCGCAGAAGTTTTCATGTCTGTCAGGACATTCCGGAGGGTCCCCATTTGTGTGGCTACTTCGCTGGCCCCTCCTTGAATTTCAGCGCCAAGAGCGACATTGAGTTTGTCAATAGAGTCGACAAACGGGAGAATATCCTTCTGAGCAATACCAAGCTGACCGGCAACCACGGCCATTTCCCGAAGGTCACTTCGTGAAGTCCGGGTGTCGATCTTGCCCAGTTCTGTGTTTAGTTTCTTTACTTCATCGACCGTCAGTTTGGTTGTTTTGCGAATATCAGCAAGCGAATCTTCCAGTTTTGCATTGCCTTTGATGATGCTTACTACAGCAGCGCCGAACCCGATAACTCCCACGGTGATCATTTGAAGCACCTGTTGGTACTTGTTTGCCTGGTCAGCCAATTTTGAAAAGGCGCCTCCAGTCTGGTTTATCTCTCCCCGGAGATCTTTTAGCCTGCCGTTTACTTTCTGAAACTCCCGCTCTTTTTCGCCAAATTCCTTGGAGTTTACATTCAATTGGCGTAGTTCAGCATTCAATTTTCTGGCTTCTGCCTCTAATTGTTTGAGGGTAGCATTGGCTTTTTCACCGTTAAAGATGACGGTGGCCGTGGAAGTTTCGTTTTTACCCATTGCTTATTGATTTATCGGATACATTCTCGGTGATTGCCATTACTCCTCTGTGGCCATATTCTTTGGCAAAGATTTCGCTGAGCTTCATGACTTCAGCATGAAAGGTCTTGGAGTACCATTTCTTCGGTCTCCTTCGGTTTCCAAGCATTTTCCCGGAAAGTCGGCGGGATGTGGCAGATTCTTTTACATCCCCGGTCTTGATACCCCTGCCGACTCCCATGTCGACAAATCGACCGTAATACTCAAAAAGCAGGGTGATTTTCAGCACATTTCCCTGTGCCGAGGCAAGAACATTGTATTTGAAACTCTTAAGAAGTGTCCCGGAATCGCCGATCTTGTTGGAAGCAAGCTTTTTCTTCCATTTGATAATGGTGATCTTAGCCCAGGCTTCGGCTATTTCACGCTCGGAAAGTTTGGGTTGAGATGTACTTTGCATTGAACAAAGAAAAGCACAATACTAAATTGGGCAAAGGACACAAATTATGAGAATTTTGAAGCTTAATATTTTTTGTAACATTGCAATTTTGTTAAGAAATTCATAATGAAAGTTTTATTTAGGATTTTAGTTGCAATTGCGATGACCAAAACCGGATTCGGAATCATCTGCGATAACCGACAGGAACGACATGATTTGAAAAACAAGCCCAACTCCGTTTTAAGTGATTCTAGCAAGAACAAGTTTTTCTTATTGAATTCATACACATTGGTGTACAGATTTTGTGGGTAAAGAACATCTCTCAAAAAGCAATATTCTTGTCAGTACCAGGCAACTGAAAAAGCATTTATTGTATCTTTACTATGGATTAGAATTCTGTTATCTTGGAAAACGTTAAAATTTAACCCAACTTCGTGTGAAAAAGACATTTCTATTTATACCCATTCTGCTTATCCTGAAGATAGTGCCTGCCCAAAATCCACAAATCCAACAGATGGTCAACCAGGTCAATTCCGATAGTATGTGGAGTTACATGACGACGCTATCGTCACAACAGCGGTTCAGCTACGAAAAGAATGACACGGTTTGCCGGCACTGGCTTCGTAGCTTTTTTGAACGACTCGGCTTCGACACAGTTTATTACCAGAATACCGTCATAACCCAAATGCCGAATGTCATCGCAGAGCTCCGTGGCGATTCCGCACCAGACTCCATCTGTGTCTTGGGCGCTCATTACGATGTGTTTGCATATAAAGCCCCCGGTGCGGACGACAACGCTTCGGGAACTGCTGGGGTTTTAGAAGTTGCTCGCGCTCTGGCCTCGCACCACTTCAGGAAAACCATCCGATTTGTTTGTTTTTCTGCAGAGGAATTGGGGGGTGGTGGTGGAAGTCATTATTATGTGCAGCATTCTGTGAACCAGGGCGAGAACAACTTCTCCATGGTGAACATGGACATGATCAGCCATTCCGCAACTGGGAACGAACCACCGATATTCTACGTGGCTTACAATACCATATCGCAAACGCTTTTTGAACGGATGAACTTAGCTATGGAACAATATGTCCCAGGAGCGGACTGGATCGATGGATCGTCATACCCGTATGCCTCTGCCAGCGATCATGCTTCATTCTGGGAAGCCGGGATACCTGCGATCTTCATCAATGACTGCTTAGATCCGAATTCTGCTAATTTCAACAATTTTTTCCATACCTTTTCGGATGTTATGGGGACCTCGGTCAATAATAAACCGTTGACAGAAGCCTGTGTCCGAACCGCGGCTGCGCTAATCGCAGAACTTGCTGTTGTAAATTCTTTCCCGGGATCTGTAATCCAAAACGAGATGGCTTTAAGCATTTATCCCAACCCGGTTCAGGATTATTTATATATCCATCTGGAATATGGACTTTCTGACATCAGACTCCTTGATCTTTTCGGTAGGACAGTTTTACAGGTTGATCCCCAAAACAGTTCTAATATCACCATTTCTGCTGAGCATCTGCATCCTGGTATATATTTTTTGCATGCTTTGGCGGATGGGAGGACATTGAAGAGGGTCATTGTTAAACAGTAGAAACAAATTTTACAATTTCCAATAAGGGTACAAAAATCTGTTGAATGAAGTCTTTGTTGACTTTCTCTTTTATTATCTGCCTTTTCTTCTTCCCATCTGCGATTACTTTTGGTGAAGGGACCAAGCAATTAAGACCAGATACTGCTTATCAGTGTTTTCTTCAAATAGCTGATGGAAGTATCGGGGGAATGTGTTTTGCATCACCGGCATGTGATGATGATCATAAGTTATTTGTAAGAGTGGCAAGTGCATCTGAGAAGATTTATTTAGGTTTTAACCCCACATTTCTTACTTTCAGAATAAAGAAAAATGGTATTGTGGTTTTTGGACCTAAAACAATTACAATCAGTGGACAAGGTTATATTAAGTATAACAGCCAGGCAATTGCTGGACCTAACGTGCTTAACGCCCAGGGTTATAATGCGATTCAATTTGCACCTGGTAGTCCTGGCGATTATAGTATAGAATTCGATGGGCAACAACCTGTAATTGGAAAGTTTGATATTACTGTGATTGATACCACAATCTTTCCATTGGCTGCAATTGATGGTAGGCTATGGTCAAAAGACTGGTTTTTTACCAATGGGAGTATTTCAGTTCCTACTAACGCATTTCTTGGAACACAGTATATTTATTCTGACGACTCAATTGTTACATCAATTTATTTTAACCACATGTTCCCTGATAACTTTGATGTTACTGCCAATATCAACGGATGTTTTCCCCCGCCAGTCCCCTTCAATATCAGTCGGAAGTCTCGACCCGGTTACTTTAATTACCCACAATATAAAATATTTTTGTGCAATCCTGATGTGAATCAATTCCCAAATGGAACTCCTGGTGCCATTCAGAATGGGATTACAGTTGCTCCTCAATGTGATGGATCGGTCATTCTTTCTTTTTCGGTAAATAAACCAGGAGTAGTTAAAATCGAAATCGAAGTGAATCCAGCTCCTGGGCACCAACCTGAGGATGTTACACTGATCGATACAGTTACAACGGGTGTGAACTCTATAACTTGGAATGGTTTTAATGGTTTAGGAAATCCTGTTCCATCAGGAAACATGGTAGGTATAAATATTTCATATATTAATGGTCTTACAAATGTTGCATTATATGATGTAGAAAAAAATGTTGATGGAATTATCATCCAACTCGTTCGACCAACCGGACCTCCTCTAGCTATGTATTGGGATGATATACTATTGGCGAATAAAGGAGGATTCACACAATTGGTTGGATGTTTTAGTTACTTGCCATCCAGTGGTTGCCATTCCTGGGACGGGAATTATCTTGGAGTTGGTCTCGGTTCAGAAAACACTGTTAATAGCTGGTGGTATACTTCCAGTAGTTATTCCTATCTTGGGAATTTCACAGTAATACGGGTTCCAGAGCAAGCCTTGAATATACTTGGTTCTCTTGAACCGTGTTTAAACAGCACAGAACTTTATACTGTTCAACCTGACCCACTGCCTGGAGCAGATCCAAACAGGTACAATTGGGTACTTGTCGATGCAAGTACCGGTACAATCCTTTTTGATACGATGAACATTGGAACCACAATCAATATAGATTTTTCAAATTATCCTCCTGGTCAAAAATGGTTAAAAGTACGAGGTAACTCAACTGCTTGCGGTTTCGGATCATTTGGCCCTGCTCCCAATGGTATATTAATAAACAGTATTCAGCCAACACAGATTACCAACACGGCCAATACCTTCAATATTTGCAGTGGTGATCAAACTGATATCTTACTTCAAGGTAGCATTCCGTCAACATCATTCAATTATACTACTACTGCGACCTCTCCCCTGATTACCGGGTATTTTCCAGACATTATCAATCCGATCCATCAAACGCTTTTTAACCCGGGAACTGAACCGGATACAGTAATTTATCGAGTTGTGCCATTTGCAACGCCTTGCTATGGAAATGCAGTTGATTTTTATGTTATCGTTAACCCTTACCTGCCCGCCGGTGTTTCCATCGTCGCTTCCTCCAACCCGGTGTGCAGCGGCACTGCCGTAATATTTTCAGCCACACCATCCAACGGAGGTGTAACCCCTCACTATCAATGGAATGTAAATGGTACTAATTCAGGTACAGACAGTCCAACTTTTACACTGATACCCAATGACAATGATGTTATCTCCTGTACACTTACCTCATCACAGGCTTGCGTTACAGGAAATCCTGCTCAAAGCAACGCGATAACCATGTCTGTTAATCAATCATTACCCGTTAGCGTTTCCGTTTCCACGGCCTCAAATACCGTTTGTAGTGGTACATCCGTGTCATTCTCGGCTTCACCTTCAAATGAAGGTTCAGCCCCTGGTTACCAGTGGAAAGTCAATGGCACTAATGCCGGGATAAACAGTCCAAATTTCACTTATATTCCAACTGATAACGACATGGTGAGTTGTGTGCTTACCTCTTCAGAAGTTTGTGCCACCGGTAATCCTGCAACCAGCAATGCAATCATAATCAACGTCAATTCTAACTTGCCGGTATCCGTTTCGGTTTCTGCTTCATCTAATCCAGTTTGTTCAGGTACCACCGTAACATACAATGCAACACCTACCAATGGAGGGATTACCCCGACTTATTTGTGGAAAGTGAATGGGATTATTTCCGGAGCCAACAGCCCAACTTATAGTTACATCCCCAATAACAATGATGTCGTAACCTGCCTACTCAGTTCTTCAGAGACATGTACTTTAGGTAGTCCAGCTACCAGCAACCAGGCAGTGATGACTGTTACTCCGAATCTTCCGGTCAGCATTTCGATCTCAACACCGTCAACTTCTTTCTGTACCGGAAGTCCTGTTACAATTACAGCAACTCCGGCCAATGGTGGAACAATACCTGCTTTTCAATGGAAACTGAATGGTGTGAATTTCGGAACCAACAATTCTGCCTTGACCTACAATCCCCTCTCTGGCGATATAATAAAATGTGTGCTAACTTCATCCGATATTTGCGTGACCGGAAACCCTGCAACATCAAATACACTAACGTTGATAGGGACTGCGACACTTCCTGTTGGCATAACTATAATGGCCAACCCAAATCCATTCTGCCAGGGATCTCAGGTTTCATTCACAGCAACACCGGTAAATGGCGGTACCAACCCCTCATATCAATGGAAGGTGAATGGAGCCAATGCTGGGACAGGCCTCCCGAATTTCAACTATAATCCGGCAAATAACGATCTCGTTCATTGTGAAATAATATCAAATCTGAATTGTGTTACTGGTAACCCGGCAATTTCATCAAATATTATCATGGTCGAAAAATTGTCTCCAAATGTTTCTTTCGCATCCTGCTTCGATACCGTTACAACGGTGAATGCGAAGCCTTATAAATTAAAAGGGGGAATACCTTACGGTGGAGCATATTCCGGTCCGGGAGTTGATCCAATAACAGGGATTTTTACACCAACCTTGGCAGGCTCAGGATTGAAAACAATTGACTATACTTATACAAACGTTTCTTTATGCAGTGCCTTTAAAACAAGGACTATTTTTGTTCAACCTACTCCCACATTTGTGTGTGGAAATACTTTAACGGATATCCGGGATAACAAAATATATCCGACAGTATTAATCGGATCACAATGTTGGATGGCTTCCAATTTGAATTACGGCACAACTGTTCAATCATCTAATGTTCAGGTTGACAATTGCATCTGGGAAAAGTATTGTTATAACGACTTGGCTGGCAATTGCACCAGCTATGGCGGTCTTTACCAATGGAATGAGATGATGAAGTACGATGACAGCCCTTCTGGGCAGGGTTTGTGTCCGCCGGGCTGGCATGTGCCTACTGAAAATGAATGGACAACATTCTTCAACTTTTATCTAGGAGTTAGTTTAGCCGGCAAACCATTGCAGGACACCAATATAACCGGGTTCAATGCGTTGACTAGCGGAGTGTTTTACCTTAATTCTAGTTGGAGTTTTAAAGAGTTTGCCACACTTTTCTGGTCATCCACTCCGTGGAATTCCACAAAAGGGATCTCACATGGGTTGAATGTATATAATTATTCGGTGTCGCTCTACCCATCAAGCAGGGCAAATGCGTTTCCGGTGAGATGTTTGCGTGACTGACCTGCTATTATCTCCATTTTTCAGCTTTGTACTCCAGGTCAAGACAATCCTGTATTTTAAACGAGAACAGCACCCCAAAATCGTTGTCAAACACCGGCCCCAGCGTTTCGAAATTCACCGAATTGACATTAAACCCGGGAATGGCTTTCACTGCAAGCAGTTCACATCGGTGATGGTCATACAGCATTCGCGAGATGATATCGATACCGATTTGCTTCATTTTTGAAATGAGCGTCATTTCCCCGGAGAAGTCATCAACCTGAACAAGGTGACCGATAATAAGGAATCCACCATTGGTTAAATCCAGGATATTATCCAGATTTGAAGCCTCAAAATTGCCGGAAAGACTGGTCAGTATCAGAGCAGGGTATTTGATGTTTGACCTCAGGGCAGCCAGCGGTTCGTTGATGTCCATCATATAGAAATCATTGATTTCCTTGTGCTCCCTGGCAAGGGTTCGGAAGTACTCGACATAGCTGCTAATGTCTGTCATAGGAATCGATCTTATGCATATACTCGTGATATTCTTTTGCTTTCTTGTTTAACCCGATGAACACGTTGTAAAGATTTGAATTCATTACGGTTTCCAGACTTTTATCATCGGTTTTGCCATCGGCCAGAGAGATGATGAGCGAAGCCCATCCATTATCTTCGTTTCCGATGCCACCTTGTTGTTCATAAACATAAGGATACAGTAGTGACAAGGAATTCAGAACACCGGAAAAGAAAAGGAATATGGAGTACTTGACTTCATAATCCAGTCTGGCAATTCTTCGACAACGGTGTTTCAAAGATCGGTTGACAAACTTTTTCCGGGGATCCTGATTGTCTGAATATGCCTTCCGGATGAACCAAAACCATTTCCTTGGACGGTAAAAAACTGCCACCATTTCATCGAGGTGCTTTTGCTCTTTGGTTCTTGAAAAGGAATCGAGCAGGGAATTGGCCATTGTGAATTCCCCAAAGGTGCAGTTCATCATGGCATCCTCCGGACCAAAGTATTTCCTTCTGCCGGTTCGTAGAACAGGAAGAAGGTTTTTGGTCAGGGAGACTTCTTTAAAAAGGAAGTCGAGGCTTTCGCTTAGGAAATAAACATCTTCATGGTCAATGCGCTTCATTACTTTCTGGCGGATCGTAAGGAATTTCATAAGCACCCTGAGCTTAAAATCAATCAAGGTAAGTTGTCCCTGAAACAGACGGCTGATAAACAAAACCTGCTTTCTGGTCAGCTCATTCCAATCGGAAGGCATGAAGTATGTTTTACCATCTATTTCAACCTGGTTCATAGTGGCAATTTCCTATTGATATAGAAACGGATCAATTTTATTGCAAACAGAATGACAATGATCGCCCAGGCAATACCTCCGGACCAAATCAGGAAGTTCTGAAAACCGGTGACTTTATACACCGGCTCTTCAATTGTCTTTGATTCAATCCTGGATTCCCGAATGTGCGTTTCTTTCCAGGAAAAGTAGATCGAACTGCTGTCGATCTTTGCGCCGGTGGTCAGAACATTATTCTGAACCGAAAAGAAAGGAATAACCTGCTTTCCCGGTTTTATGGATAGAATCTCTCTCACAACCACTTTCCCGTCCTGGCATTCCAATAGCGCTTTGATCAAGCCACTGTCTGCCGGTAACGGGATCAGGGAATCTTTCACGGAAGTAACGGTATCGTGCTGAACAAAGACCGTTGATCGCTCTGCGACAGGATATCTGTCAGCGCATCTTTTTTGAGAAATACAGCTGGTCAATGAGGCGGCCAGGAGCAGAATCAGGAAACCCGGTTTCATCATGCTATGAATTTAAAATTGTTCAATCGGTTCATCCATCCGTTGAAGAATTTGATCTGGTCCGGATGGTCCTTTACCAGTTCTTCTATAAAAGTCTTTCTTGCCTGGAATATGGCAGCATGAAGTCCGCGCTGGTTGACGTTGTTGACGGCAAATAGGGTTGCTGTTCCGACGATTCCATCATCAGGAACCTTCAGCAACCGCTGCGGAATGACAATGCCCCATTTTCCACTGCCCCAAACCCAATCAACCAGAATTTCTGCGATGCTCTGGTTGGTAATTTGGTCACCTTTCCACCGGTTCCAGTAATTCAATCTCAGGACTTTCACCGCATCTGCTTTGGAAAGCATCTTGATATCTTCAGCATCAATGTCTCCGTCACCGTCTTTGTCATAACCCACCATTCGCCAGGTAGCAAGGGTTACACCCATATTTGTAGCACCTCCCTTGTCTTTGGGATCATTGACGAACCCGCCTTCGAAGCGAAGGATTTTCGGGGCAAACAATTCGAGCTTTGCCATACTACTTTTTAAATGATGGGTCTTTGACAAAGATCAAAGCGAAGCAAACTGGGGCAAATACTACGTATTCACTCAATGTTGCCTTGCCGATTCCGACCAGCGCTAAACCACCGGCCAGCATCAGGATGCCTGTAATAGTGGTTTTCCAATTCTTAAAAATTCTCTCTTTCATAATTTTCTATTTTAAAAGTTGACCTTCGACTTTGGAAATTCTCTCACCATGATCGCCAAGGGTGGCTTTCATTTCATCAATCCCGTTATCATGGCGACACAGGTGTTCCCCAATTTCTTTGTGCTTTTCAGTGCAATAGGTTTCCCTGCATTGCATCTGGACGATAAGTTTATCGACAGATTTTTTCAGGGCAATCACACTCATGTAAAACTGGTACAGGAAAAACCCGATGACCGGAATTGCAATTATTTTGATGATGTCAAAGACATCCTGGAGGATAAAATCAAGTGGCTTCATGCAAGAAAGAATGAGTTATCGGATTTATTTATGAATTCGTTGCGTGTTTCTGCTATTACTTTTCCGGCGTACCGGGTCGAATGAAAATAGGCAGGGTAAACATCTTCACTGGCGGTTTCATCAAGGTACTGCTGCAGGGCTTTCAACTCTGATTCTCCATCCCTCTGATTGGCTTCAGCCATGATGGAGATACGATCTTTGTTGGAAGCCTGTTTTGAAGATACGTTGGCGAATGTGTTACCGGCAGTGTCGAAAATCCCCCAGTCGAGAATGTCAATGGAGATTTCCAGCAACGCCCTGGCCATGGTAAGATGAGCCAATGCAGGGCGGATCAAATCCAGCAGAACCAATTGTGCCGTTGTCAATGCATCATCGGATTTCCAAGCATTTTTAAGCTCGTCGAACAATTCCGCCGAAAGTGTAGGTCGTATATACTTCTTTTCCACAGAGCGGATAACAGGTTTGAGGCTTACGAAAACCCGTCTGCTCTCGCGTATATCCACCTCACTGTTGAATTCAAGGGTACCACGAATAAACAGGTCAGCATCCTGGGGATCGAATCCGGGGTAGTCTTCCTTGTGTTCATCAAGGAATTTGAGAACAAGGTCCAGCGAGGTGTTCGCCCTGCGGATCCAATTCTCTTTGAGGTTCTGCACCCTGTACTGAGGCGCTGTTTTATGGGTTGGAGTTTCAATGACCTGGATACCCTGGGAGGAGATGCTTACGCCAAATTCATCGGCGCCAAGCCACAAGGCATAAAGTGCCAGGGGTTTGCGGATCATCACAAGCAATTCAGCCAATTTCGCTTCAGCGGTACCATCATCGGCCGGAACAGGATCGATGGCCATTGTCCCCTGCAGCTGATCATAAAGAGCATTGCCCAGGACAGGTTTGATAAAGGTTTCCTGGGCTTCATCGATATAAGGGAACCAGTTCTCGATCGAATTGCTGACATTGATGGAAGCAGCGGTTAAAACCTGTGACAGGTTATCAATGAGTCGTATCATGCGATGTTCTTGTCGATGCGTTTATCAATCTTCGTTGGATGGTCCTGCATGGTCTGGGAGGTGTCCACAGTCACATAATCAAACTCGATATCAGGCGACCATTTATTAAAATCCCGGATGAAATACAGAGGTTCCAAACTGATTTGCCGGTAAATGCCCATCTCGGCATTGAGCTGCCAGAAAGCTTCCCGTTTGTCTGATCCGCTTCCTGCTCCGAGATTCCCGCCGGGAAGCCCTGAACCCACCAGACACGGATCAACGCCGATAGCAAAAAGAATTTCCGAATTTGCAGCCTGAGAATCCGGCAGATAAGCATCATCCTTGAGCTTGTTGTCGATCACGTTGATCTTCCACCCTGCCAGGTATTCTCCTTTAAATTTGTTGAAGAAGGTAAATGTGAGAAAGGCTTTCCCGGTATTCTCGACATCCGACAGGAAATCGTTCATTTCAGAAAGCACCTTTGTTCTGGCCGACTCACGCTGTTCCCGGGTATAATCCGGTGAAGGATACCGGTTCATGAAATAATCATCAGGTATCTCAATGTGATACTTGATGGTCATCTGGTTTTTCATGATAGCCTGCTTGAGCTGCGGCACCTTGTTGGCAATGCCAAGCCATCCGCTTTGACGGATGCCATTCCAGACAGAAAGATGGTAATAGGATTTATTGAATGACCGGTAAAATACCGGATAGGCAAACTGCGGGTCCTGGTAACGTTTCCCATCATATTTAAACGGATCATACATCGGAATCTTAACCAATGACCCGTCAGCTTCATTCGGTGAAAGATCCCACTGGGCAGAAAAGAACAGGTAAGGGATACGGGATGGATGGTCAATGTCCATTTTGGCGTTCCGGCAATAGGCCGGGTCTTTCACAAAAACCTTGTTAATCTTGTCTTTTCCCTTGTTCAGGATGAATTCCACCCAGCCGTTTGCAAATATTTCCAAACTGCCAATCAGGTCAATCCATTGAAAATTCAACCGGTTGATGCGAAGGAATTCAACGACATCCTGATCAGTAACGATTTCCCGGATGGGTGATCCCAGGTTATCCTTGCCTTTATCACGATACGCAAGAATACCACGACCATAATGGACTGTCTTCCGTTTTTCCAGCGCCCTCAGTGCAATCGAATTCTTTTCCAGGTCAATGAGTACATTCTGAGGAAACAAATTGTCGTCACCCCAGGGTGACCATGGCCAGGAACTGTAATCCTTTGGGATCACAACCTTTTCGGTGGCTGCATCCTCAGTCTTTTTATAGGAGGTGGCGACGGCTTTGGCTCCCGGTAAGAATGTGATTCCGTTTTCGTAAACGATTTTTTGTTTCATCAGTAACAGACTTTCTTGCCATTGAATTCGATGATCAGCCGGATATGGAGTTTTCTCTTCTGTCCGTTGGGCAGCAAGATGTTCCTGGTTGAATTGACCCAGTGGTTAGGATCCTTTGTAATCAGCTCAACAACAGGGAAGTTCTTCTTTACTGCAAAGATTTCCTTTCCTTTTGTCGTTCTTACTGAGCATTTGCAGGCATCTTTTAGCTCAATGATCTCGCCGCCGGTTTTCTCCGACCTGTTTGCAGTGACGAACTTCAACTGGAACCTGATAGGCTTTCCCTGGCCATCCATTGAGTCCATAATTTCCAGGACATCCCACAACCTGATAAAAGTTGAATTCATGGGAGCAATAGTACAATGGAGGGGAGGGATAATAAAGGACAGTATTTCCAATGGCTTTACGGCCACATCCAAAGAACCATGGGAAAAGCAATTGATAAATGCTTTACAGAGAGAAATAGCCTAGAAACTTAGCAGATTGGAGGAGTCAGATATTACTGAAATGCGGTTTCAGAATCCCGAGAAATAACATTTGCAATTTTCAATTTTAATTCTTCTGAATAATCTGCTTCGTTTAAAATTGATGTAATAATTTCGAGGAGTAGATCTTTATCAATGTTACTTGCGGCAACATGGTAACTGATTATTTCCATTCGGTACAGAAATTCAGTTGCTGCTTTAATATACCCATTTTTTAGCAGAAAAATGCTACCAAGGACAATGGCAATTCTTTTATTTCCATCCTGAAAACAATGGCTTTTATTTGCAACGAAAAACAAATGAGTAAGTTTTTCTTCAAAAGTGGGGTAATAATCATCGTTCTGAATATGGTCGAGTGCAGCCTTCAATGAATGAAGGTTTATTATGCCGGTAGTACCACCACCGCTAACCTCAATTGTTTTCAAGTGCAGAGAAACAACCTCATCAATATCATTAATGTAAACTATTGGCATTACTCGCTGTCTTTTAGTCGTTTGAAAACATCCTCGGCCTCTTTTAACTGTTTTTCAAAGTCGGAGCTGCGGTCTCCAATGAATTTTTCAAAATCGGCAGAACTCACCGAAGTAATATATTCTTTAAGTTTATGATGAAAAGCATCTCTGAAAAAATTATCACGTGAAGCCATTTTAATTCGTGCGTCTTCAATATGAGGTAATTGTGCGGGGTGGTCAGCAAAATCTTTAAATATCTGGTCAACCTCAAACGAAAATAATTTTCGGTTTAATTCCTTGGATTTTTTTCCTATTTCAAATGCAATCCCGGCTTCAAAGGATGCAATGAGCTTTAAAACTTCAGCATACATCGTATCTCTTGCATTTTCATTATCAGCAAGTTTCAGAATCTGCTTGTATTCTTTCGCATTTTCCCGAAAAATTGCCTGATAAATTTTATCGGTGTACAATGAATATTTATAATTTCCTAGGTCAATATGCAAATTAAGGGAATTGGTAAAATCCTTTCTGTATTTGTGCTCTCTTATTGCATTAATCAAGTAATCCTCGTCTCTGCGATTGATGTATTTTGTGCCTCCGCCAGTTTTTTCATTAATGGTATGAATTACGATATCGAGTATTTTACTTCTTAAGTGCCGGGCTTTTTCACTTTCGACAAGTAACATGGACAAGTTCAACAAAGCCCTGAAATTGAACAAACCAAGTTGACGAGTTTTGCTCGCCTTATCAATGAGGTGATCAAATTGTAATTTAATGTCTTTCAGTTGTTTGCCTTTGGTTAAAATGTAACCGTTGTGTTTTAGTTCCGCTTCATATTTTGTCAGATACCGATCAATGGTAGAAATGTCTATTTCAAAGAAATTTGCCACCATTTCCTTTGTAAAGCGGTATTCACCTTCAAAGATCATTCCTGGCAATCCTATGTATTCCTGAATTTGGGATAAGGCATAGTGATTGTTCAAAATGTTTTGCCTATCTATATTTGAGTTTGTAAGGTCTTTCATTTTCATTAATTATTGTTCACATTATCACATGCTCGTATTCGGCTGCATCCATGTTCTTGCGAAGCTTGTCGGCAGTTTTCCAGAGTTTTTTTTCAAGGGGTTCTTCTAAAATGATAATATTCTTCGCCATTCAGGTCTATTTGGTTTATCTTGTCAAATGTAAACATTAAAGAATCATAGCAGCTCAAGCAACCTAAAAAAATAACGTTAGCACACATATCGAAAATATTTTGCCTTTACGACAATAAAAAAACGGGAGTTCCGCCCGTCACGGGTGGAACTCCCGAATCTTCAGAAGTTGATCTTCTCTTCAGCTTCTGAAATGCTACCATCGAATGATGATTTAAGAAAATCAATCACCTTTTTAACTCCAGGGGTGAAGCTGGTGGTGAAGACATTCCCGTCGGAGTCATTCAGCCGCATTGAGCAGTTGAAATCGTTGGATGAAATCTGAAAACGTTCCAGTTCAGAGCGGGTTTGCACCAACTTTGCCCTTTTTTCGATGATAAGCTGGAGATTTTCAACCTTGAGGATCTTCTCCAGAAGAGTCAATTCCGGTTTAATAACTTTTACCGGTTCAGGTTTCACTTCTGCGACCGGCTCTGGCTTAACTTCGACAATCGGTTCCGGGATAACTTCTGCGACAGGCTCGGGAACTTCATCGACTGCAGCTTCTTCGGCTGGTTCAGTCTGAAATGAAGAGAAACTTGGCCTGACAACCATGATCTGTCCTGGCTGTGATTTACCGTTTGTCGGCTTGAGAACTGATGATAATTTTGACATGTTTTGTACTCCTGCCCTGGAGATTTATTTAGGCATCTGGCTCAGCCTGGTTTATGAAAAATTTATGCCCAGAAAAAAATGAAATGAAAATTTTAAGCAAGTGATCAGGTCAGATTTTTCCCTTCAAAAATCTGAATGATCCCAACGGGTGACAGACATTTGGGATGGCCACACCGGGAGTCACACTTAGCGAGAAATATTTTCATGAGTTTACCTTTGCTATAAATTTTGAGTAACGTGCGTGGGGTTTTTGGTACTTTTTTCTTCAAAAAGTTCCCCGTTTTCATCCGGTTTTCTTTTTGCCAAGCTGTTTCTTTGCCGGTGCAGTAAAAAGAAAAAGCGGTTTCCCGGGAGGTACGAATAATAAAAAACAGTCCCGGTTCCGGAAGTGCGGAACCGGGATTGCCTTCAATCACCAGGATGGATATTGATTGTTGTAGTTCTCTTCATCCTCGAATGATGCAAGCGAATTTCGAAAATCAGCTTCACCACATGCAAAATGTTCAGCATGGTTGCCGTTTGGCCAGTAAATGATCTCTTCGCCTTTTTTAATCGGTTTCTTGCAGGTGTAGCATGTGCTGGCAAACCGTGATTTCATTTGCCTGGGATCCTGTGATCTTCCTCTGTTCATTGTTTTGGTTTTAATATATGAATGAAAAAAGCCGTGAACTCCCATCCACGGCTTGAAATTTATCTTTCAGAAAGGTGCAACCTCTTCCGATAATTCAGGTACCTTAACTTCATCTTCATCAACGATGATTTGTTCTGTGCCCAGGATATATTCAGCGGCTTTTTCTGCCCGGGAAGCAGCCCACATAATCCATTTCTGGTTATCCCTGAGAGATTCTGCCCAATTGCGGATATAGGCATTTGAATTACGTTGTCTGTTTATCAATCCGGCCCGGTCGGCCAGAAATGAAGAGCAAAGTTCAGCGACCAGCTCTTCTTTCGAATATAGTTCGTCACCAAAATTGTTGTGGAATGCCTCAAACCGGTTCAATCTCTTCGGGTGGCCGACGCTATGCGCACATTCATGATAAAAAATTCGATAATAATCTTCAGCCGTGGCATACTGGTTTTCAGATGGCATGGTGATCAGATCAGCCACCGGTGAGTAACTTGGGGAGATGTCAAGATTGGTATAATGAATCTCAGGAATCCCCTTATATCCTGATATAATCTGTTCAGCCGCCACATACTGAGCGGATTTCCGGTCGATGGTCGCTTTGTCAAGCTCGGCAATTTTCTGTTTGCCGGTATCATCGAAGTGAGCCTGTTCGATGTTGAAAATATGATAGTACCGGAGGATAAATTTGCTATCTGTTTCACCGGTACTGGCGTTTTTTGAATCAGTTTTCTTCCAGAAGACAATCAGTGTAGACTTTTCGCCTTTTCGAACCTGGCCACCATTGGCACGGATTTGTCCAAAGGTTCCATAAACCCGGCTTTTGAACTGGTCATTTGATAAAATCAGGTAATTGATTCCCCGGTAAAAATGGCCATTGAGGCTCACCGGCGATGGCAAGTCCCAGAATTTCTGCCAGCTTCCGGATGTTTCCAGGTTGGCAATGATCTTTTCGGTAATAGCAGCATAAACTTCAGCATTGTTCATTTTTGATGCTCCCCGCCCGGGAGACTTATTTCGGCATCTGGCCCGCCAGTGAAAAATTTATGCAGACTATCAAACCGGAATAAAAATTCTGGAACAAATGTTCGGGTCAGATTGGCTTTCCAATCTGAATGAACCCAACGGGCGACCGTTCCATAAGGAGGTCGCATTTAGAGACATGATATTTTTATGAGGTTACCTTCGCATCAAATTTGTTTAGTAGTGCGTTGGCTTTTTGCAACTTTTTTCTTCAAAAAGTGCCCGGTTTCTTTGGGTTTCTTTTTGCCGCGCTTTTTCATTGCCCTGCGCCATCAAAGAAAAAGCGAACTCGTGACCACAAAAAAAGCCTTGTTTCCAAGGCTCTCTTTTGCTGGTGGGTTTGTTTAGAAGGGAAGTTCGTCGACGCTCTCTGGCATGTGATAATCGGTGTTGTCGGGGAAAATTGAACCTTCCGTTTTTGGCGTTGCCGTTCTTTTTGGTTTGCGGGTGCTTTTCCTGGGAGCATCTTCAACCAGGCTTGCCTTTGGTTCCGGTGTTTCAACCAACTTATTTACATAAGCTGTGTATGTGTGGCCGAAACTGTCTGGATTTTTCAATTTTGCTACCTCAAAAGTGATGTAATCTTCACCGTTGAATACATGAGAGAGCTTTGCAATTTCTGACAGTTTGAAACTGAATTTTACGATTGATAAATTCGCGACCTGGGTGCCTTTTCCGATGTAATTTTTTTCAAATGTTTTCATGATAGAGTGTTTTAGGGTTAAATTTTATGCAAGTGTAATTAAGCTCATGGAGGGACACTCAAGGAGGAATTGGAATACCGGAAGGCATTGAGGATATGCCGAGAAAATCCTTGAATGAGTGGAACTGTATCCTGGAAGGAGTTAATAAATTAGCAGAGAATTACTACCTGAACTCTGTCAGACAAACAAATCGGAAATACACTGGAAATGTACCAATGGCGAATAAATCAGGAAAGTCGGGGGAATACTGAAATGATATCGAACCCCTTCACACGATGGAGACTATCATTTTTCAAAGTGAAATAATCGGTAGGATCTTACTCGATCAGAAAGAAACTATCTGGATTGGTTGAATAGCAATAACGTACGGAAACCCCTATAACCATATCTTAAACTGAACTATTCACTTTGAAATCAACTCAAGGCAGTTTTTTTGATACAAAGCTGGTAAGGCTCCTAATCCTTAACGAATTTCAACACCCTGGTCATCCGGCTGTTGTTGAATCTCACGAAATAAACACCAGGTTTCAGACCACTGATATCTAAGTCGGTTGTCTCATATACTAATTTTTTCGATAAAACAAGTTGACCGTATAGATCATAAATTGCCATGGATATGGATGGCTCTATTGATGCTCTAGGCAAAGAGACATATAGTTTTGAATGTGCAGGATTGGGAAATAGCGAGACCCGCAACGGCGCTGGCGTTGGTTCCTTAAAAACTAATATTGAATCTATAATCGTATAATAGCGATACACATCCAATAAATTGACTGAGTAATCTGGTTGGTGATCAGCAAAAACCAGAGGGGATCCTACATAAGGAATCCAGCCATTTAACTGCCACATTAGTAACTTCCCTGTTAAGGAGTTTCCCATTGAATCATAGGTGTATTGATCCATAGCGACATTCAACCAAGTTGAATTGTTCCAATTCTGTTGAGTCCATGAGAGCATGTTATTGCTTGTATCATAGACGTAGAGACTCTGGTAATTATTGACCCAGTTACCATTAAACCAATTTTGATCCAGGAAGATAATAATATTTTCATTCCCATCATATGTATTAGTCCTCAAATCAGCATTTACCCAGGCATTGCTTTGCCACTCTTGTCGTAATGTAGATAAACAGTTTCCGGCAGCGTCCCAGGTCCAAAAATAATACAGGCTGTTCAACCACGATGAGTTCACCCAATCCTGTTGAAGACCTGTAAGATGAAGACCATTTGAATCATTTGTATAGGTTTCCTGAGAGGAGTACACCCAGTTATTATTAATCCAATTGTATACAAAATCCGTTACAATATAACCGTTGCCATCATAGACAGTAGTCCAGCATTTTGAATTAACCAAAGCACCTCCTTGTCCCTTTTGATATAAACACGTATCATACTGGCCATTTGCATTATAGTGCCATTTATAGCATTCGTAATCCACCCAGGCGTTAGACTGCCACGTCAAATATTTCCTCTCCAACGGATCTCCATTCAAAGTATAAGCATATTCCTGTTTTGAGATATTTTCCCAACCATTGTTTATCCATCTCTCCAAAAGGTAGGTAAGCATATTCCCCGACGAGTCATACAAAAAGGTTTCTCTGGTAAAATTTTCCCAAAGTAAATTGCCCTGCCTTCGTTCTGTCAACTGAATAATAGAATCTCCCGAAAAATTGAACTTCCGGGACAGCCGTTGAGAAGGCTCTCCATGTACCGTATCAAAACATAGAATGGTATCCCATTTCCA
>CAJBYO010000037.1 GCA_903959905.1 uncultured Bacteroidales bacterium
GGTACCAGTGCCGGCGTTTCCGTTTACTCTACCTTGGTCCAGTTTGGATTTACCGGCGGTCTGATTTTCCGTCTCGGAAAAGTTGAATAGGTTTTAAAGGGTTCATCACCGCGAAGTCCCAAAGACGTTATAAACTAAATTCATTTTAAATTAACTAAATACATAACGCGTATGAAAACAAAACTTGGTTTATTATTCCTGGGAATGGGGCTTGTGTTTACCATTTCCTGTACAAAGTACCCCCCATCATCGGACAGATTGCTGGAGGATCTCGCTGTATTGACACAATATGACACAAAAGTTGATTTTAATTTGTACAAGACCTATTCAATCTCCACTCCTGTCATGAAAGTTACCGATGATGGAACTGTACCTATGACTGGGCAAACTGCAGATGCAGTCCTTGCCCAGATCGACAAGAACATGAAAGCCAGGGGTTTCGTGCCGGCAGTCGCCCCACAAAAACCTGACCTTGGGATACAGGTCATGTACTTCCAGAATACCACTGTTTATACCTATTATTATGACTGGTGGGGATACTATCCTTACTATCCCTATTACTACCCAGTCTATTACTCCTCTTATACCACAGGAATGGCCAATATTGAATTGATGGACCTGAAAAATGCAGGCACCGATAACCGTGCAGCAGTACGCTGGAATGCCTTTATCCGGGGGCTTCTCACCGACACCCATACCACCGCTGAAATTACCGGCAGGGTTGACCAGGCATTTATCCAAACCCCGCAATTACAAACAACCAAGCCGTAATATTCCGGACCAATTAATCACATAAAAAGGCAACAATATGAAAAAGATACTATTAATTTTCGCGGTTTTTGTTCTATTGACAAGTCTGGTGCAAGGCCAGGATAAACCAGCTTCATCATTGGGTTTTACACCCAGATCGTATTATACTTTCTCGTGGAATACGACCTTTACCATGGGTGATTTCAATAAATGGGTAGGCAATGCCAGCCCGGCAGGGTTTGATATGGGTGGCCGCTATTTTATTAAAAATGGGTTGGCCGTGGGTTGGAATCTCAGCTGGCAGCGTGTCAGCCAGATATACGATAATGAAACCTATACCATTCCCGACAAAGGTATTGCCATTAACGCCGAGAATTACAGGTTCACCTGGATGATTCCTTTCCAGGTCGCATTGGCTTACCATTTCATCCCTGAAAAGATGGTTTCACCATACATTGGACTGGGAATTGGCGGTGATTATATGGAGCATCATCTCATGATTCAGGAATATGATATCTACAAAACCCGCTGGGATTTTTCACTGACACCCGAGGTGGGAGCATTGGTGAAATTCGGCAACTTTAACCAATGGGGCGCACTCGTGGCATTCAACTACAAATGGACCACCAACCAGATTGAACTATACGAAACCACTTCAAAGAATCTGCAGATGCTGAACCTGAAAGTAGGCATCGCTATGATCATTAGGTAACTTGCCCTAAACTCCCCTTTCATTGAGGAGAGGTGCCGGGGGTGAGGTCATTTTCTGCCAGAACCAACACTGCTATCAATGCAACTGGTTCCGGCAGTTTTTTACAAGGAAAATTATGAAAAGGAAAAATTTTTTTCACAATTTTTTACTTTTCATAATTTTTCTTTCACAATTTCTGTCATGCGATCTCTCTGCACAGGAAGGCAAGAAAACCTTCAAGCAGGACGATGTATTCACCATTTTTATTAAAAAGGAAAAGCGAGCCCGTCGTGATAGTGCCACAAAGGACCCGATCATAATTAAAAAGCCCTATTTTGCTACAACGCCCTTTGTAGGCTATAACCCCGCATACGGTTTTCTGATAGGTGTAGGAACCACCATGGCGATCTACCTTGGCGATTTGGAGGCCACACCCGTTTCTTCGTTATGTGCAGCTGTTAACTTTACAACGGCAGAACAAACGATCATTACCTTAAGATCAAATATCATCACAAGCAGGTCCCGGTATATCCTGCGGGGTGACTGGCGATACCTGGTCTTCTCCCAGCCTACTTATGGACTTGGTACCGGGATAAAAATGCACACTAACCGGGGAATTGTTTTTAATGACGGAGGCTCGACCGCAACACTTCCGCCTGATGCCCAACCGCTCAATTATAATTATATCAGGCTTTATGAGACCTTTTATTTCAGGTTCTCAAAGAACTGGTACCTGGGAATAGGATATTGCCTTGATGATTTTTCGAATATTGTGGATCACAATCACGTCGACAGTGTCCCCCCCCAGGAAACAAGTAATTTTAAATACAGCACTGATCATGGTTTTAATCCGGAAAAATATACCATGTCGGGGCTAAGCCTTGAGGTATTGCTCGACAGTCGCAACAATTCGATCAGGCCTACGAAGGGATTCCTCGCAAACATAGCATTCAGGCCGAATTTTTCTTTACTTGGGAGTTCTAAAAACAGCCTGATGCTGAATACGGAATTCAGGACTTACATCAGTCTATCTGCGCGGCGCCCCGAACACCTTATCGGTTTCTGGTATCTGGGCCAATTCAATGAGAAAGGAACTGTTCCATACCTGGGATTGCCGGCTTTATGCTGGGACATGTACAACCGGGCGGGAAGAGGTTATATCCAAGGAAGCATCCGGGGTGTGAATTTTGTTTACGGGGAGACAGAATGGCGCTTTCCGATCAGTCCTTATTCGGGTATTTTAAGCGGGGTGGTATTTGTAAATGCAACCACAGCCAGCTCCGATGATGAAGAGCGCAAGCTGTTTCAATATGTTGATCCTGCTGCAGGGATTGGCTTAAGGATCATGTTCAGCAGGAAGACCCTTTCAAACCTCTGCATCGATTTCGGTTTTGGAGCCGATGGCACGAAGGGGATATTTTTCAATCTGAATGAAACCTTCTGACATTGTATAAAATCAATTCGACGAATATAATTTCAAATATGACAACAATTCAACCAGGTTCGACCTCAGTTCCATTCTGACTGATAAGAATGACAAGACTATGTCAAACAATAAAAATACAGCAGTATGATTAAGCAAACCCTGAGTTTAATTTGTGTTTTCTCTGTTTTTTCACTGATGATTTTCGCAGCAAAAACAGATTCTGTAACACCTGGACTTCAGCCAATCCATAAAAATGTACTAAAATTCAACCCCACGCCGATGATCCTGTGGAGTTGGAAAAATATAACCTTTAGTTATGAACGGATCCTTAACCCTCGTCAATCCATTTCCTTCGAATTGGGATACCTGGTATTTCCAAAGTTGATTGCAGATACGGTCATAGACCTGGTAAATGTAACGAGTAGCGAGAAGTGGGGATTGAATGCTACCGTAGAATACCGGTTTTACCTTACGAAGCTTAATTCGCGTCCTGTTCCGGCCGGGTTGTATATCGGACCCTACCTCACCTACTACCGGTACCAGTTTAAAAACGGGCTGGATATTTTTCCTGCCACGGTTGATACAACAGGGATGATTAAAGGTGATTTCTGGGCCTTCAACCTGGGTGTCGAACTCGGTTATCAGTTTGTATTCTGGAAACGATGGACCCTTGACCTGGTGCTGGTAGGCCCATCGATCAGCTATTATGGCGGCAAGAGCGAAATCACGGGAAACCTGGACGGAAGCCAGGTCCAGCAGGTCAATGAGGCCTTGTATGATAAGTTACTTGAGCGATTCCCGGGAATAACAGCCTTTTCAACCACCGGTAAGACTTTCCAGCAAACCGGGAAACTTGATGTTTTCAGGATGGGTTTCAGATACCTTGTCCAGATCGGGTTTCATTTTTGAACCTTTTTACTGCCCACACCCTGGAAATCACTGACATCTGCCATGGCTAAATCTTCAGCATCAGGAAAAAATCGTCTGGCAGACCTTTCCAGAAGATCCAGCTCAATGCGGAGTACAACAGCCCGCTCTTCGGGCAGGGTTTGAATAAGGTTTTCGAGTAGGGCCCGCAGTCGACGGGCGACCTGGATACTTGTTCCACCAAACTGACGCACTTCGGTGACTGCCAACCCCACGAAATCTTCCCAATCAGGTGTCCTGTATATAAGCCGCACTACCCCCTGTGAATCCTTCCTTTGCCCTTCACCAAGGCACCTGCTGCCAAGGTGGCGAAGCAGGGATTGAATCTGGTCAATGGATTGAACCGCAGTGGTTGGGTCATTGATGGCGGGCGACAGTCCTTTTGAGGCAATGTCGACCAGGATCCGTAATGCGAATCCAGGGTCCTGCTGCAGGGTACGCTCCAGCCCTACGGCTACCGATTGGTATAATGAAGCCTCCTGAGGCCTTCCCCCCTTTCCGAAAATCCTGAATAAGGGCTGATGGGCTGCAACAAAATCGCCCACCTGGGGTATCATCTCAATCACGCAATCCGCTCGCTGGGCTAATTGAACAAGTCCTTCAATGTCAAATGCAAGGACGACACCCTCTCTTTGATTCAAAAGGGTGACCCTGGATTCCTGGTCAAGTATTGTTTGAGGTTCCGGCAACCTGTCCGGGGAACCTGAGAGGAGCCGGGGATAGACATTTTTAATTACATCGCGACCCAGCCTGGCGACAAGTTTTAAAGCACCACTCGGTCGCAATGATCTGCCCACTTCATCAACCAGGTAGATAAAAATAATTAGGCTGAGTATGCAACTATAAATGGCAGCATAGGCTGTAAGTGTCGGAACTGCCCCTTTAATGCGGAGCAGGGCACCAAGGGTAAGCATAAAGGTGAAGACAAACAGGGTCAATGAATATTTTATAACCGGATTCTTGAATACCAGGCCGATATAACGAGGTGTAAGTGAAGCACTGGCCAGTTGCACGGAAATGAGGAGTGCGGAGCAGACAAAAACGATCAGGGTGAATATTGATGCGGCCAGGGTGCCCATCACCGTCATCATGGTTGACGGATCGAACTCCTCTTTCCATCCCAATTCGACTTCAATCCCATGAAGAATCCTGATAGTTCCCATGGCAATGAAAATTCCAAGTGAAGGCAGAATCCAGATGGAGGTCCTGAAATACACCCAAATACGATATCTCTGAAGCCAGGTCATGGTTTTAATTATTTAATGAAATGAGTCTTATCAATGGTTCGAAGATACAAAAGAAAAAAGGATGATCTCACATAAGGCACTCAAAATACCCAGCCATCGGTATGTGTTTGATAAGGAATACTCATTCATAGGTATTGTGTCTGATTCAACATGAATGTAATTTTGGATATTCTAAAGTGGGCTGATTACAAATCATTTAATACCGCAAAGAAAAGATATTACCCGATAACACAAAAGGGAAGTTCCTGGCAAAAAGGAGGAGCCGAAAAAAGGAGACACAACAAAGAAATAATTAAATTGGAAAATATGAAAAACAGGTATTTATTATCGACACTATTAGTCTTAATTTTATTGAATGGATCCGTGTTTTCACAAACAGCCAAGAAACCAGATTCTTTGGGTTTGCCAGGAGATAACCTTGATCTTTATGCAGTACTGGATCTTTTTCAAAAGTCAAAGACCATTGAGGAATTTGAAAAATCATTAAATCTGGAAAAAACAGCAATCAACAACCTGGATCTGAATTTAGATAAAAAAGTTGATTTCATCAAGGTTGTAACTAAGAAAGACGGGGACGATTTTACTTTTATTCTTCAGGATGCAGTCAGCGAAAAGGAGACGCAGGATGTTGCGGTCATTCTGGTATCAAAAGATAAAGATAAAAAAGTCACCATGCAAATTGTGGGAGATCCCGCGTTATACGGGAAAAACTACATTGTTGAACCCAAAGCTGCTGCTCCTGCAGCAACTGCCAACCCCGGGTATACCGGCACCGACCCTGTTAAAGCGCCTGCACCGGTAAACACAACCACTGTGGTGGTAGAATCAAGTCCTGTTGTTGTTTACATGTATTCACCTGCCTACGTGCCCTATGTTCCTCCGTATCATTATGCATATTATCCGCCTTATTTTGCAGCAGTTACCGTGATGGCAGTAGGCGTATATCATGCAAATCATTATAACAATTATTACCATGGCGGTGGCTATGGCAATACCACGGTGGTTGTTAACAATAACAACTATAATAATTACAATAATAATTCCAGGAACACTTCCAATACCGTGAACCATAATAATGCCAACGGTAATTATAACGGAAACAGACCCGCCAATACAAGCGGGAATAGTGGCAATAAGGCAGCCAATACCGCAGGGAATGGCGGCAACAAAGCTGCAAATACTGGTGGAAACACTGGCAATAAAGCTGCCAATACGGGTGGAAATAAAGCATCAGCAACTCCATCAACGCGTCCCTCAAATTCTCCATCAGCTTCCCCGTCAACAAAACCTTCAACTTCACCATCAACAAAGCCATCAGCTTCGCCATCCTCATCAAAAAGTTCTGCCAGCCCGTCGCAATCAAAAAGTCCGAGTGGCAGTGGCAGTCGTGGTGGCAGTCGTGGCGGTGGCGGCCGTGGCGGAAGAAGATAGTTAGAAAATCATCTTATGTTTTCAATTTTTCGATCAGTATTCAGATTCGTCCCGAGCCTTCTTCTGTTTTGCTCATTCACTGGTTCTGCCCATGTATCCCAAACTGCAGTTGATTCGGCCCATGCCCGGGATTCATTAAAAAAACCGGTATCATGGATGATCAATGAGGTGGCTGGAAAACAATTAAGACAAAGCTCTGTAAATTTCGGGGAACATCAGGTGGTTCTGAAACAAAGCAAGAATTTTATCCTGATCAAAGATGAAATAGAGAAGGCAAGAAATTTTCTAAGTCAGGGTTTCCAGTATCCGTCGATCCGTCATGAAATAGCGCAACTGATCAAATGGAATAAGATAGCCATTGAGGGTGTCATCACACCAAAGGACAGCATACAAACCATCCGGAACCTGACAACCACTTCCACCCTTTTGAAAGAACTGCAAAACAGAACGAACAACCGGTTATCCCAGATATTAGCTTACCACAAATCTCTGGGTCAATTGCAATACGTTCTTGATTCCATGTCCATGGACAGTGTATTGTACAGAGTGCCAAAGGATTCTGTTTTGATGATGCATTATTTCCAAAACCTGCAGTTTTTAACCAGGGACATTGGACCGGTAAACATGGAAATCAAGTCGTCGCTCGACAGCATTCAAAAACTTGAAATACAAGTTAATCTGTTTAAATTTAACCTGGAATCTGAAATTGCGAAAACCAAATTGCTGCGTGCTAAAATCCTTCAACAATTCAATACAAATGAACTGGGCAATTTCGGGCAAAACCCTGACAAAGAATGGCCGGTTGGGAACATCATCACCTATTCCATGGGGAAGGCAAAACTGGTCTTGCTGTTTTATGTGGTCAATCACATGGAAATGATCATCCTGATGATGCTGTTTATTGTGGCTATCTATTTTTACCTGGTTATGCTGCGGCATAAAGTGAAAAAAGAAAATGTTCCAGGACACCTGATTGACCAGGAAATTGTCTTGCATAAGTCTTTGGCATCGGCCATATTGCTGGTTCTCACAATTTATCCATTATTTCTCCCAATGCCTCCGTTTGTTTTCAACGGACTTATCTGGATCACTTGTGCAGCCGCACTTTCCATAATGATCCGGAAATCAGTTTCCCGCTTCGGATTCAATGCCTGGCTGTTTTTCGTCCTGTTGTTTTTGATGGCCATTTTCAGCAATCTTCTTCTGAGACATTCCACCTTTGAGCGGTGGAGCATGCTTGTACTGAGTGTTGCCGGATTTGCAGCAGGCCTGTTCTTCCTCGTAACCAACAAGAGAAAGAAGATACGGGAAACAGTCATCATTGTGGCGATTGGCCTGATGACGTTTCTTCAGATTCTGGCAATCTACTATAACCTTACCGGGGGCTTCAACCTCGCCAAAATATTCATGGCGAATGGCTTTATTCTGGTTGTTGTTGCTTTCCTGGTTTTCTGGACCGCCCGGTTTTTGAACAGTATAATGCGAATTTCATATTATTTTTACCTCACAGCTGAAGGTAAAAAACGTTCATTGTCCCATGAATTAGCTAATATCAAAGTCCCTCCCCTATTATATATTCTTTTTTTCGCCGGATGGTTCATCCTTATCGGACGTGATTTCTTCTTCTATCAAACCATCATTGACCCTTTCCGCGAATCTTTGACGGCAACCCGCACAATCGGTGAATTTTCATTCAACTATAAAAGCATTCTGATCTTTTTCCTTGTTCTTCTTGTTTCAGGGGTCATTTCACGGGTAGTTTCCTTCCTTGCATCTGATAGACTGGCAGTTTCAACTCAACCAAAAAAAAGTGGTCTCGGCAGCTGGCTTGTGCTGATCCGGATCACCATCATTACTGCAGGAGTGCTGGTAGCCTTTGTTGCTGCAGGAATACCCATGGACAGGTTTGCTTTTATTCTGGGAGCGATGAGTGTTGGTATCGGGTTTGGCTTGCAATCACTGGTGAACAATCTGATAAGCGGAGTGGTCATAGCCTTTGAAAAGCCGGTGAATGTGGGTGATATCGTAGAATTCGCCGGAAGGACGGGAACAATGAAGTCGATCGGTATCCGCAGCAGTGTCATCACAACATGGGATGGGGCCGATGTGATTATCCCAAATGGCGATCTGTTGAACCAGCACCTGGTGAACTGGACCCTGGGAAACAGCACGCGGCGGTTTGACCTGGTTTTGAATGTTGCTTTCGGCACTGATCTTGATAAAACCGAAAAACTATTGGTTGACCTGATGCAAAAAGACCCACGGATATTGAATAATCCGCATCCTTTCGTCTTGGCAAACAGATATAACAGCAGCACGATTGACCTTAGCCTGAAATTCTGGGTGTCACATTTCGATATCGGCATGGATGTGAAAAGTGATTTGATCCGTGCCATCGAAGTGGTATTCAGGGAACAGGGTATCGAAATACCTTTCCCAAGGCAGGATGTTCATGTGGTGTAGCCTCTGCAGCAGGTGTTGAGCGGATGAAACACCAAGCTAATTTGAAGTTATATTAAATACATACATATAGGTATTGCGCACGGGGCAATGGAGATGTAATTTTGATTTCTCTCATGCAGCTTAAAAAGCCCGGCCAAAAATCGTTTCCCCGCCGGGCTTTTTTAAACCTTCCATGGGAGAATTATCCGGTTTTTACAGATTTGAAAAAAGCTATTTTAAACAAAATTTCAAGAAAATGAAAAAGCTATTATTGGCAATTACGATCATGGCAGGCGCTTTCCTGCTACAATCCTGTGAAGCAACTTCAACCCTCACATCCTGGAAAAATCCAGAGAGCAAGGCACAGCTATCGAAAGTGGTGGTGATGCCCCTTTTTGAAAAACTTGAATACCTGAAACCTTTTGAGCAATCGATGGTATCAAGTTTTACAGCGAAGGGTCTCAAGTCGGCCGGTTCTCTTGAATTCCTGAACCCAAATATCAAGTACCCGCTCGATGTGATCAAACACCGGTGCGACAGTCTTGGCGCTGATGCGATCCTGATTTTTATTTACCAGGGAGCTGACAAAACCGAAAGCTACATTCCCCCGACCACCTATTATACCGGTGGGTATGGCGGATACGGCGGCTACTGGGGAGGTGGTTACTGGGGCGGATATGGTGGCACAGTTGCCACAACGGGAGGCTACTGGACTACCGATGTGGTTCTTAATCTTACAGCCAAATTGTATGTGAAGGGATCACAGGATCCGGTATGGACTGGTGAAATAAAGATACCAAACCCGGAATATATCGACCAGGTGGCCAATTCGGTTGCACAGAATATTTATGCTGACTGGAAGAAGTCAAACTTGCTGAAATTCAACCAGTCGGGCAAATGAGTTCAGGATTAAGTTTAAAGTAATCCTTGCAGTTAAAGTATAGACTGATCTGAATAATTCTATAATAATCCTTTTACTTTTTGCTCACGGATCACTTCTGTGATATTGGAAAGCCCCGATTTCTTTATGATATTACTTCGATGGGTGGTAATCGTATGAATGCTTCTAAAAAGCTTCTTTGCGATTTCTTTACTGCTCAGCCCTGCCTCAATGAGTTCAATTATGTTGAATTCAGTATTCGAAAAGATATTCCCGGACATAAGAAGTTTCTCATCCGGGTATCGAAAGTAACTAATGTCTTCTCCCATATAGAAATGAAAACCCTTGTGAATTTTCTTTAAATCCGTTATGTCAGTAATAACCAAAATATGAAAGGTCGATTCATAAGGGATTTTGCTGTAAAACAAGAAACATTGATATAAAAGATTCACATCCCTTCCTTCGGGATTTTTTGCCCTGACGTTTGTCGAAATGATCCTGGTACCGCCTTTTTGGATATATAATTCCTGCGCGATGCTGATCAATTTTGCCCGGATAAGATGATGTCTCTTCTGGTCGTCAGGAAGAGTTGTTGTCAGAAAAAAGCCGGCAGATACTCTTTCCGGTTCGATCCCAAACATATCAGAGACCCTCTTGCTGATAAATAGTATGTCCAGCATGATTACATCCGTGATGTAAAATAGCTGGTTGTTCATTTCCATCAGCCGGTCAAGTTCCACCAGCAGGGGATCTCCGGGATCAACTCCCTCTATGCCTGCCTTTGAAAATGATTCGAAAAACCTGAAAAAAAAACTGTAATCCAGGTACTTATCTATCATAATATCCGAATAAATCTGGTGTGATTTGCAGCGTGTAAAGGTAGAAAAATACAGTATCATATGTATTGTTTACGATGACTGACAGGTATAATTTTGTCATCAACCTGTATAAACCATATGGATACCAGAAAAGAGCACATTGAAAAATTAGTCATTAAACTCAAAGTTCTGGAGAGCAAAATTCTACATCTTGAATCATTGACTGATGAGGTAATTCATGATATAGAATCCGAATTCCAGGAACAACTAAAAGTATTGCTGTATAAAAAAGAAGCAGGACAGCAAAAACTCTTAAAATTAATGCAAGATGATGGTTTGGAATGATTAGATAAAATGCCGTATTGATGTTCTTTGACTTCTTGAAACAATATTAGAGCAATCCCTGCTCTTTTAATTCATAAATCAAATCTGAAACGGTGGCTTTTCCCGACTTCTCCAGGATATTGGAGCGGTGGGTGTTTACAGTAAAAACACTCAGGAATAATTTATCCGCAATCTGTTTAGTACTTAATCCCGATTCGATGAGTCTGATAATCTCAAATTCGCGGACAGAGATCGTCGGGCCAATTTTGAGCAGGTCCTCATCCGGAAACCTGAAAAGTGAGAAGTCCTTGCCTTTATAAAAATGAAATTTATCCTTTTTCATTTTAAACCAGTCAACATTGCCGATAACCTGCAGCAGATATACCGCTTTGTGAAATCCCGGGGAATAAAAAAAATAGGCCTGACAAAGATGATTCCTGTATTGCTGATCAGTATTGCGCACCCGGATAGTGAACGATACCATTGCACTCCCCATGCCTGATTCTAAAACTTCTTTTTCAACAATGAAGGTCTGTGCCCTTAAAAGACCAAACCTGCTAAGATCATCAGGGTGTGTTACTTCAACAAAATGACCGGGATTAAGTTCACAAGGCTCAATTCCAAGCATTCTTTTTATTCCTTGACTGGCATAGAGAAACTGAATTTTCCTCAGGTCAGAAACAGTAAAAAACTGATCATTCTCCTCCATCAACTCCTCAAGCTTCAGCATGATAGGATCATCTGCACAAATGTCAACGAATCCTGATGGCAGATAGGATTCCATAAAATCAAAAAAAATGCTGTAATCGTATGGCGTTTTTTCCATTTGAAATACCCTCATTTGAGATACAAATATAGTAAAATACCTAATGCTCTGTATTGCGTCAGCACATCCTTGAAGTTTATATTTGTGATAATCAATGCAAAAGGGTTTCACTAACTAAATATTTCCGTATGCCAGCATTAACGGCAAAATTATTTCGCGACTATTTTGGAGGAAGCTGGATCGGCAGGATCACAAAAAACGGTGATTTTCAGCGTGAAGTCATTTTTAATTTGCCCGAGCTGCAGGGAAACTTCTCTTCGTTGGGTATTGAGGCTGGAATGATCGCTCCTCCGGGTTTAGGTATTTTGGACAACACCAGGCAGGTAGCTGTTGCGGGTTGGCGCAGCGATATCCGGTGTTGGTGCGCTCAATGGTACAATGAATTTGGCGGCTATGGAGAGTTGCAATGGACATCGCAGGAAGTAGTCAACGGAATACGCATCCTTTACGGTTCACTGCACGAGTGTAAACAGGAGGGGGATGATCCTACAAATCACATTGTTCTGTGCGAGATGTTCGATCACGACCACTTCAGGTACACCGTGCAAAGTTTCAGAAAAGGAGTTCTCGAAATTGAAGCAAGGCGGATCAGAAGCGGCGAGGAGCTGAATGCAATTTTAAAGAGACAGGCAGTTTCAGCAGTAAGCTTAGCAGAATTAAGTAAAATCTAACACGCGTTCTTAACCATTAGACAAACATAAAAATGAGCATTGAAATATGAGTCCCCTCCGAAAAGGGGGTTTATGATAAAACGAAAAAATTAATGCTGATCGCTAAAAATAGCACCATGGACCATTTTCCGCCCCAAATGGGCTGTATACCAAAACGTTGTTCGGGATAGCCA
>CAJBYO010000038.1 GCA_903959905.1 uncultured Bacteroidales bacterium
CTACCGTTAAAAAACAATAAAACCAAATCAAGTTATTGACAATCATTTGTTTGTAACTACGTCGGAAATGAATATATACAACTATTATTATAAATCAATTTAACCCAAATTGCCCGTCCGACTTTTCGGAGTGGGCTCAATAGTGGATAGGACTGCGGCGGGCAAATGGTAAAATGGTAAAATGGTAAATTGGTAAATTGGTGAAAGTTTGCCTGCCGCGGTTCAATTATTAAGAGAAACATTGATGAGGAAGTTTACGGTACTGGTTATAACGTTTATTTTGTTTTCATCTCTTGTGGTTTTTGCGGAAGATGCTCCGGTGACGATGGCTGGTAATATTACCAACGCCATCCCCGGAGCTTCATCTGTTTCAGTGCCGGTAACGGTGACCGGGTTTACAAACATCGGGCAGTTTACAACAACGATTAAATTTGATACTACAAGGGTACGTTTCATATCCGCCACCACCAATCCTTCACTGGCAGGTATGACTGTTACCTATAATCACCCTGTGGGCAACACCAAAGGGTATCTTGTCTTTACCTGGACAGGCAGTTCCAACACCAGCCTGCCCGACGGATCAGCACTGGCAAACCTTACGTTTTCGTATGTCACGGGTACCGGGCTGCTCAGCTGGTCAACCAGCTTTGGGGCTGTTTGCCAGTATAAACGATATGTCGGTACAACTCTCACGCTGTTGAACAGCACTCCCCAGTATCTCTTTTTTAAAAACGGCGGAATCTCCAACCGGGGTGCCCCGGTCACGTATGCGCCGGCAATCGGCATGGCAGCCCCCGGGTCGTGCGCGCTTCCGGTAACCGTAACTGGCTTTACCGGAATCGGTGCGTTAACACTGTACCTTGAATATGATCCTGCAGTGATCACCTATCTGAACACTTTTACAAAGAATGCAGCCTTCAGTTCCTCGTTCCTGGTAGGGAATGTTGCCGGGGCCAACGGGAAAATGCTTATCGTGATCCAATGGTACGGTTCGTCCGTGTCGCTGGCCAACGGCGCCACCCTGTGCACCCTTAATTTCAACTATACCGGCACGGGAGGCACGACGACCACCCTGGCGTGGTTCGACAACATCTCCTCCTGCGAATATGCCGATGCAGCAGGGGATGTGCTGATCGACCTTCCGCAGAGCTACTATTACCACGACGGGGTAGTGGCCCCGGCGCTTGTCGCCAACTTCTCGGCTAACAACCTTACCCCGCAGAAAAATGAAACGGTGGTGTTTACCGACCTCACCACGGGCGGGGCAACAACCTGGGCCTGGAGCTTCGACCGGCCCGGCGTGGTATTCGTGAACGGAACCACCGCCAGCTCGCAAAACCCGCAGGTGATCTTCACCGACGGAGGACCTTATTCAGTGACTTTACTTTGCACCAACAATTATTTTACCGACAGTGAAATTAAAACCGCCTTTCTCCGGGCCGGTATCTCCGGGCTGTGGACAGGCAATGCATCAACCGACTGGAATACGCAGTCGAACTGGGACAACTGGCTTGTTCCGGGCAATACCGTGAGCGTGGTGATCCCGCCGGCGGCCGCAAACTGGCCGGTGTACAACGGCGACCTCACCATCGGCGTTCAGTGCGGAAGCCTGGTACTCATCGGTGCCACCAGCATGATGACCGTGACGGGCAACCTGACGGTCCCTTCACCTTAAAAATGACCTTGACAATACACAGCATAGAACACGATTGACCCCATCGTTAAACAAAGTATTAAAACACCCGGCTTATGAAAACCAGAATTTTACAAATCGTTCCAGTAGCTCTGATCATATTCTTGTTTACAGGCCCCATGGCCCAGGCGGTAACCTACTATTCAACAGCAACAGGATCCCCCACAACGCTTACGTTGTGGAATACCGTTCGGCTGGGAGGCGGAAACAGCCCTGCCAATTTCACCACTGTCGGCGATGTGTTTATAATCCAGAACGCCCACGTTCTTACGACAACCGCAAACTGGACGGTTACAGGAACCGTCACCGTTGAAAGTGGAGGGCGACTTGCGATAACCTCTTCCGGGACAACGATCGTATTCGGGTTGTTCAACCTGAACAGTGGAGCTACTGCAGCCATCAACCGGCCATTTACTGTGAACGGGGCGGCGGTAATCGGCGGTGCTGTGGCGTTTGCATCTACCAGCGCCTCCGCCAGGGCTATCCGTTTTTTAGGCGACCTTACGCTTAATTCAGGCGCCTCATGGACCGAGCCTGCCACCGGGAACGGTGCCAGCAATACGTATGCTTTTGGAGGAAACTTTACGAACAATGCCACCGTATTCAATGCCCTTGGAACAGGGGTACATACGTTCAGCGGGGCAGCAAAGATTATCAGTGGAACAACAGTCACCTCCATCGGAAGTGTGGCCATAACAGGGACAGTTACAAATACGGGAACACTCACAGTCAGAACAGCCCTCACCGGTGCAGGTACTTTAACGAACGGTGCCGGAGCAACAGCAACACTGAATATCAACGGAACAGCCACCATCACCACCCTTGCTGCAACCGCCGCCAACAACCTGGTAAACTACACAGGCGTTGCACAAACGGCCAAAGTAACAACCTATAACAACCTGACACTGTCGGGTTCACTTGCCAAAACATTTGCCACCACACCCACCGTAAATGGGGTACTGTCGATGGAAGGAACAGCAACAGTGGTGGTAACAACCGGTGTGGTCACCTACGGAACTGCGGCTACTCTTCAATACAATACAGCCACGGCAAGAAACGCCACAGCAGAAGAATGGATCACACCCTTCGTGGCAACAGGAGGTATTATCATTAAAAATACGGGTGCCATCACCACACCAACGGCGGTTCAGATCGGAAACAACACAAGTGTGCCGCTCAATATCAACAGCCTGGCAATCCTCACACCCGGCAACAAACTTCTTACATTCCACGGTGATTTTATCAATGCCGGTACCCTCACCAGCGGTGCAGGCGGCGTAACCATTGCAGGAACCACGGCCACCCAGTCCATCGCAGGATTTACCACCACCGGTGCCGTAACCCTCGCAAAAACATCGGGAACCGCCACCTTGCAGGGTAATGTAAACGGTGCCGCCCTTTCCGTGAACGGACTCGGAGGAACGCTGAACCTCGGATCAACGCTGACCCATACTTTTACAGGCGATGTAAGCCTGCTGAATGGCACGCTGAATGCCGGAAGCAGCACCCTCAATGTGAACAGCTCAACGGCTACGGCATGGAACGGAAACAGCAGTTTGTTTACTGCCGGAACAGGCACCGTCGTCTTTGGCGGACAAAATCAGACGCTGGCCGGAACAGGGACAGCTACCTTCAACAATCTGACCGTGTCAAACTCAAATGTTAAAACCCTGACCAATGTGCCCACCGTAAACGGTGTTTTTTCGGTTGAAGGAACAACAACAGTCACTGCAGCACCTACCTATGGCGCTGCGTCCACACTCCAGTACAATACAACCACGTCAAGAACAGCAGGTGTTGAATGGATCACACCGTTTGTGGCATCGGGCGGGGTGGTTATCGCCAGCACCGGTACCATTACGATGAACGCTGCCAAGGTGTTCAACGCCACGGCACCGCTTACGGTAAACAGCGGCGCTGCCCTTTCCATGTCAACTTTCCTGCTCACCCTGAACGGTGATTTTGTAAACAACGGGGGAACGGCCTCAGGAACCACCGGCGGCGTAACCATCGCAGGAACGGCGGCCACCCAGAGCATTGATGCCTTGACTACAACCGGCACCCTGCTGATGTCAAAAACAGCGGGTACAGCCACCTTTACCGGCAATATCAACGGGGCGGCACTCACCGTCAACGGGTCGGGAGGCACGCTGAGCCTTGGTACTGTTCTGACACATACCTTTACAGGAAACGTTACCCTGACTGCCGGAACTTTAAAAGGCGGAACGAGTACAATCAATGAAAATTCAGTCAGTGCCAGTGCCTGGAACGGTTCAGGAATTTTGTTTGTGGCGGAATCAAGTATCGTTAATTTTGGTGCAGCAGGCGCCCAGACCCTTGCAGCCAATTCTACCTTTCACAACCTGAAATTTTCAGGCAGCGGCACCAAAACGCTCTCCAGTGCAACAACCGTAACCAACGACCTCTCCATCACCGGGGCGGTACTCAACCTGGGAAGTATCACAACCCACGCATCGCAGTCACTCACCCTCGGCGGAACCGTCCAGACGGGAGGTTCCTGGGGGTCATCAGGATCGACGGCCACGAACAAGAATGATACCTACTTTACAGCTTCCTCCACCGGGATATTGAACGTATCCTGCACTTCACCTGCAGCCCCGACATCCGGGGGCAATGGAACAATCTGCGCGGGCGCCACCATTACGGCACTGACAGTAACGGTCGGTGCCGGTGAAACGGCCGACTGGTATTCGCTGTCGAGCGGTGGAACGAATCTTGTCACCAACAGCCTCTCCTATACTCCTGCTTCAGCCGGAACCTACTACGCAGAATCAAGAACAACAGCTACCGGTTGCGTGAGCACCACGCGCACAGGGGTTACACTGAATGTTAATCCGGCCCCGGCACTTCTGTCGCTGACCGGCAGTGCCATCTGTACAAGCCCGGGCGGAAACGGAACCATCACATCCACCACCTCGGTGAGCGGCATCAATTACCAGCTCTATGATGCCGGCAACAATACAGTTCAGTCGGCAAAGGCAGGTACTGGTTCAGCTTTAAGCTGGACAGGCCTCCCTGCCGCGAACGGTTATTATGTAAAGGGGACCAACGCCACAACATCATGTTTCTCAACAAGCAGCACGGTAAGCATTACCGAAACGTCCAACCCTGATGCACTTTCACTGACAGGAAGTACTGTTTGTACCACCCCGGGAGGGGATGGAACCATCACCTCATCCACTTCGGTGAGCGGGATAAATTACCAGTTGTACAACGCCAGTAACAACCCGGTTCAGTCAGCACAGGCTGGCACTGGTAGCAGCCTTGCATGGGCAACCCTGGCTGCCGCCGACGGTTTCTATGTGATCGGAACAAGCGCAACCACCGGTTGCACCTCGCCACACAGCAATACAGTCAATGTTACAGCAGTAGCGACCCCCGTTGCGCTGGGATTAACCGGCAGTACGATATGTACCTCCCCGGGTAACAATGGAACGGTTACCTCCTCAACATCAGAGTCGGGGGTAAACTACCAGTTGTTTGACAATGGCGACCTTGAAGTAGGCACGCCTCTTGCCGGCACAGGTTCGGGCCTTTCATGGACGGGCCTTGCTGTTTCAACAGGGTATTATACCATAGGCACAAACGCGACCACATTCTGTATTTCAGATGCAAGCAGCCCGGTGGATGTAACCACCACAGCCAACCCAACGATCACAAGTTCTGCCGCGGCAGCAGCCGTATGCTACAGTGCTTCCTCCCAGAGTTCGACCCTTGCATACAGTGCCGCAACGGGTACACCTGCTACTTACACCATTACATGGAACACGGCAGCGAATACCGCAGGACTGGTTAACGTAACCACTACGTCACTGGCTGGCTCTCCAATCTCTTTCCCTGTTGCAGCAAGCGTTGCAGCAGGAACCTATACCGGAACCCTGGCGGTTGCGGCAGGCAGTTGTGCCAGCGCAGGAAACACATTTACCATGACGGTCAATACTCCGCCTTCGGCACCAACCGGCACTGCCACACAGATATTATGCAGCGGAGCTACCGTTGCCAGCCTCTCGGCAACTGGTACATCCATTTTATGGTATGCCGCGGCTTCAGGCGGAAGTTCACTTGCCACTTCAACTGTCCTCGTGAACGGTGCCCATTATTATGCCAGCCAGACCGTAAGCGGATGCGAAAGCGCAGCCAGGCTGAATGTGACGGCGTTGGTCGTTGCTGCAGGATCATGGATCGGAACGACCAGCACCAATTGGTTTACGACCACAAACTGGTGCGGGGGCACCTTGCCGACCGCGACAACCGATATCATTATTCCTTCGGGATTGACAAACTATCCATCCATTGGCACAACAGGTGCGGTTTGCAGAAATATCACCATCGAGTCTGGTGCATCGCTAACGATCACCACTACAAATACACTCACCGTATCAGGCAACTGGACAAACAACGGAACATTTACCCCTGGTTCCTCCTCAACGGTTGATTTCAACGGAACGGGAAATATCGGAGCAAGCAATTTCAACACCATCACCTTCAGCACCACTGGCACAAAAACGGCCACGGGCATATTGTCAGTGGCCGGAAATGTCTCCATTTCTGCAGGTACCTTTGTTGCCGGTGCATTCACCCATACTGTTGCAGGCAACTGGACAAAGAGCGGCGGAACCTTCACCGCCACCGGCTCAACCGTCAACTTTACCGGTTCAGGTACAGGAAGCATAGGTGCCTCCAATTTTGAAAACATCACCTTCAGCGGTGCCGGGGCAAAAACAGCGACAGGCATACTGACCATCGCGGGCGACGTAAGCATCACCGGCAACTTCACGGCAGGCGCCTATACCCACACGGTGGGAGGGGACTGGACAAAGACCGGCACCTTTACCCACACCGGATCAACCATTGATTTCAACGGATCGAATGCTGCGAACATCGGGGCAGGCAACTTCAATAATGTTATTTTCAGCGGGTCAGGGGTGAAAACTGCCACCGGTGCATTAAATATTGTAGGTGCCGTCACCATCTCAAGCAACTTCAGCGCCGGTAGTTACACACACAGCCTCCAGGGAAACTGGACAAACAGCGGCACTTTTACAGCCGGTACCAGTAACATTCACTTCGCAGGTTCATCCGCACAAACCATTGGCAGCAGTGCATCATCGGCATTCTACAATGTGACGCAGGAAGGCGCAGGCGGGATCACCCTTGGAATCGCAACTTCTGTAACCGGCACACTGACCCTGACTACTGGGCTGGTAACAATTGGCGCTTATGATCTCACAGCAGGATCAACCACCGGCGGGAGCAGTGCTAGTTATGTGAAAACGAGCAGCACCGGCCGGTTGAAGCAATCAGTGGCCGGGAGTGGTTCCGTAACCAAAGTTTATCCTGTAGGTAACTCTGCCTACAACCCGATGTCGGTGAAGTATAATGATGTTGCATCCGCACAGAATTTCAGCATACGCGTTGCTGACGCAACAATCACAAATGCCAATGTGAACAACAAAACCGTATACAGAGAGTGGTATCTGATCTCAGATGCTGCAGGGTCGGCGAATTTAACGCTTTCCGCTACGTACAACAATGGAGAAGCGGGAGCAAGTTTCAGTAATTCAACAACCCCGAAGATCGGATATTTTAATGGGACATACTGGGCTTATCAGGCCATAACTTCCGGATCCGGCTCATATACATTTACTGCTACGGTTTCTGCTCCTGATTTTACCAACACGTCAGGGTACTTTGTGCTGGGTAGTGAGGATGCATTCCAGGCAACCAAACTGGCTGTGACGAACATTGACCCGAGCCATCCTACCAAGGGAATTCCAAATACAAACATTACCGTTCAGTCGCAGAATAGCAACAGTTACCCTACGCATGTTTATTCTGCAACCGGTATTGATCTGACCGCAACAAACACAACCCTGTCGACATCCCCTGCCACCGGCACAATCGCATCAGGAGCTTATGAAACCATACTCAATTCAATCAAATTTACATCGTCCACTTTTTCCGGTTCATACCTGCATAATGCCTTTGTACCAGCGACTCGGCAAACAGGATCAGGAGAAGCTCTTACAGCAGGAAACAGTGGTGTTTTTGATGTATATGACAGCAGGATTTACCGGCCCAAGGCGGATGGAAACTGGAATGCCATTACCTGGGAGAAGAGTGAGGATGGAGGTGGTACTTTTGCTGATACTATATACAAAACTACTTTCTCCTCTGCGGAAGTGATATGGGTGCCGGCTGGGAGAACACTCACCGCCAATGGTTCAGCATCATTCTATAACTGTATTGTATATGCCACAGGAAAGCTGGACATGAGTTCAGGTACGCTAACACTGAATCATTCCACGGATGGCACAATAGATTACGGGCTGCACGTTGAAGGAACACTTGAAAATTCAGGTGGGACTTTTACCAACAGTAATGAAACCTATCCGATAGAGATCCAGGGAGGAACCTATGTTCATTCACGCAACGGCGGCAGCATCCCTGTGGCAACATGGTTCAGCCTTGGAAGCACAGCATCCACGTGCCAGGTAACCGGTATCACCAGTACGGCTCTTACCGGCGGATTAAACCAGGCATTTCAAAACTTCACCTGGGACAACGCTTCCCAGTCAACAACAGTCCAGAACCTGAGTGCAGACATGACCGTGAACGGAACCCTCACCCTGACTGCTGGTAAAATTACCACCGGTAGCTACCGTGTTATCGTCGGATTAAACGGAACCGCCTCCAATACCGGAGCCGGCTATATCAATGGAAACCTGCGAAGATATGTGCCAAGTACCTTGACTACGGTTCATTTCCCCATTGGGGATGCCAGCGGGAAGGCTCCATTTTTAATGACAGCCACTACCGGTACCCCTTCAGGAAACGGTTACCTGGACGGATCAACCACCGCTGCACAGCCTCCGGTGGCTTCCGGACTGAGCCAGACAAAATACATCAACAGGAAATGGACGGTCAGCAACAACGGGGTTGGAGGTATCACGGTATTTAGTTCAAGTTTTACCTATCTTGACGGAGATAAAATTGGAACCCCTGTCACCGCTTCACTCAAACTTCGCAAACTCACCAGTTCCACCTGGTATACCACCAACGGGGCAGCTACAGACAATACCATCACCGCCTCCGGGCAGCCGGCGACTGGCCTGGTGGCCCCATCTGAAGTTTATGTGGGTGAAGACGACTGCAGTTCAACCTACGCCGTATGGCTTGGCAGCACCAGCACCGACTGGAATACGACTACCAACTGGTGCAGCGGCGCAGTGCCGACTGCAACAACAGATGTATTGATTCCGTCTTCAGCAGCACGTCAGCCTGTGATTGGTTCCGCGGGAGGCAGTTGCCTTGGCTTAACCATTCAAAGCGGGGCCACCCTCACCATGTCAGGGGCTTATACCCTGGATGTGCATGCGAACTGGTCAAACAGCGGCACCTTCACACCGGGAACCGGGGCGGTATCTTTTACCGGTACGCCAGCCCAGACCATCACCGGTGCCACAGCATTCCACGACCTGACGATCAACAACACCGCCGGCGTTTCTGCTGCAAATAACTTGACTGTAAACGGCACGCTTACCCTCACCAGTGCAAACAAAGATGCCACGCATGGCACATTGGATATGGCAACCTATACCCTCAGCATGCTGGATGCTGCTGCAACCGTGGCAGGAACAGGTGATGTGACCGGTATCGTAAAACGGCATCATGCATTCACGCCAAATGTAGCGTACCAGTTCGGCAGCCAGTTTACCGCACTGACCTTCCTGAATACCGGCACACAGCCGGATGAAATAAGCTGCAGGATAACGATCGGAGCTGCACCTTCATGGAAAACGGGTGCCGTGCAACGCAAATACAGTTTTGCACAAACCGGAACTGCCGGAACCGATGAGGTTACCGTCAACCTCCGGTACCTCGAGTCGGAACTGAATAACAACGACGAAACAAAACTTGTACTCTGGGATAATCATTCCGGAGGTGCAGCCGATGAACACGGAAAAACAAATAACAGCACGACAAACAACTGGGTCGGATTGTCCGGGTTTGGCATTGCCTATGTTGCACCGTCAACCCTTGATAACCTCGAATGGGGCCTGGCGGATTACAGTGCAGCAAAAAATACATGGGTAGGAACAACCAGTACGAACTGGAGTACGGGTACCAACTGGACAGCCGGACATGCCCCAACAGCCACCGAAGATGCGTTGATTCCTGACGTGTCGGCGGGATCGAACAACTTTCCAGTTCTCTCTGCCAATGTTGAAATCAAAACGCTTGAAATTGCTTCAGGTGCAACAGTTACTGCAGGAACATTCAGCATAACCGTCAACGGTTATCAAAATGCATGGCAGAACAATGGAACTTTTTATCCGGGAACCGGCAGTGTCAATTTCACCCACAACAATCTTGATGACATTGTCACCATTGCCGGAACTACCCAGTTTCATCATCTTTCGGTCGGAGCAAACACGTTCGTGAGACCTGGCAGCACCACTGTTACGAAGGTGTCTGGTGATGTGACGGCTCAGCTAACCTCTATTGTCGACCTGAGTGCACTTGGCAACACCGTTGAATACAACGGTTCCACCGGTCAGACGATTATAAACCCCGCTACAACAGGTTTTGCCAGCACAGGATATTACAACCTGATTTTCAGCGGAACCGGAACAAAAACACTGTACGACGGCAATCTCGACATCGCCGGCAATTTCACCTGCAACAGCACCATGGTTGCCGGTACTTCGGGTGCCGTATCGTTTATCGGAACTTCTGAGCAAACCATCAGCGGAAGCGTTGACCCCGGATTCTATAACCTTACCGTCAACAATGCAGCCGGTGTGGCCTCTTCCATAGACCTGACCGTAAACGGAACCCTCGATCTGCTGAGTGACAACCCGGCTTCGCTCGACAAAGGAACACTGGCCATGGCCACTTCAAAAGTCCTGAACATGGGAGCCAATGCCACAACAACCGGAACAGGCGATGTGTCGGGATTGATAAAGCGGACACATACCATGTTGACAAATACGTTCTACTCCTTTGGCAACACCAACCAGGGATTCAGTTTCCCGGTTACTGCCGGGCAAACTGTACCCTCCTCGCTCACGATGAAGGTGACAATCGGGTCTGCTCCATGCTGGGGCGCATCCTGTGTGACCAATCCCGCCGATGTGACCAGGCGGTACTACGAACTGGCACAAACAGGCGGATCGGCAACAAAAGCAATTCTCAGGGTCAACTACAAAGACAATGAACTTGCCAGTGGTGTGAATGAAAGCCTGCTTTCAATCTGGACTTATACGTCTGCCACAGCGGCTGACAAAGGCTGGTCAAACTACGACATCATCGAAAACTATATCAGCATATCTGAGGTGAACATGTCCGTAATTACCGCAACACCCGGCGATTTCCAGGTGGCCATCGCTCCCTCTTCTGTGTCATACAAAACGTGGAACGGTAATGTTAGCACCGATTGGAACAATGGCTCAAACTGGACACCCAGCGGGGTGCCAACCACCAGCTACGGGGCGATCATTCCCGATGCCAACTCAACCGTGAATCAGCCAACTTTACCTGCTTCGGGAGCAACTCCACAGGCCACCTGTAAGTTCCTGGTCATAGAGAATAATGGCGTGCTGAATTCCGGGTCAAGCGACGGAGCAACCATTACCATTGTGGATGGAATCGTCGGTGATTCATGGAGTGTTGAAGCCGGCGGAACATTCAACGCAGGTAACAGTACGGTCATATTTGCCACCGCCGGTTCTGATGTGGCGTCGTTGAGCGGGAGTACTGATTTTTACAACCTCACCGTTGCGGCCGATAGTAAACTGCGGCCGGCGGCCAACAGTTATATCGGCATACTTGGCACACTGACCAACAGTGGTACTTTTTCAGCGTCTACCAATGAAAATACCGTTGAGTTTAAAGGTACCGGCACGCAGGTTATTCCCAACCCGAACGGGGGTGCTGCCGGTTATCACAACCTGGTATTAAGTAGCTCCGGAACAAAGACCCTGCCATCCACGCTGAATATTGTTGATGAGTTTATCAACAATGCAAGCGGAACGGTGAACAGCGCCATTACGGCAATTTTTAACAGTACCTATTACGGACAGTTGATCGGCGGAACCACCATCACAACCTTTACAAATCTGACGATTGACAACAGCGACGGGGTTTCACTGAGTAACGTTGACTTAAACGTGACGGGCACGCTGACCTTCACCTCCGGAAAATTAACAACCGGATCAAACAGGATTACGGTCGGAACAACGTCTTCCTGCAGCGCAGGCACCATTACCGGCGCAGGCACCGGCAAATATGTGGATGGCAATTTGAGGAGATACGTGCCCAATACGTCAGCTCCGACAGTTGATTATCCTGTCGGGGACGCGACAAATTACACGCCGATTTCTGTTGAATTTGCAGGCACAACATCGGGTTGCGGATACCTGGATGCCTCTGCAGTGGCACCTTACCAGCCTCCTGTAGTTTCAGGTCTGAGTCAGTCAAAATATATTAGCAGGAAATGGTCTTTGACAAATACTGGTGTGGGTGGTTTTACGTCATACAGTGCCACATTTACGTTTGTAAGCGGTGATAAAGTTGGTTCACCTAATACGTCCTCACTGGTCGTTAGAAGATATAACGGATCAGCATGGTCAACGACCACCACCGGAACACAGGGCTCACTTTCAACACAGTGCACCGGTTTAACCGCCTTCAGCGATTTTGCCATCGGCGAAGATGACTGCGCAACAGCAGAACTCTGGCTGGGCGGCACAAGCACCGACTGGCAAACCGGCAGCAACTGGTGCAACAACAATCCACCGTCATCCTCAGACAATGTAATGATACCGTCAGGAACACCGTTCATGCCGCATATCAGTGCAACCGGTAATGGCGCATGCAACAGCATTACCATCAATTCCGGTGCGACACTTACCATGGATGGCTCATACACATTGGATGTGTACGGAAACTGGACGAGGGAGGGGACCTTTACACCGTCAACAAGTACCGTCAATTTCAGGGGAACCGGCGCACAAACCATCAACAGTGCAACCACATTCTCCACCCTGTCGGTGAACAATGCTGCCGGGGTTACCCTGGGCGCAGCAGTAACGGTGGGCACGTTGACCATTGGAAATGTCACTTCCTCCAGTGTGTTCAACGACGGCGGCTATCAGGTAACATCCACGGGTACACTCAACCTTACATCCGGTACTTTCAAATTGGGCAACGGCGCTTCAGCCACCACCTGGCCGGCCTTTGCCACTGCCAATATTTCATCCGGAACTACGGTTAATTACGGTTCTGCAGCACAGCAAACCATCGCAGCTGCAAATTATGCCACCCTGACCAATACAGGCAACGGCAACCGTACCCTGGCATCTTCCGGAACAGTGGGTATCTCTGGTGCCTTCACCCCGGGTTCAGGATCGTACATTGTGACAGGCAGCACTGTTGACTTTAACGCTGCAGGCCCACAAACGGTAAACGGAATCACCTACAACAACCTTACCATCAGCGGCACCGGGAACAATGTGAAAACTGCAGCCGGTAACATTACCGTGAACGGTGTTCTGAATTTAGCCAGCGCCAATGCATCAACGACAAAGGGTGCCCTTAATATGGGCCTCGTTCCTGATCCCGAATATGTCCTGTACATGGGTGCAACAGCCACCACAACAGGTACGGGCGATGTTTCAGGTTATGTTAACCGTTCATACTTTGAGCTGAGCACAAATTACACCTTTGGCAATCAGTTTACGCTCATGAGATTTACCGCAGGGCCATTGCCAACATCTGTAACACTGGAATTATACCTGGTCGATGCAAACCTGACCTGGAAACCGGATGCCATTCACCGGTATTATGATATCACACGGACAGGAGGTTCGGCCGACACCCGGTTAAGGTTCAATGTACACTACCTTGACTCTGAATTGAACGGCGCCGTGGAAGGCAATCTTGATTTGTTTGATTATCACGTGGATGCAGCCACCCTGCATGATCACGGGTTTACTGACTACAATACAACGGACAACTGGGTTGGCTTCGGCAATGTTGGCCTGGCATTCCTCGGCATGTCTACGAACGATGACCATCTCTGGACACTTGGAACCAGCACCACCAACAATACCACCACCTGGATCGGTGGCAGCCCATCGGGTCCCACTGATTGGGATCTTCCCGGCAACTGGGAAGGCGGTGTGCCGCGTTCAACCTCGAATGTGATCATCCCGGCAGGAACGGTTTACGCTCCTGTTGTACCTGATCATGCAATGCCAGATGGCTCACTGAGCGACGGAAGAATCATCGCCTCCATGGATATACAATCAGGGGCAGTCGTAAATGCCAATGTGGGTACGAATCCGAACAATCTCACCATCAACGGCAGTTCAGGTGCATGGAGCAACAAAGGAACCCTGAATGCAGGAGCATTAAGCACCATCATATTCGCCGGCTCAGCAGCAACTGTGGCCGGGGAGACGAACTTCAACAATGTAACCGTCGCCGACGGGGCAGCACTGACACCTGAAACGGGAAGTGTCATACGAATAGCAGGAGTGCTTTCCCGTTCTTCAACAGGTGTTTTGAATGCAGCTACCAATCCCAATACCATTGAATACAACAATGCCGGGGATCAGACGGTGATAACACCCAACGGATCAACGGCAGGTTATTCGACACTTATCCTCAGCGGCAGCGGCACGAAAACCATGCCGGTTGCGGCATTGACCGTTCACGGGAATTTCATTATGACCGGAACGGCTGCTGCAACAGCACAGGCGGCCATCACCACCGATGGCAGTTTCAGCCTGGGCTCAGGAACTTCATTTACTGCCGGCAGTTTCTCACACAGTGTTGGTGCAGATTTTTACAATGATGGCACCACCTTCACGGCAACCGGAAGTACGTTTACATTCAATGGTTCGGCAGCACAGGCACTGGAAGGATCAACCGCTTCTACGTTTGATAATCTTACGCTGAACAATACGGCAGGTTTGTTCCTGGGCGCTGATGAGGCTATAACCGGAACACTGACCCTGACGGCCGGAAAGGTGATCCTGGAAAACCACAACCTCACACTGAACACAACGAACGCTGTTGCCGGAACACCCGGGAGCAGCAAATACATCGTATATACAGGTACCGGTAAACTGGTGAAGAGTGTTCCGGCAACGATGGCTGATCCTTATCTGTTCCCGATCGGTACATTAACCAATTATTCACCGGCAACATTTAAACTGACCGGCGGAACCGTGGATGGCACCAGCTACCTCACCGTCAACGTGACGGAAGGAAAACAGCCGGACATTGGCAGTTACGTGAACTATATTTACCGTTACTGGACATTCACGCCTTCAGGTACCTTTACGAGTCCCGTTTACAATGCAGCATTCACCTATATGGATGATGATGTGGTGGGCAATGAAGGTTCTGTCAAAGCAGCCAAATACAGCAGCGGATGGACCGTTTACGGAGCCGCAACATTGGCCACCAACCTGCTCACCATCACCGGCGCCACCTCCTTCTCTGATTATACCGGATTCGGCGACCTGGCAGCAGCACCATCGGCAAACAACAACCCGGTTTGTGCGGGCACGTTGATCACCATCAGTGCAAACGCTACCGGAGGCAAAACATCTTACAGCTATGCATGGACAGTTCCCGGCGGAGTTACAAACCCGGGGAATGTGCCCAGCATGGTAAACCTGAGTGCAACGGTACCCGGCACCTACAGTGTTGTCGTAACCGATGCCGACGGGGCTACTGCCAGCGGATCGATGACATTATCTCTCATTGACCTGCAGACCATCACCGTGAATTACGTCTATTACAACCTCAACCTGACTCCGCTTGCCTCCGGTATTACCGTTCAATTGTGGCAGGATGGATCTTCGAAGGCCCAGGTCACCACTGTTAACGGCAGTGGAAACTATGTTTTTAATAATATGTGTCCGGGAACCTATGAAGTAAGGACAACATCCACAACCTCGGTATCGGGCGCTATTAATACCACCGATGCTGCCCAGGTGAACGCATGGAGTGTTAACCCCTACAGCATTGAAAAGGTGAGGTTTTACGCAGGCAATGTATACGATGAGTTGTTCTTTTTAAACAGTACCGACGCGCTCAAGATACAGGAGTATTTTGTAAACAGTTATACGTCGTTTTCCGGAAAGCCGAACTGGACCTTCTGGAGTACCAATGCGCCGATCGGCAGCAACAGCACTCCAACAGAGTCGTATCCAAGTGTCACCCTCAACGAGGGCAGCGACAAGACCCTGAACATGTACGGTTTATGCACCGGCGACTTCAACCGGAGCTTTGTGCCGGGTGCCAAGAAATCAACCAGTTCAACCCTGCAGTTGCTCTATGACGGCACACAGGTGGCCGGCAGCAACCAGGAGATTGAAGTGCCGCTGCGCATCGTTCACGCCTCCACCGTCGGAGCAGTTTCCCTCATCCTTCATTTCCCCGCCGATCTGGTGGAAGTACAGGATGTAGAGATGAACAGCGCTTTTGGCCGCCTCGACTGGGCGGTGAACGGCAACGAACTGCGCATCGGCTGGAATTCACAGATCCCTGCAGATTTTGCTGCAATGGAAAACATGCTCATCCTGAAGATGAGAACAACGGGGGCATTCACAAAAGGCTCATCCATCAGGCTGACCCTGGCAGGCGACCCGTTAAACGAACTGGCCAACGGCCGGTATGATGTAATCGGCGATGCGCTTCTTAGCGCAGCAGTGGTAGAAGGTTCGGCATATGGGGTTGCTGAGCAGTCTGCCGCCGCCACCATCATCCTTCGTAACTTCCCGAACCCGTTTACCGATGCCACAACACTGTCGTATTCGCTGCCATTCGCCGGCCAGGTGGTCGTGGAAGTGCGCAACCCGATGGGCAATGTGGTAGTGGTGATGGTCAACGAGTTCCAATCGGCAGGCGACCACCTGCTGAAACTGGATGCAGCCCGACTGGCACCGGGTATGTACACCGCAACCCTCAGGCTGAGCAACGACACACAAAAGTCACTGGGTACAGTCAAACTCATCAGGATCAGGTAATCAATCAGGGTATTTGAAACTGAAACAGAAAAAACAACGACATTAACTCAAGAGAAGATGAAAAAGCTCATTAACATAGCGGTTGTCATGATCCTCGTAACAGGATTTGCATGCATGAAGAATTCAATGGCCAACGGTCCCTCCATGGCACCCCCGCCGATGTTTACGATTGCAACCATTGCATCAGTCAATACATGCAATTGGAGTACCGTGGTTGATATTCCCGTCACCGTGAGAAATTTTAACGTAGTCGGGAGTTTGTCACTTACATTCGGATACACGGCATCCCAGCTGTCAAGCCCGGTTATCCTGAGCAGGAATGCGGCGTTTGACGGAATATGGGATGCTTTCGTTGGTACCACGAACCCCGACGGCACATTCGTTGTGTCAGGATTCGGCGCACTGCCCACCGATGGAATTACACTCAGCGCAGATGCTGTACTGATGACTCTGCGGTTCACCGTGGTCAGCAGCGCTTCTGCCGCCTCCATCTCCTTCGTGGAAAATGTGCAGGGCAGTGCCTGTGAGTTTACCGGTGTGGCACCAAGCTATACACCCATCATCGACACACCAAAAACAACCTACTATATCGATGGCTCGGTTACTTTCCTTGCGCCATCCTATGCAGGCACCGATCCAACCATCAACGGCCTTCAGATTTCCGGCACATCCGGTGCAACATTCAAATGGTACACCACCGAAACCGGGGGAACAGCCCTGGCCGACGGAACACCGCTGGGAACTGGCACCCATGATTTTTGGGGAAGCCAGGTGGTGAACGGAAACGAAAGCACCACCCGCGTAAAAGTCACCTCCGTCTATGACCCAACCCCGTGCGCACCTACCGCCACCACACCGCAAACATTTGCAGCAGGTGCCACTGTAGCCAATCTTGCCACACTCACCGGCATTAACGTTAAATGGTACACTGTCGCCACCGGCGGCACCTACCTGATGCCCGAAACATTGTTAACCAACGGAACCTATTATGGTACGCAAACGATAAATTGTACGCAAAGCGCCGCAAGAGTAGCGGTGACCGTAACTGTCACGCTGTAAAATTAGTGCAAAGTGCAAATTGCAAAGTGTAAAGTGCAAAGTGCAGGCACCCTTGCGGATTCGCGAAGCGGTCGCCCGGTTCTTCCTTGATCTTCAACGCCTGCCCGAAGTATTCAATGGCCTTCATAGGGTCGCCTTTATCCTGGCATACAATGCCGGTATTGATCATGTTGGCCGGGCAGCCAGGCTTAACGCATGAAAAAACTGATAAACCGCATTTCTTTGCCGGTAACCAAAAAGTTCCTATTTTTGCAACCCCGTAACCGGAGAGATGCCAGAGCGGTCGAATGGGGCGGTCTCGAAAACCGTTGATCCCTTCGGGGATCCCAGGGTTCGAATCCCTGTTTCTCCGCATAAAAAAAAACCTTCACAGATCCCGTTACAGGGGTATTTGTGAGGGTTTTTTAATTTAGGCAGCGCCGCGACCGGCGCATTGATGGAGTTTGATCAGGGCTTTGTCTTCTTCGAAAAAACCATAAACCTGTTGTTCATCCTGATCTCGTAATTTTCGCGCGTCTCGCGCTCTTTGCTTTTATCTGAAATAAATATTGTTGTTTTTCCTCCGTCGAGAATAACCGGGTATTTTCCAGCCAGAGATCCTGTAAGTAACTTTGAATCGGGGATCTTCAGCCTCTGCCGTTCCTGCATCATCCTGTATTCCAGTGTGTCTTTTTTCATTTTTGGATTGTTGGGTTGGTTCCATACTATTTGGAATTGGTACAAGGTACAACAAATATTGTTGTTTTTCAATAAATCATTTAATTAATTAATCACAATCGTACACCACGCTATAGTTTGGCGCAGTCAGGGTTGAACGACCGTGTGGTCCCCGGTGCATCATATCAGGGACTTGATGGGTAAGAGGATACTAAACTGACAGACCGCGGAATTTTATTTTGTGCCCATCGTCCAGATTTTATTTTGGAAATAGCCGTTCTGGAAAAGGATTGAATCGTTTGTGGCAGATATCATCCACCCTGAGAAATATCCTTTTGCCCAGCCACCCTGACCGTCCCATTGAGTAAATACTACTGAAAAAAGGGATGATCCGGAGTTTGTCAGGTCATATCTTATGCCAGAATGATCAACATAAAAACAAGAAAAACGGTACAATCCGGAATAATAAACGTACCCGACAAGCGGGTCGCCCGGGATACCGATTTTTACTGTCTCCAGGTCGGTCGTATCCGCGGAAACAGTGAACCTGCAGCAGAAGGTAGAGGTTGAACAAAAATCCTTTGCAAAATTTGATGCATTTTTCAATGTCTTTGCGCCGGATTTGAGGGTATATGATGCATAGGGCACAGGTTCCTCAACCGGGGTTGATTTCTTACAGGAATTAACCGCCACAAAGATTATCGGGATCAGGAGCAACATTAGTTTTTTCATAGTTTCAACGATTTTAGTTAGTTGATGACGAAGATAATAATAATAAAGTTTCTTATTGCATGGTTTTACTGTAAGGTAACTACTTTTACCATGGCTGATCCATTCGGAGTTTGAATGTTCAGCAGGTAGAGTCCGGCCGGAAAGTCGTTCAGTGAAATCGTAACTGCATTTGAGCCTGAAATGCCTGCAGTAAAATCCCAGCAGTGTAATGGTTGCCCCTGCATTGTGTTCAGGATCAGTTTCACGCCTGTTCCGAAGGGTTTTTCAAATTCAATGGTCAGGTTGTCGGACGATGGATTTGGGTAAACCTTCACCGGTATTGTGTGATTTGCATACTCCGTGACACCCAGGCCTATTCTGCCGTCAGGATAGAGATTCTGGGCATAAAACTGAAATTTTGCCCTGACGGCATAGGTTGAGTCCATAAAATCGGTATAATATGCCACCCATTGGCCTCCAATCTCTTCAATTGAATTCAATCCTTTATTATTCCCCTGGCGGTTTGAAAGCAGCACGGGTTTCGCCCATAAAGTGTTGCCATCCGGACCGTACTTATTGGCAAGGGAAAAAACATCCTCGTTGTCATTGTTTATTTTCTTCATATAAAACAACACGGATTCATTTGTTCCGGACTTTCTCAGGGTGATGAAAGCATAGGCTGAATCCAGCATGGCTGTGAGCGGATAAAATATTTTCCCTGTATCAGCCCAAACCCGCTGACCGGAGGAACTTATCTTTTGTCCAAGGATCATCTCATTGTGATAGGAGAAGTTTCTCTCTACCCAGATCACCAATAATTCGTGCGAATCCTGAAGGTATCGCATGTCGAAATCGGTCCGGTCAATTTCTTCCCCGGAAGGGGTGGCCACTTCGACAGGCTGGGGGAAGATGGTGTTTGCACTGGCATCAATCTGTTGAATAAATGTTTGTATTTCCGTCGTCTCAGGACTGAAGGAAACTCCGATATAAAAGCCATCCTGCATATTGCTTTCAACTTTTACGGGAGTCATCGGAGGATCATATTTGTACTTCGCATACGTTAAAACATCTTTGGGCTGTGGAAACAATGGGGTTCCGGCAGCATCGAATTTCTGAACAAAAATGGATTGGTTGAACGTGGTATCGGAATAGCCTACCCTTAAATGTTTGTAAATGGCCATGATATTACCACCCTGCATAAGCTTAAGGATGATCCCCGCGTTAAATTGAGCTGTGTCGCGGGGCAGCGTATATTGCCATACCAAAGCACCTGATGCGGAGAATTTTTTCAGTTTCAGATCTGATAACAGTCCGATGGGTGTTTGCTCCGTGTCATTGTCTTCATACCCGATGCAAACCTGGTTGTCTGCTGTACAGAGTAACACCGGGCCATACGAAGAGTATTCCGTTGTTTCGCCAACCTGGATTCCCTCTTCTCCCCACAACTTCTTTCCGCTTTTGGTGACTTTGTTTATGAAAATTTTATTGACGGAATCCTGTGGACCCGGATAGAATATTATTTTCGAATAAGCCACAAAAGTGCAGGAATCCTGGTTCGGCACCAATGCAACCCCGGAAATCCATTTATTGTTGGGACCCTGGCTTATCAGGACACCATCATTTCCCCACTTCTTGTAGCCATGTAAATCAATTTTTTGCATGTAAAGATGAAAGTAAGGAGGGTTTGGCAGATACGATTTGTAATAGAGCAGGTAGGAGCACGAGTCGTTTTTGTTACCTGCCATTTCTCCATAGGCATAGGTAGTGTCAACTCCTGCCAGGAGGGTGTTCTTTGAAGGGTCGGAGCCCCATTGAGCGTTCATGGTGCTCACCATCATCATACAGATTACGAGTAGGGTAGTTTTTTTCATGTTTTTGGAGTTGTTGAATTGTCAACCATTTGACAATTAAATGCTTGTTTGAGTTCAAAGTTAGTCTTTATAGCCTGATAAAAACAATAATTGTTAGGGTTGAAGAGAAAGTTATGAACATTTCTGTAAATGACCGGACCTCATATTGTTATTCCGTTCGGGCGCAATCAATCATCCATCGTAATTCTATAAATTCAATTACTGATGATGCGTTTAATGCTTTTTGTTTGGCATATATCGCTGATAAATAGAATTATATGATCCTGTTTCTTTTTTTTGATTTAAATGAACTGATAGTCCGGTTTGTCTGAAATCAATTTTAATTATCATCTAATAACCTCTGTAAATACTTGTGTCAACATAAATTAAACCACAAGGGCACACAAAGTACGTCACGAAGGCGCACGAAGTTTACTCCATATCATCAACCCTTCGTGCGACTTAGTGTATCCTTTGACGCCTTAGTGGTTAAAATAACACCAGTGTTCTCAAACTGCATTGGAAGAGTTCATTTTCCAGTTTGATTTCGTTCCATC
>CAJBYO010000039.1 GCA_903959905.1 uncultured Bacteroidales bacterium
CTGTTCATATTTGCCTGGTTTACTTACAGGCTCCAAAGATGCAAAATGAATTCAAATCGACACGCGACCTATTTGTTCGTAATTAACTATTTATTAATAACATATAAGGGTTTAATAAAAATTATTTTGGACACTAGTGATTGCTGTTATTTATTCGTCAGATAATCCCCCGAATAAAATTAGAGATCAAAAAAAACAATACATTTGTATAAGAAAAAAGAGAAATTGACAATCCCTGCTTTTTGATCTTTCAGAGTGATTCTTGAATAATCGGTTTGTTTATTAATGGTGTTTCAATATGACCCGACATCCTTACAGTTATGAATTGTACTTTAAGTTAATCGAAAAGTTTTCTCTGTGCGGTTACAGGTCGATTGATTACTATGATCCATTAATCCTCGAGCTTGAGGAACTAACCCAAAAAAACGATCAGTTTTTTTATATAGCCGATTTGATAGAGATAAAGATTCTTTGGAGCAGCAGCAGAAGTTTGAAGATGATGGGTATCAAGCCGGAGGAACTCAATCCATATAATATTTTTGAAGCCACCCATCCGGATGATATAGAACGACATGGTAAGGGCAGGTCCCAGATGTTTAGTCTGGCTAATGATATATATATTGCAGAACAAGGCAGTTCTGTATTGTCAACCAATTTAAGAATGCGAAACCTCTACGGGAACTATCCTGATCTTCTGCTTCAGTTATACATGTTTTACAGCCAGTTACCTTATAAGTCAGTATATCTCCTTACGGTTCTCACCAATTTAGATCCTTTTATCAGGAGAAAACATGGTCACCATTACTATGTAGGAAACATCATTAGGCATTTCAGATATCCCGATGATGAATTGTTGGGGTTGGGGCATCCTTTTACCGATCGTGAATTTGAGATCATCAGCTTAATAAAAGAGGGGTTCAGCAGTGAACAAATTGCTGAAAAGCTATTTCTGAGCGTTCATACAGTCAACACTCATCGTAAAAATATTCTATCCAAGGTAAATTTGAAACATTTACCTGATCTGATCATTGATCTTGTGTCCCGAAGGGTGCTTTAATACTTTGTAACGAATCAGTAGCTTTTACCTGCCAGGCTGCTTTATATCGCTGCACAAGGTATTTGGTCTCTCGTTCCAGATGCGCCGTGCACAACTGGTGTTTATTTACCGGTGTTTGAAAATGTGCTTTCCAGCAATCATCAACAAGTACAGCATCTTGCGATATTCCGCTCATATTCTCATCAATCGCAGAAGTTCCCCTGTTTGTCTAAGCAGCAATGAAACAAGTGCATGTGCACCAATAAACACGATGCTAAGTCACGATTGTTTGATCGTGGGAATGTCAATCACCTGATGTTTGCCAATATGATTCCTTCATGGAAGTTCAAAAAAAAGTCCGGCAGGAAAAAATATTTGGCCGGGCTTTTTAACTGTATGAGAGAAATTAAAATTACATCTATTCTGGTCCGAGCGCAATACCTATATCTGGGTATTTATTGTAGTTTCGCATTTGCCTGGTACTTCATTCGCACAACACACACACCGAATAAATTTTTTATCCAAGAAGGGGAAGAGAAAAACAGGAGACCCGATTGTTGATCAAGGAACAGGGACTTCTCTAAAAAAAGTTCTTATATACCTTACACCACACTTACATTCTGCCTGGGGAACGGAATTCCGATGCCCTGTTCCCTGAACAGCACCTCGATGGCACGGATAAGATCGCTTTTTACATCCAGGCCGATATCAAAATGTGACACCCAGAATTTCATACTCAGGTCAAGCGTACGGGTTTTAAATCTATTCACCAGAACGAAAGGATGTGGATTTTTCAATATCCGGGGGTCGTTCTCCATCAGGCCAAGAAGTAGTTTCTCGGTTTTTTCAAGGTCAGTGCCGAAAGCGACATTCAGAAGCAGCTCAAACCGGCGTGTACTGTTTCCCAGGGTCCAGTTCACCATTGTGCTGGTTCAGCAGATCACCGTTGGGGAAAGGGACCTTGATATTCGCCAATTCATCAGACAAAGAACGCTTTTCCCCTTCAGATGTACGATAAAAATAGAATGAAATCCGCAGCGTACTATTTAAAAACGGGCAGTCCAGAAAACCAGGAATGCAACAACAACAAGAATAAAGCCATTGGTAATGAATATTTTGGCAAGGTTGAAGCTGCCGGTAAGGTTGTAGACGATTGCCAGAATCTGAAGGAAGATCATCAGGCCTATCGCCACAATGACAACTGTTTTCCGTATCTTCTTGCGCTTGTTCGTTGCCAGGAAGAATAATCCTGACGCGAATTCGCCGACACTCAGAACAAGCATGCTCCGTCACTCGGAGAAGTGCCTCGGAAGAAGCCATGGTTTGTATGCTGTCCTTATGTGTAATGACACCTTCAATGGCTATTTTATTCCATTTGATCAGTTGTGCTATCTCATGCCTGATTGTCGGATACTGGCACCCCCTGACTTAGAAAATTTCCGGCCTTCTCTATTTCATCTTTGATCAGGATAAAATTCTTGCTTTGTTTCAGAATCACCTGATGTTCCCTGTAGTTTAAAATACTTTGATTTATCCTTTACCGGCCAGGTCGTTGATCATCCATGACACAGGCTTATTAGTTGTATCAGGGGAATTCCCTGAATCAACAACGGGCCTGGATTCCATAGCAATACCTGTGAACCAGCAAAGCGAAAGCAGTAATGAAACAAATCTGAATCCTGATCGGAACGTTGAAATCATAGTTTGATATTCGGTCTATTTTCTACCGCCACGACCACCTCCACTTCGGCTGCCCCCGCTGCGGCCACTACTTTTGTTCGGACTGGCTGAAGGAGAAACTGATGGTGATGATGAAGGACGCGTTGACGGAGAGGTTGATGGATTTGCCGATGGTTTATTTCCAGCGGTATTGGCAGGTTTATTGCCTGTATTCCCGCTGGTATTGGCAGGTCTGTTGGCATTATTCCCATTATAATTACCATTGGCATTGTTATGATTCACCGAATTGGAGGTGTTCCTGGTATTTTTATTGTAATTATTATAATTGTTGTTGTTGACAACCACGGTCGTATTGCCATATCCCCCGCCATGGTAATAATTGTTGTAATGATTGGCATGATATACGCCAACTGCAATTACGGTAACTGCTGCAAAATAAGGCGGATAATATGCATAATGATAGGGTGGAACATAAGGGACATAGGCAGGTGAATACATGTAAACAACCACAGGACTTGATTCGACCACCACCGTGGTCGTATTTACCGGAACAGGCGCTTTCAGCGGGTCGGTGCCGGTATACCCTGGATTGGCAGTTGCTGCAGGAGTGGCAGGTTTTGGTTCAACAATATAATTTTTCCCGTATAACTCGGGATCTCCCACAATTTGCATGGTGACTTTTTTATCTTTATCTTTTGAAACCAGGATGACAGCAACGTCCTGCGTTTCCTTTTCGCTGACTGCATCCTGCAGAATAAATGTAAAATCATCTCCATTTTTCTTCGTCACTACCTTGATGAAATCCACTTTTTTATCCAGGTTTAAATCCAGGTTGTTGATGGCTGTTTTTTCCAGGTTTAAAGATTTTTCAAAGTCTTCAATGGTCTTTGACTTTTGAAAAAGATCCAATACAGCATAAAGATCAAGGTTATCTCCTGGCAAACCCAAAGAATCTGGTTTCTTGGCTGTTTGTGAAAACACCGATCCATTCAGTAAAATTGAAATTGACAATGTCAAAAATAAAATGCCATTTTTCATATTTTCGATCTTAAATTATTTCTTCGCAGTGTCCGCTTTTTTCGGATCATCATTCTTCACAGGAACAGAATCTGCCTTTTTGGGTTGTGCTGCAGGTACAGGGGGCGTCAATTTCTTTACAAACTTTCCTTCTTTGTCAAAAACCAGCGTTTCCGTGGCATCCCCCTTTATAACCTTGGTTGAATAAACCTCTTCAAACATGAAAGCCTCAGTGAGTTTATAATCCTCATAATTCTTTTTAATGTATTTGGTGATGCCGCTGTCAACATCCTTCAGTGACATGGTGGTTCTGGTTTGTTGTGCAACTTTCGCCCGGTCCGCTTCTGTTGCTTTAAATTGGAACTTTCCTTTGATGTCAAACACAAGTTTCTCAGTAGCCTCACCTTTCTTGATGGTCATCACAAGTACGGGGTCATATTTGTATGCCTCCACAGCTTTGTAACCCTCATAGTTTTTCTTAATGTATTTTTCAATACCCGAATGAAGATCTTTTACATTCAAAGTGGTCCTTTCCTGGGCCTGTATCATCCTGGCGAAAAGGAACGTGACGAAGAGCAACGTGAATATTTTTTTCATGGTTCTTGTGTTTTTGGATTTACCAGATTCCATTTCGGTGATAAACGATTTGTAATCAGCATACTTTTCGGCTATCCAAAATTATATTCATGCTGAATCGGATACAATACCTATTTCTGGGTATATTGAAGATAAAAGCATGAAATTATTACCCTGGAATTCAAGCAAGATGTCAATTCAATCTGAAAGTATAGGTGCCTTGATTTTCTGATTTTTATAAATTTCACTGTTCTTTTACCAGGGGTTTGTTCCATTCATTTTTTGGCACCAATTTCGGTGTTTCGGGATCTCCTTCATAGGCTGGAGTCATGATCTGGACATTGTTTTCATTGAAAACATCCAGAATATTCTGATGAAGGAGGTTATAATAGAAGTACATTTTGGAAGCATCATCACAATATGCATTGATCTGGTAAGTGATGGAGAAGGTGTCAAGTGTTAGCTTCAGCACAAAGGGAGGCGGTTCCTGTAATAGCCCTTTGGTACGGGCAGCAGCTAGTTTAAGCATTGTTTCAACCAGCCTCCAGGGTGTTTCGTATCCAATACCCACCGAGGTATGCAGGATCAAACCCAGATCCTTGGCCCTTTTACTATAGTTAATAATATTGTTGTTCAACAACTCCGAATTGGGTATTGAAATTTCTTCATTTTTTCGTGAACGCAACCGGGTGACCAGCAGTCTTTGTTCTTCCACATACCCGATCTGGTCATCCACCTGGATCAGGTCTCCTGTCTTGAATGCCGCCCGGTAGGTCATCGAATATCCGGCTATGATGTTCGAAATAAAAGAAGAGGAACCCAGTGATATCAAAACACCCAGAAATACGGAAATACCCTTAAAAGCGCTTGTTTCCGAACCCGGAATGTATGGATATGCAATAACCAGGGCGAATACAACAATGACGGCCCTCAGGATCTTAAAAGTTGGTAAGGCCCATTCCTTTTCAAATTTTAGAAGAATAATACCGCCTTGGTGAATGCTGGTAAAGAATAATTTTAAAACCTTTAATAAATAGCGTGTTATCAGGTAAATGATCAAAAGAAAAGCCAGGCTCGGTAAAAAATTGATAAAACCTTTCCCGATGGAAATAACGGGATTCATAAACAGGGTCAATGTATAGGAGGCAAATCCAATTGTGAAAGGGAACAGGCTTAGAATATACTGAAGAAAAACAGCCGAGACGACAACAATGACGATAATTTTTATGGCTTTGAATATCAGGCAGATCGCTCTCCAGAGTTGCCCCGATTGGATGATATGGAAAGTCTTGTCTTCCAGGGAAGAAATCTTTGCATTGATTCGGTTTGCAAGCCACTTGTTTAGCAGTCTGATCAGCCACAGAATCACGACCAAACATACCGAAAACAGGATTACAGCGCCAAGTGCATGCAGGGTGCTTTTTACGAGAACAGGACCACTGCGCAGGTATCGGTAGGAGGCCATTGATTCCTTGATTTGTTTCAGGATCCACGTGGCCAGAATCTTCCGGTCAACACCTTCTTCTTTGGCGTCTTCATTGCTGATGACCATTATAAACTCTTTCCCGGCATAAATTTTCAAATGATCGACATTTGAAACAACCTTTACTGAATCAATTGGAATGGAATGATTTGCAGCTGCCTTTACGATACGCCCGCTTATTACACCAGCCCGTTCCCCGGAAGGAAATGATTTTAGTCCTGTTATATAAAACAGAACAGTCCCATCAACCTTTACAGGAGAGACATTGCTTACAGGTTCCTGTTCCGGATTTGGTTCGTTGCCTTCCTGTCCGCACATCGTTTTGGCTAGAAACAAACTAATAATAACAGAGAAAATGATAAAGAATCTTATGGATTCGAAGGATCTTAAAGACTGGCACATTTTGATGTTCTGAGTGATTTTGTTAAAGCCATGCAAATACTTTTTCTGCCAGCCATTCGTTCCAATGTCGATTGACTGGCTTGTTTATGATTTTATTTCTCACTTGAAATTGCCGGTTCAATTCTGTCAAAGTTACACTTCTGTCCGGCAAAATGCAATACCTATATTTGGGTATTCATTAACAAGCATTAACAAATGACCGGGAGCTACTTATCCAGGGTTAAACATACTTTAAATCATGTCATTGACAAGTAATTCAGAAATGAAATCCGATCTGGACAAGGTATCTGAAACCCATCCTGAAAACATCAAGTTTCCCGGTTTGCTGAAAAGTCACACCGGTTGTTGAAAAGGCTGTTATTCCAGGGAATCGTGTAATTAACTTATCAAACAAAGCTTCATTGAGCTGTTCGATCTGGCTTCCATCCAGGTTCCCAGTGATCTCGGTTTTGCCGCCATAATAGCTGATTGACGGACCTACGAGTACCATGTCAAGGGTCCATCTTTTCCAGAACACGAACTGATAACCGAGTTCGACACCCAGGTTGAAGGCCCAGAAATCACCTTTAATCATCCCTGTTGTATCAACTTTGGCAGGAAAAATGTCTAGCCCGTTTTTAAACTGGTACCGGTAGTAGGTCAGGTAAGGTCCGATATACAACCCGGCCGGAACGGGACGCGAATTAAGCTTCGTAAGGTAAAACCGGTATTCCATGGTAGCATTCAGTCCCCACTTCTCGCTACTGGTTATATTTACCAGGTCTATGACCGTATCAGCAATCAACTTTGGAAATACAAGGTATCCTAATTCGATGGAAACGGATTGACGGGGGTTAAGGATCCGCTCGTAGCTGAAAGTCACGTTTTTCCAACTCCACAGTATCATCGGCGTAGGGTTGAATTTGATTACATTTTTGTGGATTGGCTGAAGGCCGGGTGCAACAGAATCTGTTTTTTCAGCAAAAATCATCAGTGGCAAAACGGAGAAAACACAAATTAAACCCAGCGTTTGTTTAATCATACTGCAACATTTTTAAGTTGAACTTATCAGAACGCATATCCAATCGAAGTAATGATCCCCCAGTCATTTTTCGCTGATGCGCCGCTAAATGGCTGGCTGTCATAACTGTCATATAAAGTAATGTTAAAAAACAGATCCTTTATTATTTCAAATTTGGCATTCAGGTCATATTCGAGCCTGATACGGTTCCGGATGGTCAGGTTGTAATAAAAACTTAATCCTGTCGTGAAATCAATTTTTGGAGTTTTAAATTGAAACCATTTGAATTGCGTTGCTGCGAGAACCTCCATGTTGTTTGACATGATTGAAGAATCGATGGTTTGCTCATTGTTGTAAATCAGCCCGAGGAGTCCATATAACCGGATGGCATTCGATCTCACAATGTCATATCCACCCCCCATGCCGCACTGCATTCTCAATTTCAGATCAAGCTCAGTGTTTTGCTGGCCGTTAGCCTGTGCCCTTACAAACCATTTATCCGGCAGATAGCGTGTTACATTAAGTCCGATATTGGTATTATTCGACATATCCTTGTCTTTCTGATCGGTTAAAATGGAACTGAGGTCGAACCTGGTCGAATAATGCTTGCTTCTGTGTACCACCTCGACAGCCAGATTGTATTGAAAAACATCACTGGCTTTTGTATAACTCAGCCCAAGGCTCACCGATCCGTCAATCCGCTGAAAAAACTTGTTCCTGATCGTGGTTACATGAACAATGTCCCATAGCGGCTTTGGAACAGTATCCGTGGCGGTGATAACAAGCACAGTTCCCTGTTTCGCCGACTTTCGAAGGGAACCAAAATACCTGTAACCTGATTTTGTACGAATTTCAAAAAATTTGGCAGAATAAACGGTACTGATTTTATCGAATTCAATGTAAACCGTTTGCATGGCATCGGTTTTCAAAAATAATTGCCCATATTCAAATTTTTTGAATTCTCCGGTAAGCCTGTCGCCATTGTTTAAATAAACAGTGTCATTTTTCTGTGCCTGGACGCTGCCTGCGATGACAGACAATAACATCATCACAGTGACCGCAATTGCAATGGTTTTGATGTTGAATTTTACTTTGAAATGATGGTGTAATTCCTCAATCATTATCAGTATGTCAACTCATTATTTCACGTGTATTTTTTCCCATGCCCTGATATCCTTCCTGGATTTATCAAATAATGTTTCATAGTTTTTCTTCAGAATCATTTCTTTCGCTTCGGGAGTAAGCAACCTCCACAGGGGATCATAAGCATGATATATTTCCAGGTCTTTTTCCTGGCTTGTGGGTGCAACGTTGTCGGTACCAAACAGGAACCTGTCAGGGTATTTGTTGATCAGGTAGGCTGAATTAATTAAAGAATTCGTGTTTGCAACAATATATTTGGCAACTTCGTCCCAGGAAATATCAAAGTATAAATTGTTATAAGCCGGATCGGACAACATTTGTTCGATAGGTGTTAACATATCTTTCAGTGGAGCAACGATCCTTCCGACGCCTACATGTGCCCAAATAATGGTTGTTTTTGGATGTCGTTTGATCAGTTCTTTCATCCCATCGAGATAGTTTGGTTTTCCGGGTTTTGGAAAAGGATTATCGATGTCGTTATGGATGAGCGCGACCAATCCTGCCTCAGCACAAAAACCCAAAATCCTGTCAAGTGCAGGGTCATATAAGCTAGCAACATCACCCTCTATTTTTGATGAAACAAACTCCTTATGAATGCTAAACTCTCCCACACCGGGAAAAACCCCTGGAAAGGTCATTAAAACCCTTCCTATATGATCAACAGCATACATATCAGTTGGATTGAACCCGGTGATCATGGGATCCAGTCTGTCCTGCTGCTCTTTCGGCAACGATTTGTAAGCCATGGCTATATAGGCATCGGTGAAAGAGTAATAGTACAGGGGTGCATCCGTTTCGAGGTAATAGGATGGGGCAAAATCCCTGGTAACTCTATATGACCATTTTTGCTGTAAGGGAAGTCCGAACAAAGTGGAACGACCAATTTTGTCGCCCATAATTTCATTCAGATAAACATGAACGTTTGTCCCTTCCTGGATGTAATTTGTAAGGTGAAAGTGCGCATCATTGAACAGATAACTCTCTTTTTTCTCAGAGGACTGCGCTCCGGCCAGGTTAATTCCTGACATAAACAGAAACGTCAGTAAAGATAAAAAGCAACGGCACAGACTGACCGGATATGTATACAAGCGATATTTTCTTTCCATTTTAAAAAGAACATTTAATCTGGCACCGTCCTATTTTGGTTGAACCAGAAATGGATTCACCCCGAGTTTTTCAACTACATATTTGATAACCATTTGAGCTTTCACGCTGTTTCCGGCTTCATCCAGCGGTGGTGATACCACTGCAATGCCAAATTTTCCCGGGCATACCGCCACGATGCCTCCGCCGACGCCACTCTTGGCCGGAAGTCCTGAATTGTAGTACCAGATACCGGAGTCGTCGTAAAGACCGGCCGTTGCCATAACAGGGAGGGTGTACATGACCGTTTCCGGCGATACGACCTTCTTTTTGGTAACAGGGTTCACGCCGCCATTTGCAAGGGTAGCCCCCATGATTGCCAGATCTTTGGCGTTAACATTGATCGCGCATTGCCGGGTGTAAATATCCGTCGATTGAACCGGATCGAAATACATTCTGCCATAAGCGAGGAGCAGGTGTGCAATGGCCTGGTTCCTTAGATTATCGCCTGCCTCACTGATGTATACCGGCATATTCAATGATAATTGTCGGCCCGCAAAATCACTCTGGCACTGCAGGATGCTTTTCCATTTGGCAGATGAATCGGCGCCTTTGATAAGACTGGTCGCAGCAATTGCCCCTGGATTTACGAGCGGATTGATCTCTTTTCCTCTCATCCGTTCGACAGCGACGATGGAGTTGAAAACCTCTCCTGTTGCATCAATGCCAATTTTATCCTGGAGGGCCTGGTGCCCCTGTTCCTCAATAACCTGTGCCATGACAAATGCTTTCGACACACTCTGGATGGATACCATTGAAGAAATATCTCCTTTGGTAAAAATTTGTCCATCGGCAGTCACGAGTGCAATCCCAAAGATCCTGGAATCGACCCTGGCAAGTTCTTTGATATAATCCGCGTTTTTCCCCTCTTTCCCCTCTTTAAATTTGGTGTAGGCCTCGTCAAGAGCAGCATTGATCTGCTCTTTGGTCATGGTATTGGCTGATTGTGCCAATGCGACGGCCGGTGCGATGAACAAACAACAGGTGAATATCAATACTACTGGAATTGCTGGACCTGTAAAATGTTTTTTCATTATTTTTCCTCCGGTATTTGAATGAATGGTTAACTTTTCGTTTTCTTGTAAAAAGCATGTGAGAAATTATACTTGAATGTGAAATTTACTTTCGTGGCTGAAGAGCTGAACCCGTCACTATAATTATTCCGCATGGTCCATTGCAATTCCACACCGGCCATTACACTTGGCCAGGGATAATAGAGCAGGTTTACTACAGCATATTGCCCCTGTTTAAAGGCATCGGGTTTCTGTCCATCCGAATTGGTTATGATGGTCGTTGAATAACCGGCCGAACTCGTGAATTTTTTACTCCAGTTGAAATCAAAAAATGCTACAAGACCCGCATCTGGAAGCGCCACTCCTTTTATCGGCTGATGTTTGTCTGAGAAATTATTTTGTATGCCGATATCAACAGGGGCATCATTAAAATAGTTTTCCACCCCTTCGCCATAAATGCCCTGTAGGTGCATTACAACTTTTTTGCCCAGGTTAATACCTGTGCTCAAACTGACTCCCCACCCGACTGCACTGCCGCTGAGGTCGATGGTATCTGCTCCATTGTACTTCCATTTGATGCTGCGCACAATTCCTCCAAGCTGAATATACCCGAATTTCCTGGCAAACCGGTAGTGACCCGTCAAATCGGGAAGCTGAAACTGTGGCTTCACGTATGACAATTCCACACGATCGCCATAAACACCGCCATCACCGCTGGCACCTGGCATCTCGAGAGCAAAAACCAGGTTGCTTGCTCCCATAATCGGGATCCATCGTACCTGGATATTTCTGTAAAACAGCATTCCGCATGGCCCCCAATATTCAAGCGTGTTTGGGAAAACATCAACATCCATAAAGGCGCTTTCGGTTTGACCTGCTCCAAAATGGCCCAGTTGGCCATAAGCATGGCGAAGCCGGACGGTCGTTTTCCCTGCATCCGGACCCACTCCGAATAAATCGAAATCAAATAACGTTGTAAATTCGCCAAATTTGGTCGGGATCGCCGATCTTACCCCAAATCGTGTTTGGCGAACACTGAAATAGACATTCCCGTTGGAACCAAACTGGTCTTTATAGGCAGGCAGCCTGGAAGGTCGCATAGCATCAAAATATTGCGGATTCACCTGGTTGAAGTTGTAACCCATATCTGTCTGGGCAAAACCAAAAATTTCGAATATTTTCAAACTATCTTCCTGCGCCATTCCCAATGATGCGGAAGAAAGAAGCAGCGCAATTATGACAAATCTTTTTGTTTTCATCCGTACAGTTATTTTAGTTGGATTGATTTTATGCAATGTCAGAATGTCTCATTCAGATTGAAAAATATTCCTTTGGTACCGTCTGCACCAAAACCAAAATCAATGCAGAGATTGGAAAGTGTTTTCCTGCTGAACATGATCCTCAATCCAAAGCCAGCCGCAGGATCAACATACTGAAAGAGTTTACGGGTTCCATCATCGGAACTGGCGGTGGTCGCATTCACGAAAGCGACCCCGCTCAATATTCCGGAATAGGGGCTGATCGGGAACCTGTACTCGGTTTCCACATAAACAGAATTTACGCCTCGGATGCTTCCCTGGATATAGCCTCGTCCGGCCCGGTTGTACATGTCCCAGCACAAGGCAGGTAATCCCAAATATGGAACGGTTCCTTTCTCAGTGAACTGGCCAAGGTACCAAAACCCGATCAGATGATCGGGGCGGCGTTTAGAAAGACTGATATAAGTTCTGAACTCCGTGTTCAGCATCAGACTGTTTTTAGAACTCCCAAGGAAAGTAAAATTCGGCCTGACGGCTATGTTTGCGAGGAATCCCCTCGTAGGCCTGATCGAATTATTGCGACTGTCGAGCAATACCTCCAGGCTTAGCCCCGACATGGTGTATTTTTCCGGGTTAAAACCATGATCAGTGCTGTATTTATAATTGCTTGTTTCTTGTGGGGGAACACTGTCAACATGATTATGATCGACAATTTTCGAAAAATCATCGAGGCAATATCCAATTCCAAGGTACCAGTTCTTGGCGAAACGGAAGAAAAATGTCTCATAGAGCCTGATATAATCATAATTAAGCGGTTGTGCATCGGGAGGAAGAGATGCAGTTGAGCCTCCGTCATTGAAAACGATCCCCCTGTTGGTGTGCATTTTAATACCGGTACCCAGTCCATAGGTCGGTTGTGAAAATACCAGGTATCGCCAGTCACCGCGCAGGATATAACTGGAGCCATCTGTAATGATGTTGCTTCGTACCGTAATGATCGCTTGATGGGCTGTGGTGAGGTTGATGGCTGCACATACAGACGATACAGGTGTTGCTACAGGGTCACCCAGATAGATCGCCATTGTGGTTCCTAAACCGATCAGGAAACCGTATGCAGGGTTATAGCCAACAAAGGGAGTAGTAGCAAAATAGGGCTTTCTAATTATGATAGTTTCCTTTGTAGCACTATCTCGTTGGGCTCGCTTTTCCTTTTTAATAAAAATGCTGAAAATATCGTCCTGCCTGAAGGTTTTATTGCTTTCCTGGGCTGAGAGATCGAATGACAGAAATTGTGAAAGAAAAAAAATGAAAAGTAAAAAGTGGTAAATAAAATTTTTCCTTTTCATAATTTTTCTGATAAAAAACTACCGGAACCAGTTCCATTGGGAGCAGTGTCGGTTCCGGCAGAAAATGACCTCAGCCCCGGCCCCTTTCCTCAAGGAGAGGGGCTTTTAGGGCAAGTTATCTAATGATCATGGCGATGCCGACTTTCAGGTTCAGCATCTGCAGATTCTTTGAAGTTGATTCGTAGAGGTCAATCTGGTTGGTGGTCCATTTATAGTTGAATGCCACGAGTGCGCCCCATTGGTTAAAGTTGCCGAATTTCACCAATGCTCCCACCTCGGGAGTCAGTGAAAAATCCCAGCGGGTTTTGTAAATATCATATTCCTGGATCATCAGGTGATGCTCCATATAATCACCGCCAATTCCCAGTCCAATGTAGGGTGAAACCAACTTCTCAGGAATGAAATGGTATGCCACGGCGACCTGGAAAGGAACCATCCAAGTGAACCTGTAGTTCTCCGCGTTGATGGCTATTCCTTTGTCGGGAATGGTGTAGGTTTCATTATCGTAAATCTGGCTGACACGCTGCCAGCTGAGATTCCAGCCCACGGCCAAACTATTTTTAATAAAATATCGGCCACCCATATCAAACCCTGCCGGGCTGGCATTGCCTACCCATTTATTGAAATCGCCCATGGTAAAGGTCGTATTCCAGGAAAAAGTATAGTATGATCTGGGTGTAAAACCTAATGATGAAGCTGCTTTATCCTGGCTTTGCACCATTCCTGTCAATAGAACAAAAACCGTGAAAATTAATAGTATCTTTTTCATATTGTTGCCTTTTTAGTGATTAATTGTTCCGGATGATTACGGCTTGGTTGTTTGTAACTGGGGGGTCTGGATAAATGCCTGGTCAACCCTGCCGGTGATTTCAGCAGTGGTATGGGTATCGGTGAGAAGCCCCCGGATAAAGGCATTCCAGCGTATGGCTGCACGGTTATCGTTGCTGGCATTTTTCAGGTCCATCAATTCAATATTGGCCATTCCTGTGGTATAAGAGGAATAATAGACCGGGTAGTAATAGGGATAATAAGGATAGTATCCCCACCAGTCATAATAATAGGTATAAACAGTGGTATTCTGGAAGTACATGACCTGAATCCCCAGGTCGGGTTTCTGCGGGGCAACGGCCGGCACAAAACCCCTGGCTTTCATGTTCTTGTCGATCTGGGTAAGGACTGCATCTGCAGTTGGCCCATTCATAGGTACAGTTCCTTCATCGGTGACTTTCATGACAGGAGAGGAGATTGAATAGGTCTTGTACAAATTAAAATCAGCGTTTGTGTCGTATTGTGTCAATACTGCGAGATCCTCCAGCAATCTTTCCGATGATGGGGGATACTTTGTACAGGAAATGGTAAATACAAGCCCCATTCCCAGGAATAATAAACCAAGTTTTGTTTTCATAAGCATTATTTATTAGTTAATTAATAATGAATTTATTCTTCGCGTCGTTGCAACTTCGCGGTGATGAACCATTTAAACCCTATTCAACTTTTCCGAGACGGAAAATCAGACCGCCGGTAAATCCAAACTGGACCAAGGTAGAGTAAACGGAAACGCCGGCACTGGTACCACCGGTTCCGACAAACATCGAGAAGGCAGTTCCCTGAACCGGGATATACCCCTGAGCCTGGAGGCGAAGTCCGATCCTTTTGGCAAAATAGATTTTAGCGCCTGCATTGAAACCCACAGAGAAGAACCATGCATCAGAATAATCCTCTTTGGGTGCAAAGTCACAGGCACCGAGGTTGAACCCGATGAAAGGTGACACCACCGGACTGACCCGGAAGTTCTTGGTTGCACCGATCTGGATATAGTTGATGCTGAGTGGAATTTCCAGCGATGGTTGCACGTATCCGCCATAATTGTAGTAGTTAACCTGTGCCTTGGTATCCGATCGGTTGTAGATCAGGTCAAGGTCCATCACCCGGCTTACGGCAATGCTGATCATACCTCCGTACTGTGCATTGTCATCAATGTGTACTTCACCATAATCACCGTTCAGGGTACCGCCAAAAACATAACCTCCAAATGGGGTTACCTCGACTGATTGGGCATCCGTAATAAAAGGAAGGCCTGCCAAAACTGCAAGAAAAAAAAATAATTTCTTCATGAGAAAATTTATAGATTGGTTATTTCTTCTCCAGAAAAGGAACATTCTGCAGAATTTGTGCCCGGATGGCCGTTAGAATATAGTTTTCGATCTGGTAAAACTGGGTGGCAACAATGCCATCTGAAATCGCTTTTACCTTGTCATAGTAGGTTGCTATGAGGTTATCCGTCTTTTTCTGTAGTTCGATTACCTTCTTCGTCCATACATCTGCCTGTTCACTTGTCATCGTCTGGTATTGATCGGCATATTGCTCCAGCAATGCAATCCGCTGTTTCCCAAGAACCTTTCGCTGTGTTTCATATTCGTCATAAAGTTTCCAGAAAGCATCTTTTTGAGCGGCGGATGGTTTAACGAAATCTGCAACTGCCGATTTTTTATCCATCCCGAATGCGGCTTGCATCAGGTCAATCTCCTCTTTATTCGATTGTGCATAGGCAAAGGATCCCAGGAATAAAACTGTAATGAGTAAAACGTACCTTTTCATGATTTTTTTTTAGGTTAATATTGATTGAAGTGAGAATTTCTTTTAATGGTTTTGCTGTTTTGAAGTGTATCAAAATTACATTCATGCAATAGCAGACACAATACCTATGGCTGGGTATTCTGTTTCATACACATACCTATAACTGGGTATTTTTTAGTAGCTTCATAATGGTTTGTATTAATTGAGAATTTAAAAGGGATTTCATTTTTACAGGTGTGATTGGAAAAAGCGCTCCCGGTGATCAGCCTTCACCGGAATAACTGACCACCTCATTTAATTGATCGTTAATACTATAGGGTGGTCAAACAAAACCGGTGGTGGGTGGCCAGATGATCTGTTTTGTCCACTAGTGGCATTTTATATAAAATGGGAATTCTACGGCATTGGCGGGTATTATGGGATTCCCGAAATAGGTCATCGGCGGCCAGAACCTGAAATTGCATACAGCCGGGAACCTTTTCTGGTCTTCTGGTGTATTATTGAGTGACACAACCAGGATTGAACACGGTTTGTGATACCATACCCTGGGGCAGTCTGTGAAACAAACTGACCTTACTTCAAACCATACCTCTTCACAATCTCACCCCGCTCATCAAAGGCCGAAGGTGGAAAAACAACCCCGAACTTCTCGTTCAGGGCGGCAAGTTCCCTGTTCTTTGCTTCTGATCCGTCAGGGAAGCCTTTCTCTACGGTAAGTTCATGAAAAATCTTTTCCAGGTACTCCTCAAAAGGCTGGTTGAAATACATGTCAACAAACCGCAGGGGTTTATCTGATGCGTTCCAGAAGGTATGTTTGATGAGCCGTGGACGCAGGTGCCAGCCACCAGCCTGCACTTCAACAACATCGTCGCCGACGAGGATGCTGCCGGTGCCCTCAAGGACCAGCATGAGCTCATCCAGTTCTTTGTGGTAGTGGGGCGGAGGACCCATCATTTTGGGGGCAACGGCACATTCAACACTGGAATAAAGGCCGTTGGTCATAGATGACCTTACCCATGTCCGGATCGCCATGCCGCCATTGTTCTCCAGCGGGGGCAATGCCGGCAGGAGAACCGGTTGCAACGGGTCTGCCGGAGCGGCCGGTTGTTTTCCACTGATAGCATTGGGCGACATGGCCGCAAAGGCAGCCAGCATGCCCGATTTGATCATAAATTCCCGTCTTTCCATTTGACTTATCTCAATTTAGACTTATTCCATGTAAAAATAAGAAATAATTCTTTTATTGTAGAATTTCAATGTTGAGCCGCCAGAGAAAAGTGGGAATAAATACCAATACAGGACTGAGAGCTTATATTTCAGCGATTTTGAACGTCGAAACCGGGACTTATTTTACTGGATGGTTACGTTGTAAATATCACTCTTGTTCCGCCTGATGTCCCTGATATGAAACCCGCCTGCCTGGGGAATGTCTTCATAAAGGTCAAATATTTCGCAGCCGGCGGGAAGTGGGGCGAAAATAAGCGTAAAACGGGCGGTTACTCCGGCCGGAACTTCCATCCAGACAGGAGCAATGGTGATATTTTCAGCATGGAGCATGCGGCTGCGGCTGCCCGACTGGCGGTCAATCAGCACTGTAGAGGTCCAGATCCGGATACCTCCTGTTAGTGCGGCAGTGTAGGAGCAATGTACGATGACCACTCTTTCCTCGTGAACCTGGCTGAGGATCTCTTCTTTTAGACCCTCATCAAGTTTTACAGCCGGTGCTGTTGAGGTTTCAACATGCTCCTCCGTGTTTATATTGTACAATGTGGATAAGGATCGCATAGGACAAATTTACGAAAAGAACTCAGGCTTGCCAGCCGTTTTTAATGCAGTCTTTACTCTGCATATTCAATCGTTCTCACGGCAATTCTTAACGGAATATCATGTTCATATTCAACGCGTTCAGTCCAGTTTCCTTGTTTGTCGTATTTGTAGGTGTAAAGATTATGATCGTCATGGAATTTGTAGTAGGATGCAAAGGAATCTCTGATATCTTCCTCGATCACGTTTCCCATGGCATCATACCTGGAGATGGTAGTAATGGTGCCGTTTGGTCCGACGGATACCTTTTCGGTTCTGTTGCCGGCCGCATCATATTTGTACTTTTCAACGGTGCCGTCAGAAAAACGGTATTCAAGCGCATTGCCCTTCTGATCCCTCTTAATGGTTGATTTAAATATTTCATGACCCATCAGGTCATAAACGGTTTCTTCGGCAGGAAGCCCGGTTGAATCATTCTTATAAACCATTTCGCACATCTCCCCCCAGCTGTATTTAACAGATTCTATCAAAAACGGCTTCCTGTCAATGACCGTTTTTGGAACGAACCGCAGGTACATGGACTCCATCATGTTGTCGTTGTAATCAGTCCGGATGTTGTACCGGCAATGAACCGTCCCGTCGGCATTGTATTCAATCATATTGGCCATCCTGCCGGCTTCATCGAACATTGCCAGCTGGTCAAAGAAAGTAGAATCGTTTAATTTTCCTGCTTTTTTAATCCTGCCATAACTTTCGTGAGTTAAAAAATAAGTCGTTTTGTATGACTTGATTTTTCCATTCAGATGTTGACCAAAGCTTGTGTTAAAGGTGATTGTAATGAGCAGGAGAAGGTTTATCTTGACAAATTGTTTCATTATCGGGCAACTGTTGTTAACGGACTCCTTTTTTCAGAATGGTTGAATAAATATGCAACAGTTGTAAAATGAGTCCCGTTCATTCAGTTTGCAAAATTACGCATGAGTGGGGAGATGCCCGGGCAATCGTTCCTTAAAACTTGCTTAAAATTCCCTGTAACCGCGTTACCAGTATCGCAAAATGATGGTTGACAGGTAGTATGAAATCGGCGTAATGGTATGATAATGAGGACGATTACTGGGTTATAAGTTGTTGATAACGAGATTATTCCATGCATTCAGATTTTGCCTAATTTTGCAGGCAGAAGATTCAGAATTTGAATGCAGGGCTTATTTCAACGAAAACAATAATCAGTAAAACAGGATGGGGGAGAATGGATTATGATTAGGAACAGGATAAAACCGGCGATTTACTCCTGTTTTCTTGCGTTGCTGCTTGTGTGTGCCGCTGTATGTTTATCTGCGCAAACGTCGGCCTCAGCCTTGTTGACAGCCACCATCATCAATCCCATTGCGATTGAAAAAGTGGTGGACATGAATTTTGGAAATGTCGCGATTGGAGCTGCGGGAGGTGTAGTGGTCCTTACTCCGTCAGGAACACGTTCCGGAACAGGTGGAGTAACTCTCCCGACTGTTGCAGGTACTGTTGCCCCGGCTTCGTTTAATGTAACCGGTGATCCCGAAATGACCTATTCTATAACCCTGCCCAGTGCACCGTTGACAGTTACAAACGGAAGCAACAACATGACCGTGAGTGTGTTTGAAAGTGACCCCCCTCTTTCCGGGACACTTAATTCACTTGGTTCCCAAGCCCTGAGTGTCGGCGCAACCCTAAACGTAGCCGGATCTCAGCCCGAAGGCCATTACGTCTCACTAAACCCTTTCCAGGTAATCGTCAACTACAATTAACATCACTTCCCGCTTTACATTTTGTAAATTGCATTTTGCATTTACTTATTAAACCTGTTCAAACTGTTCTCCGTTATCAGGTTCCATCCCGGTTTCCCAATGAATGACGAAAGGTTCGTGCTGTTGGTATATGACATGGCAGAGGAAAGATAGTCGGTGAAATTCTCAACCCAGCCGGCGAGGGTATATTCCACCTGCACCATGCGCGTAACACCTTCCGACGACCGAAGTTCATTCCCAAGGTGTGCCTGCACCTCTTTGGTGCTCATCCCCCTGAATTTTTTGTAGAACACCGATCCCATTTTGAAGGCTGTCTTCACCTCGTCGCTGTACTGATCAACCTGGTCGCCCGGCACGGTGTAGCCTTCAAATTTTTTATTGGCAGAGTAAGTGTTGCCTGCCGATTCAAGTGCTTTGTTGAAAATCCCGCCGCACATCACATAATCTGCCCCGAGGGCCAGTGCCTTGATGATGTCGGCATATTTCTTTATCCCGCCATCTGCCACAACTTTGGCAAACGGCCCGTTATGAGCTGCTTTTCCAAGGTTTATATCGTGGATCAGCGATGCCAGCGGATAACCGATGCCCGTATGAACGGAAGTGCTGCAGCCTGAACCGTTGCCGATTCCAACCCGCACAAAATCGGCCCCGGCAGCGGAGAGTTCAAAGAAGGTTTCGGGGTTTGCCACATTACCCACCATGATCACCAGTTCTTTCCTGAATTGTTCCCTTGTTTTCACCAGGGTGTCAACAAGCCTTTTCATGTGCCCGTTTGCAATGTCAATCAGCACATGGATATTATCAGTTTCGTTAAGGACTGTCCCGTTTCCGAATAGGTGCTCAAACTGGTCAAGGCTGAGGGCCAGCCACTCTTTTGACCTGCGGCATTCGTCGAGGGTATGGTGTTTTGTCTGGGTCCTCGGAAGGATAGGGTAAATGTTGTTACTTCTGAAAAGGTGGAGGTTGGCCTCGTCGGTAACGGTATCCATCGGGGCTGCAAAAAGCGGAAGCATTTTGTATTCATCGCTTACCGAGACCGTTTTTCTGGAGTTGACAGTGCTTTGAACGGCAGGCTGAATTAAAATATCATCAAAATCAAATTTAGGAGCAGATTGGTCCATGGTTGTCTGGTTAAGGTTTATTTTCCAAATACTTTCTTCAGTATTTCCGTGGTGCGGGCGGCCGGGTTTGTCCTGATCTTTGCCTCCTCTTTTGCCACCATCACAAAAAGGCCTGCAAGGGCTTTGTCTGTGACATAGGCGGTAAGATCGGGATTCTGTTTCTTTACAAACGGGATCTGGTTGTATTGTTTGATCACATCCGCCCACAGCCTTGTAGCGTCCACACGGTCGAGAGAAGCTTTGATGATGGGTGAGAACTTTGACTTCAATTCCGGTGATGTTGTTCTTTCAAGGTAACGGGTTGCCGCATCATTGCTGCCTTTAACGATGTTGAACGCATCGGAGATGCTCATGCCGGTGATGGCTGCAGTAAACACCGGTTCAGCGCTTTTTGCAGCGTCTTCGGCAGCCCGGTTGAGCGATGTAACCACTTCATCAACCTGGGATCCGAGCCCGATGGCCCGCAGTTTTGTCTCTATATCTTTAGCCTCCTGCGGAAAAGGGATCTTAATTTGCGGGTTGGCAAAATAGCCGTTCAGCTGGGATACTGTTTTTACCGTCTCGCCAGTTCCTTTGACAAGGGCTTCCCTGATACCGGCCACGGCATCTTTTTCTGAAAGACTGCCTTTGGTGATCGGATCGGTAATTTGTTTGATGGAAATCGGAAACTGTCCAACTGCAACGGTTGAAAAAACAAGCACTGACAGGAAAACGGCGAAAGATAATATTCTGTTCATGGTAGCGAAGTGGATTATTGGTTAAGGTTGTTCATAACTAACGTCCGGAATGCGATTTTGTTATCCGGGCGATTCGTTAATGAATATGTCCCAGGAGGACTTTCCATGCATACAGGGTGTCGCGGCCGAGGATGGTTTGGTGAACAACCAGGTTGAACTCGATACTTTTAACCTGGTCTGAGCCGGATTTTGATGTGCCCGGAGAATCCTGTTGTGTGATGAAAAGAGAGGATAACATGCCGGAGTACTGGCCACTGCCGGTTTTATGCAGCGGACGGGAAACTTTTACTGAATCAAATTCCACATGACAAAAGGCTGTTTCGCCGGTGACCAGTCTGCCAACCGTCTCTTCCTTCATTCTGTGCATGGCAGGAGGGTTTATTGCCAGAACGACTGTATCAGAAATAAACATGCCCCGGATCATACCGGCTGCCTTTTTCCTGAAGGTTTTGTCGAGGGTTGTATCAGAAAGGATATTCAGGTAATCGGCCAGGTCAAGCACTTTTCTCCTGGCTGATTCTTCAAAAGCCGCAAGAGCTTCCGCCGAAAGTGTATCAGGCTCAAGGGCCTTCCTGATGCTGTCGCGGGTAGCCGTAACCACGAACTGCTGACGGGCAGCCAGGTTATCCTCGCTGTTGGTGCAGCTTTTTGCCGTGGTGAGGCAATAAAGCAGCAGCAGGGTGGCTATTTTCAGGAGTCTTTTCATCTGGTAGCCGAGTTTACCCTGAACCGTAATACGGAGATCCGCTCATGCCGGTATTTTGTGTCAAGAATCTCCAGGTTTTTTAACGAGCCTGAGGGCATGGTTAATTTATTGATGAATTCCTCTTTCGTGAGCAATTCCATTCCTGCAGTCTCTTTGGTGCTTAGCACCTGGCAGATCAGGGCGCTGTCTTCAATCATCCGCTCCAGTTTTTCCCTTCGCTTTTCCCAGTCTGCCACATTGGTTTGTGAAAAGTAATGGATCATCAGGGCGAAATCGTTTGCGTGAAGGTTGATAATTTCATCGTGATCCAGTTTCCTGAGGATCTGGGTGATGGTATCCGACTGGTAATAGGGGTTGCTGACGACCATCCTGATGATGCTCTTGTCGGTTTTCAGGCTGAAGCTTCCGCTTGAATCGCACAGCAGGTCAACAGGAGTCTCTCCGTCCGGGAGGAGCCTTACTGCAATCTGCATCTTTGTAATGGGTGCACGGGTATCGGCATCATGCAGGTAAAACCGGTACTGGTGGGTGTTGAACAATTTAAAAATACCGAAAAATATAGCTACGATCACAATGGCCAGGAGTGGAATGGTGTAAAAATAGGCGTTGGGGTTCGACTTTGCTTTTACAGGCCGGTCAGAAAGAACTTCAGAGGGGAAATCTTTTTTGTGCCTGAAAACGAAATCATCCCAGTTGGCGTACCCGGCATATTTGCTGAGCAGGTTCAGTACGTCAATCCTGGGGAGAGATTTGGAGAGAGACTTCATGTGGGTATAAAACCACTTTTCGCTGATGTGGGCATTTACTTTGCCCAGCAGCTCCTCCTGGAAATCGGTAATCTCCTGTCCCTTCCATTCAGAAATGGAGGGATTGATACCCGGAAAAGATCTCTGCATCATAGCGACAATCTCTTTCTTCAGTTCATCAAAATATGTATGATCGTTCCGGGACAAAATTGCTGCAATTAACTGGTTTTTGAATGCAGAATGCTTGTAAAACAATTTACAATTATTTTACAAGCATATTGCCAGCACAACTTTCAACGACGGAATAATTTCGCCGTGAAAATTTCGTCTGGCGGTATTCTAAAACCAAAAGTATGAAAAAGAAACACCTTAAAAAAATTATAAACCAACAAAAAAGGAGGAACAAACCATGGGAACAAGGCAACAAACCATCACTTCAGTATTCGTTGTCCTTGTGCTAATAAAAGCAAAAGAAGTCAAGCAGGCGTAAATCCATTTTAATAATTATTTTTGATAAATCCTTAAAACCTCAGATTATGATTGAACATGTTCATAAACACATTACGTCGGAACTGCAACAGAACACGCGTACCGATATCATCTTCATCCTTACCTCGATTTTCCTGAACCTGATCACGCTTTCCGTCAACTCCGGGCTGGTTGAAAAATCACGCTCCGACAACTCATCCCTGATGGTGATGTTCGTTTTCGTCACCCTGATCGTGCTGGTCAACATTGTCGTTATCATCGGGTTGATGAAAGGAAGGCAGACCAGGAATAAACTGGTGAATGGATTGATCAGCATGTACAAGGATCAGAATGTATCAAAGTACTATGATGAAACGCTGGTAGGCAACTACAATGTCAGGTATAACCTTTTTATCCTGGTGGTGGTGTGTACGGGCGTCATCGCAATTATTATTCCGTTTATTTTGCGTTGATAATTATTTTCATTCCGGAGGTGAAAGTTTGTATCTTTATTCTGTGATTTTTTTCACCACATAGTAGACATATAGGGCACAATAGAAGACAAACAGAATCCAACTCTGTAATGTCTCCCTCATGTGCCCTATATGTCTATGTGGTGAAAAAAATCCGGAACCGAAACTCCGATGAGAAAACACCTGTTTTTTATTTTTATTCTGTTTGTAATCCCCTCACTGTGTTTTGCCCAGGGAAGCTGGAACCCACCCGGCTTTGACCCCACCTTTCCGCGAACTTTGCTTGACAGCCTTTCCGTTCCAGTCGTAAGGGCAACCCTTTCAGATCCCGATCATCTCTATCTGTACGGAAGCATCTGGGCAAATGCAACCGCTGTAATCCCGGCAGGAAATTCAACCGATGCTGAGCGCTCATCGAGGGCAAGGATAGCAAGGGAGGCAGCTTTTTCATTCCTGATGGACAGGCGCTATTCCGACGGAACGATCATCCCGTTGTCGCAAAACGGGCGCGACTCCTTGCAATCCAAAGTGCTGGGGCTCCTTGAGCAGATCAACACAGAGGTTGAGGTGGGAACCTTCTGGACCTTTTATTCGCCATGGCAGCAGCGGTCAAAGGAACTCATTGACCATCTCATTGCATATGACATGCTGAAAGGTGCCGGGGTTCCCCAGTCACAGCTGGAGGCATCAAAGGCCAAACTGTTAACCTTCACCGCGAACCTCTATCAGAAATCAATGGCAACATACACATTTCTGAATCTTAAGTTCTTCACCTACCAGTTCAACAACCACAGCATCATGACCGCCTCTGCGCTTGGTCTTGGGGCTGTTGTGTTCAACAATAACTCAAATGCCAATGTGAACTACCAGCCGCAGAACTGGATCAACGCCGGGTTGTACAATCTTGACAATACCCTGTGGATGGAAAACGGAACGTACCCGCGCGTGTCGGAGCCGGATACACTGGCAGGCTATGCCGAAGGGCCGAATTACTTAAAGTATGGCTTTGAAAACGCCATGCCGTTCATTCGTTCCATGGGAAATTTCCTGCCTGACGGCAATTATACGGCCACCTTCAACTCAACGACCCGAAATATCAGGAATCCCTGGTTTGACCCCCGGTATGACCGACTGTACGACTGGATGAACAAAATCAGGATGCCGGACGGCGGGTTTCCATCCATACACGACAGCTACATGGGATTCAGCACGGTCATCATGGCGCTGTCGGGAAAGCCCCAGTTTAACCTGCTGAACCCGTCGAGTTCCCCCAACGACCCTTCGTTCCGGACACAGTACATTGCCACCAACATTCCCCACGGCACCGTCACCGACAGCCTTTTCCAGTCTTTGCCGGCGGCAGGCAGCCTGGTTTTCCGGTCGTCATGGGAACCTTCTGCCATTTACATGCACTTCATAGGGAAACACGGTATCGCGTTAACCGGCGCCAAGTCTCATCACCAGGGCGATGCAACCAGCTTTTCGATGATGGCATACGGCGAACTGCTCGCCGTTGACCCCGGTTACCCGGGCGCATCTCTGGCCGACCTTGAAAATAAAGCCATTGACCACAGCCTGATCCTTGTGAACGGGAGCGGGCCTGCTCCTCCAACCGGAGAGTATGTGAGCACTTCAACCAATACCGCCTATATTGAACACTCCTTCGACACACCTTTTCTTGATTACGGCGAGGTAAGGGTTAATTACCAGGGGACAGACATCATTCGGAAGAGCCTCTTCGTCAGGAATAAGTATTTCCTGTTATCTGATTTTATTTCATCAGCAACGACTCACAACTATACTTTCCAGTTGCATGGGAACGGATTGTTTGGCGGCACCCCTGCATCATCAACCGGCGCCTTTGTCCCTGACTTCAGCAACGGCCGGGGCCGGTATTTGCGCAATTCAGTGGCCCTGCTTGACCGGGTTACTGCACCGGGGGGCATTTCAGGCTATTCCTATGAGGCAGACAGCATGGTGATCAACGGCGGATTCAGGAAATATTCAAAAATGCTGGTTCAGAAAAACAGTGTAGCCAGTACCATTTTTCTTTCAACCCTATATCCTTATACCACTGTTGAGCCACAGGTTACAAATTCCATTCAAAGCAGTTCAGTGACCTCTGCGAAGATACAGACTGATGGGTATAACGATCTGGTTTTCTGTTCCCAAACGGGTAATTTGTACTTTGTTCCTGCCGATTCTACAGGAATGAATCATGCAGCGAAAGGGAACGGCAGGATCAACTTCCTTTCTGAAACATCAGGGGGCCAGTTTGCCTCCGCGTTTCTGCATAACGGGGACAGCATTATCTCCGGGATTCAAACCATCATAAAGGCAAATAAAAAGCTGGATGTTGCCTGGATGGCAGTTGATTCAGGCCTGTTTTATGGCTATGTCTCCGATTTTGCGATCGTAAAACTGTGTGCAGGTATGTCGATGCAGTTGCTGCAGGGCCCGGTGACGGCAGTATCATTTGATTCTTTACATCATTTAAATACAGTCACATTCAGTGGCAAGGGCAATTTTATCCTGGCAAATGATGATCTTACATGGGTATGGTCGGGGCTTACCGGTGAAGACTGGCATAACCCAGCCAACTGGAATTTGCTGAATCACGAATCGTTGCATGGTATACCGGCGGCAACAAACAACGTTATTATTCCTGCCGGCGTTCAGCACATGCCTGTGGTTTCCTCGGCGAATCCCGCAACCTGTCATGATCTTACTATTCGCCAGGATGCCTCTCTCACTATTGCTGCTTTGAAATTTCTCACCATCACCGGAACACTGACTATGGAGGACGGTCAGCCGGCAAAAATACGCTAGAATGTTACCGTGTATTCATACGACACCGGGCCTGGTTTATCTGGTCCTGCATTGTCATTTTTGGGAGGTTCTTCTTTCTTTGCGACGGTATAACTGATGCGGACTCCCGGCGGGAGCCTGAAGTTGATGTTCGCTTTGGTTGTCATTTTCACCCTCACCCCCCTGTTTTTGACCTTTTCGTACCGGAGCATGCTCACCACGCGCAATGCCTCCTCATCGCAGCCGTGTCCGATGCCTTTCAGTATGTGAGGGTGCTGAACGACCCCGCTGTCGAGAATGTCATATTCAACGATGACGGTTCCTTCCACATTTGCCTTCAGTGCTGCATCAGGGTAAATAAGGTTCCCCGCGATAAACTCCTTGAATGCTTTACTTCCGCCCGGGTATTTTGGCAGGTTCAGGAAATGTTTTTTACTGTGGTAGTCTTGCATGGCGGCGCTCCGGGTACTGGTTTTGTGTCATTGAATATACTGTAAAAGTAGTAATTTTATATCATGTTACAGTCTGTTTAAATTTCACCATTGGTATTAGTCGGGTGTAATTCTCTCCCTGAATTAGTGCCGGAGGCACAAAATATGGGTAGAAAAAGGGGTGTTTTTTTGGCATATCGTCCCGTATGGGACGAAATAATGTACTAATGCACGTTTTTCTACCCATATAAAATCCCTAAAGGGATTAAATAACATCTTTAAACAGGTTCTTAGTCCTGTTAATCGAAGTGCCTGATTTTTAACAAAACTTTAACCATGGAACACAGATAATAAATAAAATATGATTGGTAATGAGTTAATTATCGGTTATATTTGCTAAAAAAGCTCATTAATAAAAATCAGGTTATCAATGCGTTGCGCTTTCAGGAACATTTCTGCACCGTGGTTTGTTTTTTTATTGTGCCTGGGATGCATTGTACCTGGTGCTGCCCAGAACTTTGTAAAAGTCAACTCAGGCACAAAATCTGATATTAAAAAGATCAAGATTACCAGCGACGGGGAGGGTTATTTCATGACCAACAAGCTGTATACGCTGGAGGATGACAGGTGGAAAGTTGTTGATTTTCCTGTCACTGGAAAGATCGCGGCGTTTGACGCAATCTCACGAAATGACATCTGGTTCAGTACGACCCAGGAGAATAGTACATCCCTGCTTTATCATTTTCACGACGGGATCACCGAAAACATGAGCGGCCCACTGGCCAATGACATTACATCCATTTCATTTGAATCGCCCGATCTCGGTTTTTTCGCGAGTTATTCTGACCTGGCGGTATACAGCAAAGGTGCTTTTGAGCGGATCACACCCCTGGCAAAAAGCGGTTACATTTTCAGTATCAGCGGATTCAGCAGCGAGAAATTCTGGGTGCTGAACCAGGATAAAAAACTGATTGAATTTGACAGGGGGAAATTTTCTACACTTTTTCCGGGCTACGTGATTTGGGATTTCAAACTTACAGGGTCCGGACAGGGGTTTTTATTATGCGACAGTCTGATCCTCGAAATTAAAGGGGCAACGATCGTCAGGCAGGGCAGAAGCCCATTGCTGAAAAATGCAAAAACCATCTCTGTCCACAATAATGAAGTGTGGGTGCTTGGGGAAGGAGGGCTCATCCTTGTCTGGAATTCCGGTGTTTTCCGCCGGATCAGGTATGAGGGAAATGAGCATCTCAACTCGATTGCTTTCGGGAGGAACAACGACATCTGGATTGCCGGTGAAAATGGCTTGCTGCTCTACAGTGGCAGCAAAAAGTTCCCGGAGTACAATGTACGATATCCGGGGTTCTCCGCACAAAAGTTAATTTCATATGGCGTTGATGTTGACAATGAATACGGTGTGGCCATGGCCGATTTTAATGGCGATGATTATACGGATATTTACGCAGTCTGTATTTCCGATCCTGACAGGATGTTCATTAACAGCGGCAGTAAAGTGCCGTCACCGTTCAGCTTTCGTGAGGAAGCTGCCAAAAGGGGAGCCACCGGCATCACAAGAGACGTAACCTCACAGGTTCCCGGAGAATTGAAACTTGGGGTCTCTGTTGCCGATATTGACAATGACGGGGATGAGGACCTATACCTCTGTTCCCTGAATGAAAAGAACAAGTTGCTGCTGAATGAAGGGGCGGGTTATTTCAGGAATGTGTCGGACCAGGAAAAGCGTGCCTGCGATAATATGAACCGTTCCAATGCGGCAGCCTTCGCAGATGTTGACCTTGACGGCGACCTGGATGTGTTTGTTACGAGTGAGCTGGGGTCAAACAGGATGTTTCTGAATGACGGCAACGGGTATTTCGTAGAAGTGACTTACAGTGCGGGCCTTGGCTCGACCGGGGGTGGAATGTGCGCCTCCTTCAGCGATGTGAACGGAGATGGTTACCCCGACCTTTGTGTTACTTTCTGGTACCCTGCAAACAGGATCTACCTGAATGAAACCAGGAATGGAAAGGTGAGGTTCAGGGATATCACATGGTCGACGGACCTGGCTTCCGCACCACCGGCAAAAAGCAATGCCGTCGTATTTACTGATATAAACAACGATGGTTTCCCCGACCTGTTTATCACCAGCAGGTTTGAAGAAAACAGGCTTTACCTGAATGATGGGAAGGGAAATTTTAAGGATATAACCGCTGAATGGTTCAGCCAGGAGGTTTATCTCTCCTATGGGGCTGTATTCGCTGATTTCGATCTCGATGGCTACCAGGATCTCTATTTGTCAAATGTCGGTGAAAATGTGATGTACCGGAACGTGGGAGGTAAACGGTTTGAAGAGGTAACGGGTGTTTTCGGAACCGAACTGAGCGGGTACTGCACGGGCAGTGCGACCGGTGATATCGACAATGACGGGGACGCCGACATTTATGCCGCGAACTATATCAACGGAAGCAGTGTTTTGTTTGTCAATAAACTGGAAAAGCGCAATTCTGTGACATTTAAGTTGTCGGGCACACTTTCGAACAGGAGCGCCATCGGCGCAAAAATATACCTGTACTCAAAAACCGTGACGGGAGGCAAAGATTCCCTTGCCGGATTCAGGGAAATAAGCGGAGGCAGCGGTTATGCCTCCATTTCAGCCAAGGAGGCCATTTTCTATGTCCGACCGGGGATGGATTATTTTGCCGTTGTCCGGTTTCCTGCATCCGGAAAAAGTTTGACGTTCAAAAAAATTGTGCCGGGCACGGTAATCAGGGTGAATGAAGAAACAGGCTATGCGGCGTTTAAAACCCTCTCGGGCAAGGCGGTCCATCGTTTTTTTACCAACCCTGAGATAAGGCTGGAGTATATCAAATATCTCGTCGTGGTCTTTTGTCTTGCCTTGTACCTGTTCATCAGCCGAAAGCGGGATTCGCAGGTTATAGTGATACGGGTGATCACCAGCATCGTGATTTTTATCCTTTTTGCCCTGGTCAACCAGGTCTTTATTTTCAGCGCTTCGCTGCTGTTGTTCCTTGTTTCCCCGGCTTTCGCTTTTATGTGCCTGGTTTTCCTGCACCTGAGCACGGAAAGGATCCTGATAAGGCGGCAGGCAGAGCGGGAAAAAACGGAACTCAGGGAGAAGATTTCAAGAGATCTGCACGATGACCTTGCATCCACGCTCGGATGCATTTCCATCTATTCCAGCACCCTCAAAGGGATGACCGGAACCTCCCAGCTTAATTTTCAGTACCTGTCGGCAAAAATATCGGACCTTACCCAAACAGCCCTTCAGTCAATAACAGACATCATCTGGATGACGGCCCCGCGCAATGATTCATTGCAGAGCCTGCTTTCAAAAACCAATGCGATGATGTTTGATGTACTCACCGATAACATGATCAGCTTTGATGAGAAAATTGACATGCCGCAGCATGAACTAATCCTGAAGGATAAACTGCGCCATGATACTTTTCTGATCATGAAAGAGGCATTGAACAACATCATCCGGCACGCATCTGCCAAACATGTTACCTTGCGGGCCTGGATCAGCAACAGCAGCTGTTATATCAGCCTGCAGGATGACGGAAAGGGATTTGCAGCAAGTGACAGCATCCCTGCAGGGCCTCACGGGAACGGACTGATCAACATGCGCAGGAGGGCTGCGGAATCGGGTATTGAGCTGGATGTTCAGTCGTCAGCCGGTTCCGGAACCAGGGTTGAAATTTCTTTTAAGATATGACCTGAACAGGCTATACGGTGACACTTTTTAATGTTTATCTTGCACAAAAAAAATCCATGGAAATTACAATCGGACTCGTTGAGGACCATTCGGAATTCAGGCAAAGTCTTGTTTTTCTTATCTCTTCTTTTACCGATTACCAGGTTGTCTGGTCTCTTGGGTCGGTAAAGGAAGCCCTCGACAATCAGGATCCTGTTGATGTTATCCTGCTTGATATAAATCTTCCTGACATTTCAGGAATAGAAGCCCTTCCGCTGTTCAGGAAAAAAAATCCGGAACAGAAAATCGTGATGCTTACCATCCAGGATGATGAAGAGAGTATCCTGAATGCCATCAAAGCCGGTGCTGATGGATATATACTGAAAAAAACAAGTCCGCAGAAGATCCTTGAAGCCATCCGCCAGGTTTATGAAGGCGGGGCCGCGCTTACACCAATGGTGGCAAAACAGGTACTTGCCATGTTTACTCCACCCAAGGCTAAAGCTGATACACATTCCAGCCTTACCCCAAGGGAAACCGAGATACTTGACCTGATCACCCAGGGAATCACCACCGTGATGATTGCGGAAAAATTATTTATCAGTCCGCAAACCGTACGCAACCACATTAAGAACATTTATGAAAAACTCCAGGTTCATTCCAAATCTCAGGCAGTTGCCAAGGCCCTGAAGGAAAGAATCGTCTGACCTAAAATAACCCAAACGGGCTATTGTAACCTCCCCATAAAAGAGACAATTTTGTTTTCTTGCAAAACCTGTTCGTAATCGTTCGCATTACGTTACAAACGGGCTTTGTTATTGCCGAAAAATCCGGTCATGTTTACTTGTTTTTTCATTTTGAGTAAGTCAGAAATTTTTACATGGGAACAGTAGACAAAAATTCAAATAATACATAAAACAGCCATTCCTGGTGAATGCAGATAATCTGTAAATAATGACTATAGTCAATCCAATATCAACCACTTATTTAAAACCAGTTTTTATGAAAACCAATCTACTTTTCAGGTCACACAACAACTTATTTGCAGGGTTCCTCAAGGCAGTTATTGCTGTTACCATGCTGGGTTTTGGATCATTGCAGGCCCAGGTGAATTTTTCGCAAACATTAAATGCAGATTTCAACAAGGGTTTCGTCAACAATGCAGTTGTTGCCAGTGACAACCTTTCACTGCCTTTTTCAGCGACGGATGTTGGTGCCTGGCTTACAACAACAGTACTTCCCCAAACGGTTTCCGGGCATAAGTCCGTTTCCTGGAACGACAGGTTCGTATACGTGGTGGGAGGCTTCAACAACCTGACCTGCCTGAACACCGTTTACATGGCTAGCATTGCACCGGGAGGCCTTGGCGGCTGGACTGCCCTGAATCCTTTGCCGGTTGCATTGCGTGATCCTGCTGTTGTAATCGGCACCAACACTATTTATGTGTTGGGTGGCCGTGACGGTTCACAGGTGTATAACACAATATATTATGCAGCCCTTAATGCAGACGGGACGATCGAGGCCTGGCAAACCTCTGCGGTAACCCTGCCTGCCAATCTCTGGGGGCATACTGCAACCTATGTGATGGGGTACCTGTACGTGGCCGGAGGGTCATCAAGTCCGACTGTTGAAAATACAGCACTGAGTTCTGTTTACTTTGCAAAGGTGAATGCACTGAACACCCTGTCTGCATTCTCAGCCTTAACATCTTTGCCGGTTGCCCGCAACAGGCATGCCGCAGTGACCTACAATGGAAAACTGTATGTTTTGGGAGGTTATGACAATGCCGGTACCAAATCAAATTCAGTTTATATTGCCACACCCGGATTGAATGGGTCAATTGGCGCCTGGACAACCGGAACCAACCTTCCTGTGGCTGTCAGCAACCATTCTGCGGCAGTATCAAATGGTGTGATTACCGTGATGGCAGGTGCTGTCGGCGCAACGCTGAGCAACACAGTTTACTATGCTGGTGCCGATGCGGTTTCGCTTACATGGTCAACTTCCGGCAATGTGATGTACGATTATACCAAAGACGGTTCCGCATGTACCGGCAACGGGCAGATTTATTATACCGGTGGCACCAACCTTTCCGGCACACCGATTATCAATTGCCGTTTTGCAAACATGGTGCTTTCAGCCAATTACATTGCGCACGGCCTATTTGTGTCAAACCCGTTCTATGAACTGGGTGCTGAGCGTATGATTAACCAGATAGCATGGACAAAGGCCGCAACAGTGCCTGCAAAAGTTGAAGTGAATTACAGGACTGCAGGCAGCAACGGGATCTGGGGCGATTGGACGGCATTAGCGTCCACATCACCCATCACCATCGGTATTGTCAAGCAATATCTTCAATATGCCATCAGCCTCACAGGATCAGGCGTACAGAATGCCACGCTGAATGATGTAACCCTTACCACACCGGGAACGCAGCTGAGCGGGAACCTCAATGCAACCACTGCATTTACCGCTGCACTAAGTCCATACTGGGCCACCGCTGATATTTCATTTACAGCCGGCACACATACTTTCCAGGCTGGTACCACTGTGCTTTTTCTTCCCGGAACAGGGCTTACCGTCGGCCAGGCCAACATGATCTGTAACGGTACCGCGGCAGACTCTGTTAAGTTCACATACTTTAACAATGAAACAGGCAAATGGGACGGAATTTACTTTGATGAGAACAGCGATGCCGGTGTGTCTTCCCAGTTCTATTACACAGTGATTTCCAACGCCGGGTTTGGATCGGGAAATTCCAATCTTTCATGTTATTCAACCAGTGAACCCCTGCTTTCACGCTGCAGCATCAGAAATGCAGAAGGAAACGGGATTTATCTCAATTCGGCCCATCTTAGCATTCAGAATTCCTCCATTCGGGGAAATACGGAAAACGGCCTTTACCTGAATCTTTCCAATCCAACCCTGGTTTCTTCCTCCATGTCATACAATGGCGGAGCGGGTGTTTTCCTTACAGGGACTTCGTCAAATCCCAATTTCAGCAGCAGTACCACATCCATTGATCATAACCTCTACGGACTAAGGTATCCCAGCCCAAACCTTTCATTTTCCCAGCCCAATGGCACACCTGCCCTTACTGCCAATACATATAACGGGATTGCGATGGATGGGGGTGATATTTCGTCCACCCAGCGCTGGAATGCAATTTCTTACGATTATATTTTACTTGGAACTGTCAGACTTGGCCTTTTTGCAAGTGCAGCGCGGTTGACCATTGAGCCAGGAAGCGTGATTAAATCCATAGCGGGTGTACAAATTCAGATCGGGATTGCCGGCTCGTATGGTGGAGAATTATACGCAATCGGTGCGTCAGACAGTTTGATCACCTTCACTTCGCACAATGGCTTGCCCGGTGGCTGGGACGGGATCTATTTTACCGATTGGAGCGATAACTGGGGCGGTCATTCTCAACTGGATTACTGTATCATTGAGAAAGGGAATGAATACAACTATTTATCAGTGAATACTGTTCAGCCGGACCTGATCAACCATACAATCATCCGGAACTCATTGAATGATGGCGCCAGGTATAGCAATTCAACCGGAAGTATTACCAACTGTCAGTTCCTTACAAACGGGAGGTACCCGCTGTATTTCCTGAATCCGGAAGCAAACCCTGTTCATACAGGAAACACCTATACCGGGAATGTCGTCAACTATATTGTGCTTTCAGGCGGGACCTACTCTTTTGACCGCACATATAATTCTGAAGGAGTTCCTTACTATGCACTTGATGATATAATTATGGGAAAGTTTGCCGGAACATGCAGATTGACCATAGAACCAGGTGTTGGGGTAGCTTTTGCCGTCGGGAAAAAGTTACAACTTGGCTATCCCGGCTCATATGGAGGCGAACTATATGCAGTTGGAACTTCAGGCAGCCCGATCACGTTCAGAGCATATAATGCAACCTCGGGCGGGTGGGAAGGAATTTATTTTACGCCTTATAATGACAACTGGGGCGGAGTTTCAACAATGGAATATTGCAAAGTACGGTTTGGGAATGCACAGAATATTCTAATTGAAGGATCTAACCAGCCGTCAATAAGTAACTGTTTCATCCAGGTTTCGGCTGGCAACGGTATTGTCGTTTACCAGTCAAGCCCATCCATTAAAACTACATCATTCTCCAGCAATGCAGGATACCCGTTAAAATTTAACGACTGGACCTGCAATGCCTATTTAAGAGGTAATGCTTATACATCAAACGGAATGAACTATATTGCCCTTTCAGGAGGAAGCTATGATGCTGACAGAAAAGTATACTTTGACAATGTTCCATACCATGTACTTGGCGATATTGTTATGGCTGCCTTTGCCAGCCATTCAAGACTTACCATTCAGCCGGGTGTTGTCATGAACTTTGACCCGGGAGTGAAAATTCAGCTTGGCTGGCCCGGCTCATACGGAGGTGATCTCTGGGCGGAAGGAAAGGCCGACAGTCTGATTACCTTTAAGCCATTCAACGGCCTGGCAGGTGGCTGGGGTGGGATATATTTCTCAGATTGGAATGATAACTGGGCTGGCACTTCATTGCTTAAATACTGTACAATAGAGAAAGGTGCAACGTACAATGTTAACTGCGTCAACTCTCTTCAGCCTGCCATTGACCATTGTTCTTTTACGCAGTCAACCGGCAACGGACTTACCATCTCCGGTGGCAACCTGACTGTAAAGAATTCAACCTTTACCTATAATGCCACCAACGGCATTTACCTCGACGGAGCCGGAACCGCCACGCTTGGAAATACCGCCGCATATACCTGCAACCTGTTTAATAACGGAAGCTTTGCATTATATAATAATACCGGTACGGATGTGAATGCCCGGTACAATTACTGGGGAACAGGCGACTCGACCATGGTTTCATACAAAATTTACGACAAATCGGAGAACACGGCAAAAGGACGGGTCAATTTCGGGCCATTTGCACAGGTGCCTTCATTATCCACTCCCACAACCGTTTTGAGCGGTACTGTTAAATATGCAAATACTTTGGCCAACCCCATAAAAAATGCGTTGATGACCGTAAAGGATTTCAGCAATGCAAGCATTGCCACTACCACCTCGAATACTTCCGGGGTTTATGCCTTCCCCTCATTTGCCTCCGGAAATTATAAGATGTCTATCGTTCCTGCTGCAGCCTGGGGAGGCGTTAACTCCACAGATGCTTTGGCCATACTGAACCATTTTGCCCAGATCACCCCCCTCACAGGGATCAACCTGGCTGCCGCGGATGTTAATTACAGCCATGCGGTGAACGGCACGGATGCCATGCTGGTCATGAAACGTTATTCCGGCCTCATTACCTCTTTTACAGTTGGTGACTACCTTTACGACAGCGATACAGTGATTGTGAACGGATCAAACGTAACCAACAACCTGGAGATGATCTGTTTTGGCGATGTCAACCATTCTTACGGTCCTGCGAAAAAAAGCACGGAATCAGTGGGCATTGTTCATGAAGGGTCGCTCCTTACAACCTCATTTTCTGAGTTTGAATTTCCGGTGAAGCTGAAAACCGGGATGCAGGCAGGCGCCATTTCACTTGGTTTCTATTATCCTGAACAATACCTGGAGATCACCGGAGCCAGGCTGGCAAACGGTGTTACAGGGTTCTCCTGGTCGGCCCAGAACGGCCTTTTCAGGATGGGCTGGTGCGATATGAATGCACTGAATATCAATAGTGATGAGGTTGTTGTAATCCTTAATATGAAAGCCAAAGATCTTTCCGGGCTTACAATGGGCATTGCCCTCGACCTGTATGAAGACTGTGAATTTGCCGATGGACTTGCTACGCCCAATACCGGGGCCGTAGTATCGGTTCCCCTGATTAACACAACACTGACAGGGATCAACCAGGGAACAGGGCAGACCGGCCTTACGGTTTATCCTAACCCCGTTACCCGGAGTTCGGCCGTTGAGTTCTCCATGGAAGCTTCAGGGAATGTCGTCATCACAGTTTATAATATGGTAGGGGTGCATGTCATGGAGGTTGCCAACGATGAATTTTCTGCAGGGAATCATAAAGTAACTCTTGACGGTTCGTGCCTCAAACCGGGCGTTTACATGCTTAAAACAGACATTAAGACAAATGGAAAAACCATCTCAGGCATGACCAGGTTAGTGGTATCTTACTAAAATCCTTGCGAAATGAAAACACTGATTTTAAAAATACTACCACTGTACCTGGTGCTGGTCCTGGCGTGTTCGCTGAATGCCCAGACGATCAGCACGACAGCCGGGACAATTACTTCCTGTCCCGGCCAGGTCGTGGTGCCCGTCACTGTAACCAACTGCAACGACATCGGCGCCATTTCCCTGATACTGAATTATGATAATACGCAACTCACCTACACGGGATTTCAGAACCTGAACGGGGCTCTAATGGTGGGTTTGCTGATCATCAATTCAACCGGGAGCAAGGTGGTGATCAGCTGGGCCAACACAACTGCAGCGACGCTCGGAAACAGCACCCTCGTGGAACTGAAGTTTACGGCAATACCGGGTGGTTCAACCCTCTCCTGGGATACACAAACTCCCGGCAACTGTGAGTACAGCGACGTTTCCGGCAATATTCTGCCGGCCGCATTTACCAATGGTACTGCAACAATCAACCAGCCACCGGTCATCAATACCCAGCCGGTTAATAAGACAGCCTATGTTGGAGACAATGCGACTTTCAGCGTTGCTGCGGCAGGAACAGGTCTGGCATATCTCTGGCAGTACAGCACCAACGGGGGTGGCACATGGAATGATTTGGTAAACAATGCCATATATTCTGGTGTTACCACAACCACCCTTTCCATAACCAATACCCTGTTGACCTACAACGGCTACAAGTACCGTTGCCGTTTGACGGGTACGTGTACGCCGGTAACTAACACAAATGAAGTGACGCTGACCGTGATCAACCCGATAACGACCATATTGCCCACCGCAAGTTTTTGCCCGGGGAGTATCGTCGTTCCGGTTACGGTAACAAACTTCTCCGGAGTTGCAGCATTCTCCCTGGCCTTCTCTTATAACAATTCTGTTCTCACGTATACCGGTTTCCAGTTACTGAATGGTGCACTGTCTGCAGGAACATTCGTTTCCAATGCTTCCGGCGGAAATGTCTATCTGACATGGTCGTCAACAGCCCCTGTTACCTTTGGGAACGGCACGATCGTTGAGCTGCTTTTCAATGCCGCAACCGGCACAAGCAGCCTGGTGTGGGACCTTGCTAATGAAGGCAACTGCGAGTATTCTGCTTCTGACGGGTCGAAGATCGCTGCTGTTTTTACGAATGGCAATGAAACCATCCATGGCGTGCCACTGGTAACCGGGCAACCGGTAAACAAAATCATTGCCAAGGGGCAGAACACATCGTTCAGCATCACAGCAACCGGGTCCGGTCTGGCATTCCTGTGGCAGGTCAGCTCAAACGGCGGGAGTACGTTTACCGACCTTACAAACGCAGGCTATTATTCCAATGTGACTTCCCCGACCATGAACATCACGGGAGCACAGCTGGCGATAAGCGGTTACCAGTACCGTTGCCGTGTAAGCGGGACCTGTCTGCCGGTTGTGTTCTCAAATCCCGCGACACTGACAGTTCTTCCAAATATCATTACTGCCTGTGGGACGACTACCGGGTGCCCGGGCCAGGTCATCGTACCGGTGAATGTGACAGATTTTATCGGGGTGGCATCTTTCTCACTTGCGTTGAACTTTAACAACTCCGTGCTTACCTACACCGGTTTTCAAAGCCTGAACGCCGCACTTTCCGGCGGAAGCTTTGTAAACAATGCAAATGACGGAACACTTTACCTGACCTGGTCAAATACGGTGGCAGCCACCATTCCCACAGGGGGATTGCTTTTAGAACTTAAATTTACGGGCGTCCCCGGAGCAAGTACCTTGGTTTGGGACACACAAACACCCGGCAACTGCGAGTACAGTGATCTGACCGGACAGGTGATATTTTCGACATGGACAAATGGTGCCGGCACAATCAACACTCCTCCCGGGGTTGGCACAAACCCGGTTAACAAGACCATCTATGCCGGGGGAAGCACGAACTTTTCCGTTACCGCAACCGGAACCAGTCCTGCATACGTATGGCAGGTCAGTACCAACGGAGGGGTTAGCTTTTCTAATCTGTCCAATGTATTGCCGTACTCAGGGGTAACGACCCAGACACTGTCGATCAGCCCTGCCGCCACCGGCATGAACGGGTATCTATACAAGTGTATCATATCCGGCGCCTGTTCGCCGTCTGTCACTTCCAATGCGGCCCAGCTAACAGTTACCCAGGCAGCCATTACCACAACACCCGGCTCGGTTTCCGGGTCATGCACCGGCAACCTCAATATTCCGCTCAATGTGACGAACTGCACCAATGTCGGCTCCATTTCACTGGCCATGGTCTATGACACCACCAAGATGAGTTATGAAGGTTACCATTCTGTGAATGCTGCGCTTTCAGGCGGAATGCTTGTGGTGAACCGATCCGCCGACAAGGTGTTCCTTTCCTGGGCCTCCACATCTGCGGCAAACATAGGCAACGGAGTGCTGATCCAGTTCCGTTTCAGAGCCGTATCCGGTATTTCCACAACACTTGGCTGGGATACCCAGACACCAGGTGCCTGCGAATACAGTGATCCCGGAGGAGTTGTCATCACTTCGTTCTACAGTAACTCATCTGTTTCTGTTGCTGCCAATGCACTGATCGTAAATGCCGGAAACGACATCATTATGCAGTCAGCTTCGGTACAACTCAATGGTTCAGCCACCGGGGGAACTCCCCCGTATACATGGTCATGGACCCCAACTACCTGGCTCAGTAACCCGGCCATCCCGAACCCGGTTGCTTCACCCACTGCTACAACTACCTATACACTCACTGTGACCACGGCAACCTGCACCGGTTCCGATCCAGTGGATGTGATCATTTCTGTACCTGCAAATCTTACCCTGCAGAATATTACTGTCGGAAACGGCCAGACGAACTGTTACAATGCCACCCAGACTATAACCGTGGCCGGAGGAACAACGTCATTTATTGTTCAAAGCGGTGGAAGTGTGACATTGATCGCAGGGGTGAAAATAAACTTTTTGCCCGGGGCGAAGGTGAATCCAGGTGGCTACCTGCATGGGTACATCACAACAACCGGGCAATATTGCAACACGTTGCCGGCTGCCATGGTCAGTACAGATGTCGGGGAAAATTCAATGCCTGTAAATGCCGGTTCGCTTTTCAGGATCTTCCCGAACCCGACAGGCGGCCAGTTCACTGTTGCCAATGATGATGATGTTCCCGGTGGCAATGTTTATATGGTATTATACGGTCCACGCGGGGAACTTATCCTCAGCAAGGACGTCACAGGAACACCGAAAAGTGTGTTTGATATTTCTGATCAACCGGCCGGGTTATATTTCGTAAGGATCAATGCCGGGAATAAATGCCAGACGGTCAAACTGATAAAACAATAGCAAAGTTTAGCTGGCATTTTTTTTACCGCGAAGACGCTAAAGCGCAAAGAGGTTGCCCGGGTGGGTCATCCTTTGTGTGTTAGCGTCTTCGTGTGTAAAATTCCGTTCGTTTTCCGATGTTTTCATTTGAAATAGTATCGGATTGTTTATATTTGTTATCTGTCTAGTTCTTAATCCAAAGACCCGTGAAAACAATCATCATCACCATGGCTTTTGTTATCCTGGCAGGATATGCACCGGCAATGACAAGCGCTTTAGCTTCAGGTTCATACAAAAGTGAGTTGCAGAAACCGGGGCCACCGCATGCGCCGTCAAAAGTACAGCCACCGCCAAAGCCTAAAGAACCTGCAAAACTTAAAGGTCCGTCAAAACCCAAGGATCCACCCAAGCCCAAAGTTCCCAAGCCAATGAAGAAGCCGAAAGGGCCTCCCAAGCCCTGGTAGTGCAGAACAGGCTGACAGAAATTATTCACAGGGGAGTTACAGGCACCATCCGGCCAGTGCCTTAATATTGAACTTTATCATTTTTTTCTGTCCACTCCCTGAAGAGGGAAACCGACATCGGATTTTCAATTTGCAGGAAGTCAATGCTCCTCTCACCGGGAGGGAGGTCTAATTCTTCGTATATGTGATTGTCCTTAAATCCGATGGAGGCGGCATCAAGCCTTGTCAGACAGTAGTAAACAGCCTTGATGTTAGCCCAGTAAATGGCTGAAAGGCACATCGGACAAGGCTCACAAGTGGCATACAGCACGGCGCCTGTAAGATCGAAATCCTGAATGTTTTTGCATGCATCCCGAATGGCGACGATTTCTGCATGGGCTGTAGGATCATTGTGCGAACTAACCTGGTTGCCGCCTTTACCGATAATTTTACCGTCCAGCACCACCACCGATCCAAACGGTCCGCCAACATTGTTCCGTAAAGAATGAAACGCTTCATCAAAAGCAGATTTCATATAGTTCTCATCAGGCTTCATAACAAACAGTGGATTAAATCACAAATTTAGCTGGTTAAACAACTCAAAAAACAGTCATTGAAAGGTTCTATCCGAAATTTCATATTTCCGGGATAAATTCTCATGCTTTATCTCTAATTTTGGCGATGTACTTTCACCGGTTAAATAAGGTAATCTTGTCAGGAAATTTTCACCCGCTGCCGCTGCCCGACCTTTTGCAGCTTACGCTTTCAGAGCTGCGGCAAAATCGTTTCATGGGCATTCCCGGGAGTTTGTTTTTCCGGCCGCAGCCTTCCGGCATGTTAAGTATGACCCGGTACGGCCGTCTGCTTGAAACCCCGATTGGTGTTGCAGCAGGACCTCATACCCAACTTGCCCTGAATATTGTTGCAGCCTGGCTTTGCGGGGCCCGGTACATTGAACTGAAGACCATTCAAACACTGGATGAACTGGATGTTTCCAAGCCATGCATCGATATGCAGGATGAAGGGTATAACTGTGAATGGTCGCAGGAACTTAAAGTCCGCGAATCCTTTGCTGAATACCTCCATGCCTGGATACTGATACACATCCTCAGGAAGGAGCTTGGATTCCCCGCCACCGGTGGAGAATTGTTCAACATGAGTGTCGGTTACAACCTGGAAGGCATCCTGAAGGACAATGTACAGTGGTTTTTCAGCAGGATGCTTGACTGTTCGGCTGAACTGTCTGTGGCAAAGGAATTGATCCGGCATATCTACCCGGCCATTGACAGCGTCAACATCCCGGCGATGATCTCTGACCATGTTACCCTGAGTACGATGCACGGCTGCCCCCCGGAGGAGATAGAAAAAATCGGGCTGTACCTGATCAACGAAAAGAATTTACACACCACCGTCAAGTTGAACCCGACATTACTGGGGCCGGTTGAATTGCGGGGCTTGCTGAATACCCGGCTTGGCTTTACAACTGAGGTTCCCGATCTTGCCTTTGAACATGACCTGAAATATCCGGATGCACTGAAAATCCTTGATTCACTCACGAAAGCGTCGGAAGCCATGGGGTTGCAGTTTGGTATTAAGCTCACCAATACACTTGAAAGCAAGAATCACAAGGATGTCTTCGGCGCTTCGGAACCCATGATGTACATGAGCGGGAGGGCGCTGCATCCGATCAGCATAAGGCTTGCAGGGAAACTGCAGCACGACTTTGACGGCAAACTCGATATCTCCTTCTCTGCAGGTGTTGACTGCTTTAATGTTGCTGAGGTGCTGGCCTGCGGGATGAAACCTGTTACGGTATGCAGCGACCTGCTTAAACCCGGTGGTTACGGACGTTTGCATCAGTACATACAAAACCTGGAAACTGCCTTTTCACTGCACAGGGCCGACAGTCTGGATACGTTGATTCTCCATGTTGCCGGGAATGAAAACCTGGTAAGTCATGCCGCACTTCATAACCTTAACAGTTATGCTGATTGTGTTGCTGATAACCCTGCCTACCATAAAAACTCATTTTCAGATCCTTCCATCAAAACGACGCGCCCGCTGGGATGGTTTGACTGCATCCATGCCCCTTGCACCGATACCTGCCCTGCAAACCAGGATATCCCGGAATACATGTATCACACCGCCTCGGGTGATCTCCCTTCGGCATTCCGGACAATATTCAGAACCAACCCTTTCCCATCTGTTACTGGCATGGTATGTGACCATTTATGCCAGCTTAAATGTACGCGGATCAATTACGATGAGCCTTTGCAGATCAGGGAAATCAAACGCTACGTTGCTGAAGCGGCCTCATCTGCAGCCTCCTCCCCGGCAAGTAACGGAAACCGGACAGCCATCATAGGGGCCGGACCGGCCGGGTTATCCTGTGCCTGGTTCCTGCGCCAGGCTGGCTTTGAAGTGGATGTTTTCGAGCAGAAAGAAATTGCGGGAGGAATGGTAGCAGCTGCCATTCCATCGTTCCGCCTCACCTCACAGGCGATTGAAAAGGATATTCAAAGAATTCTCGCATCCGGCATCCGGTTGCATGATAACCATAAAATTGATCAGAACCGGTTTAAGGAACTTTCACATAATTATGATGCAATGTTCCTTGCAGCCGGGGCCCAGGAATCTGTAAAACTCAGCATTGACGGGGTTGACGCTGAAGGTGTTCTGGATCCGCTAGAGTTCCTGTATGATGTACGCAAAAACCGTGCAGCCCTGAAGGGAAACCGGATCGTCATCATCGGGGGCGGCAACACAGCCATGGATGCCGCCCGAACCGCCTACAGGCTGGCAGGCCCTGACGGAGATGTTACGGTGGTCTACCGCCGGACGATCCATGAGATGCCCGCCGATAAAGGAGAAATTGAAGCCGTACTGAACGAGGGTATCAGGGTGGTTGAGCTTGCCAATCCAATAAGAGTAAACGCCGCAGGGGGGAAAGTGACCGGACTATTATGCACCCGCAACACCCTCTCAGGCAAAGCAAAGGATGGCAGGCCGGTTCCGGTTGCCATTCCACAGTCGGAATTTGTGATTGACTGCGACACCATCATCCCTGCGATCGGGCAGGTACTTGCCATCGATTTTCTTGCCGGGGAACAGTTGGAAACCGCTCCCGGCAGCTACCAGACGAAGGTTACGAAGTTATTCATTGGCGGCGACGCCCTTCGCGGAGCATCAACAGCCATCAATGCCATTGGCGACGGGCGGAAGGCTGCAATGGAGATTATTTCCGGGATCAGTCCTTTTTCACAGGATCATTCACTTACTGCTGACGCAGGTGTAAGAGATATAAACAAAGCTGACCTGATTCATCGTAAATCAGTCAGGGAATACGGGCGCCATCCTGCAGAAACGGCTTTGAACGATCGCAGGAATTTCAACCTGGTTATTGATTCACTTCATCCGGAAGATGCTGCAGTAGAAGCTTCACGTTGTTTACAATGTGATATAATCTGCAATGTATGTGTGTCGGTTTGTCCGAACCTGGCAAATTTTGGCTATTCGGTCAAGCCTGTCCGGTACAACCTGAAAAAGGCTGTAATGCAGGAAGATGGAACGATTGTATTTGAAGAAGATAAGATTTTCATTACCGGGCAGCAGTACCAGGTTCTGAACATCAGGGATTTTTGCAATGAATGCGGTAACTGCACCACATTCTGCCCTACAGGCGGACGTCCGTTTGCCGACAAACCCGGGCTCTGTTTGTCGGTGGAGAGCCTGAATAAAGAAGAGACCGGCTTTTTCCTGAACCGGAATTCCGGCAGGCAGGTCCTTATTTACAAGGAAAAGGACAGCATCCGGACACTGAGTCTTGCTGATGGCAGGTATGTTTATGAAACGGAACTTGTCAGGGCCGTTATAGACCCGGAAACCTTCGACCTCCTGGATGTGAAATTCCTGGTGCCATGCGTGAAAGAGGCCCATTTTGATATAGCGGCGGAGATGAGCGTGGTGATGAGGGGAGCGGGGGAGGTGACGGGTGACGGGTGACGGGTGTGTTGTGAATCGTTTAATTTAAAGAGTTATGATAGAAATTGTGGATGGGATCGTTGACCGGGTTGTGCTGGACAAGGCGATTAAGCATTACAGGGAAAAAGGTATTATTCTGCCGACTTTTGCGCAGATGCAGAACCCGGAACTGGTTCCGGGTATGATTAAGGATAAACTGAAAAACATCGGGTTGTGGGATCTTCATCCGCTGAACCTGTTCAGGATCACCTGGAAAAATGAACCGAAGGCAACCGGAGGACTTTACGGAAGTCCGAATTTTCTTGTGCTGCCTAAAGCGGTCACCGGGATTGATTCTCCCATCATCGTGATGCTGGGCAAGTGGTTCCCCACAGGTGCCCATAAAGTTGGTGCTGCCTACGGATGTCTTGCCCCGCGCATCATCACAGGTGGATTTGACCCGACGTATCACAAAGCTGTATGGCCGTCAACAGGGAACTATTGCCGCGGTGGTGCATTTGATTCGTACCTCATGGATGTGACCGCTGTTGCCATCCTTCCCGAAGAGATGAGCCGCGAGCGGTTTGCATGGCTCAAAGAGATTGGCGCTGAGGTGATCGCAACACCTGGATGCGAATCAAATGTGAAGGAGATCTATGATAAATGCTGGGAGATCAAACGAACCCGCAAGGATTGCATGATCTTCAACCAGTTTGAGGAGTTCGGAAACTCCTGCTGGCACTATGAAGTTACCGGCCATGCCATCGAAGAGGCATTCAGGCTGGTGGCCGGAAAGGAGGCCTCCATGGCTGCTTACATCTCTGCCACCGGATCAGCCGGCACCATTGCAGCCGGAGATTATCTGCGCACCAAATTTCCGCATCTCAAAGTGGTGGCATCAGAAGCGTTGCAGTGCCCGACACTCCTTCAGAATGGCTTCGGCGGCCACCGCATTGAAGGCATCGGCGACAAGCATGTTCCCTGGATCCACAATGTGCGCAATACGGATGTGGTGACAGCCATTGATGACGAGGATTGTATGCGTCTGCTCAGGCTTTTCAACGAAAAGGAGGGGCATGAATATCTTGCAGCCAACGGGGTGGACAAGGAACTTATCGCCGTGCTGGATACCATCGGCATATCAGGCATCGGCAACATTCTTTCAGCCATCAAGACTGCAAAGCACTTTGAATTCACCGGTGAGGATGTGATGGTGACCATAGCCACTGACTCGGCCGAAATGTATGGCTCAAGGTTGGAGGAACTTACTGCAGAAAGGGGCAATTATTCTCTGATGCAGGCCGCCCGCGATCACGAAAAATGCATGCTGGGAACTGCCCCGGCACACATGAAGGAACTTGGCTACAACGACCGGAAAGCCATTCATAACCTTAAATATTTCACCTGGATTGAACAACAGGGGAAAGAGGTGGATGATCTCCGCCAGTTGTGGGATGACCGCCGGATCTGGCCCGAAATATTCAGTCAGCCGGCCCGGTGGGATGAACTGATCAACGACTTTAACGAGCATACCGGACTTTTAAAATAGAAGTGCATGGCTGAAAAGTTTCACTTTGAGTGTGTTGATTGCCAGTCAGAATATCCTGGAAACCAGGTTATCTACCTTTGTCCGTCGTGTGATCAGGACAACAACCCCGGTGAGCCTCCAAGGGGTGTGCTGAAAACGGTTTATGAGTATGACAAGATCCGGGGCCTTGCACCTTCAGCTCAATTGTTTGATCACTTGAGGATGGGTCATTATCTTCCTTTGATGCCAATCAGGGAATGGAGTTCGTGGCCGGTACTGAGAGTGGGGGATACGCCGATGTATAAGTGGACAGGCGGACGAGCGGACGGGCGGACAGGTGGGCAGGCGGACAAGCGGACAGGTGGGCAGGCGGACAAGCGGACAGGTGGACAGGTGGACGAGTGGACGGTTGGAATTGACGGAGGTGGGGCAGAGGTTTTTTTGAAGGATGATTCGCAGAATCCGACATTTTCGTTCAAGGACCGGGCATCGGCACTGGTGTCGGCATGGGCGAAAGAAAATGGCATAACCAACCTGGTTGCTGCTTCAACAGGGAATGCCGGGTCATCCCTGGCAGGAATCTGTGCCTCGCAGGGGCAGCAGGCGATGATTGTTGTTCCGGCTGCGGCGCCACTGGCCAAACTCACACAGATACTGATGTATGGCGCCAGGCTGGTGCCTGTAAAAGGGACCTACGACGATGCGTTTGACCTCAGTGTGCAGATTTCGGCAAAGTACGGATTCTACAACAGGAATACGGCATTCAACCCCCTGACCATCGAAGGAAAAAAAACAGTCTCTTTCGAGATTTTTGAGCAATGCGGGCACCGGGTACCCGACAGGATCTTTATCCCTGTTGGCGACGGTGTAATCTATTCCGGGGTGTGTAAAGGATTTGAAGATCTTTTGCTGCTCGGGATCACTGACCGGATGCCGGTGCTGGTTGCAGTGCAGGCGCAGGGAAGTGCGAACCTGATCGCAAACCTCGGGAACAGCGGATCATTTATATCAACACCGTCAAAAACCGTTGCCGATTCTATCTCGGTTAATGTTCCCCGGTGCTTCCGCATGACGGAATCATATATGAAGAAATATCAGGGTGAAAGTATTGCCGTTTCCGACAGGGAAATTCTTGATGCCTCAGTAAAACTGTCGCATTCAGCAGGGATCTTTTCGGAACCTGCAGCGGTGGCTGCGTTTGCAGGGATGCTTCTATACAGAAGTCAGGGAAAGCTTCATCCCGGGTCGAAAAACGTAGTGTTGTTAACCGGAAGCGGTTTGAAGGATTTAACCGCCGTCCAGTCATCCATCAGCATCCCTGATGCCGTTGAACCTGAACTCAGCTCGGTAGAACTGATTTTAAATCACTCTTGAGGTGTTGATGCAGAATTTGATAGTTCCTAAAACTTAAAAAGATGAAAAAGCTAATCGTTGCCAGCCTGATCGCGTTAACTGTATTTGTTACCGGTGTTCTGCTGATGTCGTTTAAACCCGGGGTAAACGAAGAGAGTCTTGTCCTTGTCAGAACATTTGAGTCGGTGAACTCCATGTACGCATCTAAAATCATCATTTCCGACGGCACACAAATTTTAAAACAAATAGAACTTGAGGTGATGCGTCCGAAAACTCAGGAAAATAATGTGCTGAAAATCGCTTCAGCACTCAAAGAATTGAAAAATTCCGGCTACACACTGATAACTTCCAGCAGCGGAGGAAGTGATGCTTTTACCATAACTGATTACGTTTTTGAGAAAAGGTAGTGCAACATCCTGTATTCCAATTAGCACCAAGCGGTTCCTGATATGATTTCATTCCTGTTAAATGATGTTGAAGTTCAATATGCTGGTGATGAAAACCAGACACTGTTGCATTATTTAAGGGAGCTGGCAGGAATCACGTCGGTAAAAGACGGATGTTCCGGTCAGGCAGCCTGCGGTGCATGCATGGTAGAGATTGACGGGAAAGCCAGGTTATCCTGCACACAGAAGATCAAATTTTTAAAGGGGCATCATGTTGTAACCATGGAAGGCATCCCAGGCACGGTTCGGGATGTCATTGCCCGCGCCTATGTTGAAAAAGGGGCGGTACAATGTGGCTTCTGCACACCGGGCCTGATCATGCGAACAAAGGTCCTCTTTGCTGAGAATCCGTTTGCCGACCGGGAGCAGATCAAACAGGCCATCGGACTTAACCTGTGCAGGTGCACAGGTTATATTAAAATCGTTGATGCCATTGAAGAGGCGTTAAAAAATCTCATGGATGTGGATGAATCCGGAGATAGAGATCAAAATGAGGTTGAAGGTTCATCCCCTGAAAAGGGTAAAACCCCTAACGCCTCAGGGATCGGTTCCCCGTTACCCAAGTACGAAGCTTTTGATACGGCCATCGGGAAGCGGAAATTTGTGAATGACATGCAGGTGCGCGGGATGCTGCACGGTGCGCTCCGGTTCAGCGATCATCCGAGGGCGAAAATATTGTCCATTGATTCTTCAGAGGCGGAAAAAACAGGGGGTGTTATAAGGATTTTTACGGCTGCGGATGTGCCCGGTGACAGGTATACTGGATTGATTTTCAGCGACTGGCCACTGATGATCGCGCCCGGTGAGGTGACACGGTACATCGGGGATGTGGTTGCCGGGGTTGTGGCTACAGATGAAGAGACTGCCCGCAACGCCGCAAAGCTCATCAAGGTTGAATATGAGGTGCTTGAGCCGGTATCTGACATGCACCGGGCGCTTGATCCCGCCTCACCGGCGGTGCACCCGGGGAAAAGCAACCTGCTTGAAAAATGCATCGTTCGGCGCGGTGAACCTGTTCAGCAGGAGTTTGACCGTTCAGCACATTTTATAACAGGCGTATTTGAGACCCAGCGCATTGAGCATGCCTTTCTTGAAACAGAGGCGGCGCTGGCACTGCCTGAAGGCAATGGGATTCATCTTTACAGCCAGGGACAGGGAATTTACGTTGATCAGCGCCAGGTGGCCTCATTGCTGGGAGTGGATGAAGAGCAGGTCAGGGTTACACTGGTTCCCTGCGGAGGTGGCTTTGGTGGCCGTGAGGATATGACCGTTCAGGGCCATGTTTCTCTTTTTGCTTTCCTGCTGCAGCAGCCTGTGAAACTTCACCTGTCGAGGGAAGAATCAATCATCATGCATCCGAAGCGTCACCCTGTGTGGATGGATATTTCGCTAAGCTGTGATGAGAACGGCATGCTTACCGCGTTGAAACTGCAGGCTGTCGGCGATACAGGCGCCTACGCTTCGGTCGGAACCAAAGTGATGGAGCGTGTGGCGGGCCATGCAAGCGGAGGGTATCACCTTCCATCTGTGGATATTGAGGCGCTTACCGTTTACACCAACAACATCCCTTCCGGTGCCATGCGCGGCTTTGGAGCCAACCAGGTGGCTTTTGCCCTGGAAGGCTGCATTGACGACCTGTGCGCAAAAGGTGGTTTTGACCGGTGGAAATTCAGGTATGACAATGCCCTTGACACCGGGAAGATGACCGCCACCAGCCAGATCCTCGGCAAAGGTGTTGGTGTCAAAGCATGCCTGCTGGCGCTTAAGGATCATTTCTATGCAGCAAAATACGCAGGTTTGGCCTGTGGCATCAAGAATTCCGGTGTTGGCAACGGCATGACCGATTTCTGTGATGTGAAGATTTCCATCCTCGCGGGAGGAAGAGTTTTAATAGAGCACGGTTGGACCGAAATGGGGCAGGGTGTGCAGAATATGGCCATTCAAACCCTGAACCAGGAGACTGGTATTGACCCCTCGCTTGTTGAAGTTGTTGTAGACACCAATGCCGGTCTTCCAACCGGAATGACCACGTCATCCAGGGCAACCGCCCTGCTGGGGAATGCAATCATTGATGCCTGCAATGCCCTTCGCGATGACCTGGAACAGTTCGCTCCCGGATGTGTTGATTTGAAGGGAAAATGGTTGAAAAATGCGCTGGTTCAACTTGCAGGTAACACCTACCCGGGAAAATACTACTGCGACTGGACGACGAAACCGGGTGCCAGCGTGGAAAAGATTATCACCCATTATTCCTATGGCTATGCCGCACAGCTGGTGGTACTCAATGACCGGGGCGACATTGACACCGTGTATGCCGCCCATGATGCGGGAAAGATCATGAACCCCATGCTTTTTGAAGGCCAGATCCAGGGAGCGGTTCATATGGGACTGGGTTATGCGCTTACAGAAGACCTGCCCATGAGGGATGGTCGCCTGTTGAGCACGAAACTGGCCGATTGCGGTGTTCTCAGTGCTAAAAACACCCCCGAAATCGTGGTTATTGGTGTTGAAGAAGCCGACCCTGTAGGTCCTTACGGGGCCAAGGGCATCGGTGAGATCGGACTGGTGCCTACGGCAGCGGCTGTTGCCAATGCATTTTTCCGGTTTGACGGTATCAGGCGAAAGCAGCTGCCGATGAAACGAAAGGGGAGACCCTGACGACCGGAATTACTTTGCCGGTTCCCAGTAACAGTTCTTCGGGGAGCTGATCCGTCCCGACGTCTTTAGCTTTTTCATTGCTTTATCAACCTCTTTGCGGTCAATCCCTGATAATTCCACGATTTGCCCGACACTTACGGGTGCACCTGCCTTCTGTATTACGGAGAAAATTTTTTCAACGGTTTCCATGATGTTTGTTTTAAATCAATGTGAATCTGTGGTAATTATTACCAATAGGGAGGAGAATACAAAGCCCCTTGCGATTACAAAGAAAGGAAAAATATTGGTCAACTTTACTACCTTTACTTATTCAAACAAAGAAAGCACATATCAAATCCAACGGAATGATTTTACTCAAAAACGGCACCTACGTCAACTGGGAAACACTTGAATTTAGATGTGCCGATATCCTTGTTTCACCCGGGATGGAGGGATCACTCACTTTTAACCCTGATCGGGCAGCCAGTCAGGACATTACCCGGGTGATCGACTGCACGGGTAAATTCATCACAAAGGCATTTGCCAACGGGCATCATCATGTGTATTCCGCACTTGCCCGGGGGATGCCACCGCCAAAGAAAAATCCTGAAAATTTCCGCGAGATCCTTCAATATGTGTGGTGGAACCTTGACAAGGCACTTGACCTGGAGATGGTCCGTTACAGTGCCCTTGCCACAGCAATCTCCTGTGCAAAGAGCGGTGTCACTTTTGTCATCGACCATCATGCCTCTCCTTTTGCCGTGGAGGGCAGCCTGGAAACCATTGCCTGTGCTTTTGACGAAGTCGGAGTAGGGCATTTGCTTTGCTATGAAATATCCGACCGCGACGGAATGGAGGTTGCACGGAAAGGCCTGGAAGAAACCGCATCCTATCTGGCAGGCCGGCAGGGGCTGGTCGGCCTCCACGCTTCGTTCACCGTGGGTGATGAAACACTGAAACATGCTGTGCATCTTGCAGAACAGGCACAATCGGGCATTCATATTCACGTAGCCGAAGATAAATATGACGAGGTACACTGCATAGAGCATTATCAACAGAGGGTGATCGAACGCCTGTCTGATGCCGGAGCCCTGCAGTTCCCGAAAACAATCCTGGCCCACTGTCTCCACCTGGATGAACATGAACGCGGGCTGGTGGAAGGCTCCGCTGCCTGGGTTGTGCAGAATATGGAGAGCAACCTCAATAATTCGGTGGGATTTTTCAGCTCAAAAGGGCTGGGTCCGCGGATCATGCTGGGTACCGACGGCATGCACAGCGACATGCTTCGGAGTGCAAAATCGGCCTTTTTTGCAGGACATAATTTTGATTTCATTGACTATGCAGGAACGTATCAGCGGTTCCGCAATGTTCACCGCTATCTGCAATCCAATGATATAGCAGGGGATGGGGCAAACAACCTGGTAGTGCTTGATTATGATACACCTACCCCGTTAATGGACGGGAATTTTTTCGGTCATTTTTTATTTGGCATTGAGTCAAGGCACGTCACCCATGTGATCTCCCGCGGAAAGCTCATTGTAGATGATTCAGTCATGGTGAATGTTGACGAAAAGGGTATCCTGGAAGAATCTCACAAACAGGCACTTCGGTTATGGGAAATGCTATAGGCACGAAGCTGCTGATTTGCAACGGGGTTCTTGTTGGAGCCGAAGGAAATTCCAGGGAGGATCTTTTGCTGGAGAATGGCATTATTGCTGCCCGCGGTGTTTTTGACAGAACAGCTTTTCCGGAGTGTACCGTAATTGATGCGACAGGAAAATATGTTATCCCCGGAGGTTTTGATCCGCATGTTCATCTTTCTTTGCCAACGCCTGCAGGAAATTCCTGCGATGATTTCAGGTCGGGAAGCCTGGCCGCCCTGGCAGGAGGTACTACTTATTTCATGGATTTTGTCACCCCGGTTCGCGGACAGTCACTCATGGAGGCGCTGAAGCTGCGCCGGATAGAATCCTCCGAAAGTCTTGCCGGTTGCGGCCTTCACATGGGAATAAGTGAATGGAATATTTCGATTGCCCGGGAGATTGTTCCGTGTATCGAGCGCCAGGAAATCCATTCGTTTAAAGCATACCTGGCCTACCGGAAATCCATCGGGATCGGCTATGATGACCTGTTTGAACTGATGAAAGTGGCAGGGCCGGCCGGCGGACTGGTGATGGTGCATTGCGAAGACGGCGCAATGATCAGCAGGCTGCAGGAGATATTCCTAGCTGAAGGCAAAACCCGGGCTTTCTACCATGCTTTAAGCCGTCCTGCCGGGGCAGAGATACAGGCCATTGAGCGTGTCATTGAATTATCGGCTGAATCTGGCTGCCCGGTATATATTGTGCATACCTCCACCGGGAAGGGAGCTGACCTGATAAGGCAAGCAAAACGGGACGGCATCAGAGTTTTCGGCGAAACCTGCCTGCACTACCTGCTGCTGAATGATTCCAGGTATGATCCTTTCCTGGATGATATGTCGGTATTGCCATATATTATTTCTCCACCACTGCGCTCCGCTGCTGACCAGAACCTTCTCTGGGACGGAATTGCAGACAGAACCTTTGACGTGGTAGCCACAGATCATTGCCCGTTTAACCTGCATGGCCAGAAATCCATTGGATTGCACGACTTTACGAAAATTCCCAATGGCGCCGGAAGCATATCCCATCGGCTCAGTTTACTGTATACCTACGGTGTACTGGCCAATAAAATTACCGTCAACCAATTTGTTGACCTGGTGTCAACCCGCCCTGCTGAAATATTCGGACTGGGACAAAGGAAGGGGAAACTGCTCCTGGGGTTTGATGCGGATATTGTGATATGGGATCCTGATTATGAGGGGGTGATTACTGCAGGAGGAGGCAATGGGAGATGTGATTCGGAGATTTTTGAGGGGTTTCTGGTGAGGGGTAGGGCGGAGACAGTGATTGTTAACGGGGGTGTTTTTACCACATAGGCACATAGGGCACGATAGGAAAAACACATAGAATTCTTCAACAAAATTTTAATCTTTTGTATGTGCCCTATGTGACTATGTGGTTAATTTAAAACACCCTGGCAGCTCCCCTGCCTTCAAGTTCCCCCAACACTGACGCCGGATCCTCAAACCGGTTGGTAAGCATCATAGCGGCTATAACGTAAGGTTTAAATCCAGCCTGTTTGTACAGCGGCACACGGTAGCGTTCAAAAACAGTGGCAGCAACTTCACCTTGCCTGCATGAAACCCCTGAAATATCCGCCGGCAGGCAATGCATATATAGTGCTTTTCCTTCTTTGGTGAGTTTCATGTGTTCTTCCGTACATTCCCAGTTTTTATAATGGGCATTGTTGGAGAGGCACTCTTTTTCAAGGCTTTTCAGTCCGTCGTGATCATTCTTCCGGAGGAGTTCGGTTCTCTGCTGCATTACATGGAATGGAGCCCAGCTCTTGGGGTAAACGATGTCGGCACCGGTAAAAGCCTCTTCCATGGAATTAACAACATGGAAACTGCCAGCGCTTTCTTGTGACTGCTTTCCTGCAAGTTCTACTACTTCGGGGATGAGCCCGTAACCTTCAGGAAAGGCAAGTTCAACCTGTATCCCGAAACGGGTCATCAGGCCGATGATGCCCTGCGGCACCGACAGGGGTTTCCCATAGCTGGGTGAATAGGCCCAGGTCATGGCGATCTTTTTGCCTTTCAGATTTTCGAGCGACCCGAACACGGTTTTCAGGTGGAGCAGGTCGGCCATCGACTGCGTCGGATGGTCAATATCGCATTGCAGGTTAATGATGCCCGGCCGCTGGGGCAGCACCCCGTCGGCAAACGCTTCATCAAGCGCAGCGCCCACTTCACGCATATAGGCATTGCCTGCCCCCAGGAACATGTCATCCCGGATCCCGATGATGTCGCTCAGGAAAGAGATCATGGCCGACGTTTCACGCACAGTTTCACCATGGGCAATCTGCGACTTGCCTTCATCCAGGTCCTGAACGGCCATGCCGAGCAGGTTCGCCGCAGAGGCAAATGAGAAGCGGGTGCGGGTAGAGTTATCCCTGAACTGGGAGATGGCAAGCCCGGAGTCGAAGCACCTTGGAGAGATGTTCCGGTCGCGCAGCCTTTTCAGTTCCTCAGCTACGGAGAGGATGGTTTCAAGATCTTCATGGGATTTTTCCCAGGTGAGGAGGAAGTCGCGACCGTAGAGGCCGTTTTGGGTTGTTTTAGTCATATTTTTTTTTTATCGTAGAGACGCACTGCAGTGCGTCTTTACGGGATGAGACGCACTGCAGTGCGTCTTTACGGGATGAGACGCACGCAGTGCGTCTGTACCGTTATAGATTGCAGGCGAGTGCGGCGTAGAAGGCCGAGGCGGCCACCAGGTCGCTCACGGGCACCTTTTCGTTGGGAGCATGGGCCAGCACCTCGTTGCCGGGGCCGAAGCCGATGCAAGGTATTTTATAGTATCCGTTGATGGTTACGCCATTGGTGGAAAAGGTCCATTTGTCGGTGACGGGTTCCTTTCCGAAAAGCCCCGTGAAGGCTTGCTGTGCCCGCGCCACCAGGTGATGGCCTTCTTCTATCTTCCAGGTAGGGTAGTACTTCTCCATGCCATAACGCAGGCCGGTGTAGGCTGTTTCTTCGTATTGCAGCACCTCCGCCACCGCATCCATGCCTTTTACGATCTCATTGATCTCAGCCACCGCAGATTCTTTGGTTTCACCCCATGTAAGCCTCCTGTCGAGATGGATGCGCGCGTAATCGGCCACTGCGCATAGCGACGGGCTGCCCGATACAAACTCAGAGACGGTCACACTGCCTTTTCCAAGGAAATCATCCGAACGAAGGCGTTCATTCAGCTTTTCAACTTCAAGGCAGGCCCTGGAAGCCATGTAGATGGCGTTCTTTCCGCGTTCGGGGGCTGATCCGTGGGAGGAGATGCCCCTGAAGGTAACGGAGATCTCCATCCTTCCCCGGTGGCCGCGGTAAATGTTCAGGTTGGTAGGCTCAGTGATGACGACAAAATCGGGAACGATCTTCTCCTCTTCCACGATGTATTTCCAGCAGAGCCCGTCGCAGTCTTCCTCAATGACGGTTCCTGTAAAATAAATGGTTAGGTCGCGGTCAAACGCAAGGTCTTTCAGGATGCGCCCCGCTGTGACAAATGCAGCAGGTCCGCCTTTCTGGTCAACAGTTCCGCGGCCATGCACATACCCGTCGCGGATCTCGCCTGAAAAGGGATCACCGGTCCAGTTGGCCAGGTTGCCGGTATCCACGGTATCAATGTGCCCGTCAAAAGCAAGGATTTTTTTTCCGTTGCCGATGCGGCCGATGACGTTTCCGAGGCCGTCGGTGCGTACTTCATCAAAGCCGGCTTCAACCATCTGGCGCTTCAGTTCATCGGCCATGGCCTTTTCACCCGTGCTGAGTGATTTGATTTTAACAAGTTTAGCGAGGTTCGCCGCGGTATAATCCCGGTAGGATTCCGCCAGCGTGCTGATCTTTTCGAGAAGCTCTTTCAAGGGAGATTTGATTAAATGACTGATTGAGCATGTAAAATTACAAATCTTCCAATCAAATTATCAGATATAGTTTTCGTTCATCCGTCTGAAACGCAGGTTACGCCTTGACTGATACCTGAAAAATCCGATTCCCAGGATCAGCAGAATGGGCAGCAGAAAATTAATGTATTTCAGCATGGCTTTTTTACCATCGTCCATCTGATCGAGCGGCCGCGAGGTCACCTCCCTGGTGCGGAGATCAATCAGTCCGGTGTCATCCGACAGCCAGTCAACAGAATTTACCATCAGGTTGAGGTTGTCCGGCGGGATCTGCCTGGCCTGCTGACCGGCGCCGTTCACCGGGAAGTCGCCATCGGAGATGATGATCATGCGGGAGTTCATGCCTCCGGCAAGTTTACCTGCAACCAATGCAGCGACCGTGAGCCCCGAGCGCGGGAAGTCCTGCTGCTGCCAGTTGCGGCTTATGTTGAACGTTAACGGCGCGTTTTCCATGCCTGACCGCTCAGATGTCATTGCAAGGGGGGTGAAACTGATATCACTTCCTGTTGCAGTAAAATCAATGGAACTGGCGAACTGGAGCAATACCGAGGAGAGCCCTTTTGTTACCGGGTGCGGTGCGAATTTGGTGATCAGGGGGAGATACGGAAACCTCATGTTTGACTGGTAGGTCATGTATCCCTGCTGCTGGTTCACCGTCACGCTGCCGCAATTCTGATCAAGGATGAAATTAGGGTTCACCTTCACTCCCCTGGATTCCAGCCACCGCTCAAGGCCTGTCCTGATTTCTGTACCGGAAGTGGTTTGCAGGTTTCCGTCCACCCGGTTCATGGCGATGCAGATGTTTTTGCCTGCAGCCAGGAATTCATCCAGTTTTGCCAGGTGTGCAGGAGGAAAACTGTCGGTGGGATTGATGATGACGAGTGTTTTATAACTGGATGCGTTTACAGAAACTTCGTCAAGGTTTACAGGCTCCACCTCATAAAGAACCATGAGCGACTGCAGCACCTGTGCCAGGGCATTCAGTGGTGTTTCCCCGTGTCCCTGCAACAATCCTACTTTTGGCTTGTTCTCGGCGGTCAGTTTCTTGATGCTGGTTGAGAGGCTGTATTCCATGGCCGCCCCGTCCTGGATCAGCGGGATCACCTCTTTCTGGTCGCCAAAATGAACTACAGCTCCCAGGTAGGCTTTCTGTTGCTTCACCTGGTCTTTTTCCCTAACATTGATCAAAACTGGATTGATCCCCTCCTGCATGGCTTTCTGCTCGGTGGCCTCGTCCTTGTTCGGGTTGATGAATTCAAAGGTTACTTTGCCTCCTGACCGGTTGGAATACTCAATCAGTTCTTCCTTAAAGTCGCGCCTGAGCTGGGTAAACTGCTGCGGCAGCTCTTCACTGAAGTAGGCCGTAACGGTTACAGGTTTCTTCAGTGAGCCCAGGATGTTCCTGGTTGCATCGCTGAGTGTGTATCTTTTGTCGGCGGTGAAATCAAGCCGGAGAAAAAAGCGGTCGCCGACCAGGTTGACAAGGATCACGACGCCAACGATCGCAAGGATATAGGTATATATGGATTTATGACTTTTCATAGTGTTTTCCTGTTAACTGTTTTACCAAACCCGTACATTAATTTGAGGAGTTTCGTCGTGAGAGAACCAGTTCGGTGCCGAGCAGCCCGGTGAAAATAATGGAAAGGAAGTAAAGGATATCTTTGGAATCAATCACCCCGCGCGCCATTGATTCGTAATGTGTGGCCAGGCTCAGGTATCCGAGCAGGCCGGCAAACCATCCACCCGAACTCATGCTGATCAGCCCGAATACAAGGTGGAAAAAGATTCCGATGAAAAGGGTGATCAGGAAGGCGACAATCTGGTTGGTGGTGATGCTGCTGGCAAAGATACCGAGGCTGATGTAGGAAGCACTCATGAATAGCAGTCCGAGGTAACCCATCAGCACGGCACTGTGGTCAATCTTGCCGATGCTGGCCACGGTGATATAGTAAGGAATTGTTAACGCCAGGGTGATACAGATCAGCAGGAAGGCCGCCAGGAACTTGCCGGCAATGATCTGCCAGTCGCTCACCGGTTTGGTTACAAGCAGTTCAAGGGTTCCTGATTTGCGTTCCTCCGCCACCAATCCCATGGTTACAGCAGGAATAAAGAAAAACAGCGTCCAGAAAGAGATGCCGAAAAATGATTGGAGACTGGCCTGCCCTACCATGAAAATGTCGCTGCCAAAGATCCAGGTGAAAAAACCGCTGAATCCAAGGAACAGTACGATCATGACATAGGCCATCAGCGAGTCAAAAAATGACCGGAGTTCCCTCTTTGTGATGATCCAGATCTTGTTCATAAATTTTTAGTTTTAGCTGTTAGCAATTGGCTTTCAGCTGACAGCTGATTGCTGACAGCTGACAACATTTTATTTCTCATTTGATAATCGTCAAATCCCTGAACACCTCCTCCAGCTTCCTTTCCACCGGGGTCATTTCCGTGAGCGACCATCCTTTATCCACACACAGTCTGAAAATCGCCTTCCGCGAACTTATCCCCGGCTTGCTTTGTACCTCAAAAGCCTGGGTGTACTCGGGCAGAAGGTCAACAAGTTCAACTGTTTCAATGGATTGCAGGCCAGTATAAATCTCATTCCGGTCACCGTCTTCAATGGACACCTTCACGATCTCCTTGTCCTGGGCCTGTTTCCGGAGTGTGGATGCCGTACTGTCAGCGACAAGCTGTCCCTTGTTGATGATCAGGATCCGGTCGCATGTTGCCTCCACCTCCGCGAGGATGTGTGAACTCAGCAGCACCGTCTTCTCCCGGCCGATCTTTTTTATCAGTTCCCTGATTTCAACAATCTGGTTAGGGTCAAGGCCGGAGGTCGGCTCGTCCAGGATCAGTACTTCCGGGTCGTGGATCAGTGCCTGGGCCAGGCCAACCCGCTGCTGGAATCCCTTGGAGAGTTCCCCGATCTTTTTGTACTTTTCACTTTTCAGCCCGCACACGGTCACCATCTCGAAAATGCGGTCATGGATTTTTGTTTTATGCACTCCCTGGATCTCTGCAACATAATGCAGGTAGTCAATTACAGGCATCTCCTTGTAGAGGGGATTTGTTTCGGGAAGGTAACCAATACGCCGTTTTACCTCCTCCGGGTTGGCCTGTACGGAGATTCCCCCAACCTTCACATCGCCCCCGTTGGGGCCCATGAAACAGGTGATGATTTTCATGGTGGTGGTCTTCCCGGCACCGTTTGGCCCGAGAAAGCCTACAATTTCACCTGTGTTCACCTTGAATGAGATGTTGTCAACGGCTTTCTGAAACCCGTAACTCTTTGTCAGATTCTCAACACTTACTTCCATAAGTACTTAATAATTAACAGATGATGTATGAAAAATTGGCTGCAAAAATAAAAAAAATGATAAATCCACGTGTTTTTCTCAGATAGTTTTTTTACTTTAGCAAAGAAGAAAAGTTAAAATGCCCGGGAACCTATGAACCACCAAAGCCATGAACAAAAAGCCGTAGTGATTTCCCAGGTTGTGATGGAAATGATGACGGACACGGTGTTGCTGTTGGCTCCTGAAGGAAGTATTGTTTATGTCAACAAGGCAGCCTGTCAGCGGCTTGGATATACCCGTGATGAACTGGAGGCAATACATATCAGGGACCTGACAGGTAATGAAGCGGATGGATGGTGGGAGGCAAACTGGGCAGAGTTGAAACAGAAAGGTACCGTTATCTTTGAAAGCCGGCATCGCAGAAAGAGCGGAGAGTTTTTTCCGGTGGAGGTTCAAACCGACTACATCCGATTCGGCGACCAGGAGTTTGGGTGCGGCATCGCCCGTGATATCACTGATCGGAAACAGGCTGAGGCAGAAATCCAGGAAAGCAGGGAAAAATACCGCGGACTGAGCGAAGCCACATTTGAGGCCATTTTCATTTCAGAAAAGGGTATATGCATTGAGCAAAACCATGCTGCCGAAATCATGTTCGGCTATACCGCTGAAGAAGCAATTGGAAGATACGGAACAGAATGGATCGTGCCGGCTGACAGGGAGCGGGTGATGCACAACATGATCACCGGTTACGAAGAACCTTACGAAGCTACCGCACTGAAAAAAGACGGTACACCTTTTCCATGTGCTTTACTCGGGAAGATGATGTTTTACAGAGGGAGGAACGTACGGGTTACTTCGCTGAGTGATATCACCGGGAGAAAGAAGGCAGAGGCAGCCCTCATTGAGAGTGAGCAACGATACAGGACACTTTTCCAGAGTGCGAGCGATGGCATATTCTACCTTTCACCCGACCTGAACATTTCAGAGGTGAACGAGTCGTTTGCCAGGATGCACGGTTATACCGTGGATGAAATGAAGGACATGCGGCTTTTTGACCTTGACACCCCTGAAAGTTCCATCGGGACACCGGACAGAGTTCAGGCGGTGATGGAAGGGAAAATTATCGAATTTGAGGTTGAACACTTTCACAAGGATGGGCACAGGTTCCCCCTCTCTGTATCAACGAGCCTGGTCAATATAGGCGGGCAGCAAATTATCCAGGCATTTCACCGCGACATCACCAAAAGTAAACAGTCAGAAAAGGAGATCATCAAGTTAAACGAAAACCTGGAACTGCGTGTAAGGCAGCGAACTGCTGAACTGGAGGCTGTCAACAAGGAACTGGAAACATTCTCATATTCCATTTCCCATGATTTAAAAGCGCCGCTCAGGCATATCAAGGGGTACATTGATGTTTTACTGGAGGATGCATCCGGCCATCATCAATCTGAAGGATACACCTACCTTAAACGTATTCATCGTTCAACCCTTGAAATGGAGCAATTGATTGATGCAATACTTTCATTCTCCAGGCTGAACCAGGCTCAGATCAAAAAGTGTGTGATTAATTCGCAGGTTTTGGTTGAACAGGTCATCAGTTTCTTCAACCCGGATACCCTCGGCCGGCATCTTAAATTTATTGTGGAACCCCTGCCGGAAATTTCAGGCGATGAAGATCTGATCAGGCAGGTGTGGAAGAACTTGATTTCCAATGCCATAAAATATACAGGGAAAACTGCCGGAGCAGTGATAGAAATCGGCAGCATTTCAACTGAAGCTGAAATAACTTTTTTTGTCAGGGATAATGGTGCCGGGTTCAACATGAAGGATGCAGGCAAATTATTTCGTGTATTCCAGCGGCTTCACAGTACCCGGGATTTTGATGGAATCGGGATTGGCCTGGCAAATGTACAGCGTATTATTCAGCGTCATGGCGGGCATTGCCGTGGCGAAGCTGAAACCGGCAAAGGAGCAACGTTCTATTTTACACTGCCCCGGTGATTCGCTAACAACTCATCTCCCCGGCATTTTTCTTGGCAGAAAGCAGGTTGTAGGCTCCTTTTATGACCACCCGTGACGCTTTGATATCAAATCCATCAGGCAACCTGACTTCAGTAAAGCCCTCGTCTGTGACCCCTTTGTGAACTTCCACCATCCTGTATTCCGTGAACGCCTTCCCGTTTTCCTGTTTGTCACGGTCAAATACAAAGATGTAGTCCTTGTCGTCAAAGCTGACAATTGCTTCGGCGGGTAAGGAGGCGACATTCTGCCCCGATGCTTCTATGATGGCATTCACATACATGCCGGGCAGTACGTTTTTACAGGCACCCGGAACACTTGCGTAAACTTTGTATGTCCGGTCGGCATTCACCGACTTCCCGGTCTGGTAGATTACCGCCTCATGCTGCTCGGTTTCATTGTTGATGAAGAAACGGATTTTCTGCCCGGCTGATACCTTGTCGGCATCTTTTTCAAACAGGGTCAGCTCCAGGAAGAGCTTGTCACTGTTGACAATCTCAAACAACACATCAGTGGGCGCCACATATTTCCCGATGTTCACATTGACGGTTTTCACATAACCCGATATCGGCGAAATTACATTCACCGACCGGCTGATATCATCTTCATGCAATCCCGACGGGTTGATTCCAATCATGGCGAGCTTTTGTTCCAGGGCCTTGACCTGCGATTTCAGTACTTTGTAGTCGGAGGTAACCTTTTGCAGGTTTTGCTGCGAGTAAACATCCTCCTTGTAAAGTTCGGCGTGCCGTTTATAATCTGCTTCCGCAAATTCCAGTTTGCTTTTGGCCTCAAGATAGTTCTGTTGAATGTCAACAAATTCCTGGTTTTCAAGCACGGCAAGGGTCTGGCCTTTGGAAACGGAATTCCCTGGCATCAGCGTGGCACTCCTGATAAAGCCGCCAAAAGGCATGCACACGGTTGCCAGGTTCTGGGGTGCCACCCCGATTGTGCCGTTTACCTTCAGGTTGCCGCTGAGCGATCGCAATTCTACGGAGCCGGTTGCAATGCCGGCAATTTTAACCTGGTCGGCCCGTAATTCAACCACATCTGCCGGGAGTACTTCAGTCTCCTTGGCTTCCTGGTCTGTTTTTTTGCTGCCATCGCAGGATGTCATCCACACCAGGGCCAATGAAAGAAGGATGGCTGCAATGGATCTGTATGTTGTCTTAGTATTCATGGATTAGTATATTTTACCTGTGATATATTCAATGTTGATAATGGTCTGGTTGTAGCTGCTGAGCGCATCAAGATAACTCTGCCGGATATCAAGCGCCCTGTTGAGGTTGATCACATATTCAAGGTAATCAAGTGCCCCCGCCCTGTAGCTGCGGGTAGCCTGGTCAATGATGAGGCTGGCTTCGGGAATGGCCTGCTGTTCATAGTAATCGAGGCTGGCGCTAAACTTGCCTGCTTCGTCAAGCAGCGACTGCAGGTTATTCCTGAGGGAACCGGCATAATAGTCGGCGCTGGAAAGGGCCGACTTCTCCTGCATCCTCGCTGCCCTGGCCCTGGAAACACCCGGGCCAAACCACAATGGGATGGTTACACCTGCCTGTAATCCTGTGAACCGGTAGCCTGCATCAAAGCTCCGGGGTGATCCGTTGACCTCCTGGGTGCCGATCATGGTCTGGCTGAAATACCCGATGCTCAGGTCAGGCATCATGCGGCTTTGCTCCAGCTGGCCTGTGATCCGTGCAACTTCGGTCTGCTGTTTGATATATCCCAGCGAAGGGTTTGCATTCAGCGGCATACTGTCGCCGCCAGGGGTGAAGGCTGCCCGGCGCAGTACTGTGTCGGAAATTTCAAGCGGACCGGAACTGTTGAGCAAGTTCTGCAACTTGCGATGGAAGATGCTTTCATCTGCGATGACCTGCCGCAGCTGGTTTTTAATCTCCAGGCTCTGGTTGCGGGCCGTGATCATCTCCAGCCTGTTGGTTTCGCCCGATTTACTCCTGAGTTCGGCCGCACGGAGGAAACCTGCGTACAAACTGTCCTGGTATAGGAGTAGCGCATGTTTTGCGTAAAAATAGACCAGCTGGCCATAGGACTGTTTGACCTGCGTGGCAATGTCAAGCCTCGTGCTTTGCAACTGCAGTCCTGCACTGACTAAATTCGCCTTTGCCAGCCGGTTTTGGTTGATGTACACCGAGGGAAACGCAAATTCCTGTGAAATGGCCAGGCTGTTGTCGTGCTGGTATGAGCTGATTTGCCCGTACTGCCCTGCAATGACTGTTTTGGGGATATCCCATGATGCGCCTTTCAATGCCTTCTGAGCAGCCACGTTATAGTCAGCCGACCTGATGGACTTGTTGCTGTCAAGTGCCAGTTGAATGGCCTCTTGAAGGTTCACCTTGACCCGGTTTTGTCCTGAAGCGCCGTTGAAAATGGATGGGGCGGCAATCATCAGGATGATCATGGTTAATATCTTCATTGTTTTCCTGTTAAATATGGAATTAATAGAGGAGCAGAAAATGAGATAGAATACAGGCAGGACAATAAGCGTAAGCAATGTGGCGCTGATCAGTCCGCCAATAACAACCGTAGCAAGTGGTTTCTGCACTTCGGCCCCTGCTGACGTGGACAATGCCATTGGCAGGAACCCGAGAGAAGCCACGGCAGCTGTCATGATCACCGGGCGCAAACGGGTATGCAATCCTTTCATCACCCGCTCTGTGATATCAGTGATTCCCTCTTTTTCGAGGCGGTTGAACTCACTGATCAGGACGATTCCGTTTAACACGGCCACACCGAACAGTGCAATAAAACCGATGCCCGCAGAAATGGAGAAATTCATATCCCGCAACCACAGGGCAAAAACGCCGCCGATTGCCGACATCGGAACGGCCGTAAAAATGATCAGCGTCTGTGTCACCGAATGGAATGAAAAGTACAGCAATACAAAGATCAGGATCAGGGCCACGGGGACTGCAATGGCGAGCCTTTTTTCAGCTGCTTCCAGGTTTTTGAACTGGCCGCCGTAGGAAACATGATACCCTGTAGGAAGACTTATCTGCCGGTCTATTTTTTCGGTTACTTCGCTTATCACACTGGCTACATCCCGGTTACGCACATTGAAATCAACAGTGATGCGGCGTTTGGTGTTTTCCCTTGACACCTGTGCCGGCCCCGATTTGATAGAGATTTCGGCGATCTGGTCAAAGGGCAGTTGTGAGCCGTTTGGAAGTGCAACCGTAAGGTTTCGCACATCGTTAAGGCTTTGCCTGAAATCCTGGTCAAGACGGACCACCAGGGCGAAACGCTTCTCCCCGTCGTAAACAACGCCCGCCTGGCTCCCGGCAAATGCCGCCCGCAAAACCCGGTTTACCTCGGCGATGGAAAGTCCGTACTGTGCAAGTCGGTCGCGGTTGAAATCCACCTGTACCTGCGCGAGACCGGTAACTTTCTCCACGTTGATGTCTTCAACTCCTTCGATTTTGCTAACGATCTGCTCAACCGCCGCTCCTTTTTCCGCAAGCACATCCAGATCATCGCCGAAAATTTTGATGGCGATGTCCTGTTTTGATCCGGACATCAGTTCGTTGAACCGCATCTGGATGGGCTGCTGGAAGGTAAATTTGACCCCGGCCAGCGCCACAAGCTTATCTTCCATCTTGCTAACCAGCTCTTCCCGGGTGGCCGCCGAAGTCCATTCACTTTTATCTTTCAGGGTGATAATGTAGTCGCCTGTTTCCATCGGTGTCGGATCGGTGGGGATTTCGCCTGCACCGATCTTGCATACCGTATGTTTTATTTCAGGAAAGTTCTCCAGCAGTATTTTGTTGGCTTTGATCACGGTCTCCACCGTATTTGTAAGCGACCCTCCCTGCAGGGTGATGACCCCGGCGGCCAGGTCGCCCTCTTCCAGTTGTGGGATGAATTCCCCGCCAAGCCGGCTGAATAGGAATATGCTGAAGAGGAAAATCATCACGGCTGCCGCGGATACAATTATTTTATGGGTCAATGACCATCTGATAACAGGTGTGAAGATGCTGTGAAGCCGCTCCATCAGCCAGTCTGAGAAGGTTCGCCTGTGTTCGGTTTTTTTACTCAGGAAGAGCGCGGAGGCCATGGGCACCCATGTCAGTGAAAGGATGGCCGCGCCCAGTATCGCAAAGGCCACAACCTGTGCCATGGGCCTGAACATTTTACCTTCAATGCCAACCAGTGCCATGATGGGCAGGTAGACGATCAGGATGATCACCTGGCCAAAAGTGGCTGAATTCATCATTCTCTTAGCCGATTCAAATACATTTTCGTCCATCTGGGCCTGGCTCAGTTTTGAAACCCCGACATGATGGTGGCGGCTCATAAAGATTCTGTGAACCACACTTTCAACGATGATTACCGCCCCGTCAACGATGAGTCCGAAATCAATGGCCCCCAGGCTCATCAGGTTGCCCGAAACCCCGAAAAGGTTCATCAGCGACATGGCAAAAAGCATCGACAGCGGGATGACCGAAGCAACGATGAGGCCGGCCCTGATGTTCCCAAGTAAAAGCACGAGGATGAAGATTACGATCAATGCGCCTTCAACCAGGTTCATGGAGACCGTCCTGATTGCCCGGCTGACCAGGTCGGAGCGGTTCAGGAACGGTTCAATTTTCACGCCCTTGGGGAGCGATTTCTGGATGGAAAGAATGCGTGATTCAACCTCATCAATTACTTCATGTCCGTTGGCCCCCTTGAGCATCATCACCACGCCGCCCACAGCCTCGGTGGTATCCACCACAAAAGCGCCATAGCGCGTGGCATTGCCGTACTGAACCGTTGCCAGGTCTCTGATCAGCACCGGGATGCCCGACGGGGTGATATCCACCACGATCTTTTCAATATCTTCCAGTGTTTTGACCAGTCCGATCCCCCGGATGAAATAGGCGGTAGGCTTTTTGTCAATGTAAGCGCTTCCGGTGTTTTCATTGTTCTTTTCCAGGGCATCAAAAATATCTGTAAGGGTAAGGTTGAGTCCGCGCAGCCGTTCGGGATTCACCGCGATTTCATACTGTTTCACAAAGCCACCGTAGCTGTTGATGTCGGCAACGCCGGGTGTTCCCAGCATTTCACGGCGGACTACCCAATCCTGCAGGGTCCGCAGTTCCATGGGGGTGTATTTCTTTTCATAACCCTTCTCTACGGCCAGCCTGTACTGGTATATTTCACCCAGCCCGGTACTGATCGGGGCCAGCTCGATCTTGGCCATCCCGGCCGGGATAACCTCCTCTGCCTCTTTCAGCCGCTCGCTGAGCTGCTGGCGGCACCAGTAAACATCTGTACCGTCTTTGAATACAACCGTTACCACGGAAAGCCCCAGCCTTGAAATGGACCTCAGCTCAATGATGTCGGGGATATTTGCCACGGCAACCTCTACCGGGGCGGTGATAAAGCTTTCAACTTCCTGCACGGCCAGGGATGGGGCCATGGAGATGATCTGCACCTGGTTGTTGGTGATATCCGGGATGGCATCCACCGGGAGCTGTGTCAGGGAGTATATGCCCCAGCCAGTGAGCGCCAGCACACAAAGGCCGACAATAAATTTATTTTTAATGGATAAATGAATGATTCTTTCAATCATACCACAATGAATTAAGTAAGCAAACACAGAAACAGGATCCTCTGCGGGGGCAGATGGATCAACGGTAAAGGAAAGATCCGGGTGTTAACTTAACTTGGGCGGTTGCCAGAAAGTGACAGAAAAGGAGGAGACGAGGTTTGAAGATACGGGGGTAAAAGCTGTTTGACAGGAGAAAAACGGCTGGCTGATCATCGCAATCGGAGCAATGGTAACGGGAACACTGCAGCAGGAACAGATGCAGAAAGGGGAGCAGGCATCGGAATGATCAGCGTGTGAATCCTGGTCTCCGCATGCTGTCTGACATGATTCAGCACCCAGATGCAATGAATCATCCACACAAGGTGCTGAAGCCAGGTAGAATGTATAAATGCTCAGAAAGATGACGAGGAATTTCATGGGTGTCCAAACATTTGCAGCAATTGCAAAGGTATGAATAATTTCTCGCAGATTTTCGCAGATTAAACCGCAGATTTTGGCAGAAGAAGCTTAAAATCAGAATAATCTGCTTTAATCTGCGCAGTAATCTGCGAAAATCTGCGTGAAAAATCCGCGAAAATCTGCGAGAAACATTTTTAATTACTTCTGGTAATCAGCTTTATATAAGATGAAATCCTCAAATTTTCCGGTTTTAGGTTTCCAATCCAGTCCCAACCCTGAATTGATGATGAGGTTCATGGGTTTTAACGGGTATTTCGGCGTATCAGCCTTCACTGTCATCATCTTCTTTCCATTTACCACCCAGTTCATTTCTGCAGGCGTCCAGGAAAAAACAAGGTCAATGTCCTTGAGGTCCAGCGGTACAAGTTTCCAGAATTTTTTTGTCAGGATGGTGTTATTGGCATAGGTCGGCCCCTGGTGAAACGAAAGGCTCATGTGAAACCGGGTCAGAAAACCATCTTTCCTGAAGTGTTCAAAGATGTCAATTTCCGGTGGCATCCCCATGCCGTCGCCCCTGGGCGGATCGGGATGAAGGTCAACCATCCAGATGGCCGGCCACGAACCGCGGAAATCGGGTAACCTGAATCTGAATGAATAGGTTCCGAAATGGGTGCGGTAATCTTCTTTTGCGACAAGTGCTCCAACCGACCAGTTGGTTTTTGCTTCAACCGGGTATCCGTCCAGCCCGGTTTTCCACCCGGTGCAGGGGGCGTTCCGGCAGCCAAAACGAATGGAGCCATCAGGCTGAAACGCAACCCGCATCTCACTCATGCAGATCTCATTGGCGGTATCCGGATTAATAATACTGCCCCAGGGGTACGCGAAATTCCAGCATGTTTTTTCAAGCAGGTTCATGGGAGGTGACTTTTATTACTGCAAATACACCGGGTTAAAACATTTTGAGAATGAAGGCGTTACCCAGGTACGTAGCGATCAGTCCTAAAAAAACGCTGAGCCCGGCATAGAGTGCAAAGTACAGGAAATTCCCATCTTTCAGCAGTAGGAGATTTTCACCTGCATAGGCAGAGAACGTGGTGAATCCCCCGCAAAAGCCAATAGTCAGGAATATTCTGAGCTCAGGGTTAAGCAGGTTGCCTTTTTCAGAAAGTCCGTATATAATCCCGATCAGCAGGCAGCCGAAGATATTCACCAGGAATGTGCCGAACGGAAATGCCGACAGGAACAGGTTCTGGAAATACCTGGATGCCAGGAACCGTGCGATGGTTCCTAAAAATCCCCCTGTGCCGGCGATCAATAACAATCGTATCATTTCATGTTGGAATAATACCGCAGTTTTTCTGCAGCGTTTAGTATAACTTCCCCGGTAGCAGGCAACGAGAATTCCGGTTCCTGTGCATGGTTGTCAACCGCGGAGATGGCGTCTTTAATGGCGAGCCATACCGACAATCCCAGCATGAACGGTGGTTCCCCTACTGCCTTGCTCCGCCGGATGGTTCCAGGGTTCGGAACATCCGTAAGCAGTTCCACCCTGAAATCCCTTGGAATGTCGTTGATGGTGGGTATTTTATAGGTGTCGGGCGAATGGGTGAGGAGGCGGCCCTCTTTGTCCCATTTGATCTCCTCGGTGGTACACCAGCCCATGCCCTGGATAAAGCCGCCTTCAACCTGCCCGATGTCAATGCCTTCGTTGATGGAGTCGCCTGCATCGTGAATGATATCGGTGCGAAGCAGGCGCTGGGCTCCCGTAAGTGTGTCAATCTCCACTTCTGAAACAGCCATTCCATAGGCGTAATAGAAGAAAGGGTTTCCCTGGCCCGTTTCCCGGTCAAAGAAGATTCCTGGGGTCTTATAATATCCTGTTGAACTCAGGCTTACCCGGTTAAGGTGTGCAAGCCGGCAGAGTTGGGCAAACGGGATGGTAACCTCAGGGTGTTCCCTGTCATAAACCCGGTTGTCAAGGAATTCAATATTATCCTGCCTGAAATTCAGACCGGGATTATTTTTAACCAGTTCGGTTACCGCCAGTGTGCCCAGCCTTGCCTTGATGGTATCAATCGCATTTTTTACTGCCATGCCATTGAGGTCGCTCCCCGAGGATGCTGCGGTGGGAGAGGTGTTCGGAACCTTGGAGGTGCTTGTTGAGTTTATTTTGATGTGTTCTGAAGAGATCCCCAGCTCCGATGCGGCAATGCGGAGGATCTTGGTGTTCAGTCCCTGCCCCATCTCTGTTCCGCCGTGGTTGACGAGCACGGTGCCGTCGGTGTAAATGTTGACCAGCGCCCCTGCCTGGTTCAGGAAAGCAGTGGTGAACGAGATGCCGAATTTCACCGGGGTCATGGCAAGTCCTTTTTTTAAGTACTCATTTTCCCTATTGAACAGGTTGATCTTTTGCCTGCGTGCCGGGTAACCTGATGTTTCCACCAGTTTCTCATACATCCTGAAAAGATGGTTGTTTTCCACCTTTTCACCATAAGGGGCGAAGTTTCGTTCTTCAGGCCGGTAGAAGTTGAGGAACCTGATCTCCGCCGGATCCTTTCTCAGAAACCGGGCGATCCGGTCAATGGCATTTTCAATTACAGCCATGCCCTGCGGTCCGCCAAAACCGCGGAAAGCCGTGTTTGACGGCAGGTTTGTCTTCCAGGCCTGGCCGGTGATTGAAACGTCTGGCAGGTAATAGGCATTGTCGGCATGAAGCATCGACCGTTCCAGGATGGCCCGTGAGAGGTCGGTGGAGGACCCGGCGTCGGCATTCAGTTCCACTTTGTATGCCAGGATCAATCCCTGTTCACTGAAGCCAATCTCATACTTTGACAGGAACCGGTGACGCTTGCCGGTCATGACCTGGTCATCATCGCGGAACAGGTGGATCTTCACCGGTCGTTTCGTTGCATTGGCAAGCAGTGCCGACCAGGCAGCAACATGATTGCCCTGGGTTTCTTTGCCGCCAAAAGCACCGCCCATCCGCCGTACTTCCACCTCGACCTCATTTTTCGGTATACCCAGCACTTCAGCAACAATAGCCTGGGTTTCTGCCGGGTTCTGACTTGAGGCATGCATCAGCATCTCTTTACCTTCACCGGGAACAGCCAGCGCCGACTGGGTTTCAAGATACCAGTGTTCCTGCGCACCCGTGGTGAGTTCGCCGGTGAGGACGTGTGGGGCATTTTTCAGCGCTGCATCTGCATCTCCGCGAACAATTTTCCTGACAGGTGCGATAATATTGTTGGCTGCCATGGCCGATTCTATATCGAGGACGGCCGGCAGCGGATCATAGTCAATGGCGATCAGTTTTTCCGCCTCCAGTGCAGCCTGCGGGGTTTCAGCAGCGATAAGGGCGATGGCCTGGCCGATGAAGGTTGTCTCATCTTTTGCAAGGCATGGTTCATCATGAATGACAGGCCCCATCTGGTTTTCACCGGGGATGTCCCTTGCCGTGAGGATGCAGTGCACCCCGGGAACCCTGGAGGCAGCAGTGGTGTCAATCAGGGTGATGAAAGCATGGGCGTTTGTGCTGAAAACCACTTTGCCATACAGGAGTTGGTCATTCACGGGGATGTCCTCAATGAAAACGGACTTACCTGTGACGTGTTTTTGAGCGCTTTCGTGGGGCTGGTGTTGTGTCGACCTCACTGGTTCAGCTATTCTGACAGGGTGGTAAATGCCATTGGGCTGCGCCCGGGTGGTGGTTTCAACGAAAAACTTCAGAATCAGGTTCCTGCCGGCACTGTTCCTGTATCTTGCATCGGCGCGGGCGTCGGAGATGGGAGTGAATTCAGTGTCAAACACTTGCAGTGCTTCTGTGACAGTTTCGCGTGACCAGGTTTTACCCGACAGGAATGCTTCCGTTTTTACAGCACGTTTTGGTGTTGCCGCCAATCCGCCGAAGGCAAGGATGATATCCTGCACAATGCCCTGTTTTTTTGAGAGGCTGAATGCCGCACTGACGGTTGAGATGTCCATTTCCTTTCGCTTGGAAACCTTATGAGAATAGACCATGGTCTCACTGTCTGGCTCAGGAATGAATATTTCGGTGATTATCTCATCCTTATCAAGGTTAGTCTGGCGATAACCGGTAATAAAATCTTCGATGTTTTCTGTACGGCTGCTATCCGCAGATTGCACTTTAACTTTTGCCCGGTAAGCGATCAGCAGGGGCAGTGTATCGCCGATGGGTGAAGCAGAACCGACATTTCCCCCGATGGTGGCCAGGTTCCTGATCTGCAGCGATCCGAAAACCTTCAGGATGTTGAACAGTGCCGGCAACCTGCGTTCTGAAAAACCTTTAACCTGTTCAAGTGACAACCCGGATCCAATATAACAGCCCTCTTTATCTTCCCTGGCATAACGGAGTTCTTCAACCGCAGAAAGATCCAGGATGGCGGGCAGCAATTCGTTCTTTTTCGTTTGCCTCAATGCTACGTCGGTGGATCCGCTGATGATGACGGCCTGCGGGTTTTCACGGCGGATACGCAGGGCCTCTTCCAGGGTAAAGGGCTTGAAATATTTTTGCCTGGCTGTTTTAATTTCAATGGTTTCCCGGTTTGACCTGATGGTTTTCAGCAGGGAGATAATTTTTTTTTCATCCGTGGCAAAATGGTCGGACTGTATCTCTTTGCCTACCTTGACCGCCGCTTCAAGAATAGGCTGATAGCCGGTACAGCGGCAGAGGTTCCCGGTGAGGGCATCTTCAATGGTCTCCCGTGAAGGGTTCTGATGTTTTTTGAATAATCCGAACAATGACATCACCACACCGGGTGTGCAATAGCCGCACTGGCTGCCGCCGGTCTCCACCATCATCTGCTGTACGGGATGAAGATTCGTATCCCTGGGCCCCTCAACAGCGAGGTTTTCCACAGATATAAGCTGTTTCCCATGGATCATGGGAAGGAAAACCAGGCATGAATCAACAGTTTGGTATACCAGTTTTCCATGCACCCCGATCTCCGCGAGTACCACTGTGCATGCTCCGCAATCGCCCTCGGCACACCCTTCTTTAACCCCTTTCCTGGAGGGAAGCGACCTGAGGTAATTTAAAACAGTGATGGTAGGACTGAAACCGGATAATTCATTGAATCCGAGTTCTGTAACATGGTCATCGAACACAAACCGGATGGTTTCCTGCATGGTTAAAAGGGTTATGGTTTAGCAGACAAAGCTGTGTTTCGTACGTCAATCAGTTTTGCGAGGATGCTGATGGCGATCTCCTGCGGTGTTTCCGCGTTGAACCTGATCCCGATGGGCATGTCAACCCGTTCCAGTTCTTCCTGTGTGAGTATGTTCTCTGCCAGAAATCTCTTTTTCAGCAGCTCCACTTTGCGTGAGCTTCCAATCATGCCGATGTACTGGTGTGGCTTACGGGCAACTTTGGCCAGGATATCCTCATCAAAGATATGTTTCGGGGTAACGATCACTACATACGTGTTCTCATCAAATGCCACCCCGTCAATCGCTTCAAAATAATCCTTGTTGAGGACTGTGAATCCGTCAAATGCCCGGTCCTCAAAAATTCCCTCCCTCGGATCAAACAGGCTGACAGCAAAATCAAGTTCCCGGGCGAACCCTGCGAGTGATTTGCCGATATGGCCGGCGCCGAAGATAAACAGCTTCTGCAATGGGTTTAGTGGTTCAATATACACCTCCATCCGGCCGCCGCAGTGCATGCCGAGGTCCTTTTCAAGGTTGAAGGTGACTTTTGCCGGTCGGCCCGAAGGGATCATCTTTACTGCCATTTCCGCCACCTCTTTCTCCACACTGCCTCCTCCGATGGTGCCGAAGATGGTTCCGTCGGCATAAACAATCATTTTTGCACCGTGCTTGCGGGGAGTAGAACCAGATGTATCAATGACGATGCACAATGCGGCAGGCTTGTGGTTCTGGATTATTTCTTCGGTTTTTGCATAGATCCGCTGCATGGAAAGGGAGTGAATAAGTAAATGTTGGTTTGGGTGCTTTAATCAGGTATGCTGAATGAAGTGTAAAGTTACAATATTTCCGGCTTACAAAGTAGATGGGGAAGTGGAATGACGAATATGTGAATGACAAGTGTGTGAATGACGAATATGGGAATGACGAATATGCGAATGAAGTGCTTCCAAACTGTTGTCCTAACTTGTTGAGTAGCGTTTTATTCGCATATTCGTCATTCTCATATTCGTCATTTTCTTATCCCGGTCTGTATTTTTTTGGCAGCTTTGCCACAACCAATCCATACGATTGCCGGATATAGTGTTCCCATTCTGCCCTGCTGAACCTGGTTTCATCTGTAACAGCAATCCATTGCCGCCGTGCAAAGTGCGACGCCTGGATGATGTCGCCCGAAACAGTAAGGTCATCAAACTGCTCTTCAGGAACCTTTAGTGCAACATGGAGGGGCCCGTCGAGCCCGGCCAGGCAGAACATTTTTCCCGCCACTGAAAATACCAGGTTGTCAACCCATTTTATGTCCTCAGTAACAGCCGGTAAACCCAGGCAAAACGCTCGTAACTCTTCAATATTCATGCAGCAAAAATATAATAACCGCAGGATTATTTGTATCTTTGGCACATATTTTCCTCATGGCTGCCCCCGCATCCCCAGAACGGGGGCTTTTTCGTGGTAAAACCTCAATCATGGAAGAAACACCCAGGTTAACTTTCCCCGCTTTTTTTTCAACAACACTTTCCCGTTTTGGCGACCGGGATGCAATGGCCCTTGTAGGGAAGAAGCCCATCACCTACAGGGAGATGGACGGCCGGATACAGGCCACGACTGCTTTCCTGGAGCAACTGGGCGTTAAACCCGGCGACAAGGTTGCCATTTTGAGCACCAACCAGCCCAACTGGGGCGTTGTTTATTATGCAGTTACATTCATGGGTGCGGTCGTCGTACCGCTTTTGCCTGAATTCCTCCCCGTAGAAATTTCCGCTCTTCTTGAACATTCGGAAACGCGGGTGATCTTTGTCTCCGAGGGGTTGCAGTCAAAACTGGTGGGGATCACCACAGATTTTCTGCAGGAAGTTGTGCGCATCGAGGATTTTTCTGTCGTCCGTTCCTATGAGGGATGGCCGGCATACCATGAAGAGGCCAAACCTGCACGAGAATATAATGTGGATGAGGATGCGCTCGCAGCCATCATCTATACGTCGGGAACCACAGGAACGCCGAAAGGGGTGATGCTTACACACAAAAATATCTGTTTTACGGCCATCAAGGGGCATGAAATCCAGCCGATCAAAGAAACCGACAGGTTTTTGTCGATCCTGCCATTGTCGCATACCTATGAAAACACCCTGGGGCTCGTCCTGCCCATGTACCGTGGTGCATGTGTTTACTACCTCGGAAAACCGCCCACACCTGCACTGCTGCTCCCTGCACTGCTGGAGGTGAAGCCAACCACCATGCTTACAGTTCCGATGATCATTGAGAAAATATTCAGATCAAAGGTGCTGCCCGCATTAACTGAAAAGAAGGTTGTTGGGTTGTTGTACAAAATCCCGCCTGTGCGCAAAGCCCTTCACCGGATGGCGGGCAAGAAACTCATGCAGACATTTGGCGGCGAACTGGCTTTCTTTGGTGTAGGGGGTGCTAAACTTAACAAAACCGTTGAACGCTTTTTAATTGAGGCGAATTTCCCCTATGCCGTCGGCTATGGCCTTACCGAATGTGCCCCCCTGCTTGCCGGGTTCAACCCCCGCAACCCGAGGCTTCAGTCAACCGGGCCGGCCTGTATCGGCGTTGAATTGAAGATAGTGAAGACCGACAACCTCTCCGCAGAAGGTGAAATATGGGCAAAAGGTCCGAACATCATGAAAGGTTACTACAAGGAGCCACAGCTTACCAGCGAGATCATGACACCCGACGGCTGGCTGAAAACCGGCGACCTGGGCGCATTCGACACTGAACACAATCTTTATATCAAAGGGCGCGTTAAGAGTATGATCGTTCGGTCAAACGGTGAAAATGTTTACCCTGAAGACATTGAATCGGTGATCAACAATTTCCGCCACGTGGTTGAATCGCTGGTGGTCGAGAAAAAAGGCAAACTGATCGCCCTCGTCCATTTTAACCAGGAGGAGATTGAGCTTCGTTACCAGCACATGAAAAGTGATGTGTCAAACTTTGTTGACCAGAAAATTGAAGAGCTCAGGATGGAGTTGCAGGAATATGTCAATGCCCGGGTGAACAAATTTTCACAGGTGCAGCTGATCGTTGCCCAGCCCGATCCGTTTCAGAAAACGGCGACGCAGAAAATCAAACGGTTTATGTACACCTGAGAAAATGACGAATATGGGAATGACGAATATGAGAATGGGGTGCTGATACGCTATTGTCCTAACCTGATAAGCAGAACTTCATTCGCATATTCGGTATTCGCATATTCGTCATTCGCATATTATTTACCCCAGTTATGCCGTTACCGCTAAATCAACTTACAGAGTCAGCCCTCGAATCCCTCTTCCGGGATCATTTCACCGGTCTTTGCCAGTTTGCAGTGGGATATGTAAAGGACGGAGAGGTGGCCAGGGAGATCGTTCAGGATGCATTTGTCAACCTGTGGGAAAAACGGCACACAATCGACCTTGCCAAACCGGTGAAAAGCTACCTCGCCACAACCGTCCGCAACCGGTGCCTCAACCATCTCCGCGACAATAAAAAATTCAGCAGCGACCTGCTGGCGCTTGAAAACCTTTCAGATGAAACAGTTTACAAACCGGCCGACAAACTGGTTGAATCCGATCTCGCCAGGCAGATCACCCACGCCATCGATGAACTGCCGGAAAAATGCCGGGAGATTTTTATTCTTAGCCGGCACCGGAACCTGAGGTACCAGCAAATCGCCGACCACCTTCAGATCTCTGTAAAAACCGTCGAAACCCAGATGTCAAAAGCCCTTCAGCACATGCGCGTCCGCCTTGCCGAATACCTGCCATTGATTCTGTTTACCATTTTACCATTTTACCACTTTACCATTTTTTTATTAACTGTATCAGGGTAACCCCCCTTTCCTGTGTACTATCATCAGCAATCACCATGGAAACAAACCAAACATATTATACCGATCTGATTACCAGGTATTTTTTCGGAGAGGCCACCCCCGGGGAAATTCTTGATCTCGAGGCATGGGTCAGGGCTGATCCTGCAAATGCTAAAATATTTACCGAATACCAGGCTACCTGGAAAACACTTGAAAATAACCGGATTGAATCTTCACTCAACCTGGATCATGAATGGAATAATTTGAGTGCCAGACTGAAAATTGAAGAGAACCCTTCTCAGGTCTCAGTGAGCCAACTGCAAAACCCGCGTACTAACCCCGTAAACCGTACATCTCAATTTGTTTCCTGGTCATTGCGCGTCGCAGCCATCTTCCTGCTCCTCGCCATCCCTGCATATCTGCTCATCCAGTACTTGACAACCCCTGCAGAAAAGCAGTTGTCGGCCACCTCCGGCATGGTTGAACAGACACTGCCTGACGGCACCACGGTAACCCTCAACGCAGGCGCCACGCTTACCTATCCCGAACACTTTGAAGGATCATTCAGAAAAGTCACCCTGGATGGTCAGGGTTGGTTTGAGGTGGCTCATAACAAAGCCAGACCGTTCATTATTGCCTCCGGCAATGCCAGGATCAGGGTGGTGGGCACTTCGTTTTTTGTGAATACCAAAACATTGAAAAATACCAGGGAAGTCATCCTTTCCACGGGTGTTGTAAAAGTTTATTTTGAAAACAAACCGGATGAAATGACCATCCTGTTGCCCGGCCAGAAAGCGGAAATGGCCACCGAATGTTGCTCCATCGTGAAGTCAACCAATGAGGATGCGAACTTCCTGGCATGGAAAACCAGGCACATTGTCTTTACAAATACCCCGCTGAACGAAGTGGCAGCCGTGCTTTCAGGTGTTTACGGCACCAGTATCAGGTTGTCAGACGACCGGTTGAGCAATTGCAGGATAACCACTACCTTTGACAAACAGTCGCTTGAATCGGTTTTCAATGTACTTAAAGCCACCCTCAACATACAGGTCAGCAATACTGCCTCAGGGATCACCATCTCAGGCAGTGGCTGTGCCCAAAACCGCTAACCCGGGCATGCTGAAGGATCGTGCGCTCAAATACCTGCTCCTTTTTTTCTTATTCATATTTTTTTCTTTCCCGGTACAGTCACAGGATTTAGAACAGAAGATCACCCTGAAGATCTCCGCAAAGCCTATATCAGAGGCGCTTGCCGAGATTACCCGTCTTTCAGAAATTGAATTTTCCTACAGTCCCCAGGATTTGCCTGCAGACCGGCGCATCACCCTGACTGCCCGTAACAGGACTGTTGCTTCGATCCTTGATGAAGTGCTGACCCGGAATGGCATTGACTTTATCAAAGTTGAACATCATTTGGTGCTTAAACCCCGGGGCTGGGATGGAACAGCGCAGGGCAAACCCACGGCCGAACCGCATTTACGCTATACGCTCAGCGGATATCTCAGGGATAAAGGCACCGGGGAGGTGCTGATCGGTGCAAATGTTTATGTAAAAGGCACCACCACCGGGGCCACCACTAATGGCTACGGCTTTTTTTCGCTTACCCTTGGCAGTTCCGATTATCCGATTGTTTTTTCCTATATGGGGTATAAAGAGGTGGTTCGGACAGTGAAAATGAATGAAAATATCAGGATTTCGGTGGATATGGAAGAGAATAACTTGCAGATCGGGGAGGTGGAGATCGTGGCAGATGAGCACCCTGCCGACGTCCGGAATGCCCAGATGAGCGAATTCCGTTTCTCCCAGAAAACACTTGCCCAACTGCCGGGATTTGGCGGCGATCTTGATATCATCCGGGCGCTTCAGGCTGTTCCGGGCATCCAGACGTTCGGTGATGGTTCTGCATTATATTATGTTCGCGGCGGCAACAGCGATCAGAACCTGCTGCTTATTGATGAAGTGCCGGTTTACAATCCATCGCATCTGTTCGGCTTCTTCTCGGCTTTTGCTCCCGATGCCATCAACAATGTACAGGTGTATAAAGGCGATTTCCCGGCAAGGTTCGGCGGACGGCTTTCTTCGGTAATTGATATCAAGGCACGGGAAGGCAACATGAAACGGTTCGGTTTTTCAGGAAATGTAGGTCCTTATGCCTCCAATTTCACACTGGAAGGACCGGTTGTAAAGGAGCGCGCATCCTTTTTTATCTCCGGACGGGTGTCAACCCTCAACTGGCTCAACACACTTCCCACCTTTAACAAAAGTTTTGACTTCAGGTTTTTTGACATCAACGCCAAGCTGAATTACCGGGTGAGCGATAACAACCGGTTCTTCCTGACCTTTTACACCGGCAGGGATGTGTTCAGCAGGTACCTTTCAACGGAAGTGAATTCGCTTGGCATCAACTGGAACAACCTGGCCGGAACATTCCGGTGGAACCATGTGTTCAGCAGCCGGCTCTTTGCCAACACGACGGTGAATTACAGCCGCTACAACTATGCATTGAACCTGCCCCAGGAGCAGGATGGCAACTGGAACTCCTCCATTTCCAATATGACCTTTAAAACAGACCTGGCCTGGTACCTGAACCCGGCCAACACCATCCGCTCCGGCCTGGAGGTAACCTGTCACAGTTCAAACCCCGGAAATGTGACCCTTGAGAACGGGACGAAGCCTGTGAGTGTCCCCACGGTGGCTGACTACCATTCCATGGAATACGTGTTTTATGCCTCCAATGAGCATCACATCGGGAAGCGCTTTTCGCTCCGCTACGGTATCAGGCTCCCGGTTTGGCAGGACCTTGGCCCCACGGATGTCTACTATTTTGATGCGAACCACCAGGTGATCGATACCATCGGCTATGGTTCCGGCACCGGCTATTCAACGGCCTTCAGCCCCGAACCAAGGCTCAACATCCAATACCAGGTCAATGAAAGGTCGTCGGTAAAGGCAAGCTACAGCCGCACCACCCAGTTCCTGCAACTGTTGTCCAATTCTACCAGCCCTTTTACCTCCCTGGAGGTGTGGGCGCCGTGCGGGCCGAATATCCCTCCGCAAACCGCCGACCAGGTGGCAGCCGGCTATTTTCGTGAGATTGTCAAGTCAGCATTTGTGGTATCGGTGGAGGGATATTACAAGTGGTTTCACGATCACCTCGATTACCGTGATCATGCAAATTTACTGTTCAACCCGCTGATTGAGGGAGAACTCCGTTTCGGTAAGGCGTGGTCGTACGGAGTTGAGCTGATGATCAGGAAAACTTCCGGGAAACTGACCGGATGGATCGGCTATACCTGGGCCAGGGCGATGATTAAAACACCGGGTGTTAACAGTGGCAATTCCTATCCGGCCAGTTATGACCGGCCGCATGATGTTTGCGTCAACCTCTCCTGGGATGATAAAAAACACTGGATGTTCTCAGCTAACTGGATCTTCCTGACCGGCGGGGCCATGACCTCTCCTGTTGGTTTTTACTATAACAATGGTTCATCTGTTCCGATCTACGGTGATAAAAACAACGACCGGCTGCCCGATTATCACCGCCTTGACCTGTCGGCCACCTACGTATTCAATAAACCGGGTAACCGCTACCAGCACAGCATTGCGGTCACACTGTACAATGCCTACGGCCGGCTGAACCCGTTTTCTGTGAATTTCAACAAAATGATGAACGATCAGGGTGATTTTGTGGTGCCCTCCAATCTCAACGGCTCCTATGAACTCATTCCCACCTCTATTTCGGTGGCGGGCATCATCCCATCCATTAACTACCAATTCAAATTCTGATGCGCAGGATATGGCTACTCACCGTTTTAATGATGTTCCTGCACGGATGTGTGAAGGAAACAACATGGACTTCAAAGGGTGAATTGCCCGTGAAACTGGTTGTTGACGCGATTCTGACCGATGAAGTGAAGGCCCAGGCGATCAGGCTCACCTTTCCCGTTCCGGAATTAAACCAGGCGCCCGAACCCGTTGCCGGGGCAAGTGTACTCATCAGCAATGATGATTCCACCTGGCAACTGACTGAGTCTACGGTCAAACCGGGCACTTACAATACGCCACCCTATTTCTATGCGCGCCTGCAAAAGACATATACCCTGCTTATTTCCCTGAACGGACGTGTTTATTCGGCGAAAGCATCCATGGTGCCCGGCACTGCATTCGGTGAACTGCAATATGTGAAAGATGACGGAACCGGACTATATCGCGTTGACTGGGTTGCCAATGCGTTCAGTACGGAAGAGGCGGCCATGTGGGAACTGCTGGTTGACTGGTCAAGGGTGCCGGGTTATGCGCATCTTGATTCACTGGAAACCCATGCCAGGATGCTTTTTTATACGCTGCCAACACTGGATGTCAGCGAGGTTTTTGCCCCGATGATGCAAACGGTGCTGTTCCCGGCCGGTACGAGCATTACCGAACGCCGGTATTCCATTTCACCCGAACATGCTGAATTTGTCAGGGAAATGCTCATGGAGACGAACTGGGCCGGGGGATTGTTCCCCACAGCCCCGGCCAACGTTGGCACCAATATAAGTAGCGGGGCATTCGGGTTTTTCGGGGTGTGTGCCGTGACGGAACTGGCGGTAGTCATAACACCATGATTTTTTCACCACATAGACACATAGAAAATTTACGATTGGAAGATTTACGACTGCAGATTGAATTGTGCGATTGACGATGTACGATTGAGTGCTGCTAATCGGAAATCTAAAATCTTTAAATTCAATCTGCAATCGTAAATCGTCCAATCGTAAATTTCATCCTTGTTTATATGGTAAAAAAAATCAACGGCACATCAGGGTAACTAATCTTTCACGTGTATTATCCTCAGAAACGAAAAATGATAAACCCTAAATCCACAAATCCATGAAAACATCAAACCTCTTCCGGCTGACCTTCCTGGCCCTGGCCATTGCCGGACTTTCCCTCACAGGATGCAAGAAAGACAAGAATTCCGACCAGACCGATGCATCAGCATCCCTGCAGCAGCTCTCAAAGGATGAGCAAAATGTAGAAGCTGCAGGCGATGAAACCATGAACGATGTAAACACCGTTCTTTCCAACGGGAACCTGAAATCTACCAGCCAGCTTCCGTGCAATGCCACCATTGACTCCACTGCCGTGGTAAACGATACCATTACCATTTACATCACCTACGACGGGTTGAACTGCAACGGAACCCGTTTCCGCACCGGCAAGGTTGAAATTAAAAAGCATGTGGGCATGCACTGGTATCAGCAGGGTGCTTCTGTGATGGTGAAGCACATCAACTTTACGATCACCAAGGTTGTAAATGGGAAATCCGTTACATTAAACGGCGTGAAGGTGCATACCAACGTCAGCGGCGGAGTTGTTTGGCAGCTTGGCAATGGCTACAATGCAATCGTTCACCGCACGGAAGGTGCCATGAGTGTTACTTTTGACGATGGCACCACCAAAACATGGAATGTTGCCCGCCAGAAAACATTTACAGGGACACCTCCGGGCAACATCGTTCTTACAACCGATGGATTTGGCTCGGCCGACGGTTACTCCAACCTCGTGGTATGGGGTGTTAACCGCCAGGGCGAAAACTTCTATACCCAGATCCTCACGCCGGTGGTTCACCGCCAGGTTTGCGGTTGGGATCCGTGTTCAGGGGTTAAAAAACATGCAATTCCGGGTGATTCAAAAAGTGCCACCCTCACCTTTGGCTTTGACAGCAACAACCAGCCTATCACCGGTGACGACTGTCCTGCAAAGTACAAAGTTGACTGGCAGAAGAACAACAATTCGGGAACAGTCTATCTCTGGTTATAAACAGGAGATTGGTTAGTACGTGACGTGACGTGATAATCGCAAGGCCGCCGGGGAAACCTGGCGGTTTTTGTTTTTGCCTGGTGAAGAAAAAGTGAAATGAACCTAAGAGAACCAATAGAATCAGGCCGTACCTGGCTATTGTCAAATAGAAGGAATATCAAGCTGCTTACAAATTTTCTTGCATAAAAGATTCGAAAGTTCCTGGTGTCGCCCGACAGTTGTTTGCTTTTTGTTAATGGGATTAATGAAAATGAAGTGATTAGCACCTTCCCTTACAAGCGTACAGTTATGTAAAGCAAGATGTTTTAGAAACTCAGTACGTTTCATCAGGCAAAGCTCAGTTTTCTGCGAATAAATTTCTTTCCATCATATAGACTTAGGGTTGCTTCACGCTGATGAGAAATGACAAGCTCCAGGGCATCCTGAAGGTTGTTATTTAATTCCTCTATGGTCTTACCTTGCGAAATAACCTCCGGAATTTCTTCCAGTTGTCCTACATACCATCCATCTTCGCTTTTCTCAATAATTGCCGTAAAATCAATATGCTTGAGCTTTTTAGGTTTCATTTCAAATTTTCTTTATACAAAATTACGACAAAATGATTAATTGGTGTCAGGATTTAACATGATAACTGTTAATTCACTATTGATCCGTCTGGAAAGTTTTATATATTCTCTCAGCCAGGGGAAAACCCACAAACAGGACTAATTATTCAAAATATGCCAGGAATGTGATTAAATGGCTATTTAAGTGATTGTCATTCGCTGTTGATTGGAACGATCAATCAAAACACCCGATATACCTGGAAATAACCATCCTCTGGATTTCCGACGTGCCTTCGCCGATCTGCAGCAGGCGCTGGTCGCGGTAAAAGCGTTCGATGTCGTAATCTTTCATCAGCCCGTAGCCGCCGTGGAGCTGAACAGCTTCATCGGCCACTTCACGGGCGATTTCAGAACAATACAGTTTGGCCATGGCAGATTCCTTTGCATATGGCTTCTTATTTGATTTCAGCCAGGCGCCTTTGTACAGCAGGTTGCGTGCCAGTTCAATTTTAAGGGCCATGTCGGCCAGTTTGAAAGCATTGGCCTGGAACTGCGCGATGGGTTTGCCGAACTGCCGGCGGGTTTTTGCATAAGCCAGTCCCAGTTCAAAGGCTCCCTGGGCAAGGCCCAGACCCATGGCCCCAATGGAAAGGCGGCCGCCATCAAGGGTATTCAGCATGATTTTTGATCCTTCGCCACGTTTCCCCAGCAGGTTGGATGCAGGAACCCTGCAATCGTCGAAGAACAACTGCGCCGTATCGGAAGCGCGCCACATCATCTTGCCATGCATCGGAACCCTCTTGAACCCGGGAGTGCCCGCATCAACGAGGATGGTGGAGAACTCCTTTTGTCCGTTCACCTCGCCCGTAACCACCTGCACCGTTGCACCCATATTGATGGATGAGGCACCGTTGGTGATGAAGATCTTGGCGCCGTTGATGACCCATTCGTCACCCTCCAGCCGCGCGGTAGTCTTTGTTCCGCGTGAGTCGCTGCCTGCATCAGGCTCCGTTAAGCCGAAGGCCCACAAGGCATCGCCCGTGGAAAGCATCGGGAGGTATTTTCTCTTTTGTTCTTCCGTTCCGTAATTCATGATCGGAGTTATCCCGAGTGAAATATGTGCTGCAAGTGTCGCTGCCTGCGAACTGTCGATCCGTGCAAGCTCTTCCACCGCAATTACATACGCCAGGGTATCCATGTGAAGGCCGCCATACTCTGCAGGGGTTTGCAGGCCAAAGAACCCAAGTTCACCCATCCGCTTGGTCAGCGGGATGGAAAATTCAGCTTTTTCATCCAGTTCCTGTGCAACCGGTTTAACTTCACGCTCGGCGAAATCGCGCACCGTTTTGCGGATCATGTCATGCTCTTCGGTCAAATACATCACGTCAAATTTTAAAGGTGAAAAGTCAATTATTCTGATTTCAAAATTCGTTAATCAATATTCAATTTCAATTTCACTGTTCGGTATCAAGTTCAACCACTTCGTGGCTGTGGCCTGACGGCCTTGGGTTGCCGGTTCGTGACAAGGGCTTGCCAGGGCTTCCTGCCGCGGAGGTTCCCAGGGCGATCCGCGGGCTTCTCCCTCACTATCCGCGGGCTGTGCCGGTCCTATCCGCGGGCTTCACCCGCGGTTATTGAGATGTTGCCACTACGTGGCAGGTCAGGAGTAAACAGCTCTTTTGCAACCAGGCAGGCTTCGATCAGCATATCCTGGTTGATTGTTGACGTCAGGTTGTTTTGATTTATATATTCTACCAGGTTCTCTGTTTTCAGATTGCCGAGCATCTCTTTTCCTGCCATCGGGCAACCGCCCAGTCCGTTGATCACCCCGTCGAACCGGCGGCAACCTGCATTGTAGGCTGCGTCAACTTTTTCATACCATCCTTCGTTGCCGGTGTGTAAATGTAAGCCAAATTCCACATCGGAAAAAATGGGTATCAAGGTTGAATACACCATTGTAATCATTTCTTTTGAAATTTCCATGGAAACGTTTGACAAGGCGATGATCCTTGCGCCGGCGTCATGTAGTTTTTTAACCCATTCCACCAGCAGGTTAATGCTCCACGGATCGCCATAGGGATTTCCGAAGGCCATGGAGATATAGATCACCGCTTGTTTCCCATGCTGCCTGGAAAGGTCTGCCACAAGCCGTACTGTTTCAAAGGATTGTTCCACGGTGGCATTGACGTTCAGTTTCAAAAAGGCCGGGGAAAACGAGAAGGGGTAAGCAATATGGGTGATGTTTTCGATCTCCGCAAGCATGCCCGCGCCGCGGCTATTGAGTGCCAGGAACATCCGGTTGGCGGTGTTTCCAGATACGTTGAGTTTCCCGAAAACTTCCAGCGAATCAGCCATCTGCGGGATGAGCCTGGGCGATACGATGCTCCCTGTTTCCACGGTATCAAACCCCGCCCTGAGCAAAAGGTCAATGTAACGGACCTTTTCCCCGGTGGGTATGATGCGCGGAAACCCCTGCATCCCTTCTCGCGGCGATTCAATTATTTTTATCATCCTTTTCCAGTGAGGGATTTCGGGATGCGGCCATTTTTAATGGATTCGGAACGCAGACGTCGCCCGGCAATGCGTTCGACCATGGAACCAATCTCAAGCACTTTGTCCACATCCAGCTGGGTGTCAATCCCCATCTCATCCATCATCACCACCATGTCTTCCGTGGAGACCAGTCCAACAAGGTTCGGATCTTTGTAATAATAGCTACCTGTTCCGGCAACCGGCACCCCGCTTACGAAATTCGCCGGCTGTCCGCCGATACCGCCCATGGTTGATTCGTAATTCACCATCCCGGCCTGCAAGGCGGCCAGCACGTTGGCGAGGCCCCATCCGCGGGTAGTGTGGAAGTGGACGATCTGCTTCTCCACTTTCACGCCTGAATCAAGCAGCATGGAATAATAGCGGTACACCCGGTCGGGCGATGCGGAACCGTCATGATCGGCATGCTCCACATCACTTACGCCGATATCAAGCCAGCGTTTGGTGAATTCAATGGCTTTTTCCATCTTGGTTGGCCCTTCAATGGGGCAACCCCAGATGGTGCTTACTGTGCCGTTTACCTTCAATCCTGCTTCCCTGGCCATTGGAATATATTTTTCGGCCATTTTCCAGTAGTCGTCAAGGCTGAGACCGGAATTTTTACGGTGATGTGATTCGCTTGTGGAGACCATCAGCAGGATACGGTCGGGGCCCCAGCCCTCTTTCCTGGCCTGGATAGCCCGCTCAATCGCCTTCTCCCGGATGGTGATGGCGGTAAGTGAGACTTTGTCAAGCAGGTGGGCCACAGCTTTGCTGGCACGGACACGTTTCAAAATCTCGTCTGCATCTTTGAACTGGGGCATCCCTGAAGGATTCCCCAGGTTGGTCAGTTCAACATGCCTGAACCCGGCAAGGATCAGCTGTTCGGCCAGCCATACCTTGGCATCTGTTGGAATAAATATCTCTTCATGCTGAAAACCGTCGCGGACGGTAATATCACCGATGGTTACTTTTTTAGGATAATTCATATGAGTAAGGTTGAAAATGCAAAATAAATGCTTGGTTAAGGTTCATATTATCAATAAACTGTATTGTCAAATCATTAAATTATCAAATCATCAAAAATTCCAAATTTCAAATCTCAATTCTCAAATCTCAAATCTCAAATCTCAAATCCCATTACCCCATCATCACATCTTCCCATCTTCCCATCATCCCATCACCTCGTCAAACTCCACCAGCACCGTGCTGCTTTCCACCCGGTCATTCACCGCTACATTTACTGACTTGATGGTGGCTTCACGCGGTGAGACGATCAGGTTTTCCATTTTCATGGCTTCAATGATCAGGAGCGGATCGCCCTTTTTTACCACCTCGCCTGTGCCAACCATAAGTCTGATCACCTTACCCGGCATGGGGGAGGTGACATGGTTGCTGTCGTGGCCGTGGGAGTCAAATCCCGAGGCCGACACCGATTCAGCAAGGATGTCGTGCCGTTTCATCGAGAAAATATGTCCTTCGGCACTCACGAATGCCTGGTTTTCATCGTTTTCACTGATCCATGCGTAATAGTTGTGGCGGTTGATGGTAAAATCCATGCGGTTGGGAGCATAGGCGAGGGGTGAAGCGTGGTATTGCACTCCACCGATCTGAAAGGTGAAATGGTTCTCTGAATATCCCGGAACGGTCACGCTTATTTCTTCCTCTTCAAACTGCATCCGGAATGTCATCTGGTTGCGCCAATAGCCGATTGTTTCCCACAGGCTGGGCTTTTCGCAGCATCCAGGGTCGGTTTTTACATTACGCCGCATGGTGTACATCAGGTAGCCGATCATGGGCACATGTGCCGGGATCTCATTCTTTTTGTGAACGATCTCTTCGGTAAGGGCAGCGGTATGTTCATCACAGAATTTGGTGGAAATCGTATTGGTGATGAACGCCTCGCTCTGCAGTAATTTCACCAGGTAGGTAATATTCGTTTTAATTCCGTGGATGATGTAGTCGTCGAGCGCCATCAGCATGGCCATGCCTGCCTCATGCCGGTCTTTGCCCCATACCACCAGTTTACAGATCATCGGGTCAAAGGAGCTTTTGATCTCGGTGTTTGCTGTAATGCCTGTGTCAATGCGGATCCCGGGAACGGAAGGTTCCTTGTAAAATGTCATTTTGCCAGGTGAAGGCTGAAAGTTGTTCGCGGGATCTTCAGCATAGATGCGGCATTCAATGGCATGGCCGTTCTGGCGGATGTCATCCTGCGTCAGCCGCAGTTTATTCCCGGCTGCCACATAGATCTGTTCTTCCACCAGGTCAATTCCCGTCACCATTTCCGTTACCGGGTGTTCCACCTGGATACGGGTGTTCATCTCCAGGAAATAATAATTGAGGTCTTTGTCAACGAGGAATTCAATGGTGCCTGCATTGTTGTAACCGATGGCCTTGCCGATGGCAACAGCCGCTTCCCCCATTTTTGTGCGAACCCCGGGTGTGAGGGTAGGTGATGGCGATTCTTCTATGATCTTCTGGTACCGGCGCTGGATGGAACATTCACGTTCGTAGAGATGGATGACGTTTCCGAAGTTGTCGCCCAGGATCTGTACCTCAATATGGCGTGGCTCTTCAATGAATTTTTCGATGTAAACGGTTTCATCACCAAAATATGCCTTTGCCTGGCGACTGGTGGCCTCAATGGCTTCGGCCAGCTCGTTTTCTGCATACACGATGCGCATCCCTTTGCCGCCTCCGCCTGCCGCGGCTTTAAGCAGCACCGGGAAACCGATCTTGTGGGCTGTTTTTTCAAGCTCTTCATGAGAACCTGTCACCCCTTCGGTCATCGGGATGTTGATCTTTTTTACAAATGCGCGGGCTTCAATCTTGTTTCCCATGATGCGCATGGCATCCTGACGGGGCCCGATGAAGGTGATGCCGGCTTCCACACAGGCTGCGACGAACAGCGGGTTTTCGGCCAGGAAGCCATATCCCGGGTGGATGGCGTCGCAACCGGTTTCCCGGGCTACCTCCATGATTTTCGGGATGTTCAGGTAGGTGTCGCTGAGCTCCACTTCCCCGATGCACCAGGCTTCGTCGGCCATGGTGACGTGGAGGGAGTCAGCATCTACCTGCGAGTAAACTGCAACGGTTTTGATGCCCAGTTTTTTGGCTGTCCGGATTACGCGTACGGCAATTTCACCCCGGTTGGCGATCAGTATTTTGTGTATCACATTCATATTATTTCACCCAGTTGGGCTTTCGTTTTTCCAGAAATGCATTCATCCCTTCCTGTCCCTCATCCGATGCCCGCAGGTCAGCGATCATACGGGCAGTGTAGTCGTAGGCTTCCATCAGGGAGAGGTTGTTGGCCACCTCGTGGATCAGTGTTTTGCACTGACCCATGGCCTTTGGCCCGCTGGTTCGCAGGTGGGCGATCACCTCGTTCACGGTGGCATCCATCATTTCCGCCGGGACCGATTTGTTTACCAGCCTGAAATGCTCTGCTTCCTTCCCTTTGATCCTTTTCCCGGTAAGCATCAGCTCTTTCGCGCCATATTCACCCACACGCTTTATGACATACGGTGAGATGCAGGCAGGAACAATACCGATCTTCACTTCGCTGAGTGAAAAGGTGGCATCATCGGTGCAAAAAGCAAGATCACAGGCTGAAAGTAGTCCGTTCGCCCCGCCCAATGACACACCGTGTACAATGGCGACAGTGGGTTTCGGGCAATTGTAAATGGTTAAAAAGCATTTTGAAAGCAACAGGCTTTCTGTATAATTCTGCTCATAGCTGTTTTGCGGTGCGGCTTTCATCCAGTTGAGGTCGACCCCTGCACAGAACGATTTGCCCCGGCCCCGCAGGACCACGCAAAGTACCTCCGGGTCAACTGCTTCCAGGCAACTGGTAAGTTCCCGCAGCATTGTTTCATCAAAGGCATTGTGCACGTCGGGACGGTTCAGCCAGATGGTCAGAACACTGTCAGCTGTTGTGGTTTCTATGGTTTGGTAATGGTTCATTTGCGATTTACAAATTACAAGTTACAAATTACAAATGACGGCTATGCTCGTGCATTTGTCATTTGTACTTTGTCATTGAAATTACATTCTAAAGATTCCATACTGCGTTTTCTCATATTTCTTGTTCTGCGAGATCGCAATGGCCAGCCCGAGGATTTTCCGGGTGTCAACCGGGTCAATGATTCCGTCGTCCCAAAGGCGTGCGGTGCTGAAATAGGCTGATCCTTCCTCCTCGTATTTTTTGAGGATGGTTTCGCGTAATTTCTCGCGTTCTTCGGAGGAAAGTGTTTTTCCGGCGGCTTTCAGCTGTTCCTCTTTCACCGTGATCAATACGCCTGACGCCTGTTCGCCTCCCATCACCGAGATCTTGGAACTGGGGTACATGAAGAGGAACCTCGGTTCGTAAGCCCGGCCGGCCATGGCGTAGTTCCCGGCGCCGAAGGAGCCACCGAAAACGACGGTGAACTTAGGGACGTTGGCGTTGGCGACAGCATGTACAAACTTGGCCCCGTCGCGGGCAATGCCTGCCCGTTCATATTGTTTGCCGACAATAAAGCCTGTGATGTTCTGTAAAAACAGGATTGGAATGTTCCTTGATGAGCACAGTTCAACGAAGTGTGCGCCTTTGAGGGCTGTTTCTCCAAAGAGCACGCCGTTGTTGGCCAGGATGCCGATGGGATAGCCCATGATCCGTGCAAAGCCGGTAGTAATGGTGGGCGCGTAGCGCTCTTTGAATTCGTGGAACAGGCTGCCGTCAACCATGCGGGCGATGATCTCCTTGGAGTCAACCGGTTTCTTCAGGTCAATGGGCAGGATGCCATAAAGTTCTGTCGGATCGTAAAACGGTTCAACGATGGGATGTGTTTCCAGGTCCTGGTACTGGTGACGCTGGATGGATTCGAAGATATTCCTGCAGATCTGGATGGCGTGCATGTCATTCTCTGCAAGATGGTCGGCCACCCCGGATATCATGGTATGTACCTCCGCTCCCCCAAGATCTTCTGCAGTTACCTCTTCACCGGTGGCTGCTTTTACAAGGGGCGGGCCGCCGATGAAGATGGTTCCCTGGTTGCGCACGATGATGGTTTCGTCGCTCATTGCCGGCACATAGGCGCCTCCTGCCGTACATGAGCCCATCACCACGGCGATCTGCGGGATACCCTGTGCGGAAAGCCTGGCCTGGTTGAAGAAAAACCGGCCGAAGTCGTACTTGTCGGGGAATACATTGGCCTGCTCAGGAAGAAAAACACCTCCTGAATCAACGAGGTAAACGCACGGCAGGCGGTTTTCCATGGCGATTTCCTGTGCCCTGACATGCTTCTTAATGGTTTCTTTGATGTAGGTGCCGCCTTTTACAGTGGCATCATTGGCGATGATCATCACCTCTTTGCCATGGATCACACCAATACCGGTAACGATACCAGCGGAGGGGAACCCGTTGTCGTACAAACCGTATGCCGCCAGCGCTGAAAGTTCAACAAATGGAGTGTTCCGGTCAACAAGGAGGTCAATGCGCTCCCTTGCCAGGAGTTTGCCTCGTTCCTTGTGCTTGGTGATCATATGCAGAGGGCCTCCCTGGCGGGTGGCAGCCAGGACCTCTTTATACCGGCCCAGCAACTTAAGGTACTCTTCCCGGTTTTGCTGGTATTCCGGGCTGTTTACGTTAATTTTACTTTCTATCCGAAACATGGTATTTGTCTGAAAAGCAATGAGATGAAGGAGAAGGGGCCGACGGTGCCCGTCAATATTTATCGCGTACTAAATTAAGAATAAATCTAAATTATACAAACTTTTTCTGAAATATACGCCGTAAATTTGCGTTCGGATTTTAATGGTTATGATTTTTGATGAAGTTGAGGAATAAGAAGCATTATTCACCACATAGGCACATAGGACACATAAGGATAATTCTTTTGTGCCTTATATGCCTATGTGGTGAAAAATACATAGCATAGTGAACACCTTTACCGAAAGCGCTTCTGAAGAGTTTACCCTTGAAAAACTCCTTGAATACGAGGATTTGAAGGGAGACCGCACCATCCTGAGAAAAGCCTTTGCCGCCATGCTGAACCAGTCGGCAAAGGATGGCGATTCAGGATATGCCATGATGGTTCTTGAAACAGCCCGGATACTCATGGAAGACATTGGCCTCGGCCCGGTTTCGGTGAAGTCGCTGATGCTTAAAAATGTTGCCGACAAAGGTGTATTCACCACGGAGAGAATGGAGGAAGATTTTGGCAAGCCGGTGGTCGGACTGATTGAAGGCATCCGCAAGCTCGAGCGTGTCGATACCAAGAAATACAGCACCAATACTGAGAATTTCATCGGATTGTTCCTGACGCTTTCAGACGATATCCGGGTCCTGCTCATCCGGCTTGGGATGCGCCTTTACGACATGCGCCACCTCCATGTCTATCCTCCCGGAAAACAGGCCGTCATTACCGGTGAAACACAGGCGTTGTATATCCCGATCGCACATCGGCTGGGGCTTTACAGGATAAAGAATGAGCTGGAAGACCGGGTCATGCGGTTCCTTGACCCGCAAACCTATGGGCTGATTGAGACCAAACTGACCGATACCAAGGCCGACCGTGACCAGTATACCGCCGATTTTATCCAACCCATTGAGAAGGAACTTGCCGAGCACGGTTTTGACTGCGAGCTTAAAACGCGGGTCAAGTCAATCCCTTCCATCCGCCGGAAGATGCTGACGCAGAAGGTTGATTTTGAAAAGGTATATGACCTGTTTGCCATCCGCGTGATCCTCAACAAAACCATTGAAAACGATGCTGCTGATTGCTGGAAGATCTACTCGCTGATCACGGATATTTACACCCCGAACCCACGCAGGTTGCGAGACTGGATCTCCTTTCCGAAAGCTACAGGATATGAATCGCTTCACACCACCGTGATCGGTCCAGAGGGGCGATGGGTGGAGGTGCAGATCCGCACACGCCGGATGGATGAGGTGGCCGAGAAGGGTTTTGCCGCCCACTGGAAATACAAGTCGGGAAACAAGGACCAGACCCGGGATGCATTTTATGCCGACATCCGGGCCATGCTTGAAAAACCGGCCCAGTCATCTCTTGAGAAGTCCATCAGCCGCGAAAAAAAGGCGCTCTATTCGGATGAGATCTTTATTTTCACACCAAAGGGCGATCTGAAGCGGCTGAAATCGGGCTATTCCATTCTTGACTTTGCATTTGAAATCCACTCTGAGGTTGGCTCCACCTGTACCGGGGCCATCGTGAACGGGAAAATGGTTCCCTTAAAACATATCCTGCAGAACGGGGATATGGTGAAGATCCTGACCTCCAAATCGCAGAAACCCAATCCGGGGTGGCTCGATATTGTTAAAAGTCCGCGGAACATCGCCCGCATCAAGCATGCCCTGAAAATGGAAGCCTTCAAGGAGGCTGATTTCGGCAAGGATATCATTAAAAATAAAGTTACCCAGCTTGGATATGAGTTCACCGACCCGCTGATCAATAAACTTGCTGCCTGGTTCGGTTGCGAGAGCGTGCTGGAACTCTACCAGCGCTTCGGAGAAGGCAAAGCCGACCAGAGCAAAATCAAAAAGGCACTGATGGAGCCTGATCCGGGAAGTTCATTGCTCCCGGTGAAGGAGGAGACTTTCCCTGAGCGGGTTTCTGGCGTGATGACGGGCAAGGAGGATTTTGTGATCATTGACCCGGCCATCAAGTCGTTGCATTACCAGTTTGCACAATGCTGCAAGCCGGCAGCCGGGGATTCAATCTTTGCATTTGTCAGCGTGACCCAGGGGATCAAGATTCATAAAACCACCTGTACCAATGCCAGGCAGATGATTACCAGGTATCCTTACCGGGTGCTGGAGGCGCGGTGGAAGCCGATGAGTGTTCGTGAAGTAAGTAAAAATACCCCGGCTGCACCAAAGAAACAACCAGGAAAAAAATAAATAAAAAGGTCTCGCAGATTTTCGCAGATTACTGCGCAGATTTGAGCAGAAATTGATGTAAAAGTATTAATTTGCCCTCATCTGCATTTTAATCTGCGGCTTAATCTGCGCTTTAATCTGCGGTGTAATCTGCGAAAATCTGCGAGAAATATTTTTTAATATTATGAGCACCCCCACCGTCATCGAAGTCCGCAACGTCTTTAAATCCTTCAAAACGGTTCAGGCCGTTCGCGGGATTGACCTGACCATCGGTGCCGGCCAGTTTGTGGCCATCCTGGGCCCCAACGGTGCAGGAAAGACCACGCTTGTGGAGATGATTGAGGGCATCCAGCAACCCGACGAAGGCGAGATCTTCATCATGGGAAAGACCTGGAAAGGCAATGACAATTACCTGCGCAACATCATCGGACTTTCTTTACAGGAGACCCATTTCATTGACAAACTCAGCGTTTGGGAAACGCTCCGGCTTTTTGCAAGTTTTTTCAAAATTGGCGCAGCGCGCTGTGAAGAGGTGTTGAAGCTCGTTGCCCTGGAAGAAAAGCGGAAGGCCTTTGTCGTCAACCTGTCGGGCGGACAGCGGCAGCGACTGGCATTGGGCATTGCGCTGATCAACAAGCCGAAAATACTACTGCTTGATGAGCCCACCACCGGTCTTGATCCCAACGCCCGCCGGGAGATCTGGGAGATCCTGCGCAGCCTGAAAGATGAAACAAAAACTTCGTTGATTCTCACCACCCATTATATGGAAGAGGCAGAGCAGCTTTGCGATTATATCGTGATTATCGACCAGGGGAAAATCCTGAAGCAGGGAACCATCACCGATCTTCTTGGTGAGATACAGGACCTTCCGGTGAAACCGGCGGAGACCCGCAAAATAACCCTTGACGATCTTTTTACCTCACTCACCGGACGCCACCTCAATGATTGAACGCATCTCAAATAGCCAGTTGTTTCAACTGATCCTCGCTAACATCAAAGAGCTGATCCGTGAACCGGGGGTGCTCTTCTGGGGAATCGTATTCCCGATCCTGATGTCGCTCGGACTGGGTGTCGCGTTCACAAAGAAAAAGGACGTCATCACCCAGGTTGCTGTGATCGGGGAGAACCACCTGGTTCATCAGGCTGCTGATTCTTTATCACTCATATTTACCTTCCTCCTTCAAAACAAAGCCATCCTGGAGCATGACAGGGAGGGCAAACTGGCCCGAAAACTTACTGTTCCTGATGATAAATTGGGAAACACCACTTTTATTTTTAAGTCACTGGACTGGAAAGAGGCGATGGTGCTGTTAAAGCGAGGCAACCTCAATATTGTGATGGATGAAAAAGGCGGGGCAGTCCAGTACCATTTTGATCCCATGAATCCGGATGCGCAGCTCACCTATCTGAAACTTTCGAGGTTGCTGAATGTGGCCGGTACGGTAGTAAAGGCCACCAACACGGAGATCAGCCCTTTAACCGTGAGCGGAACCCGTTACATTGACTTTCTTGTTCCGGGTCTGATTGCCATGGGCGTAATGATGTCGTGCATGTGGGGCGTAAGTTATGCGATCATTGAACGGCGGTCAAAGAAGCTGCTTCGCAGGATGGTGGCCACACCCATGAAACGATCCAACTTCTTCCTGGCCCTGATCACCGTTCGCATCCTGATGAATTTCGTGGAGGCAGGGCTCCTTTTCCTGGCAGCATGGCTGGCCTTCGGAATTACCGTGCAGGGAAGCGTCCCCGCCCTGCTGGCACTGTTTATTTCAGGAAATTTCGCATTTGCAGGCATCGCTATTTTACTATCATCCCACACTTCCAAAACTGAAGTTGGCAACGGCCTCATCAATGCCCTGAGTATGCCGATGATGGTGCTTTCCGGCGTATTTTTCAGTTATCACAACTTCCCCGAATGGAGTATCCCGGTCATTCAGAAATTCCCGCTCACCATGATGGCCGACGGCATCCGGAGTGTGATGATTGAAGGGGCGGGGTTTGCGGAGATCGGGATGTCGGTGGTGATCCTGAGTGTGTCAGGACTTGTTTTATTTATCGTGGGAATGAGGCTGTTCAGGTGGCATTGACCAAACAAAAGAGGCCATCCTTTTGGGACAGCCTCTAAGATTAAAATCGTTTTTGGTTAAGCTTATACCAGTTTAACATTTACAGCATTTAATCCTTTTTTACCTTCGGTCAGGTCGAATGTTACTTCGTCATTTTCCCGGATACGGTCAATTAAACCAGAGGCATGAACGAAATATTCTTTGCCTGTCTCGGAGTCCATAATAAATCCAAATCCTTTTGACTCATTAAAGAATTTTACTTTTCCATTTTTCATAATAA
>CAJBYO010000040.1 GCA_903959905.1 uncultured Bacteroidales bacterium
CTGTTCATATTTGCCTGGTTTACTTACAGGCTCCAAAGATGCAAAATGAATTCAAATCGACACGCGACCTATTTGTTCGTAATTAACTATTTATTAATAACATATAAGGGTTTAATAAAAATTATTTTGGACACTAGTGATCAGATATTTATTTTTTTACTAAGGGCACTTAGAAGCACTATGAGGTTAACATCAGACATTTACTTTTTCTAAGTGGCCCTTTGTGCCCTTAGTGCCTCCGTGGTTTTATTTTAATTTATTGAACGACAAGTTTTCTGTAACTCTTCACGCCTGAAATCTCCATTTCCAGGATATAGAATCCTTTGAGCAAGTCACCAACATAAACTTCCGTTGAACCTTCAGAAATATTCAATTCAACCGTCTTAACCACCATCCCGTTCAGATTTCTGAAAAGCATTGTTTTATTTTGCCCGGCCAGTCCTGTTGTTTCAATTGTCAGCATTCCAGAAGCGGGATTCGGATAAATACGGAATCCCTGGCCTTCACCGGTTTCAATGCCCAAACCTTTCTGGGTGAATTTGTACCAGTTCATGTTGAATTCAGGCTTGACGATTTTCACCCGTAAAATGCCGATTCCTTCCGTGAGCGTAATCTCCCCGTTTGTGGTTTGCCATGTTTGCCAGCCACCGGTAACCGGTATATTGATGGTGGTAAAATTAAGGATGGTTCCCTGGTCATTCAATTGCTGAACCTGGATGATCCCGGCGCTGCTGTTGCATGCAACACGAACTTCCATGTTGTATCTGGATGACTTCGCCACCCTGACTTTGTAATCCAGGTAATCACCGGCATTGGTAAAACCAACATCCTGTCCTCCGCCTGTATCCGTGCATGTTTCAAGCTGCAACCCCTGGTTGAAACTGAATTCTTCAGCCTCAATTTTTCCCGGGATCTGGAGGTTACGTGGCAGGTTGTTCTTTACCAGCAGGTCGGTGAACGGTTCCAGCGGAGTGCCGTCTGTGCCCTTAACCAAACCTCCTGAATAGCTTAATTTTATTGAATCCCCGTCAACAATCGGTTGTCCGAGGGTCAGCACAATCTGAAAAGGGCTTGACGGGCTTTTGAGCAGGTTGAAAATACTGACAGGGTTCCCGTTCACCGTACAACTGAAGCCGTTTGGTGTGACCGTAGAATCCACGAGCATTTTATTGAAGCTGACAACAACAGGATTGCCCGCAGGGGATGTTTCAGCCGACACAGCCATCAATGGTACTGATGTGAGTTGTTTGCTGAGTGAAAATGTGAAAAAGCCAGCGTTGATCCCTCCCTTTTCAAAAACCAGCTGAATTTTCTGACGGCCTTTATACAAAATCACATCGTTAAAAGTTGCCACGCCCCAGTTCAGGTATCCTCCGGTGGACGGGACCGTCAATGCAGGGGTAATATCAACCCTGTTGGACTTAAACTTGATTTTAGATCCGGCAGGTCCTGCATACCTCACCTGAATATTATAAGCAGCGGTTGAATCAACATCCACGGTGTATTTCAACCATTCACCATCAGCAGTCCATCCCACATCATACCCGTTGGAGGTGAGGATCGGATCTGTGGTAGCCTGGATATCAACGCCGTCGTTACGGTAGCTGTAGCCGCTGTTCCAGGCGGTGTAATTGCCAGTAGTCACCTGGTATGTGGCTGTATCCGTATCATAGTAGGCCTTCCCGTTTCGGCCGAGGTCGTAGTCGGTGGCATGGATGATTCCGGGAATTACATGGTGGGCATAGGGTAATGTTGTTGAATCGTACACCTGCCTGAACATCGCATCCGGCACATCCTTGCGGTAAATACAATTCTCAATCCTGGCATTGGTGGCCATTTGCATCAGGGTATAGGTAGCGAATCCGGCTGTCGGAACTGTACCTCCGTTTTTCCAGTAGTCCAGCAGCGTTTGGTACCCTGAAGTTTTAATGATCGTGAGCGGGTTGACAACTGAATTGATCTTCTTCAGCGGCCACCAGGCCCAGCCGATTTTATTTTTCTCTAACAGTTGAATGGCGCTGGTAAACCATACATTTGAGTTTTCACCCGATTCACCCATCCAGATGGGCACATTGTACTGTGTTCTGAGGTTGATGATGCCCTGGATGGAGCCCTGGTCGTTGTAAGACCAGTATTTATGAAAGCTCAAAGCCATATTGTTATCCCATGTGGGGGCAATGCCGTTGTAGTTGTTGCCCCAGCAGTTTCCTTCAATGATGATCATATGGGTGGGATCGACCTGCCTGATGGCAGCAGTAATATCAACCAGCAACTGGCGAAGCGGCGTATTTGAGGTTTCGCTGCACCCGTTCTGGTTGCCGCCTGTGGTAAAACTCCAATTCGGCTCGTTGATCAGGTCGTATGCGCCAACCCAGGGTTCATTGGCATAGCGCTGGGCAAGTTTCTTCCACAGTGCGATTGTTTTTTGCTTGTTGGCCTCACTGTCCCAGAGCGATGGTTTCGCAGGGTTCCCGTCGCATATCGCATAATCCTTACCCTGTCCGCCGGGCGCTGCATGAAGGTCAAGGATGACATACATGTGTCTTGCCGAGCACCATTTGATGAGGCTGTCGGTGAGGGCAAACCCCTCTTCAAGCCAGGTCTGGGTTCCGGGAACCGGCTCGTCTTCAATTGGAGGCGTATACAGGTTATAATGCATTGGGAGCCTAACGGAATTGAATCCCCAGGCTGCCATGGAATCGATGTCCTTCCGGGTACAATGGTTGGCGTGCCAGGCAGCGTAAAATGCCGCTGTATTCGTTGCCCCGATCAGGTCCTGGATCTTCGATCTGATCTGCCACTGCGCACTGGCGATGCCGCTCATTTCCATCATGTAGGGCTCCTGGAGCATCCAGCCACCAAGCCCCATTCCCCGGAGGATGACCTCGTTGCCGTTCTGGTCAACCATCTTCTGCCCGCTCCTTTTGAGACCCTGGGAAAAGCAGGTTGTTGCTGTAAGAAACAGTATTATTGTAAAAACTGATATTTTGAAGTTGCTTGTCATTCGTGTAGTTGTGGCAGTTGGTTCAATGTGGTTAAAGCCCGATAAAACGCGAAGGCGCAATAACTTTCATCTCCTGCTTTGCGCCTCCGCGTCTCTGCGGTTTATATCATTTAATATCCGGGATTCTGTACAAGTTTCGTATTCGTCAGCTCTTCCAGCGGGATCGGCAGAATCTCATTTTTTCCAGCCTTAAAACCCTTGGATGCCAAAGCCTCAGCTGCCTTTCCTGTACGAACCAGGTCAAACCAGCGATGGCCTTCGGTGGCCAGTTCAAGGCGGCGCTCCATGGCGATATTGTCGAGGGTAGCCGGAACCGGTGAAAGCCCGACACGGGCTCGAACGCGGTCGAAATAATCCTGCGCCTTTGCAAGGTCACCGTTTCCGCGAACCAGTGCTTCAGCTTCCAGCAGGTAAGTATCGGCAAGGCGGATTTCAATCACATCGTTGGGATAATTGATTACCGGGTCGCCCCCGATCGTTGAATAAAATTCAATGGTGGGCGCAAATTTGGCGACAAAGTAACCGGTATTCTGGTAGCCTTTTTCGTAGGTGCATACCCCGGCCATTTTCAGGCTGTCGATGTTGATCACCGTGTATTTATATCTCGGGTCGGTTTTCAGAAGGGCAACCAGTTCCGGTGTGATCGGGTTGAATCCCCATCCGGCCTTGTAGGTCGGGCCCGTATAGGCGCGTGCCCCGCACATCTGGGTATAAACATTGCCTTCAAAATTGGGCCATGAACCCCAGCCTGCGATGGCCTTTGCTGTATGAACGATTTCAAATATTGACTCGGCGTTGAACTTGTTATCCGGACGGAAAATCAATCCATAGTCGGAAAGGAGATGATAATTGGGTGAACTGTTTACCTTCTCCAGCCATTCTGCGGCTTCCAGCATCCTGCTTGTGTTGTTCTGGTAAAGGATCACTTTCCCGAGCAAAGCCTGGGCAGCGGGTTTGGTTACGCGTCCGTTTTCATCTGCAGAGACAGTCTCCGGCAGGTCGGCAACAGCCTCTACAAGATCCTTTTCTATCTGCGGGTAAACAACATCGGGCCCTACCTGTGTTACATTGAAAAACTGATCCAGCTTGAGCGGTGCGGTAAATAACGGTACATTTTTAAACAACCTCACAAGGTCAAAATAAAAATAAGCACGCAGGAATTTTGCCTCGGCAGCAAACCTCGCTTTTAACGTCGCATCCATGGGAACACCCGGTAGTTTCTGCAGGAGAATATTGGCCCTGTATACCCCGGTGAAATTGCGGCCCCAGAAATCGCCCTGGATACCGATGGCGGGATCTATGGTATAGTTGTTCCAGACTTGCCAGGCGGGTACATCAGAGGAACTTCCTCCACCAGCGTAACAATCGTCTGATGCAGAATTAAGCGGCCCGATTTTATTCGAATAGGTCTTCCCGCATTCCGTTCCAAGGGGATCATAGGCGGCAATAAGGCCGTTGAATGCCTCTTCTGCATTTTTATAATAGTTTGATTCCAGGGTGGTTCCAACAGGCTGGACGGTAATCCAGTCTTTTGAACATGAGCTCATGATCATGAATCCGGGGATCAGCATGCTCAGTATGGTTATATATTTTTTCATTGTCTTCATCTTTTTAAAGGTTATAATGTAACACTTAATCCAACCATGAATGCGCGGGCCTGCGGATAAACACCGCGGTCAATGCCATAACTGCTGCCCCCGATTTCGGGATCATACCCCTGGTATTTTGTAATGGTGAACAGGTTGTTTGCCGTTACATAAACACGCAACTGCTGCATCCCGATCTTACCGACAACTGCCTTTGGAAGGGTATAACCTAACTGTATTGTTTTAAACCTGAAATAGGCGCCACTGGTTAAAAAGAAGGTAGAAGGCTTGCTGAAGTTCCCGTTCGGATCGCCAAGAACAAGCCTCGGATAATTGCTTGAAGTACCCGGACCGGTCCAGCGGCCAAGCGCATCTGAAGTCCAGTTGGCGGAAGGAATGTCAAGACGGCGCAAACCGTTGAAAACATCGTTTCCGGCAACACCCTGGGCGAAAACAAGGATATCAAATCCCATAAATGCTGCATTAACAGTGAAACCGTATGACCATGTTGGCGTGGGGTCGCCAATGAATGTACGGTCGTTGGCATCAATCTTGCCGTCGCCGTTCAAATCGGCAAATTTAAAATCACCCGCCTTTGCGTTGGGCTGGATCAAGTTGCCGTTTTTGTCAACATAGCTCTGAACTTTTGATTCGGACTGGAAAATATCCAGGACCTTGAAACCATAAAAAGCACCGTAAGGATGCCCTACCTGGTTTCTGCTGATTTCGTAAGCGCTTGACTGAAAAGTAGCTCCGGAAAGATAATCCACACTGCCAAGATCGGTGATCTCATTTTTCAGGTAGGATACATTCCCGTTGAATTTCAGGTCAAATTTGCCAACGACCTTATGATAACCCAGTTCAAGTTCAACACCCTTGTTGCTGACTGATCCAATATTTCCTAATGGGTTACCTGTTCCAACGTAACCGGGTACAACGACATACCCCAGCATATCGGTGGTCTGCTTATTGAACCAGTCAAATGACATGGTGAGGTCGTTGAAGAAGGTTGCTTCCAACCCGATGTCCAGCTGGCTTGTCTGCTCCCAGTGAATTTTATCATTTGCCGGAGCATTGGGGCTGTACCCGATCACATAATTGTCGTTCCCGAAGGTGTAATTCCTGCCACCGGAAACAGTAGACACATAACCGTAATCCCGGATATTGTCATTGCCGTTTATTCCATAGGAACCACGCAATTTGACAAAAGTCACAACCTTGTTTTCCGGCCAGAATCCTTCGCGTGATGCTACCCATCCAACAGAAACAGACGGGAAATAACCGTACTTCTTATTGTCGCCGAACCTGGTTGAACCATCCCGGCGGACAATCCCGGTAAAGAGGTACTTTTCATTGTAGTTATAGATTATACGCGCAAACAAAGAGCTCACCCTATGGTAGGGAGTTTCCCAGCCACCGCCTATCCGGTCGGAAGCCGGGATATTGAAGTTCATGGAAGCCTCCTCAAAAGTGTTTACCGGGAGATTATTGTAAGTGGCGTTTACACCCTGGTAGTGCTCTGACCATGCACTGGTCCCAATGAGCACAGTACCATTGTGCTTTCCGAAGGTACGGTTATAAGATGCCGTGTTTTCCCAGTTCCAGATGAATCCCTGGTTGGTGGCCCTGTAGTATGAATTTGACATGGAGGTGGAGGCATTCAGATAGGCATTGGGTGAAAAACTGGCATCTCCGTAGAAAGCAAGCTTGGCACCGAAATCTGATTTCACCTTAAATCCCTTCAACGGTTCAATTTCCATATACATATTTCCAACCATGTTGTCGGACCATCCGTAGTTGCCTAAATGGGTTTTTATATAGGCCAGCGGATTTGTCATCTCCTGTACTACATACGGTGAAATACCATAAGGATTTCCATTGGCGTCTCTCACAACATTATGATTGTTGTATGGAGCCTGATTTGCAATGGCAGGATCGGTAATCACCGTCTGGGTGATCGGATCAAGGTTGATGGCGGAAGAGAGCGGTCCGCCGTATTCGCTGTTGGTGTTGAGCGAACCCTGGCTCTTGATATGGGTATAACCAATGTTACTTCCAAACCTTAACCAGTCGTTGATCTTATTGGTTGCATTAAACCTGAGGTTCAATTTCTTGTAGTTGGAAATATCAGTTGCAATAACACCTTCCTGTGAAAAATAGCCCACCGATGCATAATATGTTGACTTGTCGTTGCCGCCGCTGATGCTCAGGTCATAGTTCTGGATCTTGGCGGAATTGTTGAAGATGGTCTTTTGCCAGTCGGTTCCTTCGCCAAAAGATGAAGGATCATTAAAAACAGCCGGGAGCCCTGCATTTTCAGCAGCCTCGTTCCTTAATTTGGCATAATCGGTGGCATTGAGCAGGTCGAGCTTTTTAGCCGGCGCCTGGGTTCCGAAGTATGCATTAAAGTTTACCGACATGCTGCCTGAACCCACTTTCAACGAACCGGATTTGCCCTTCTTGGTGGTGACAAGGATAACCCCGCTCGCGGCACGTGTACCGTAAATGGCTGCAGAAGCAGCATCCTTCAACACTTCAATAGATTCAATATCTTCAGAATTAAGATAATCAATGCCGCCCACATCAATGGGCAAACCGTCGATGACATACAGCGGGTTGCTGTTGTTGATGGTGGTGGTACCGCGGATCTTTACAGTTGAAGAGGCGCCGGGCTGGCCCGAGCTTGCAGCAACTGATACGCCGCTTGTTCTTCCCTGCAGTGCCTGTTCAACGCGAACAATCGGCATATTGTCGAGGTCGGAGCTCTTCACTTTTGAAATTGCACCGGTGACAACGCTTTTTTTCTGGGTACCGTAACCGATTACAACAAGTTCCGACAGGCCAACCGTACTGCTGGAAAGTGTTACTTTCAGCGGAATACCGGCAACAGCCTTTACCTCCTGGGTAACATATCCAACAAAGGAAAACACAAGGTCAACCGTAGTTTCGGTGGCTGCCAGCTTGAATTTACCCTGGATGTCGGTGGCTGTTCCATGGGTGGTCCCTTTAATGACCACACTTACACCCGGCAGGGTCTCCCCCTGCTTGTCGGATACGACGCCTGTGAATTCAGCTGTTTGCTGGGCAACAACTGACAAGGTGGTTAGCCATAGAATCCCGGCCATCAGCACCAATCGATGCCGCAACGATTTGAACAGAAAATCATGGTATTTTTTCTTCATGATACTGGTTTTTAGTGAATTATTAATTATTACTGATCATAAATTTAAAACTGTTAACATGGTTGGTTTTATTCCGGTCACCATTTAAGTGAAACCACCGATTTCGCGGCCAGGGAATAGGCAAAATTCTTTTGACCCTGCTTCACACTGAAAACCTGCAAGGTTGAACCGGTATTGCACACCACCAACACCTTTGATCCGTCGGGGTTCTGAAATGCAACGGCAATCAGTCCGCTCAGTGCCTGGGGTATCTGTGATGCAATCCTCACGGCGCCCGGCTTTACAAATTTTGAAAAATGGGCAATGGAATAATACTCTTCGTTCAGGGTAATCTGCCCGGAGGATGAATTCACTGTGATAACTCCCCGGCAGGTGGATGTCCCATTCTCGTGCGGGCCTCCCTGCTGATCCAGTGCCAGGTTCCACATCAGCGAACATGTTGACCAGTTCCGGATGGCACCGATAAAGATATTGGACATGTTCCACATCAGGTTGTCGCTGAAATTTGTTGCCCAGGTGCCTCCGGATATTTCAGTAAAGTAAAGCTCCCTGTCGGGATGGGCGTAATGCACCGAACTCATGGACGAAACATCACCTCCATATCCGTGGAAGGCAGAACCGGCGATGTAATTTTTGGCAGCAGGATCGTTTAATATTGAAATCGGGTATTCCGCATGGTCCCAGTTGTGGTCGTAAATAATGATTTTGGTGTTGATCCCTGCCGCCTGGAATTTCGGCCCCAGGTTGTTTTTTATAAAGGCAAGCTGGTCGGTTGCCTGCATATCCATGCACGGATATCCGGCCGTGGCATAAAGTGGTTCATTCTGGGTGGTGATGGCGGCTAATGTGATCCCTTTGCCTTTCATTTCCATGATGTACCTCACAAAATAATCTCCATATACGTCATAGCAATCGGTTTTCAGTTTGCCCCCGCGCATGCTGCCATTGGTTTTCATCCATGCAGGAGGACTCCATGGCGAACCGATGAGCTTAATATCAGGTGAAATCTGAAGGATCTCCTTCATCACAGGAACAACATCCTCGGTATCCCTTGCCAGGGAAAAATGCTGCAGGGTGAAATCGGTCTGATTTACAGGGATATCATCCAGCGAATATTCTGACAGTGAGAAATCGGAGGCGCCAATGGAAAGACGCAAATAGGAGATCCCTATCCCGTCGACCCTGTCAAATAACTTCCTGAGGGTGGAATTCCGCGTGGCACCTTCCATTTTATGATGGAACAAATAAGCCGCAGAGCCTGTTAGTGCAGCACCAAAGCCCTGCATGGTCTGAAACCTGGCCGATGTATCAACGTCTATGACAGGCCAGCTGGATGAAGCCGTTGTTTTGATGGAAAGGTCGCCCTCCCTGCTAAGAAGTTTTGATTTATCGCCGCGGGTGAGCCACGCCTGTGCTTTCCCGATCTCGTCTGATGGTAATGGATCGGGAACAACGGGACTCTTGTTTGCTTTACAACTCATGAGGAACAGGCAGACGGCCATCATAAAAAGATGACGAAAAATTCTGCTGACTCTCTGAGGGTAAAATGATTGCATATCTTATTTACAAATTTTCCGTTATCGTGATTTGGCAGAATGATCCCAATTCAAATCCATTTTTCACCGCTAAGGCGTTAAGGCGCATGAAACATACATTTTAACGTTGTGCCTTTGCGCCTTTGCGCCTCTGCGCCTCTGCGGTAAATAAACAGTGTATAATACCCCTGTAACTAGTACCCGGGGTTTTGAACAAGCTGCTTGTTTTTATCTATTTCACCCTGTGGGATGGCCCAAACCAACCTGTTTTGATTAATGTCATAACCAATTTTCTGTCCATCCGGTCCAACTGCATTTTTCATTACATCAATAGCCCTGCCAGTGCGTTTAAGGTCAAACCACCTGTGCGCTTCGAAAGCAAGTTCAAGCCTCCGCTCCTTCTCAATGGCCAGGCGCATGGCATCCTGGGTCGCAGCCGGTGTATCCTGCAACTTCGCGCGGTGCCTGATCTGGTTCACAAGCGTTGCGGCTCCTGCCACGTCGCCGTTCTGGTTAAGGGCTTCTGCTTTCAGGAGCAGGATATCAGCCAGGCGGATGAAGATGTAGTTCTGGTCACTGCCTTCGTTGAAATTCCTGTACTTGTTGACAAAAGGATAATGATTCTGCGGCCAGTCGGGATCCGACCACTTCCCTGTCATATCCAGGAAAATAATGGATGCATTTTTCCTGAGGGTATCCTGTTCTTCATCAAAAGCCTTTACCAGGTCGTTTGACGGGATGTTGAACTTTTTCCAATCCACACCCCTGAACATTTTCGTGCCCCAGTTGCCATCAGTTGACCCACCGGTATAGTTGATCTCAAAGATTGACTCGGCACAATTCTCATTCAGGTTATTCCAGAGGTCATTGTATTCAGGCATCAGGCTGTAGCCGCCACCGATAACAGCATCACAATACTGTGAAACCTTGTTCCAGTCGTGCGGTTCCTGGGTGGCATACACATAGGCCAGCATTGAATTCACCGCCCCTTTTGTCACATAACCCTTATTGATTGCGGTTACCGGCACACCTGCCAGGGCTGTTTCCAGATCGGCAATGATCTGGTTGTAAACCTCTGCCATGGCAGCCCTTGGGGGATAAAGCAACGGATAGATCTCCAGCAGGTTACTTGCGCTGATGGTGGTAACCTCTTTCAACTGCAGGGGCACATCCCCCCAGAGCTGAACAAGCTGAAAATACATGTAAGCCCTTATAAATGAAGCCTCTGCAATGATCACCTTTTTGCGCTCCGGGGTCAGTAACGGATCCGGGCAGGTGTTCACATTGTTGATGACCGAATTGGTCTTGCCAATGGTGGAATAAAGGTAGCGCCAGTCACGGCTTACGTTGGAATTGGTCGCGTCAATCGTGAAGAGGTCGATCTGGAAATTAGCAGGGTTGTCTGCCCCGGCATAAGCATCATCCGACTGCGCATCGCCGTTCACGAAATAATCGAGTTCGTAATATTCGTTTTTAAAATCAGAATAGCAGCCGCCCAGGGCAGCTTCAACCTGCTCTGCCGATTTATACAGAACTGAATCAGAACTTGTGTTTTCAACTGCAATGCCATTTGATACCGGCTTAATGTCAAGAAACTTGTTGCACGACTGAAAGGTAAAGCCGGCAAAGGCTATAATGGAAACAATGAATATCTTTTTCATAGGATCAGAATTAAAATTCAACATTTATACCGGCAATAAGGGTCAGTGCCTGCGGATAGGTGCCGTAATCAATGCCCATTTCCGTCGCGCTGTTCCCGTAAGCATTTACTTCCGGATCAAATCCGGTGTATTTTGTAAATGTCAGCAGGTTCTGACCTGTCACAAAAACAGAAAGCTTTGGAACACCTTTGATCTTTTTCGTGTTTTCTATGATTTTATACGACAGCGTAATGGCCTTTAACCTCAGGTATGATCCGTCTTCAATAAAGCGGGTTGAGTTGTAAACATTGGAAACGTTGTTCTGTCCAACAACCTTAGGGATTTCCGTTATTGTGTTGGTGGGTGTCCAGCGGTCCAACACAGCAACCGACTGGTTCTTTGAGTCGAACATTCCTTCCAGGTCAATGCGGGTGGCGTTGAAAATATCATTGCCGTAGCTTCCCTGGAAAAATATTGACAGATTAAACCGCCAGTAACTGAAGTTGTTGGTGATGCCGAAGGTATACTTGGGCTGTCCGTGCCCGATAACAGTGCGGTCGCCGCCGTCGCGGATGCCGTTGTTGTTCAGGTCAGCATATTTGATCATCCCTGTTTCCGGGTCAACCCCTTCAGAGACGTAACCGTAAAAAGTTCCGAGCGGCAGGCCCACATTGACAATCGAAACATCCTGGTTGTTGCTGTATATATGACCAAAAGAATATGGCCCCGGGAATTCAAGCGCCACCACTTTGTTGCGGTTAAACGAAATATTGAAATCGGTATCCCAGCGAAGTTTTTTTGCAATATTCACCGTATTCACGTTAAATTCTATCCCTTTGTTCTCGATTTTTCCCGCGTTTGTCAGGATATAGGAAATGGGGCTTGATGCCGGAAGCTGTACCGGCAGAATGACATCGTTTGTGACCTTATAATAAGCGTCAACATTCAGGGTGATCCTTGAATCAAACATAGAAAGATCAATTCCAATGTTTGTCTGGTTGGTGGTTTCCCACTTCAGGTCGGGGTTACCGTAGGTTGTCTGGCTGACGCTGGGTCCTGAAAGCGGATTTGTTGCAGGACGGGGATAGTAACTGAACAATCCGAATCGGGCATAGTTCGGAATCCCTTCCTGGTTTCCGTTCTTGCCCCATCCGCCCCTGATTTTCAGGTCGTTGATAAGTGTAATGTTCTTCCAGAAATTCTCGCCGGAGATTCTCCAGCCGGCTGAAAATGATGGCATGGTACCCCATGGATTGGCCAGCTTGGATGAACCGTCGCGCCGCACACTCACTGTTAGATAATACTTGCTGCTGTAGTCGTAGGTTGCCCTTCCAAAAAAGGAGGCCAGTGCCCATTGCTGGAAATCGGTGGAAGCAGTAACCGAGTTTGCCGCATTGAGGGTGGTCACGGTCACGTCGGCAGGGAAATCATGACCCTGGATGTACGATTCATTGTGCGTGTATTCCTGCATACTGGTTCCGGCCAGTGCGGAGATCTTATGCTTGCCCCACGACCTGGTGTAATCCAGTGTGTTTTCCCAGAGCCAGGTCATGTTGTTGTATTTGTCGGACCGACCGACGCCATGCTGATCGCGGCCATAAACCGTGCGGAACGGGTCAAGGTAATAATCCCACTGGTGAGTGGCGTAGTCAATACCGAAGTTGGTTTTGAAATTGAGCCCTTTGGTGATGGTGGCCGTTGCGTTTATACTACCGAAAATACGGAAATCAACTGCCTTCTGGCTCGGACCTTCCATGTAAGCAACCGGGTTTTCCCATGATGGCTGGAACGGGTTGGGATCATACTGGACAGGGTTATCCGGGTTATATATCTTGAGAAACGGCGGGGTGTTGAGGGCGCTCATGATGACACCTCCCCTGCCTGAACTTGCATTATCAGGTGTGTCTTTGGTTTTGGAATAGATCAGGTTAAGGCTGGTTCCTATTTTCAACCATTTCCTCAGTTCATTGTCGAGGTTTAGCCTGAAGGAGTAGCGGTTGAACTGTGCAGGTTTCACGATCCCCTGGTCATTCAGCACCCCGATGGAGGCAAAATATTGTGTCTTCTCCGTTCCACCTGAGGCAGAGAGCTGGTATGACTGGTTGTATCCTGTTCCGAATGTTTCCTTGCTCCAGTCGGTATAACCTGTCCACGTGGGATCAAGGGTTCCGGGCTGCATCTCTTCCATCAGGTCGCGATAACCTTTCGTATTCAACACATCAATGGTTTTTCTGAGCCACGACATGCCGAAATAACTGTTGAATTTAATAGTTGGGGTGTTTTCTTTTCCACGGAAAGTGGTGATGGTCACAACTCCGTTTGCCGCCCTTGCGCCATAGATGGAGGCAGAGGAGGCATCTTTCAGTACGCTCATTGATGCGATATCTGAAGGGTTAAGCCCCCTGATATCCATCGTGGGAACCCCGTCAACGACATAAAGCGGTTCGTTGCCAGCCACCAGCGATGTGGCTCCGCGAACATGCACAGAAATGTCTGATCCCGGTTTTCCCGAAGGCTGCGTAACCTGCACCCCGGCTGCTTTACCCTGCAGGGCCTGGGCTGCAGATACGATGGGCCTGTCTTCTATATCTTTCTGATCAACCATGGAGACTGCCGTGGTAAGGTCTTTCTTTACCTGCGTGCCGTATCCGATGACGACAACTTCATTCAGGGTGCTGACACTTTCCTGCAGGACAACATTAATGACTGCTTGACTTTCAAGTTTTATTTCCTGTGTAATATAACCTACACAGCTGAATTTTAAGCTTCCTTTATCCGCACTGATTTTAAATTCGCCATTGGCATCCGAGATGGTGCCGGTGGTGGTGCCTGATAACTGAATGGTGACTCCGGGAATGGTGAATCCATCGGCGCCTGTCACTTTACCGGTAATACTCCGGTTCTGTGAAAAAGCCGATAATGAAACTACAAGAAAAAAAAGTAGCGTAAAATGTTTAATCATGGTACAAAGTATTAAGCATTAATTAAGTACGATTTTCTGTGTGTTGGTCTTCCCGCGTGAATTGATGGATAACAGATAAAGCCCTCTGGGCAGGGTGGAAAGATCAAGATCAAGGGTGCTTTTGTTTGATGTGAACGGGCAAACATTGATACCCATCAGGTTATAGACACCCCCCTGTACAGGATATCCGGCAGGTAAACTGACCAGGATTTTTCCGTTACTCGGGTTCGGTGTGACGATTGGCTGTAAAGCATCGCCTTCATTACTTCCGCGGGGATCTCCCACTCCAGCGGGATACTGGTATACCCTCACATAATCAACCTCCATGGTTGCCTGGTACAATGACGGTTCAATGCCATTTTTCAGTCCACCGGTTTCATATTGAGGCGCACTGCCCCAGTTTCCGCCCATGGCGATATTCATGATAATGAAGAATGCTTTGTCAAATGGCCAGGTCGAAGCATTTCTGACAGATGGCTTGTAGGTATAAAATAACACACTGTCGATTCTGAACTCAAGTTTTTCATAGGTCCAGTTGAGCTGGTAGGTATGAAATTCTGTATTAAAGGTATTTACAAATTTAATATCAGTGTTCACCGTACCGCCGTAACTAGACGGTGAATGAACTGAACTGTGCACCCAGCCCGGATTTTTACCAACATGTTCCATTACATCTATTTCGCCGCAGGCTGGCCAGCCTTTTGACGAAAGATTTTCGCCCAGCATCCACAGGGCGGGCCATGTGCCAATACCTACAGGTAATTTTGCCCTGAAAACAACCCTTCCGTATTTGAACTCGTATTTGTTGTTTGTCAGCAGCCTGGCTGATGTCCATACATTGTTTACCTTAAGCGCTGTAATGATCAGCGAGCCGTTTTCCTGACGGGCATTCTGGGTCAGGTTGGTATAATTCTGTACTTCGTTGTTGCCCCAGCCGTTGTTCCCCAGGTCATAGCCCCATTTGACGGGATCAGGGGCCCCGGTACCGTTAAACTCGTCGCTCCAGACGAGGGTTTCCTGTTGGGCAATGCCGTGTTGGGCAAGCCAGGCAAACAGGATCATGATCATCAGTTTCCGCATGGTGGTTATTTAAAAAAACAGGAGTGAGTCATAATCCGGCTCACTCCTGTTGATATTAAGCATAAAAACTATGAATAAAATTAGCGTTCCAGGATTACTGACCAGGCAGATCCGCCGTTGTGGTCAGGTGTAATATCAACTGTAACGAATAAATATTCCTTGGAACCGGTATTGGCATAACCCATTACCTGGTAGGTGTTGGTAGCAGAGCCGAAATTAGCAGGATCTGCTCCATTGTTCTCACCACCCTTTACGCCACTTGCAACACCGTTGTATCCTTTATAAAATCCGAGGAATGCAACTCCGGTACCGTTCGTCAACGTGATGGTTGGGTTGGCACCTGTTGTCAGAGCATAGGAGTGAGTTCCACTTCCAAATCCTGATCCAAGTGTGCTGCCGGCAATTTGTGCATCGCTGAAACAGCCGTTTGGTGTTCCAAAATAGCCATCATTGCGGGCGCTGCCATTTGTGCTGTACGTATAAACTCCACCTGATGCAAATGTAAACTGATCATCCGGCATACAGGTCCAGTCATCAACACCGGTACCGGCAACCATGAAGTTCTTAGGCAATGACCACCAGTCACTCTTACCGAGACCAGGACCAACAAATACTGATTTTTCTTCAACACGTACTTTCCATGCGGCACCTGCAAGCTGAGTGCTGGTGAATGTGGAAAGATCCGCACCCAGGAAAATCAGGGTTGATGCTGTGCTGGCACCATTGGTATTGGTTGCAGTCAGGGTGATATTGTATATACCCTGGGTTGCATAGGTATGAACGGGGCTCATGGCTGTGGATGTTTGTCCGTCGCCGAAATCCCAGCTGTATGATGCACCATCCGTTGTTGTGTTGGTAAAGGTAACGGTCAGGCCTGATACTGCAGTTGTAAAGGCGGCATTTGGCTTGTTTCCCGGCAGGGGTGGTTCATCAGCAGGATTATCATAGTGCATCAGCACAAAGCGCCAGTATCCACCGGTGAAGGTAGGATCTGATGAATGATAACTTCCTTCAATCACCAGGGTATCAACAGGACCGTCGGAAAGTTTAACAATGTTGTAGGTCACATGATCCTGCGGACCGGAGTTGGTGGTTTCGGCATCATTTCCAAGTTTGAAAAATCCGACAAATGCACCCATACCAACAGCCTTCAAGGTTGGTGTGGTACCCGTTGTCAACACAAAAGTGTGGTTTCCGTTACCCCATGAAGAGAGGTCTGTTGTAAAACCGGGAGCAATACCAAGCATGGGGTCGGCAGTATTTCCGCATGTGTTTGCAGGATCAAAGATTCCGCCTTCACGCCAGTAATCTCCTTTGGCATCAAATACCAGGGAACCGTTGCGGCCGAATGTCCATTCGTCATTCAGCATGCAATGACGGATAGCAAGCTCGTCATTTCCTTTACCTACTGCCCACCAGATGGTGCTGTGGTCAATCGGTCCGACTTCGAGAGGATAACGACCTGTAACAGTGCTGCGGAGCAGTTTCCAGGTTTTGGTAACATCACCGCAAAGCATTGTCAGCATGACATTCGGGTCGGCGATGGTGATCACCTTGGTGTAAACATCAGATACACCGCTCGGGGAAGTGGCTGTTAATTTAACGGTGAAATCGCCGGTAGCAGCATACGTATGTACCGGGTTTGTTTCGGTGGATGTTGAATTGTCGCCGAAACTCCAAACCAGTGCAGCATAATTCTGTGACTGGCTGGTAAACTGAACTTTTTTGAAGTCTGAAGTGTCAGCCTTATAAGTAAAACTTGCGATTACGTCAGGCTCTGTTGTCTTCTTTTTACAGCCGACAATAAGAGGGATCACTAACAAAATGTAGATCACCCAACTGAACTTTGTAATGTTTCTCATTTTTGATTGGTTTAAAGATTAATAAAAAGGTTATCTAGGACAAATATAATAAAATAGCAGCTTGAAACAAAATGTCATTTCCAATATTCGTTGTCTTTTAATGACTTGATGGCCATTTTTAGTGTTCACGAACGACTCAGACCACAACTTCACAACCAATAATTGATTAATTTATATAAATGGTTGTGTTTGCTTCTCCTGGTGCGATGAACAATTTCATTTTTGTAACACTCTATATATTAGTATTTTATAAAATATAAAAATGTTAAACTACACCAAAACAGGCTCTTTGTTGTGAAAACAAAAACACATAGTGTAATTAGGACACTAAGTTATAAACTTTTATAATAATTTTACAAATTCTTTCATGAAAAGATTATTTTTTTTTCACTGCGGGATATTTTAAGATCAAACATTTGATTATTAACTGGTTAATGTTGTTATGAAATTCGGGTTATCACCGACAGCCTTCTTTTCATTAGAAATCGGGATTGTCGTCTTTTCTGTTAATTTTGCCCGGTTATCATTCCGACAACAGTTCATCGCCTAAATAAATATTATGGCTGTTTCAAACATACTTGAAAACCTGAATCCCAATGTGTCTGTCGACTGCGTTGTATTCGGTTTTGAGTTCGGCAAACTTGACATACTGCTGATTGAGCGGAACATGTTGTATGAAGGGACAGAATTTAAGGACTTAAAGTTGCCTGGCGACCTTGTTCGCAAGGATGAAGACCTTGACACTGCCGCCTCCAGGGTTCTCAGGGAACTCACCGGCCTTGGCAACATCTATCTCAAGCAATACCTGGCATTCGGATCACCCGACCGGCTTTTGAGGCAACCCCGCGACCTCGAGTGGCTGAGGAGCATCGGCCACCCGGAGGAGATTGTCGTAACGGTTGCCTACTATTCGCTTATCAATATTGACCACGACATGGGTGCCAGTTATAAACTCCAGCCAAATGCACGCTGGTACACGGTTTCGGAGGTGAACGAGCTTGCCTTTGACCATATGACGATCGTCAGGGAGGCCCTTAAAGCCCTTCGCACCGACCTTATTTCAAAACCCATTGCATTTGAACTTCTTCCCCCCAAATTTACACTGGGCATGATGCAGCAGCTGTATGAGGTGATCCTGGGGACCAAACTGGATAAACGAAATTTTCGCAAGAAAGTGGCCAACATGCCCTACATCATTCCGATCAACGAAAAACAGGTGGATGTGTCGCACAAACCGGCTCAATTCCACAGCTTCAACCACAAGGTTTATTTAAAGAACAAGAAGGATTCGTTTTAACACTCAGTTACAATTATGGAAAATCAGGTCAGTCTGAGAAAACCGGGAAAATCAGAGCTCCTGATCTCCCCGATCGGTTTAGGGTGCTGGCAATTCAGCAAACAGGGAAACCTGGCCGGCAAATACTGGCCAACGCTTGATGATAACCTTATCCGGGAGGTGGTTAAAACCAGCCTGGAAGGTGGAATCAACTGGTTCGACACCGCGGAGATTTATGGGAAAGGTGAATCAGAAAAAGCGCTGGCCAGGGCACTTCTTGCACTGAATAAAAAGCCGGGCGAGGTGATCATTGCCACTAAATGGTGGCCCATTTTCCGCACAGCGTCAAACATTGGAGCAACAATCGACGACAGGATCGCGGCTCTTTCCCCTTTCCCGATCGACCTTTACCAGGTGCATCAGCCCTGGGGCTTTTCCTCGGAAGTTGCAGAAATGGAGGCCATGGCCAGGCTGGTGGCGGCAAAGAAAATAAAACATGTTGGTGTAAGTAACTTTTCTGCCAAAAAAATGCGCAGTGCCTGGAAAACTCTTCAAAAAGCAGGCATCAGCCTGGTCTCAAACCAGGTTCAATACAGTTTGCTCAACCGGAGTATTGAATCAGACGGAATCCTCGAAACCGCAAAGGAACTTGGGATCACCATCATTGCCTTTTCACCACTGGCTCAGGGACTGGTAACGGGAAAATTTCACGACAACCCTGCATTGCTGGAAAATATCGGGTTCCGAAAACACTCATCACGCTTCAAACCGAAAGGAATTGAAAAAAGCCGGCCCGTTGCTGAAACGGTCAAAAAACTTGCCGTTAAATACCAGGCAACTCCTTCACAGGTCGCGCTCAGCTGGCTGATCAATTTCAGCGGCGACACCGTGGTCGCCATCCCCGGGGCAACAAAGGCTGCACATGCTGCTGAAAACACAGGTGCAATGAACATCAGGCTTTCACCGGAAGACATGGCATTGCTTGATGATGTCAGTAAAGGATTCAGGTAGCCGGTAACCTTATGAACAACCCATTACTATCGAATTCTTTGTATTACCAGGTAAAATGAACGCTAAAATGAAAACAACCGTCCTATTATTCTGCCTGTTTTATTCCAGTCTGCTTTACTCCCAGGTAACTTTTGATGCTTCGGCCCTCGACAACATTGCGAAACAGGAACAGAACGCCTTCCGCATGAAACGGATCCCGGCATCCGCAGAAAATACCGCCAACTATGATGTTAAATGGTACAGGTGCCGCTGGAACATTGATCCGGCAGTGAAGGCAATTTCCGGCGACGTGACAACGTTGTTCACTCCTGTTGGCACGGGACTCACCTCCATGGTATTTGACCTGAACCAGGCGTTGACGGTTGATTCTGTGCGATACCGTAATAATTTAATCACATGGACGCATCTTTTGCACCAGGTGAACATCGTTTTACCCCACGTGATCCCGGTAAACACCCCCGACTCTGTTACTGTTTTTTATCACGGTATTCCGCCCGATAACGGGTTTGGCGCTTTTGAGCAAAGCACCCACAACGGGGCACCAATCATCTGGACCCTGTCGGAACCCTATGGCTCCAGCGACTGGTGGCCCTGTAAAAACGGGCTTACCGATAAAACCGACTCCCTCGATATTTTCATCCGCACACCCAAACCCTTCAAATCGGCCAGCAACGGGACACTTGTGTCGGAAACGAATGCCGGTTCAGATATCATTTACCACTGGAAACACCGTTACCCGGTTGCCGCCTACCTGATCTGCCTGGCTGTGACCAATTATGCGCAGTATACCCACTTTGTCCCCTATAATTCCGGCATTCTGCCGGTTGTCAACTATGTTTACCCCGAGGATTCCGCGGTTGTTGTTACACAAACAGCCTCCATTGTGCCCATGATCCAGCTGTACGACACCCTGTTCGGAGTATATCCTTTTCAGAACGAAAAATACGGCCACGCCCAGTTTGGATGGGGAGGCGGCATGGAACACCAGACCATGACTTTTCTTGGCGGCTTCGGCTATGAACTCTTGGCGCATGAACTGGCCCATCAGTGGTTCGGCGACAAAGTTACCTGCGGCAGCTGGACCGACATCTGGTTAAACGAGGGGTTTGCAACCTATCTTTCCGGCCTTGCTTACGAACATCTCGCCCCGATCTACTGGAAAAGGTTCAGGGAGGTGCGCATCAAGAGTATCGTAAGTTCACCCGGTGGTTCCGTATTCTGCCCCGACACCACCAGCGTTAACCGGATTTTTGACAGCCGTCTCTCGTATGCCAAAGGAGCGATGATTCTTCATCAGCTGCGCTGGCTTATGGGTGATGCGGCATTTTTTACAGGCCTGAACAATTATCTTTCTGATGCCGCCATCGGATACGGATTTGCCCGTACAGCACAATTGAAATCGCACATTGAAGCGACCAGCGGACTTGACCTCACAGGCTATTTTAACGACTGGTACACCGGCGAAGGATTCCCTTCCTACCAGGTCAACTGGGAACAAACCGGGGATACCGTTTCTTTTACCGTGAAGCAAACCCAGTCGCACCCTTCCGTGTCCTTTTTTGAGATGAACATTCCCGTCAGGTTTAAAAATGCCTCAAAGGATACGCTGATGCGGTTTACCAACACCTTCTCAGGCCAGGCTTTTAAGGCAAGGATTTCATTCCACGCCGACTCCCTGCTCTTTGATCCTGATTACCAGCTGATTTCTGCCAACAATACAATTAATGCCGTGGCTGAGCATCCCCGGTCAAACGGGATGGAAGCCTATCCCAACCCTGCATCAGAACAAATTACATTCAGTTTCAATGCCTCCATCAGCAGCGGAGGGGGAACGATATGGATCTTTGACCATTCAGGGAGGCTGGCAAACATGGTTGCTGTTTCCGCAGGTCAGCATGAAACCATTGTTAACACAGGCCATTATGCACCGGGGTTATATTTCTATGTTTGCAAAATGGGTGAATTCCGGAAAAGTGATAAAATCGTGATTGTACGGTAAATCTTGCCTGTTGTTCAGCCGCCCTAAGGCTGTTCAACGGTTAATAAACTTCACCATCCTGAAAAAGCGGTCATTTTTAAGGTTGATGATGTACAACCCCTTTGGGAGTTGCGACAGGTCATAGTCACGACCCGGGAACCCGCCGCCGTAAAAACTGATTTTGTCATTCAATACCACTTCGCCCATCATTGTTGTGATTTCCACGTCCAGGTCCTGTCCGTGGTATTTTATCTCCAGGTGAATCTTGCCGTTTCCCGGGTTTGGATAAACCGTAAATGATCCTTCAGGCAGCAGATCTTCAATTCCTTCGCAGGCTGAAAATGAGAAGAAAACCCTGGAATCGGCCGAGTCGACACATCCGTATTCATTTAAAACTCTTACCCGGTACGACTGCATGTCATACCCTATTCCCGTTGTCCCCACCTCGATAGACTGGGTGGTTGCACCGTTCGACCAGTAATAGTCGGAACCGGGATTTCCGGCATCCAGCAACATCGTCTGATAGATGCAAGCTGTGGTATCGGCAGGCCAGTTGGGAAATACCGGAACCGGTCTCACCTGCACGGTTACCTGACCTGTGGTGCTGTTAAACCCGTCGCTGACGGCAAGCAAATAACTGGTGGTTTCTCCCGGGCTCACCTGGGGGTTGGCAGCCTGTGATGAAAAGCCAGCAGGCGTTGACGACCACGAATAGCTATATGTTCCCGAACCTCCGCCGACCATGGCGTGAAGCCCGGTGGATTCACCTTTGCAAATGACAGATGGCGTTGCAACCGGGTTGCACGCGAGGGGACTGCCGGTGACAGAGACAGTTACCTGCGCCACCTCGCTGAGGCACCCTGTGCCAAGGTCGGTTACAAGCAGTTGGAAAAGCGTGGTGCCGGTGAGATTTGTAAAGGTTGGATTCATATCTGCCGACGAATATCCCGGCGGAACGGAAGTCCAGTAATAACTGTAGTTCCCCGATCCTCCTGAGGCCGTTCCGTGAAGCGTCACATTCGTACCGTAAGGAATGCTTGTGCCTGCACCGGCATTTGCAGCCGGCTTTGGATTTACATTGACGGTGGTTGAACCGGAGATGGTGCTGAAGCCATCATTTACCTGGAGCGCATAGATGGTGGTGGCTGTCGGGAAAACAGTGGGGTTGAGCAGGTTTGAAGTAAAGCCGGGGGGATTCGACGTCCATGAACATGTATAATTTCCACTCCCACCTGAAATCAGTGCATTCAGTTGAGCTGAAGCCCCCACGCAGATGGTTCCCGGCTGGGCTGATGCCGTGAGGCCAAGCGGACCGCCAACCACGGTGACAAGAACATCGGCCGTACCGTGGCAACCGGCATTATCGGTAACATTTAAAACAAAGTTTACCGAGGCGCCCATGTTAATGGTAACCGGCTGGGCAACATTGGGATTAACAAGCATGGCTGCGGGTTCCCAGTGACAGGTATAAGGGGCGGCTCCGCCGGTTACAGCGCCGTGAAGCGTGATGATCGCCCCGTTGGCCACCGTGGTATCGTTACCGGCCGAAACACCCGGGGCATTGATCTCCGTGAGCTGGAACGGATATCCCTGGTAAACACACACATTATCGCACAGGTCGCGAATGTCGCCAACAATGTTCAGGGTGTAGCTTCCGGCTGAAAGAAGCGGGGTAACCAGGAGTTTGCAGCTTCTTCCGTTGGTTGCTCCTGTTCCGCAATCGTCAGACTTTACCTGGGTGATTGCATAGGTGCCGGCCGGGCCGGTGAGGCTGAATTTTTCGGGATGGTGATAAACATCCACGCATTTTACATTTTCCGAAAAACGGAAAAAGAGGCTGTCGGAACCCGCGCAGGAAATTGTTTGCTGAATGGAATCAATAACTGACGGGGTGACATCAAAGATGGAGGCAGTGGATCCGCTGAAATCAAGCGTGTAGCCCGACTGGTTGGTTGATGACCAGTTGCTGACGTTCAACACATAGGTTTGACCTGCCAGAACGTTCAGGTCCCTGTTGAACTTCTTTCCTGACAACCCGGGACCGTTGCAGTTCAGGTTATTCCCGAGAACGGTACTGATGCCGGTAGGTCCGTTGGTGCCAGTTACGCCATAAGAATTGCAGCTTACCTGCAATTCCGAGGCATTGGTATATATCTGATCACACCCTGCGTTGGTCATGTTGAATAGCGACCAGTCATAATCATTGGCGGCATTGTTGGGCGTCAGGGTGAACCTGAGTATCCCTGTGGTTTGAACTGTGATGATATAGAATACGTCGTTCTTCTCTCCGTCCATGCATAGCGGGCACAAACCGTTGTTCCTGATCTCAGGGTATACATTGCCATGACCGGTATAGGAGGTAGTGGTTGAATATACAGGCTGGCAAACCGGGATGGCACCCAGGCAATCCTGAACGGTGGGTGCTCCCAGCATCTGCTGGCTGAAAGCGGGCACTGCCATCAATAGCAGCAGAAGGAGGCTTGCCGTTACCGTAAGGATTTTTGATGGTGACTTTCGTAAAATCATGGTCATTATCTCTGGTTAGCAAATATATAAAGAATTTGCCCGGAACATCATTCCTCTCAGATGAAACCAGACTTCACGTGCATTACGGATTCTTGAAATGCTCAAACTTCCATTCGCACAATAACTTGAACCGGTTCACCACATTGGAGGTAACCCGGTTGTGGATGCCTTCCCAGGTAGCGTTGATGAAATTGAGCTTTGACAGGGAGGTTTTCCCGTAAAAATTGAAGCCAACCATGAAAAACAATTGCGACATTGCGTGCTCACCCCGCTCGGGAATGGAGGTCCGCACATAAATGGAGAAGACGCCAATCGGGTATCCGCCGCTGCATTCGTAAAGAAAATAGCGGGCATTGTCTGTATCGGTCTGGTCGGGTAAGGGCTGTATGCGAAGAGCTTTCAGCATGAACAACTGCGGAAAATGGGGGTAAAAGAAATTCCTCTTGCCATCTGCCGGTATGCCGGCACGACCAAAAAGTGTAATCTGAATTTCCTCCAGGGCAGGATCATGAAGATTTACGTGAGCGATGTGATTGGGCCAGCAGAGTGAATCCCCGTTCCACTTCATCAATTCGTTAAAAAGGAAACTGGCGGGTGCCTCTATCCCTATGCGGTGTATGTTCAGCAGCCGGTAACGGTCAACGTCAATCCCGATCCGCTGCATGATGCTTTCGCAATATACATGACGGTCTTCAACAGTATTAAATTTGATTAGCGTCTTAATTTTTGGCCTGTGCAGGAAATAATGCCGGATATCGGTAAAAATGTTGCTGGTACTGGTCAACGGAAAGACGGGGCTGTTTGTATGGTGCGGGAAGTCAGTGTTGCTGGGCATCTGGGGAGGTATGTTATTCCGTGCGGCGGACATTATGAATCCAAATATAGGATAATTTCGAGGTTTTACCTGAGTTTTATACCAAATATTTGTTTTCAACACATTATATCATATATTTACATGATAAAATATGGTATTTGCCATTTCTTAATGGTGCATGGGGGAAATGCAACATAGAAACCTTACCAGTAGCAGACTCTAAACAATCAAATCTGTTTTAAATGAAAACAGAAACTGCGGTCAACCACAAATTAACTGAATCAATATCCCACATTCAGTTTACTGATCTTTTCGACCTCCAGGAAATCCAACTTCTCCAGGACCAGGTTTCAGATGCCATGGGTGTTGCTTCACTGATCACGCATCCGGATGGCACACCCATTACACGCCAGAGCAACTTCTGCAGATTGTGCAGTGAAATAATACGAAAAACGGAAAAAGGACTTTCAAACTGCTATAAATCAAACATGGTGATTGGCATGGGAAATCATCAAGGGCCTGAAATACAGCACTGTCTGAGCGGTGGATTGTGGAATGCCGGCGCCAGCATAACGGTTGGCGGAAAACATGTGGCCAGCTGGCTGATCGGACAGGTTCGCAACGAAGAGCTGGATGAAGTCCGCATCTTGCATTATGCAGATGAAATTGGCGCCGACCGGGATGAATTCATCGTAGCGCTGAAGGAAGTGCCCGTGATGCCACTCCCACAGTTTCAGAAATTATCAAAAATGCTGTTTGCTTTTGCGAATGAACTTTCTGACAAAGCTTATACAAATTTATTGCTCAAAATTCAGGCGGCAGAGCGGGAAAAAGACCGTCAAAAACTGATGGAAAGGGAAAATTTGCTGACACTGAGCACCCAGCGGCTTGAGTTGATGCTGCAGTCAGCAGGTGCGGGCACCTGGGACTGGGATATGGCATCCGGAGAACTTAAATGGTCCGATGAACTCTTTCAACTATTCGGGCTGAATCCTGCTGATGCTGAAGCAAATTTTGACGCATGGACCAAGGCTGTGCATCCAGGTGACAGGGAATTCGCCTCATCCCTTATTGAAATTGCTATCAGGGATAAAATACCCCTCCAGAGTGAATACAGGGTGGTACACCCAAACGGCGATGTCAGGTGGATCAACGCACTGGGAAATACAACGTACGACCAATCAGGGAAAGCACTGCGAATGCTTGGCATATGCACCGACATCACCGATAGAAAACAATCTGAATTAGCCCTGAATGTAAGTGAAAGGCGATACCGGGAATTACTCGACACCCTGGAAGCAGGTATTGTTGTGCATGCACCCGATACCTCCATTATAACAAGCAACCCAAAGGCGTCGGAGATACTTGGGTTGAGTAAAGATCAGATGAAGGGGAAACTGTCCATTGACCCCCGGTGGCAGTTTTTACTGGAAGATTCAACTCCGCTTAGTCTTGACCTGTACCCTGTAATGCAGTTATTAAACAGCAAAATGCCACTCCGCAACATGGTTATCGGAGTAAGCCGACCTGAAACAAATGACGTTGTGTGGGTCATCGTCAATGGCTTTCCTGTTTTTAATATTGAAGGTGAAATCTCAGAAGTGCTTATCAGCTTTATTGAAATAACAAAGCGAAAACATGCCGAGCAGGAACTGCATCGGTTAAATAACACACTTGAACAACGCGTGGCTGAACGCACCGGTCAGCTGGAAAGAACAAACAAGGAGCTTGAATTCCACTTGAATGAAATTGAGCAGTTCTCCTATATCACAACACACGACCTGCAGGAGCCGCTGCGAACACTCAACACCTTTGCCGGGCTGATCCGTGATGGCTATTCCGGGTTACTTGATGAAGACGGAAATAAATACATCGATTTCATCTTTAAGTCTGCAAACAGAATGAGTGAACTTGTTCGCGGACTCTTTGAATATTCGCTGCTGGGAAAGGAAAGTTCAAAAACCGCCATCGACTGCAATGTGATTGCGGGGATCGTAATGGATGATCTTGCTGATACAATTGAGAAAAATAATGTCGAAATTCTCAGGAAGGAACTTCCTGTCATTACCGGTTATGGAAAGGAAATGCGCCTCCTTTTCCAGAACCTCCTGGAAAATGCGATCAAATTCCATAACAAAGAGGTTCACCCGGTGGTAAGGATATCGGCAGAACTTGTTGAACGTAACTGGGTATTCTCATTCGAGGACAATGGCATCGGGATTGACCGGAAAGACCGGGATAAAATCTTCATTATCTTCCGGAGGATGCACAACCGGGAAGATTATAAAGGAACCGGAATCGGCCTGGCCCATTGTAAAAAAATAGTGGAATTGCATGGAGGTAAGATATGGGTTGAATCTGAACCTGACTCCGGAAGTAAATTCATGTTTACAATCCCGGCCGACCTCAATTAATATCTGAAATTATTCGTATATCAGCATTGAATGAGTTGTCTGCTCCCAGGCTGTTCTCAGGCTGTTCCCATACTGCGTCCGCATTGCTCCGATACTGCTCCCATTGTTCCCCTTTCATCAGGGCCTCGGAATGAAAAGGAACAGGATTGACACAACCGTCAGAACAAGCAGGAACGTGCCGAGGTCCTTGTATCAGATAATCTTGTGCTTATATCCTTTGATCCCGTAGAACATGATATACAAATAGCATATCAGGGTCAGCAGGAATGCATTGTGAATGCCAAATGCATCGGCAAGAACACCCATGATAAGGGGAACGATGGCCCCTCCCACAATGGCGAAGCAAAGGATTCCTGAACCCTGGCTTGTGTGTTTGCCCAACCCGTCGATGGCCAGGGTGAAAATAGTGGGAAACATGATGGAATTGAAGAGCCCCACTGCCAGGATGGGCCACATGGCGAATTTTCCGGAGGAAAGGACTGTAAGCAGCACGAGCAGAACCACCACTCCTGCCATCACGGAAAGTGTTCTGTGGGGTTTGTTTTTCCCGACCAGGAAAGCGCCGAAATTCAGCAGGACAAAAACAAGGAAAAGGCCAGCCAGTGAAATATCTTTCGTAAGATACCAGGCGAGGAAAAATGCAAAGACAAATATGGCCGAATAGATCATGTAACGGTCGCTCTGCTTCTTCATCCCCGACAGGGCCACTGCTCCGAAGAACCTGCCAACCATGGCTCCTCCCCAGTAAAGTGCAACATATTTCGCACCCTCTGAATGTGCCAGTCCGGCAATGTCAGTCTGTGCAAAAAAATTGATCAGGAAACTGCCGATGGAAACTTCGCCGCCAACATAAAGAAAGATGGCGAGGGCGCCGAGAACGAGGTGGGGATATGACCATGCATTGCCGGCTGCCTTGTTGTAAGTTGAAGTCTGGATAAACGGAAGTTTGGCAAACATAAAAACCGCGGCAAGCACGAACAAGGTGATCGCAATGCCGATATAAGGCCCCTGAACGGTCGTTGCATTTTCTGCGGCATTGGTGCTGTCGGTGAGTATCAGCAAGCCTCCGAAGACAGGTGCAATGGTTGTTCCCAGCGAATTTAACGCCTGGGTCATATTCAAACGACTGGATGCCGTTTCAGGTGAGCCAAGGATAGCCACATACGGGTTGGCTGCCACCTGCAAAACAGTGATTCCCGAGGCCAGGATGAAAAATCCGGCCAGGAAAACCCCGTAGCTGATCATGGTGGAAGCAGGAAAAAACAGAAGTGCACCTAACCCGGTGATAACCAGGCCTGTCACAATCCCTTTCCGGTAGCCGATTTTCCCGACAACCCACCCTGCAGGTATAGACATGATGGCATAAGCACCGAAAAAGGTGAACTGGATCAGCATGATCTGTGTGTAGTTCAAACTGAACAGCGCTTTCAGGTGCGGGATAAGAATATCATTGAGACAGGTAATGAACCCCCACATAAAAAACAGGGAGGTGAGCAAAATTAATGCTGGCTTATAATTTACTGAACCTGACGCCATTGCATCATGTTTTTCAGAAGCTTTTTCGGATGGTTGGTAGGATACTGCCATAACATGGTTTTAGGGATGTAAAGATATAAATTAAATACCCGGAAACAGGAATGGGGCGTTTTAATTTCAACTAGTCAATTTACGAATGGACGAATGACGAATGACGAATGAATTGAAAAAATTTCCGATTGACGATTGGCAGCGCTATCAATCGTCAATCGGAAATCAAACAATTCAATCTGAAATCTAAAATCGTCCAATCGTAAATCCTCAGTATTAAATTCTGCCATTATGAAGGAACCACTTAATTGCACCGGTAAAAAAGCAACAATTTAAGCTTATGAGCGAAATCAATTGTTATTTTTGCATAAAAATTAGAAATACAGCTGATTAAACTGCATCCGACAGATAGAATTCGGTTTCGCGCGTGAAAGAAGAACTTGAATATTTAAAAAAAGAACTGGCAAGGGAGCGGGCTGCCCGTATGGAGGCAGAACGGCAGGTTCACGACCTTACCATGATGTCTGACAGGCAGAAGACCTTCCTCCTTTCTTTACAGACAGGTGTGATGGTAGAGGATGAGAACCGACACATCCTGCTTGTCAACCAGCATTTTTGCAACCTTTTCGGGATTCCTGCAAGCCCCTTTGACATGGTTGGCTGGGATTGTTCCGATACGGCTGAACAAAGCAAGCACCTCTTTGCTGAACCGGAAATTTTCACCGGCAGGATAACAACCCTGCTGGCCGAAAGAAGGCTGGTCCTGCAGGAGGAAATATGGCTGGCGGATGGACGCTGCTTCTCACGGGATTATGTCCCTGTTTTCATTGAAGGAAGGTACAAGGGACATCTCTGGAATTATTCGGACATCACACGGCAGAAAACTTCGGAGATCAAGCTTAAGCGGCGGGAGGAGAAATACCGCCGGATCATTGAAAACATGAACATCGGACTGCTTGAGGTTGATCTGCAGGGGCACATCCATTATGCCAATCAGAGTTTCTGCACCATGTCGGGATACCTTGTTGATGAATTGATCGGGAAAGTAGCCGAGGATCTTTTCATGGAACACAGTAACGATGATAAAAAGATCATTCTGGAAAGGCACGAAATGCGGAAAAAGGGCCTTTACGATGCCTATGAAGTAAGAATAAGGCACCACTCAGGCGAACCAAAATGGTGGCTGATCAGTGGTGCCCCGATATACGATGACATCGGAAACCCAATCGGCTCTATTGGCATTCATCTTGATATCACGATGCAGAAGGACCTGGAAATAAACCTTACACAAGCGAGGAAAATTGCAGAGGAAACCGCCAGGGCGAAGGAGGTCTTTCTTGCCAACATGAGCCATGAGATCAGAACACCGCTGAATGCCATCCTGGGCCTCGGGAACCAACTCAGTAAAACCAGCCTTGATCCGATCCAGGAATCATTTCTCAATGCCATCAATACTTCATCAGACAATCTCCTCGTCATCATCAATGATATCCTGGATTATTCTAAAATAGAAGCAGGAAAGATGCGGATTGAACACATCGGTTTTGAAATGACATCACTGCTCCGGCAGATTGAACTCACATTATCACAGAATGCCCGGTCAAAAGGCCTGGAATTTATACTTGAAACCGATGAGTCCCTGGCACCGGTCCTGATAGGTGATCCCTACCGGATCAACCAGGCCATCCTCAATCTGCTAAGCAATTCAATCAAATTCACTGAAAAGGGAACAATTCTGCTTGGGTGCAGGGTAAAAGACACCTCAGAAACAGAGCAGCAACTAACCATAACCGTTGAAGACACAGGAATCGGAATTGATCCAAAATTCCTGGGCAGTATCTTCCAGAAGTTTTCACAGGAAAATGTAAATGCGGCCAGGAAATACGGCGGCACAGGACTGGGAATGGCGATCACCTATCAGCTGGTCAGCCTGATGAAGGGAACCATTGAGATTGAAAGTCAGAAAGGAGAAGGAACAAAAGCTGAAATCACCCTCCGTTTTCCGATAGGCAACAAACGTGATCTGCCGGTGAAAGAAGAACGTCACGTCAACATAGATGTTCTGCGCGGCAAGAGGATCCTTATTGTGGAAGACAATCAACTCAACCGGGTGGTTGCCGGTACAATCCTGGGTACCTACAAAGTGGAAGTAACAGAAGCTGTTAACGGCCAGGAGGCTATCGATCTCATGAAAACACACGATTTCGACCTCGTGCTGATGGACATGCAGATGCCTGTGATAGACGGCCTTACGGCAACAAAAATCATACGCTCGGAAATCAGCCGGGACGTTCCGATCATCGCACTCACTGCCAACGCCCTGCAGGGTGAGCAGGACAAGTGCATGGAGGCCGGCATGGATGATTTCATCACCAAACCTTTCATTGAATCAAGGCTGCTGGAGGTTATACTGAAGCACCTTGATCACAGCGAACGACCTGCGATGTAACTTCGATAAGATTACATCCTGAAACGGTTTTAAAACAGAATTATTTATACCAGGGGGGGTGTTTCTAGTCCCGGATGCACCGCACCGGAAATCCCATAGCCTTGTTGTCATTGCTCTGGAAACTGCCGGCACTGCTGAAGAACTGGTCCCAGCCGCGCGGGGTGCTGTGCTGGGTGCTGCTCCAGTAATAGCCGTTGGCGCCCCGGTTGGTGATGGCGCCTGTGGTGCGGCTGAGATAGCCGGCGGCGTGCATTTGCAGCGCGGAGCTGAACGGCCCGGTCCAGTTGGTCCAGTTTCCGGTGGCATCCACATTGGTCCATTCCGTTTTGGTGGGAATGCGCCATGTACTACCCAATAACAGGGCGCAGGGATCGCTGGCAGGCAGCCAGTCTGAATCCTCGTCAATGGCGGTGATGGTCCAGGCGGGGGTCAGCGTGGTGCCGTCGTGTTTGTATCCCTGCTTCCGGTTAAACTGCCAGTACCAGCCTGCCGGGGGTTCGGTGGCATCATTCACCGTGTTGGCTTGCTGTGTAGCGCCAAGGTTGCGGGTGATCCAGCATTTGGAGGTCTCACCGGGGATGCCGGTCACGGTGCCATAGGTGACTGTTTTGTTTACCGGGGCAACGGTTCCGGCGGTGTGTGCTTTGGTCATCGAGCCGCCACAGGCGAAAGCCTGGCCAGTAAGAACAAGCGGCTGAGAGTTCCCGCAGGTATTGTAGGCCCAAACATACCGCGTGTAGCTGTTGCCGGTGGTGAGCCCCGTTTCGGTTTTGGTGGTGGCGGTGCCCATGTCGGTGGCTGCGGCAAAATTGTTGGAGGTATGCCATTTATACCCGGATGCGATGGGCATGGCGTTCCAGCTCCAGATGATCTGTGTGTTCGATTGCTGATGGATCCCTTCAGAAGGAGCAAGCTGCAGATCGCAGGTCACAGAAATATTTTACCACTTCCCTCCAAGATACATGGACATCACCTCGGTGCCATCGGCATTGCAGTTCGTGCAAATAACCATGAGGCCAATCGCAGGGCTAACAATGGCATTGCGCTGGGCAAAGGTCATGCGGGGTGGCAACAGGCCTTTTACGGTTGATTTCACATCAAGCATTGCCGAATTGTCTGGGGCGGTGTTGTCGGTGGTGATGGCGACCTGGGCATATGCAAGTGAAAAGGACGTAAGGCAGGCAACTAATAAAACAAGTTTTCTCTTCATGGTGAACGGATTTGTCATAATTACAGGTTAAGTTAAAAGTCTCTGAGGCAACGGATACTATATGCGTAGGCCTTGCTGAGGACGGTCACGTTGCTGTTGAAAGTAGAGAATTCAATGTATAAGCAGCTAGTCGTGCTTTGCTGCGTGCTGCTCAGGTAGAGACCTACTTCGCCCGGGCTGGTCAACGAACCATTGCTGCTGTTGAGGCGGCCGGCGGCATGCATTTGCAATCCTAAGCTAAATGGTCCGTTCCAGTTGGTCCAGTTTCCGGCAGCATCCACATTGGTCCATTCAGTTTCAGTAGGTATCCGCCAAGCGCTGCCCAACAATTGAGAACACGGGTCATTGGCGGATTCCCAATTAGTATCTTCTGAGATGTGTGTGATCCAGATTGTATTGGGTGTTCGCGTTGTGCCATCGTGCTTGTATCCCTGCAACCTGTTAAACTGCCAGTACCAGCCGGCTGATGCCTCTGTACCGTCGTCAACTGCAGTTGCCTGCTGGCTTGCCCCAAGGTTACGTGTGATCCAGCATTTCGCTTCCTCCCCGGGAATGTTGGCCACCGTGCCATAGGTCACCGTTTTATTTACCGGAGCAGTCGCGCCGACAAAATGCGTTCTGGTAAACGAGGAACCACATGTCAGGGCCTGTCCTTGAAGAACGACAGGTTCACTGTTCCCACAAGCATTGTAAGCCCAAACATACCGGTTATAATTGGTTCCCGGTGTAAGGTTGATTTCTGTTTTGGTAGTGGCGGTTCCCATGTTGGTGGCAGCGGCGAAGTTGTTGGAAGTGTGCCATTTGTAGCCGTCGGCAATGGGCACTGCACTCCAGTTCCAGATGATCTGTGTGTTCGTCTGAACATGGCTACCCTCCACTGGAACAGCAGGAAGTTCACAATTCCCGGCCAGGTTTAACCATTGCCCTCCGAAATAGAGGGAGATGCATCCGGTTCCATCCACTCTGCAATTCGTGCAAAAGACA
>CAJBYO010000041.1 GCA_903959905.1 uncultured Bacteroidales bacterium
CTGTTCATATTTGCCTGGTTTACTTACAGGCTCCAAAGATGCAAAATGAATTCAAATCGACACGCGACCTATTTGTTCGTAATTAACTATTTATTAATAACATATAAGGGTTTAATAAAAATTATTTTGGACACTAGTGATATTAACATTCAAAAACAAACAAAGATGCCTTTACTTAACCTTATAGACAAAGACCAGGCCACAGGCCAGGTTGCAGAAATTTACGAAACAATGACCAATACCCTTGGTTTTGTTCCCAATGCATTCAAAATATTCAGTCCAAGTGCACATGTTCTGAGTAACCAGGTTGGAAACCTTGGATATTTCATGCGGCATAAAACACTGGGCGGTAAACTCCTTGCATTTATCCGCCTCCTGGTATCAGAGCAGGAGCATTGTGTTTATTGTGTTGGGATGAACTCCGGAATCCTTTTGCAATATGGCGTATTGCCGGAAATGATTGCTGAAATCAAGACCGACCCTTCAACAGCCCCCTTGGAAGCAAAGGACCTGGCCATGCTGCTTTTCGTGCTTAAAATGGTAGCCAATTCCAATTCTATTGTACAGGCGGATGTGGAAAATCTCAGAACATTGGGTTGGAATGATACTGAAATCCTTGAAGCGGCTTATCACGGTGCATCAGCCGCTGCAACAGATAAAATCTTTAACGCTTTCAAGATTGAATCGGACATGTAAAACAACCGGATCAGTGAATGTTATCAGATGTGATGATGCTCACTGATCCCTTTTCTGAATTTACATTTCTGACCATACAGGCGGCAACAGTATCTGCCTGAACTCCCTTGTATTTGCTGAGGCCGCCGACCATCAGCGGGTTCAACATCTTCATCAGTGAAATAGCAGCTTTTTCAGCGGTACGGACTTCTTTTCTATCGCCCATTAATATAGAAGGCTGCAGGATGAATAAAGCCTTGAAATCAATATTCCGCAAATCTTGTTCCATTTCTCCCTTTGTCCTAAGATAAAAATTCGCTGATCCTGCATTGGCGCCAAGAGAGGAAACAACAGCAAAACGGGTAACCCCGGCACTTACACATCCGAGGGCAAACTGTACCACATAGTCATGATCAATCACGTATTGGTTTTCCTTGCTTCCTGCTGTTTTGAGGGTAGTTCCAAGGCAACAGTACCCATGATCTGCTGTCAGGCCTTTAAGTGCTCCAGGTAAAAGTTTGAAATCAATCACCAGTTGTTCAAGTTTAACATTGGTGATTGCCGTTTTTTTTCGCACCACAGCGATGACTTTCCCATATCTGCTATCGGCAAGCAGTTGCATCAATAACTGTGTACCTACCAGTCCGCTTGCACCTGCGATAATTGCTATCTTTTTTTCCATTTTTTATTTTTCAGATGTATATAATTTACCGGACAGGCATCAGGAGAATGGATCATCTTATTCAAATCACCGCCTGCCATGTGAATCCAGCAGGAACCTGGTCGCTATTCCAGCCCAGATATATGTTTTATTCCAGCCTGCCTGGTGATCATCGGCACTGTAAAACTCCCAGAAAACGTGATCATGTTTAAGATGATGGATCATGTTTTCAAGGACACGCTTTGCAAGTTCGTCAGCAACACGAACATAGCCATAGTCACGGAGCCCCCTGTAAAGGAGGTATTCCCATTGTACCCATACAGGCCCGTTCCAATAGCCAATCGGACAGTAGTAGTCGCTGGCCGCAGTGAGTGACGGAACTCCGAATGGACGCCAGAACTCTGCCGGATCCTGCATTTTTGCGACGAGCGCAGCTGCCTGTATTGAGTCGGCAACACCGGCCCACAGCGGAAGGAACCCGATGATTTCCTTTATTTTCAGGTCATCGGGCATGCGAAAACCAAAGGAGTGATCGGTTTTGGTGACATTGTAATAAAATGCTGATGCAGGGTCCCACATGGTTTTATTGATCAGTTCACTGCGTTTCATTGCATCATTCAGCCACTTTTTTTGGTCATCATGCTTCCCGAGTATTTTCGCCATTTCTGCCAGCGACATGGCTTCTTTTACCAGCATTGAATTTACATCCGGCCCTTCAAAATTGGAAGCCCATCCAACCTTGTCCCACACCGCAACACGGGCATCACGAACTGATTCCAGCTCAGCATGCGCACCCCACTCACAAAGGCCGTTGTTGTTTGAATCCCTTGTGGTAACATAGTAATCATAGAATCTTTTACCCGACGTATAGGCTGATTCTAAAAAGGAACGATTGCGGGTGACTTTAAATATTTCAAGGTTTTCATAGTTGAACCAGGGTGCCGAACTGGTGGGTTTACCATTGGTTTCTATACGTTCATTGAGGTAGGGGCCGGTGCGGTAGTTAATATATCCGCTGGGTTGCTGGCGATCCATGAACACCCGCTGGGAATTCATGGCACCTTCCGGATCCATATATGCATAGGCCATCATGGCAAGGCTTTCGTGAAAAACCTGTCCTCCATATCCCCATCCCCAGCGTGGTTCCCGCGAAAAAACATAGTAGTTTTGTCTGCATTCACCTTCAGCGGGCATCATGCACTGCCTCATGAGGGAAAAGGAACTCCAGTAGAGCAATTCCTGGTCCTTATCCAGGCCGGTCAGCACCGGGATGTTTTTATATATCAGTTCATCCTCGGCCACCAAACTCTGTAAATCAACAATTAAGGGAACCATCAGGGCTTTTTCATCCATGACGGTATCTTTTACCTTTAAATGAATGGCTACCCTGAAAGACGTGGCATCAGAGGGCTGCAGGGTGAAAGCCCGGTTAAATACCATGCCCTGAACGAACGGGCTGTTTGGCTTCAGTTGTTTGAATGATTTGATCAGCTCTTTGCTGGAATCCCCTCCGACTGGAGAATCGGAGGAATTGCCCTGAACAAAGGCCATGGCCGATTGAACAGAAAATCCTGACTGTGTCCATATACCTGTGAACTTCTCAGTCAATGGGATCTTATGCTCTTTCATCCATCCGTCACGTTTCCTGGTTAAATCAAACGAATAACCGTCAATGTCCGAAAGATGGTCGATTTGGAGCAGGCTGTCGGCCGAAGGCAGGTAGAAGTAGGGGAGGGCATCGAAGGTTACCGGGTAATGCCCTTCATTCACAAACCTGTAATTCATTACCGCTGTTTCTGAACTGTAAACGACAAAGAAAACCTCAACACGCAGGTTCTTAATAGGATAATAACAGTACTTCACAAGATCGCTGTAGGAAGTAACGATCACCGGTTCCCGGTAAAGGTCCTGCAACCTGAATATCATTCGGCCACCTGATTGAAACGCAATGCCAAGGTTTGGCCCATCGTTAGAAACAAATTCCACCCCCGATTCATTGTCAAACCACTGGAACTGGTATCCCTGGTCTTGCAGGTAATTTGAGCGGGTCAATGGGGCTGCATAGGTTGTATACAGTGGGTCCGATTTTAAGGCATGAAGATTGGACAATACCTGTGCGCTGACACAGGACGAAACCAGGGTTATGATTGTCAGGATGGTAAATCTGGTTGTTTTCATTTCAAGTGCAAAAACTATTCTGTTTTTATTGTGACGGTTTTGGTCACATATTTTGAACCGGTATTGTCAAAATTCACGTTAAACCTGGAAATCCTGCCCGTTTGAGTTAAGAAATCTGCGTTTTCAGCACTTAAATGTTTGGCATCTCCTGTCCACAACTCAAGTGTTCCTGAAGTTCCGGCCGGTCCTTCTAAATCCACCTGGTATTGTGTTCCGTGAAGCCTCGTGGAAATGATTCTCATTCCCGGTGCTTTCTCCCCGGGTTTTGGATCTGAAATGACCGGTAATACAGAAATTCCCCCGTCGGTCCTGATTTTCAGCACAGAAGATGAACCCAGGTCAAATGAGAGGATGAGGGTCATGGAATGGTCGGACTTGAAGGAGGTGTAAGGAGCCTGTCGATCGTCCAGTGTGACATCCAATATCCTTGTTCCGGCAGGGAACACAGGCATGAACGACATGTGGACCGGCGCTCCGTTTTCAAGAGAAAAATCGTATACACAACTCTCATCGGACCGCAGGAACCGGAAATTTACCAGCTGATCTGCCATTCTGATATTGTTTACAGTCAACGAATCCCAATCAGGCGGCAGTTGCGGCGCAAGCACGATCTTCTTTTCCTGTGCCCTGATCTCCAGTCCCAGAAGGCCTTCAATGGCAGGTTGCAGCACCATGGTCTCCGACCAGCACTGGTGTGCACAAACCCCGGACGGCTTGTATTCAGCCCCGTTCAGCACCTCTTCTGCAAATCCAAGTCCCCAGTTCCTGTATATCACGAGGTTATTCATCATATGCGAAAAGCCCTGGATGGGATTGCCTGTGGCATATTCTGCCAGGGAAGCCCACCCTGTAAACAATGGCCACACGCTGCCGTAATGATAACCTGATGGTTTGAAGAGCGGGCTGTCGTCGCGAAGGATCCTTACACCCCAATTGGTTGTAAACGTATTACCTGCAATGCTTTTTAATGCCAGCGAGGCTTTATCCCGGTCAGCCATCCTGAAGTAAATAGGAACTGCCGGCAGAATTGTTTGTTCGTTGCGGAATGAACCATCCAGGTTTTTTCCGTAGGCAAAAAACTGTTTGTCTTCATTCCAGAAAGTCTCATTGATGATTGTCCGTTGCACTTCTGATTCATAGCGGTAACTCTCTTCCTCAATGTCTTTCATGAATGCTGCCATATTGGCCGCCTCATTCAGGGCCGTTCCCCATGAGCCCGCCATGTATGCCGTTGAATGGGATCCGTACAATTCACCGCCTTCAACCCAGCCATGCCCCACATTTGTATTTTCAATCAGGTGGTCGCGGTCGGTATCGGTTGAAAAGCAGAAATTGATGGCACGTTTGATGTTGGGCCAGGTTTTTCGCAGGAAAGCTGTATCATTGGTATGCCTGAAATATCTGCCGGCTAGCACGATATAAAGGGGGGTGGCATCGGCAGCATCATAATGGATCAGTCCGGAAGTACTGGCTTCGTGAAGGATCTTCCCGTTCAGGTCCTGGAATTTATTGAAGAAATCAAGCTGGGATTTCACTTTTGCAAAATCACCGTAATCAAGCAGGGCAAACCCGCTCCACGCAGCATCCCTGCCGAAGTACCACCCGTATCCGGGCCTGCCGTTAACCTTATGGCCGCCGTCCCAGCCGTGTTGCGTCGTTGCATAGCCGGCAACAAGTGCGCTCCCCATCCCGGGTGTATTGACAAAGAAACGGTCTGTTGCCAGCATGGCCCAGCGATAGCCCGCATTGAAATCAGCATCCGGCGAAGTGATCACCAGGTTGTCAGCAACAATTCCTGCAGCATGGGAACGTGCATTCTGGTATATCCTCCCGGGTTCAAACAGGGTTGATTTAAACCCAGCATAGGTGCTTTCATAACCTTCAGAGGAAGCGCTGTAAACAATATCAAGGTTATCGTTCATCTCAAGTTTGTATCTCAGCATTCCTGTCACCTGGTGTTTAGTGGTAGGTATCCCGGCCGAAGGTGATTCTTTTTTTGAATTGGTGAAATCTTCATATTGCCCTGCAGCATGTTCCAGAGGCACCTTTGTCCCACCGATCATTACTGACAGGCCGCCTGCCAGGTCACTGATCTCACAGGCATTCAGATCATAGTCCCAGGAGTGGCAGAGGTTGCCTGTTACCCGCTCAGAATAAGGCCACATCAGGCGAAGGTTCGATGTAAAGCGAACAATAAGTTCAGCAGGGTAAACGCCCCTGTATTCGTAATGGATCACCCCGTTTATTTCTTTTGGGTCATTGACGATGATTTCCTTCAGGTAGGCCCTTGCAAATTTATACTGCCGCTGGAAAAATGCAGGATGAACCTCAATGTCGGGCTGTTCATCGTTAAGCCAGTAAATGGTATCTTTATAATCAAATCTGATGCCGACTTTATAATCCCTGAGTGCCATAAACGGATGCGCCCAAACCTCCTCAATCCCTCCTTTTTCAGTTCCCATGGTGAGCAACCGTTCACCGGCAACATCCCAGAAATTGCCGCTGGCAAATCTTTGCTTAATATCGACGTCTGAGTGGCTTTCTTCCCATTTTACAGATGGAGGAACAGCGGCCACCAATCTGTCTGACTCAGCGCGGGGCGGACATTCTGTTACGCCGGCAGGGGAGTAGTTCCAGAAATACTCAGGCTGTCCTTTAAAACTGCCCAGCAGGTATTCTATGCAATTTTTAGTGAACATCTGCAGATGCGGATAATTTGAATTTTGAACACTGAAATTCATATAACCACCTACTGCTACCACCTTGCCGCTTGCAATGTTGTATTCAAGCACAAGTTTCGAATCTTCCCGCAGGAAAATGTAATCCCAGTCAACTGCTGCAACACGGCCGTTCAGCGGTTTCTGTGTTCCGAAAAAGCCGGTAATCCGGGTTGTCATGTCTGCGGATGGCCGGCAAAGGTAAGTACCACCATTCAGTCCGGTGAACAAAGGGTGATCCCTGAAGGCATGGAAACCAAGCCTGCGCCCGTAACCGTCATCTTTGCAGGCTTTTACGCTATCCTGTAAAGGTGCAGTTTCAAACCCGAGTGTATTCAGGTAGTGGGCGGCCTGCATGGTCAGCAGCAATTTACCTCCCTTTTCCACCCAGAATTTCAGATTTTTAAGGAGGTTTTCATCCTGTTTAACCACTGTAAAGGCATTTGCATCAGGACGATGTATCCATATCACTGAAATGGTTCCGTTCTTTTTTACCAGTTTTCCCAGGTCTTTTATGAGCACGAATTCTACCTGGTACGCGTCAAATGATTTTAAAAGGTCAAAGGCTGCTTGCACCTCCGATGAAGAGTTTTCATAAGGTTTAATGCCTGCAAATACAACAACAGGTCTTGTATCTTTTATTGAAATGGCGGTTTTCTTTCCCGATAGTTTAATGGAATGCATCCGCATACTCTGGCCTTTGGTTGCCTGCGGTTTTGCCAATTCAGGAACAAATATTATAATGAATAATATACAGAATAAAAATAGTTTACGGGCAATCATCGTCATAATTAATTTAAGTCACTTAATGAATTGATCACTGGTACGCCAAGCTTCAGCAGGCGGTCGGCGCTCTGGTGGCCGTTGGCGATCAGGATGCAGTCAATACCCAGTTCAGCCGCAACTTCAGCATCATGGCGCGTATCGCCAATAAAGAGGATGTCTTTAGGTTCTGCTTTGATTTCTTTCATGAGTTGAATGCCTGCCCCGGTTTTCCCATGGGCATAATGGTCGTCAAGGCCCCTGATCCTGTCAAATATTGTATAAATTCCCCTTGTTTTTGTTTCGGCAATCAGTTCCGATTGCTCCCTGGCAGAGAGTATGTTTTGCGAATAACCCATACTCGCCAGGCGGGTAAGGACTTCATGTACCTCATTGTGCAGACTCGACTCATTCCTGCGCAGGGTATATCGTTGTATAAACTCAAGTCCGACATCGTCAAACGACTCTTTTTCAAAATCATAGCCAAGCTTAACGTAGTATTCTTTAACCGGGAAGTCAAACATATCCCTGTATTCATCAACAGTTTTAAGGGCCATGGAACGCTCTTTCAGCATCCCGTTCATCACATCCACACAAAGCCACGCATCGTCGAGCAAAGTGCCGTTCCAGTCCCAGATGATATGCGTATACTTCTTCAGTTCAATCGCCATTTATCCTTAGTTTTGCAGTTAATTTGTCAAAAATAGCGAAAAAACCGACCTGCTTTGAATTTTGATGATTACATGGCTCCGCTGAACGAGCTTGAAAACTGTACCCTTTGCCCCAGGAACTGCCGTGCCGGCAGGCTGTCAGGAAATCTGGGCTACTGTAAAAGTGATGCCACCTTCAGTATTGCTTCTATCTGTAATCATAAGGGTGAAGAACCTGCGATAAGCGGTGCAGCAGGAATCTGCAATGTCTTTTTTACCAATTGCAACCTGCAATGCATTTATTGCCAGAACCATCAGATAAGCGACAACCGGGTGAGCCATAGCTTTTTCAAGATGGAAATAGGGGAGATTGTCGATGAGATAACAGCCATGCTGGATGAGGGGGTTACCCGGGTTGGCTTTGTTTCCCCTTCGCACTTTATTCCACAGATGAAGGTGATTATTCAGATTATTCACGCCTTAGGCTACAAGCCAATTTGGGTGTACAATACCAATGGTTACGACAAGGCTGAAACCATCCGTTCCCTTGAGGGGATTATTGACGTGTACCTGCCTGACCTGAAATACATGGATTCAGAACTGGCCAAGAAGTTCTCAGGCGCCGCTGATTATCCTGAGCATGCTTCCCGGGCCCTTAAAGAGATGTTTCGCCAGAAAGGATCTGCACTGATCATGGATGAGAACAATGGTGCCGAATCCGGAATGATCGTGCGGCATTTGGTGCTGCCCGGACAGGTTTCCAACAGTTTGCAGGTGATGAGGTTCCTGGCAGAAGAACTGTCACCCCGTATCCATGTTTCGCTGATGGCACAATATTTTCCTACTGTAAAAGTTAAGGATCATCCTCATCTTGGCCGTGGTGTGACAGAGGCAGAATACCAGCAGGTAATTGACGAAATGGATAAACTCGGAATCTGCAAAGGCTGGATCCAGGAATTTGAAAGTTGTGAGTTCTACCGCCCCGATTTCAACAAAACACACCCATTCGAATAACCCTCCGCCCAAGTCACCCGTCACGCGTCACCCGTCACCCGTCACGCGTCACGCGTCACCTGTCACGTATCATGCATTCTCCTACCTTTCATCGTCAAAATCACCATAGTCAAAGAATTTTCTTGCCACCTTACGGTTATCTTTTTACATTTACCATCGTAAAATTATACCATTTCATGTCACCCGTCACTCGTCACTCGTCACGCGTCACCTGTCACGTTAAAACCCCAATATCAATGACAAAACCCACTACCCTTATTCTTTCCTGCCTTTTACTGGCAACCATTTCAACGGCAATGGCCCAGGATAAAGACAAAAAATCTGATTCCGGATATATTTTCACCGTGGTGAAGCAACTGCCGGCAACATCTGTGAAAAATCAATACAGATCAGGCACATGCTGGAGTTATTCAGCCATCTCATTCCTTGAGTCAGAACTGTTAAGGACAGGAAAAGACACTTTCGACCTTTCTGAAATGTATTGTGTTCGTAATGCATACTCCGACAAGGCAGTGATGTATATCCGGTTCAACGGGAAACACAATTTTGGCGGAGGAGGTGCCGCGCATGATGTGACCAGTGTTTTAAAAAAATACGGCATGATGCCGAATGAGGCATATACCGGGATGACGATCGGGGAACCAAATCCGGTGCATGGTGAAATGGATGAAGTGCTCAATGCCAATGTAGAAGCCGTTCTGAAGAACTCCAATAAAAAGCTGACACCGGTTTGGCACCAGGGTTTTAACGGACTTCTGGACGCATACCTTGGAAAAGTGCCTGAGAAATTCACCTATAAAGGCCAGGAGTATACTGCAAAGTCCTTTGCAGGCATGATGGCATTAAATCCCGATGATTATGTTGAAATTTCTTCATACACACATCACCCGTTCTATTCAAAGTTCATCATTGAAATCCCTGATAACTGGGAACTTGGTGAGGTATACAATGTGCCTGTTGAGGAACTCGTTCAGATCGTTGACAATTCCATTGATAACGGATATACCGTTGTTTGGGGAGCAGACGTAAGTGAAAAGGGGTTTGCCTGGAAAAGCGGTGTTGCGGTGGTTCCTGATAAAAATGCCACGGAAATTGCGGGAATGGAAAGTGGTAAATGGTCAAAAATGTCGGATGCCGATAAGGATAAGTTGCTTTACAAATTCGATAAGCCAAATCCTGAAAAGAAAATTACCCAGGAGATGCGTCAGGTTGAATTTGACAACTACCAGACTACCGATGATCACGGTATGCATCTCACGGGGATTGCAAAGGATCAGAACGGCACCAAATATTACCTGATTAAGAATTCATGGGGAACCGACGGCAGCCCATACAAAGGGTATTTTTATGCATCTGAAGCCTATGTAAGGCTGAAAACCATGGATATCATGGTTCATAAAAATGCCATTCCGAAAGAAATCAGGAAAAAACTCGGCATTAATTAAAAATTTTCGGATGCAGCCCGTATTATTTCCACGGGCCGATCAATGTGTTTTCTTTTAAGGCATCATCGAGCAAATCAAGGTAATCCTTCCTGCTGATGGTTGAGGCGCCGAGCATTACAAGATGCGGTGATTCAACCTGGCAGTCAATAAACCTGAATTTGTTTTGCCTGCAGCGTTCAGCGAGTGCATGAAAGGCCACTTTTGAGGCATTGGTCATGGTGAAAAACATACTTTCGCCAAAAAATGCAGCGCCCAAAGAAACGCCGTAGAGCCCTCCAACGAGTTCTTTGTTGCAGAATACTTCAACGGAATGTGCAAATCCCCTCTCAAACAGGGCCTTGTAAGCCTCAATAAAATCGTGGCTGATCCAGGTGCCGTCTTGCCCTGGCCTCGGTGCTGAAGCACAACCTATGATGACCTGGTCGAATGCCGTGTCAAACCTGATCTCAAATTTTCTGCTTTTTATGATTCTTTCCAGGGAATCAGACACGTTAAAATGGTCAGGGAACAATACCATACGGGGATCAGGGGAAAACCAATAGACTTCGTCCTCCTCCATGAACCAGGGGAAAATACCACTGGCATAAGCCTGAATCAGCCTCTCTGACGACAGGTCGCCCCCGATGGCCAGCAAGCCGTCGGGATCCGCTTCCTCTGCAGGGGGGAAGAATGGCTCTTCCGGTAAAAGGTATACAGTCATTGATCAGTGAGTTGTTTCAGAGAATATCATCCAGGGCCTTGCACAGCAGGTCGCATGAATAGTCAATTTCCTCGCAGGTGATGGTGAGGGGCGGGGCAATGCGGAATGTCGCCGGTTTAAAGAGGTACCAGTCAATGATCAGGCCATTTTTTAATGCAGCTGCCATCAGTGCACCTCGTTTTTCAGGTTGTGCAAGATCCACGCCCAATGCCAGCCCGGCACGCCTGATCTCCGCAACAGCGGGATGTACTGAAAGTCTCTCAGCGAATTTCATCCCTTTTGCTTCAGCCGTTGAAATTAAGTCACCCGAGGTTAGAATATCAAGGCCTGCCAGCGCAGCGGCACAACTTACCGGGTGTCCGCCAAAGGTTGTGATATGCCCCAGTTCCGGGGAAAATGCAAGGGTATCCATCATCTTTTTTGGAGCGATGAAGGCGCCAAGTGGCATCCCTGCGCCCAGTGCCTTGGCGAGTACCAGGATATCCGGAACAAAGTTGTGATGTTCAAAACTGAACAGCTTTCCTGTACGGCCCATCCCCATCTGAACATCATCCACGATGATCAGCACGCCCTTTCTTGAACACCTCTTTTTCAGCTGCTGAAGGTAAAATTCTTCAATCGGAATGATCCCGGCCTCTGCCTGTATCAGCTCAATAACGACACAGGCCGTGCGGGTTGTAATCTTTTCAAGGTGGCAATAGTTATTGAATTCAAGATGCCTTACATCAGGCAGCAGTGGCCTGAAGGCGTTTTTCAGTGTTTCATTTCCCAGGATGCTCAGGCTACCGTGGGTACTTCCGTGATAGGCATCGGTATACGAGATGATTTCAGTCCGGCCCGTGTAACGCTTGGCCAGTTTCAGGGCGCCTTCAATAGCTTCACTTCCCGAATTAACAAAATACACAGAATCCAAAATGTCCGGCAGATAGCTGACCAGTTTCTCCGCCAGCCTGACCTGTGGCGACTGGATAAACTCTCCGTATACGTTCAGGTGCAGGAAACGTTCAAGCTGGTCATGGATGGCACGGATCACCTCAGGGTGGCGATGGCCGGTATTACTCACCGCAATTCCTGAAACAAGGTCAATGTACCTTTCCCCTGTGGGTGAATAAAGATAAATTCCTTCTGCCTTTTCAATTTCAATCCCCATCGGATAAAATGAGGGCAATCCAAGGTGCCGGTAAAACAGTTCCCGTTCGGTCATCTCAATTTTATAGGGCACGAATATACAAAATGGTTCTATCTCAAAATGTATTAATTTCGCTGATTAACCATTCAACTGTTCACTTTTTATGAAAGGTAAAGTCGTCGTCGTCACAGGTGCCTCTTCCGGTATCGGGAAAGCCCTGGCCTTTGAATTTGCCAGGCGCGGGGCAAAAATTGTTCTGGCATCACGTTCGGGAGTTGATGATCCTGAATTATCAAAGCTTGCATCTGATGTTCTGTATGTTTCTACTGACGTGACAATAGAGTCCGACTGTGAGAGGCTGATTCAGAAAACTGTTGAAAAATTCGGCTGCATTGATATCCTGATAAACAATGCCGGTATCTCTATGCGGGCGCTCTTTACAGAAGTGAACCTGGGTGTGATCCGTCAGCTGATGGAGACCAATTTCTGGGGTACGGTTTATTGTACAAAATATGCAATGCCATATCTCCTTGCTTCTAAAGGATCATTGGTTGGGGTGTCGTCCATTGCCGGGTACAAAGGGCTTCCCGGACGTACTGGCTACTCCGCATCCAAGTTTGCCATGCAGGGTTTCCTGGAAGTAATACGGATTGAAAACCTGAAAAAGGGCTTGCACGTGTTGATTGCCTGTCCCGGCTTTACTGCATCAAATATCCGTAAAGTTGCACTCTCCAAAGATGGTTCTGCCCAGGGTGAAACGCCTCTTGATGAAAGCAAGCTGATGACTGCTGAACATGTTGCGGTTAAAATCATCCAGGCTATTGAAAAGAAAAAAGAGAGGCTTATCCTGACCACCCAGGGTAAGCTGACTGTCCTGCTGAATAAATTTTTCCCCGGATTCATGGACAAAATGGTCTATAACCACATGGCAAAAGAGCCGGATTCTCCGTTAAAATAAGACATTAAATGATTCAGCAACGAGTTTCAGCTCCTGGGATGAAACTCGATGATCGTGCTGCGTAAATACTCCCTGTCGAGGTGTGTGTAAATCTCCGTGGTTGTAATTGACTCATGTCCGAGCATCTCCTGAACTGCCCGCAGGTCGGCGCCGCCTTCAACAAGGTGCGTGGCAAACGAATGACGGAATGTGTGCGGACTTATCCTCTTTTTTATCCCTGCAAGAACGGCCAGTCTTTTGATAACCGTAAAAACCATCACCCTGCTGAGCCCTGAACCTCGTCTGTTCAGAAAAACAATGTCCTCTGACCCTTTTTTAACCGGAACATGTGGCCTGAGTTCTCTCAGGTAGTGTGATATTTCTGACTGGGCAACACTGCCAACCGGTACGAGCCGTTCCTTGTCACCTTTCCCGGTTACTTTGATAAACCCATCGCTAAAATAGAGATTTGAAATTCTGAGATTTACGAGCTCCGACACACGCAAGCCGCATCCATAGAGTGTTTCCAGCATTGCTTTGTTTCGCCTGCCTTCCGGTTTGCTCAGGTCCAGTTTGCCGATCAGGTCATCTATTTCATCCACACTGAGTGTGATGGGTAATTTTAGCCCGATTTTTGGTGATTCCAGCATTTCCGTGGGATCTCTCAGAACAATATTTTCCAGGATCAGGTACTTGTAAAATGCCCGTAACCCCGAAATTACCCTGGCCTGTGTGCGGGCTGTCATGCCCAGTTCGGTGATCCATTTGAGAAATGACTGAAGGTGCTGAAGCTCCAGTTTATCCGGTCCCAGCGATAATGCCTGCGCTTCCAGGAATTGAACTACCTTTGTAACATCATGAAGATAGGCCTCAACGGAGTTGGCCGACAGCGATTTTTCAAGCTGAAGATATGCTTTAAAACCATTAATATAGGAATTCCAGATGGACAGATTCATTTCTTAGCAAGGTTTGTCCCAAAACAAATAGAAAATAACCACTAAGTACCCTCCCAAATAAAACTGGGAACATCAGCATAGATAACTTGAGTACAAAATCCTGAAGGATTTTAAAACTATGAGTGCAATTATACTTTTGATTAAGTTTGAAAAAAAAAGCAGTTCATATAAG
>CAJBYO010000042.1 GCA_903959905.1 uncultured Bacteroidales bacterium
AGATCAACGCACTCCAGAAGAAATCGGGGTAACACAAAAGTATCAGGAGGTACATCAGAAAGGAATGCCTCCTGATATTTTTATATATGCTACTTAACATAATATTAATTATAAGACAATTTGAAAAGTGCATATGATTGATATTAAGACCTTTACAATTTTGAAAAATGGCCAAAAAAGACGTTTTTTTCTTATTCATAGCATTAGAATAGCATGTTTTCAGACACAACGAACAGAGAACGAACAAACTACGAACTTATAATCTTTCGAAAGAATATAATATTTCGAGATAATGAACACGATTTCAGTATATTAAATATATTGAACAGAACAAAATGAGAAAGATTACATTAACACATGTTGAGGGTCCTGAGGGCAATAGTTTTTATAAGGAACGGAACTGCTTCCGCATCACTTTAGGAAATGGTGTGGTGGCCGGTTGGTCCCATGAACAATTGGCGACCAAGTTCATGTCAAAGATCAACCAGGAACTGAACTACAAGCTGGTTACTCTCAATCAAATTTTGATTGAAGTATTGATACATCACAGGAAAGTTTGGTTCTATATCACCAACCATCCGAACCATGTGGCAATTGAAAGGGATATCAAGGTCGCATTTGCCGGCATTGATCATTCCCTGGAGTTTGCTACGACCCGTGGCCATTATGAAAACGGGAATCACATGGTTTTCAGACAGCTTTTCGGAGCCATTGAAAACCTTGATGATATAATGATCAATCTGCAAAAGGTTGAGCGACACCTCAAGCATGGCGTTGAAATACGGATGCTGCAAGTGTTTCGGGACCGTGTGGAATATCTACGAAAAGACCTTGCAGAATTGGGAAATGGCGAGGGCAATGTAGAGATGAAAACCACTCCTTTGATTGAAAAAAATCCCGTAAAACGTAAAAAATGAATAACTGGAACTCCTATTTACGAGATTATAATGCCCATTTGCTACTTGAACGGGGCTTATCCAAAGAAACAATCTATAACTACCTGCAGGATGTTAGCAAGTTTTGTAACTACCTGGACAAGGAAAGTATCAACATACCACCTGAAAAGGTTGATGTCAGCAATCTGCGTGGGTTCATTGTTTGGATTAACCAAAAAGGTCTCGCGGCAGGCACTCAGGCAAGGATCATGCAAGGTCTTAGGGCATTTTTCAATTACCTGTGGATGGAAGGTATTGTAAAGGCAAACGTGACCTTGCTGGTTGATACTCCTGTTTTAGGCTTTCGCCTGCCGGTAATGCTAAACATCGTTGAGATTGAACGGATGATAAAAAATATCGACAGGACTTCAAACGAAGGACAAAGAAACAAAGCAATCATTGAAACGCTTTATGGATGCGGACTTCGGGTGTCTGAACTGGTAAATTTAAAAATTTCAGAACTCTTTTTTAATGAGGGTTATATCAAGGTAGTCGGCAAAGGAAATAAGGAAAGAATTGTGCCCATTGGCAGAGTGGCAATGAATGATATCACCAGTTATCTGAAATTTGAAAGGAATCAAACGGAGATTCAAAAAGGCATGAATGACATCGTTTTCCTCAATTGCCATGGCTCAAAAATGTCCAGGACAATGGTATTTATTATCGTTCAAAATCTGGCAAAATTAGCGGGCATTAGAAAAGCAGTCGGACCTCACACCCTGCGTCATTCTTTTGCTTCCCATTTACTTGAAGGTGGTGCGGATCTGATCGCAATTCAAGAAATGTTGGGGCATGACAGCATTGTCACAACGGAAATTTATACACATGTGCAGAAGCAACATTTGATGGATACCATTGTAAGATTTCATCCCAGGAACACAAAAACAAAAAACCGACTTCATTACATGACTTCTGGCGCATGATCTCAGGACAGGCGATCCATCACATCTTTGAATAATTTGAAATTTGGCTTGTTCAAAATGGCGCCTGTCCCCTACTCCCCTCCTATTTCAGGATAAATTTACAGAGGTTCCCCGGTTGATTTGTCTCCCGGAGGGCCGGTTTGTTTACCGAATCTTTCTAAAAGCATTAGACCATAGAGTGCTCCGGTGAAAGACAGGACCATTACAAACATTTCCATATCTATCTTAACTCCGTTTACACTTTTATAAATCATGTATGTAAGCATAAGCAGGCCCCAGTAACCTGCTGCTGCTTTCCTGCTGGCTGCGCCTGCCTGATCCTCAAAAAATCCTGCAAACCATCTGAATAACCCTGATATTTTCATTTTATTAAATATTGATTGTGAATACTAATTGCTTGTTCATCGAGCATGTTTGCAATCAGATCTGCTATTACTGTGACAAGTTCGTTATAGGAAGCTAAATCCTCCCAGGAAATAATTGTTTCGGTAACTTTCTTTTCGATATCTGTCATTTCTCTCATAATTACCAGGATGTATGCTGAACCCTTTGCCAAACATTATCTTCAATGCAGATATAAATAAAGTCTTTATCCCAACAGATTTGACCTTTAAAGCCCTCTGAACTTGGACCTTCAATTGTTCTTTCATCTCTGATTCTGATTGTTGAAGCGCCTACATCAAGTGCATCTGTGGGATCGGTTATGTTTATTCCAACAGGGCCTCCAATGGGTTGAAGGACCGTTTGATTTGTACTGCGACCAAGCGTAAGAGCTTTGGATGCTTGATCAAAAAAGATGAATTCGCACCATGTAGCAGTAGATGCATTGTAAGTGGTAAAAAGATATTCATTAGTATTGCCTGCTTGCCTTCGCATCATCATACCGCCATAATCACCGGTTGAGGAATTTTTGAAGTAGCATGCACCTAAAGACTTTTGGGAATTATTGGGCCATGTTCCTTCAAGCATGATTGAGGTCCCGGCTACGGGATTGAAAGCATGGATCGGGGATGTCGGGTTTGTTGTTCCTACCCCGATGAATCCCCGGGGACCGATAGTTACAGAACTATCGTTGGCTGCTCCTTTGTTATTTCGAGCAAAAAACATATTTGTGGCTAACCCTACCGATGAAATGTGAAACTTCACTGTGGGGGTTAATGTTCCGATCCCAAAAAATCCCCCTGCTGTACCATAAGAAACATTGCCGGTATTGTAGAATGTGGCGGTTGAAACCCCACCACGCATTTCATACCCACCAGTGAGCATATTGACATATTGAAATGCCCTGGTTGCACCATTACTGAATAGTGTTTGCAAAAATTCATATCTGCTGTTATCCCGGTCATACCTGAGGACAGTCCTGGCATAGCAAGTGGCATTTGAAATGTGACTCATATTAATTTGAGCAATGGTCTGCGTATTGGTGCCTGATTGTATCGGATAAGTAGAATTTAAATTGATATTTGTGGCGGATGTTGAATTTTCAGCAGAAATTATAGCCGTTGGTGCTGTTGTACCGATTCCTAAAAAGCCAGTAGTAGTGATGTTTCCTGTATTATCAACGCCATTGCAAATGATTTTTGCAGTGTTGAGATCACCCGAAAAGAAGCCTTTTCCCCAGGGAATAGCGGAAGTACCAAGGTCAACAACTCCTCCAGCTCCTCCAACCAAGCCACAAAAAGATTTGCGAATGCCGGTTCCATCAAAAATACCTACCCGGTAATTATAGTTTTGAGTATGATCGTAATAATAGAAGTAGGAACCCCCGTTTGCATCGGCATAAACAGAATGATTATAAAGATAGCTTCCATTGATCCCAGGAATGGTTCCATTGGTATAGACACCAGACATGAATGCACTCCCGGCATTGGCTCGTATTTGTGTAACGAAATCAGATGTGCTTTTATAATCATAAACCTTGAAAGTGCCGGTAACTTCTAAGGTATGGGTAGGATCCTTCCCTTTTATAGCAACATTACCGGCACCATACTCGATGTAACCGGTGTTGTTATTCCATTGACTTGAAACCTTACTGTTGAAATTGTCAAAATCATCCATGTGAAGGTAGCCACTGGAATTTTTAGCAGCCCTGGTGGAAAAAATATTGAAATCGTCTTTATGCAGATACCCATTGACTGTAGGAGATGATCTTTGCATTTGAATGGATGGATTAAGCCCTCCGGAACATTGAAGGGGTGGCTCAGTATAAACACTCATAACTCTTTCATTAAAAGAAAACCAGTCTTCTTTCGTCAAATATCCATCAAGATCGAGTGAAGCTGCAGACATTGAAATATTTGGCGTGGTACCGCCTGTGGATTCAATGGGTAAGGTAGCGGTGACATCGGTCAAAAGACCGGATAAACTTTGAGGGATAGAGCAGTCTGCAGTGACGGAAACATAATAGGGGCCGACCATTAAAGCGTTTGTTTTAGTAGTCCCGGCAACTTCAAGCAGTTGAGTAGGATTTGAAATACCAATCCCTACTTTCCCGGGACCGGTTACTCTCATTCTTTCTGCACTTGGGAAAGAGGAACCGCCATTTGTTTTAATGACAAGGGATCCCGACGTATTGCCATTGGTGCTGGCCCAAAGGGTCATATCAGTAGCTGCAGTGCGAATTTCCGAACCTGTCAATAAAACAGAGCCACCGGTGACACTGGTACCATAGATATCACCATTTACATCAAGTTTTCTTGAGGGATTGGTAATATTTATACCAACGTTTCCACCCATAAAAATACCAGGATAAAAGGCAGAAGAAAAGACACCGACGCCATTCGTTTGTGCATTGGCAAAGTAACCTCCATAACCTCCTGGGAAGCCGGAAGCGCCATAAACTCCATAATACCCTATACCGTAAACGCCTTTGGAGGTACCGATTGATGCACCTGATCCACAAATTGCTGTACCTCCTGAAACGGTGTTTTCAGCGAATATCCCGTAGTATGAGGATCCTCCTGACGATGAAACGGTGAGAGGGGTTGTTGAGCTTGAAAAGCGTGAATTGCCAATTACTTCAAGCTTATTCGAGGGATTTGAAAGGCCGATGCCGATGTTCCCGGCATTGTAATAAAGACTTGTGCCATTGGCAAGCCAGTAGCAGGCAAGCGTATGAACATGATCACCATAGGCTGCTGTTGAATGTGTGGTACCGAAGCCAGGGAATGAAACGTAATTGTAACCATTCATTGTCAGGTTAGTCGGGGCAAAAGCGCATTGATGTATTTCACCTCCTTCAGTAAATGAAATGGATTTGAAGAGATGGGTTTGTGAGAACAGAATCAGCGATGATAACAAATGAACGAGTAAAAAGGCAATTTTTCTCATGGTGGTTTGGGTTTTAGTTATTTGAAACTATAAGGAACAGCGATAGCCATTACATCTGCAGCTTGAAATGTTGAAATTGTGATATCATTGGGTGTTTTACTGAGAAGGATAATTTCAACGGGGGTTCCCTCTTGTCCAAAGCCGTTGATGACAAATGAATAATCATTATTCTCAAAAGGGCGTTCCCAGGAAAGAACAGTGGGTTCATTGGCTGCGGTATAAGCATGGGATTCCCTGGGGGGAGGAGCAGTGACAGCATAAACGAATTGCTCGATGTAATCAAGCAAAAGAATTTCAGCAGATTCATGAGCATTGACAAGCACACGCTGACCTGGTGGCCGCTGAGAAAGCGCCGCTTTAATAACATCAAAAACATCCTGGTAGGTTATCATTATTCGTAGTCCTCACTGTAATCTTCTGAATACTGGCGTTCACCAAACACAAACGGCCTGATTATGAACCTTGAAAAAAAAAATCTCTGTAGGCACGGTCGTAATCAATCTCAATGCTGTAAAGGTGTTCATCGTCAGTGAAAAACTCTTTCACCTTATCATTGGTAATTACAACCGGGTACAAGCATTTATCCTTGTATTCAAAAACCTGTTTTGAAAGAAGCAATTCTCTCAGGTAGTCTTTTGTTTCGCGGGAGATCCATCCGGAGTTGCATTTGAGCTTTTGAACTTCGGATGCGGCAAATTTGCTGACAGGTGCATTAAAACTGGTGTAATTGCCGATGGTGTCGGATGTTGAAGTCGAGTAATCGACATCGATATCCATTGAGCCTTTACCGGTGAAGCGCACTACATCATACGCTTTGCCGTAGCTGTTCTGAAAGATGAAAACACGTTCATTTTCGTAGAATTTATTCACTAGTGTCCAAAATAATTTTTATTAAACCCTTATATGTTATTAATAAATAGTTAATTACGAACAAATAGGTCGCGTGTCGATTTGAATTCATTTTGCATCTTTGGAGCCTGTAAGTAAACCAGGCAAATATGAACAG
>CAJBYO010000043.1 GCA_903959905.1 uncultured Bacteroidales bacterium
CCCGATCATGATCCAGATCATTAAAAGCGCCTCCTCCGTGGCCGCGAATTACCGGGCTGCCACCAGGGCACGTTCGGATAATGAAAGACAGGATTGAAAGTGGTAAAACGGTAAAGGAGAATTGGCAAAACGGTAAAATTGTAAAACGGTAAAATTGAAAAACCCGGCATAGTTCCTGGTTTTTACCGTTTTACTGTTTTGCCATTTTGCCAACTGCCAAGTGCCAAATGCTGTCAACTATAACTTTCCTCCTAATACCGCGGTTTTTCGTACTCGTTTCACGGTTCCATCTGGCCTGATCATCTCAATCATTAAAATATAAAATCCCAGCGGAGCTTTTCGTTGCTGGATGGTCATCCCGTCCCAGGTGAAAACACTTTCACTGCCTGTTAAAACATTGTTGGCCAGTTGCCTGACGGCCCGCCCTTTTGAGTCGTAAACTACGATACTTACCGTATAATCGGGTTCGGGTTCACGGATTATGACGGTCAAAAGGTCATCGTAGCCATCATTGTCGGGGGAGAAAACCTCCGGCTGAAGGGTAATCTCCAGGCCCGATTGTTCCAACAGGACCCGGTGCGAATTCTGGTACCCGGGTGTTGCAAACCCTGCCGTTTCAGCGGCCGAATGCCAGTTGCCCGGTTCCTCCGAAGGCAGGTCGGGACTGGTGCGCTCCAGTGAAACCCCTTCCCGGGAGGCCAGCAGCGGATAATGCATCTCACTGGAATACCGCATCCGGTCGATGATCGCCAGGTTGTCTTTCCTGGCAATGGTTACCGTACCCGTATCATCTCCGAATACAGGAAACCCGGGCATCAGGGTAACGGAACCGGGTTCGGTGGCCCGGTACCTGGCAGAAATGTCATCCGGATCAGTTGTTAAAGCAGCATAATCACCCGGAAATAACAGGTATCCATCCGCAAATACAGGCGAACTGCCGGGAAGCAACCCGGCGGCTGTATCGCGGTTTGATAATACAATTGATTGGAGGTCAACTATCTTTCCCGACCGGTTGTACAATTCCACGAACCGGGCTCCCCCGCTGGCCGGGTTGGATAAAATCTCGTTGATGACGATGTCGTGCAAACCGGCTGAATCAGGGATGGCAAACCGGATGGCACGTGTGGTGTCACACGGGTTGCCTGCACAGTCTGTTATATCCCCCGGTGTTTTTAACTGGTATCCGGTTCCTTTTTCAAACTTCCGGTCAAAGGAGAGTTCAACAGCATTGAATTCAGGCCCGATGGGTTTTACCATGACCGGGAATAGTTCCCCGTCCGGGTAAATCACCTCCCAGTTTGCGGCATTCTGCACAGAAACACTGTCAAGCGATTCGGAAAATGTGATTTTCAACCTGGAAGAATCCACTATCACAGCCCTGAGACCATAAGGCGCATCCTCATCGGGATTACTTTCCTTCACGGAATTTACCCTTCCGGGTGTACCGCCCATGGTACTTTTGGAGGGTGACCAGTTCTCCAAGCAGCCACAGGGATTCGTCACATCCTTCATTTCCAGCGACCATCCTCCGTCACCCTTGAATGAACCCCTGTACCACTCCGGGTGGTATGCTACAGCGTGAATGACATGCTGATGGTTATCTGTCAGAACCAGGGTTGTGCCTTCGTTTGACAACGAGGAGGAAGATGTGAAAATTATCGCGCACGCCGCAAAATGAAGGTAGGCAGAATCTCTGGCAATCAGCAGGTAGCCCTCAGACGGAATGGTTACAGGCGGCAGCTCTTTATCTGAACTCCCGGAGCTGAACCTCCACCCCTTGAAGTTTACCGGGTATGGAGAACGGTTGTACAATTCAACAAACTCACCGTCAGGCAGTTCAACCGGAGGGTCGGGATCGGCCATGATCTCATGGATGAGGATATCATATGCCCTGGGAACATAATAACATATCCGCACAACGGTATCCGCAATTCTGTTGCCTGAAATATCAACAAGATTCGTAATCTGCAAAGAATCAATGGTGCCATCGGGCAAAGGGTCATGCAGGTACAGCGTCACAACTTCCGGCATGGAACTGTTCCTGACTGTTGAATCTGCAAACATGGCCTGATTAAAAAACCGGTAATTCCCGGTTATCTCACATTCCGCCTCCGCCATTGGCTCCGTAAAGGTGAGTGTTACTTTTTTCCCTCCTGTCATCTCCGCAGAAAGGAGGCCGGGAGGAACGGTATCATGGATAACCGGCCCGATATAAAAATCATCAAAATAGAATTTGGTGGCATTGCTTGACGTGTACCTGCAGTAAATGCCCGACCACTGCGACGAACCGAATGATTCGTCGGTAAACAGTCCGTCTGTAAAGTAGTTATAAGCTCCGGCAGTGTCAATTTTCACCTCCCACAGTGACGATTCATCCCTGGTTATTTTGAACCGCAGGGTATTGGTTGAATGGCTTGTTCGATAGCTTCTAACCGCATACACCGGCAACAGTTCATCATAGGACTGCTTTATGATAAATATTGAATCACCGGCGCCGCCTGCCTGGATGAAATAGCCATTTAACGGCATCCTGAAGTCGGAGGTGTCAGCCATAAGATAGATCCTTGCATAGTTGTTCGATGAAGTATTGAAAGACAGTTTCATCCAGAAACTCCATTCGGTGCTTCCCGCATGAAGGTGTCGTGTTGCAAGAACTGAGGTGTCGCTCCCCGCAGAACGCAAATGCAGCTGGCCTGCGGAATTTACTTCAAATTGCTGGAAATCTCCTGTCCATGGCGGGTTTTCTGAAAAATTCCCGTCGGAAAAACTATCCTTTACCTGGGAGAAGACAATGCAGGGAATGCAAGCAATGAAGGCAATGCAAACAATGCAAGTAATGAAGGGAATGCGAGAATTTCGTGTTTTCATAAATCAAATTTTTCCTGCTTAATCCGAAAGAACTAAAAAGGTGAATCAATTGTTAATAACATTAGCAAACCCCATTTTACCATTTTACCATTTTACCATTTCGCCATTTTTTGATTTACCTTTGCCAAAAATTTCCATCCATGAATCTCGCAGTAGTCGGAGCCACAGGGCTCGTTGGCAGGGAAATCCTCAAAGTTCTTGAAGAACACAAGTTCTATCCTGAAATATTTATCCCGGTCGCCTCTCCCCGGTCGGCAGGGTTACCGCTCACCTTTAATAACAAAACTTATTTCATACACACACACGAACAGGCTATTGCGGCAAAGCCTGATATTGCCATCTTTTCGGCAGGAGGCTCCACCTCAAAGGAATGGGCGCCAAAGTATGCTGCGGCAGGGATCACGGTGATCGACAACTCGTCGGCCTGGCGCATGGATCCGGAAATACCGCTCATCGTACCCGAAATCAACGCATCCATCCTTACAAAAAACCATAAAATCATCGCCAACCCGAATTGTTCCACCATTCAGCTGGTATTGGTCCTCGCACCCCTCCATGCGAAATACACCATTAAAAGGATTGTGGCATCAACCTACCAGTCTGTAACCGGTACCGGGGCAAAAGCTGTAAAACAGCTGGAAAATGAACGAAAGGGAATTTCAGGCGAAATGGCCTATCCATACCCGATTGACCTTAACCTTTTTCCGCACGGCGGCGACTTCCTTGAGAATGGATACACCACCGAAGAGATGAAACTGGTGAATGAAACCCACAAGATCCTTCATGACAATTCCATCAGGATCACCGCTACCATTGTCAGGGTTCCGGTCATGGGCGGCCACTCTGAGGCAATCAACCTGGAATTTGAAAATGATTTTACAGTGGAAGAGGTGGTTCAACTGCTCGGCAGCACACCCGGTGTCACCGTCCGGGATGATATTAAAAATAATATTTACCCCATGCCGCTGTATGCCGCCGGCAAAGACGACGTTTTTGTCGGAAGGATCCGCCGTGATGAGTCCATGCCAAATTCCCTCAACCTCTTTATTGTGGCGGATAATCTCCGGAAAGGTGCAGCCACCAACGCAGTTCAGATTGCAGAATACCTGGCATTAAACAGGATTTAGGTGTTGATATATCTCAACAACCCCATTGATAAAAAGGGTGTAAAAATTTGTTTAATATCAATTTAACGCTATCTTTGTCTGCTTTTCCAAAAACCCGGCCCGAGCAGCTATTCCTGATGGTAAATAAATTGCAACATTCCTCCAATTGCGCTGACTGTAACTGCAAAGCCTCAATTTTTAAGGCTTTAAGTGCCTTTGAGCTTGAACTCATCAACAGCAGCCGGTTCCAGGTAAGTTACAAGGCCGGTGAAATCATTTTTAAACAGGGTACGCCTTCACCATATTTTGTATGTGTAACCTCAGGACTTGCTAAAATATATATTGAGGGTTACGGGAAAAACCTGATCCTTTCTCTGATCAAACCGGTTGATTACATTTTCGGACCTGGTATTTATGTCGATAACCGTCATTACTATTCCGCCGCTGCTGTTGAAGACTGTACAGCCTGCCTTGTTGATGTAAGCGTTTTTAAAAACCTGATCCGTGAAAATCCCGATTTTGCCGAAGAATTCATCAAAAGGGTGTCACTTCAGTCCATTTTCAACTTCGACCAGGTGATCAGCCTCACCCAAAAACAGATGCATGGGCGTATCGCCGATGTGATCTTTTACCTCTCCGATAAAATATACTGTCAGAATCCATTTGAAATGACCATCTCCCGGCAGGATCTCGCCGATTTGTCGGGGATGTCAAAAGAGAGTGCCATCCGCATCCTGAAGGAATTCAAGGAAGAAGGAATCCTTACAATTGCCGGCAATATAATGGAGGTATTGAATCCGAAACAACTTCGCCAGATCAGCGAAACCGGTTGATAAAACTATAACAGAGAAATTAGGCTTTCTTCAATTTCCTTTCATCTTCTCTTAAATAAACCTTACGATACCTTTATCGTTCTGTACGCTGAATGATATATATCAACATGTCATTGATATATGTCAGTTATAATATTAACAAATGTCACCCGCAGGATAACAGCCTTCTTTATAAACTTATATACTTTTGTTCCTCAAACAATTTGCACAAGTTGTCTGCTGCATTAACGGAATTTATTAACAAAAAAAGTAAGAGTATGAAAAGTTTACAAAAGTTGTTTTTTACTGCCGGAATGATGATTACTGCCGGGTGTCTTATCCTTTCCTCCTGCACCAAAGACGGCCCCCAGGGTCCGGAAGGCGCACAGGGTCCCAAAGGCCAGGACGGCACAAACGGCAAAGATGCCAATTCCTCCTGCCTTGTTTGCCACACCACGACAAATTTTGACACGAAACTGGCCGAGTACAAATTTTCAAAGCACTTCAAAGGAACTACAAGTTCCCGTAACACCAAATTCTGCACACGTTGTCACACGCATGAAGGATTCCAGTGGGTTCTGGGAAGTGGCCTGTTCACACCTGCCAATGACATGCCGGCAGCCAACAGGATCAATTGTTCAACCTGTCACGCACACAGCGGATTTAACTTTGTTGACACCATCGCCGACATTTTATCAACAACATCACCCGTTTACCTGAATTACAACAAAAATCTTACTGCCACCGATTTTGGCCAGATCAACAACCTCTGCGTTACCTGCCACCAGATTCGCGGCGCTACGGCACTGGTTTATTCAGATACAACCCTCACTCCGGATGTTCTCAACAAATCGTTTGACCAGCTTCCTTACTTCCCGTTCGCCAATGCAAGCGACAACGATACCGTTCAGTACCGTGTTGGCCGCAGTTTCTCCGTACATGATGGCAACCAGTCAAACCTCTTTGCTGGTATCAATGCCTATGAATACAAAGGAAAAACCTACACAAGGACCTGGAAACACTCTGAATTCTCCTGCACCGACTGTCACATGAACACCTACAATCCTGCCGATTCAACCGGTGGTCACACATTAAAGGTAAATGAAGCTGCATGTACAGCCTGCCACGGAAGTGATAAGATTTCCCCGATCCGCGCCCTCATTGATGCAAAACGCGTTGAACTTGCCGAACTCCTTACCGCAAGGAAAGTCTTCAAGAAAACCGTTAATGCTACGACCGGAGCTGTTTCTTACAGTGCACAGCCAACCCATGACTTCAATGGCAAACTTTACGGAACTGCAACCTCCAGTGAACTCTATGCAACCAACGTTACAAACAATACCGTTAGTCCGACCACCGGACTGGTAGTATACGGTATCATGCTCAAATATGCCAAAGACTCTGATTTTGCCAACAGAATCGGCCGTGTTTGGAAATACGGTGAAATGGGTGCTGCATACAACTATGCTTACATCAACAGCGAGCTGTCATTAGGCGTTCACAACCCAACCTACGCTTTACAGGTTCTTCAGAACTCAATTGACTGGGTAACGGCTAACTAGTCAGAACGGTTAATTATAAAACTCAAAACCCCGGATGCAGTTTGCATCCGGGGTTTTTGTTTTACTGGGGTCCGTCTCCTCCAATGCTGATCATTCTCCACGCACACCTATTCTTATATATACACCATCGGCTTCAGAAACCTGCCCCCGTTTCATTCCCTTACCAACCCATCTTTATTATAATAACCACGGGGACAGCCCGTGGATCGACGCACGGGTGCAGCCCGTGGAAACCTCCTGATCCTCCCGGGAAGCTGCCCCCCCCTTACACTCAGCCTTAGCCGGAGTAGCAGATACAGAGTCCCTTCACCATTATTTTCCTGTTGACATGATGCTGTTATAATCAACATTTTTACCTGATAATAAAATCACAAATCATCGTTCTTTCCCTTCATTGTCTGACACAAAAATGTTTCAAAACTTCGTATAACCATCCATAAATAAGATTAGGTTGAGATATATCAATGTAGAATTGACATATCTCAGTTAATATATTAACAAATCTCACCTACTTATTAACAGCGCATTGCATAAACTTAGATATTTTTGTTCCTGAAACAATTTGCACAAGTTGTCTGCTGCATAAATCTTAAAAACTAACAAAAACTGCAAGAGTATGAAAAAATTTCAAAAAATGTTCTTCGCTGCCGGATTGCTCATCATGGCAGCATGTTTAATGATGACCTCCTGTACCAAGGAAGGTCCTGCCGGAGCTACCGGCCCTGCCGGTAAAGACGGTACGGATGGAAAAGACGCTAGCGAAACCTGTAAACAATGCCATGCAAAGGCTGTTGTTGACGCTATCGCTGTTGAATTTCAGCTGTCAAAGCACAACTGGGGATCAGCTGCTTTTGAAGAAGCAGGTAATACCGGATGTACTCCCTGTCACGTTCAAAAAGCTTTCGTTTACATGTGTCAGAACAATGTATCAACTGTGTTTACATTTAATGAGACAACAAAGAAATGGGTAAACCCATATGTAACGGCTGCCAGCGATGCTATTGGTGAGATCGGCTGTTTTACCTGCCACACCAGTCTGCACACCACCTACACCACCTCAGACCTGGCGCTTACGTCAGTAGTTCCGGTTCCCATGACCATGTGGGGCGGCGCCAAAACGATCGACCTGACCCAGGGCGGCGGCAAAAGCAATTTATGCGTAAAATGTCACCAGCCTCGTCCGCTCGTTTGCGGCAATGACCCTGCAGGACGTTTGCTGAACTATGACTCAGTAAAGAATTTCCCGCTGGTTGTTATGTTTGACAGTACCGCCGGAGCGAAAAACAAGTACCTGAAGCCTTCTTACAGGATGCACATTCACTATGGAGCTGTTGGCGGTGTTTATGCCGGACAGGGCGCTATTGAATTTGCCGGAAGTGTTCCTTACAGCAATTCACCTCACACCACTCTTGCCTCCTGCCAGGATTGCCACATGGCTGACCCGATGACAGGCATTGCCGGCGGTCACTCATTCAACGTAAGAAATGCAAAAGAAACCCCGCTGGGATCAGGCACAACCTGGAATTTCAATGGCTGTAATACAAGTGCTTGTCACGCTGCAAGCCCGATTGATGCAGCATCAACCAAATGGAAAGCCACCAGGACCGAAATCAAGGGCTTACTTGATGCACTTGCCACCAAAATCAATGCCTGCGGCGGCGGCCACAACATCCTCCACAGCGATGCAACGGCAACCAACCTCTGGGCTGGGGTTTCAACCGGAAACTTTGACGGCTACCTTGATATCTACAGCGCCGGAACCAACGATGATGGCTACTGGAGAGATCCTTATAACACAGGTGCTACCAATATGACCAAACCAAAGTTCCCGAAATTACTGAATGTTCAGTTGGGAGCTATCGTCAACTTCCAGTTCTGCCTGAGAGAATACAGCCTGGGTATTCACAACACCTCTTATGTAAGAGCTCTTTTAACCAACTCTGTTGAGGCGTTAAACGCAGCTGGCTTATAATTGAATTTCATAGAGAGAAAAAGGCTTCAGGATCTCATCCCTGAAGCCTTTTTTAGATTAATCATCTCATTTGACATTTGACATTTTAATTGACTGTTCTTCAGTACATAAAAATTGATTGGTGAAATTTATCCTTTTGACCTAAGTTTAGCGAATACTTTTAATCACCCCACAAAAACCACGATTTTTTAAATCACAAAATACAGAATTAAGAAGAACCTTTTTAAATTTTGACCCGGAAACCATTAAAAATTAAATATATGCGCAAAATAAAATTGATTAACCTGATTTTCGTTCTCCTCGGAGTATTTCTGTTTGGGGCATGCGAATATGCCACCATTCAACCTGATGCACCCCCACCCCCGCCGCCCCCGGGAGACTCAACAAGCTATTCATTAAAGGTACAACCCATCTTCAACTCCGGGTGCACAGTATGTCACAGCGGAGCAACTGCTCCTGACCTGAGGGAAGGAAAATCCTACCAGAGCCTGATGGACAACAACATGGTTGTAGCTAACAATCCGGCTGGCAGTATTTTATATACCTGCATGCAGCCTGGTGGCGTGATGGCATCATACAGCAACGCAACTAAAAACGCCACGATCTATAACTGGATCCTGGAAGGTGCTAAGAACAACTAACGCTGTATCCACAGAATATTCACTCAAAAATTTTAAAAACAATGCACAACTCTATATTTTCTTTGAAAAGCCTGATCCTTGGCCTGGCCTTCATGGTCTCTGCCACCGGATCAATTCTCGCACAGGACTCAATCCCTGCCGAACCTGAAGTTACCCAGAAACAGCTGGCCAAACCTGCTTTCGAGAGCGGAATCGCCATGGACAATATCACGGTAGCCATTCCTTCACCACAAACACTTGAATTCGTTCTTCAGCACCGGTTTGGTACAATCCAGAACGGATGGGCCGACCTGGCAGGTCTCTGGGGAGCCTCAAACATCCGCATTGGCCTCAACTTCAGCATCAATAAAAATGTTGTTGTAGGATTGGGAACAACGAAAAACAACCGTCTCCAGGATCTCCTGGTAAAATACACGTTCCTGCACCAGCGTAAAGAAGGTTTTCCTTTAACAATTGCCTACTTTTTTAATGCGTCAATGAACGCTACCAATAAATCCATCTACGGTACCGGGTATAAATTTGTGGATCGTTTCGCTTATTACAATGAATTCCTCTTTGCCCGCCGTTTCAACAACATGTTTTCAGCACAGATCGGCCTCAGCTACACCCATTTTAATAAAGTGGATAAAGCTGCCGATTCTTTAGCCAGAAACGATGCATTCGCATTCTCACTTTTGGCAAGGGTTAAACTCAGCCCGCAGTCATCGGTTTTGTTGTCGTACGTGCAGCCGATCATTATCAACTACGATCCTGCCTTCATCGTCAGGGACGGCTATAACTGGCTGGAGATTCCGAAAAACAGAACCCCGTATCCAAACATTTCACTCGGATGGGAAGTTTCAACAAGCACGCATGCATTCCACCTATACATTTCTGCTGCACAGGGAATTTTGCCGTCTGAAGTTGTCATGCATAACAACAACAATTTCTGGAACGGTTATATCCTCGTAGGCTTCAACCTTACCCGTTTATGGAGTTTTTAATTATTCTTTAACTAAATTCAATCAATCATGAAAACAACACAGAAAATCGCTACATTTATGGTAGCAGCAATCATTACCGTGGTTTTCCTCTTTGGAAACGCCGTTCATGCACAGGCAAAAGCAAAACCATGGCCTGTTCCTGATAAAGACAAAGCCATGAAAGCTCCTGCAAAGGCCGATTTGGCTACAGGTAAGGAAATGTGGGCAAAACATTGCAAATCATGCCACGGAAGCAAAGGCCTGGGCGACGGTCCTAAAGCCGCTTCTCTGAAAACCTTCCCCGGTGATTTCTCTTCTGCAGCTTTCCAGGGTTCAACAGATGGCGAACTCTTTTACCGCACCGACAAAGGACGTGACGAAATGCCGGGATACGAAAAGAAAATTGCCGATGCCAACGATCGCTGGGCTTTGGTTGCCTTCATGCGCACCTTTAAAAAATAACGCATGTTGACTCAATCATGATGTATAAAATGGGTGTTGACAGGGCAATCCTGTCAGCACCCATTTCTTTTTCCTTAGAAATTCTATTCAACAACTGCCTCTACTATGAATTATAAAGCAAATATCCGCCCGGCATGGATCGTACTGGTTTTGCTGATGCTTTCTCTGCTGGCTTACACCCTCATAAAAAGATCAGAAACAACACCCGTCGTACCTGTACCAACAGAACAGGAAAAACCGGGCAAATTAGATCTTTCCAAATTTAAAAATGCCGCTGAAAATGAAAATTGCTTCAAATGTCACGGCCAGTCAAAATATACTTACGAAAACCCGGAATCAAAGAAAACAGTTACCAAACGCATGTACGGCGAACTGGTTCTGAACCGCGATGTTTTTTATGTATCAAACCATCGTGAATTCAAATGTACCGATTGCCACTCTGAAGATTATTCCACATTCCCGCATGCCGGAAACCTTCGTATGGAGACGAAAGCGAATTGCATCGACTGCCACGGCGGCGATGAAAAATATGCAAAATTCAAGTTTGAGCAAATAGAATCTGAATTTCAGGCCAGCACGCATTCAGAAAAACACAGTGAAGATTTTACCTGCTGGATGTGCCACAATGCCCATACATATAAAATCAATGCACGCACCAACGAAAATCTCAAGGAGACAATCCTTTACGATAACCTCATTTGCCTGAATTGCCACGGTGACATCAGGAATTACCAGCTGCTTACCTCCAAAGCCAAGCCGAACATTCTTCAGAAACATGAATGGCTGCCAAACCAGGCCTCCCACTTTACCAACGTCAGGTGCATTGAATGTCATGCCAAAAACGAAGACACCCTGGTTGTTGCCCACCATATGGTTGCCAAAAGCCAGGCAGTAAGGAAATGCGAAGCCTGCCATTCAAAAAACTCAATCCTGTTTGCTTCACTGTACAAATATAAAGTCAGTGAAAAAATACAAAAAGAAGGAGTTGTCAAGGGACTCCTCATGGGTGATGCCACCAGCATCGGCCCTGATAAAAGCAATACGCTGAATATCATTTCCCTTGTACTTTTCGGACTTACCGTGCTGGTTATAGTGATCCATGCATTTCTGCGCATTAAAAAATAAAACTACCCATGACCCACCAAACTGAACGACTCTATTTGTATCCTGTCTGGATCAGGATCTGGCATATGACAAATGCCATGCTCTGCCTCATATTGATCATTACCGGTTTAAGCATCCAGTTCTCAAACCCGTCGACCCTGGTTAAATTCAAAGCCGCGGTGACGGTACATAACATTGCAGGAATTATCCTCACCATAAGCTATTGCATGTTCTTTATAGGCAACCTGTTAACACCAAACGGCGCCTATTATGTGATCGCCGTGAAGGGATTCCTGGTCAGGCTTAAAAAACAGTTTATTTATTACACCATCGGTATTTTCAAAAAAACCGATGCCCCGTTCCCGGTTACGGTTGATAACAAGTTCAACCCGCTGCAGCAGGTCACGTATGTTGCCCTGATGTATGTGATTGTTCCGTTTGTTATTATTTCCGGCTGGGGACTTTTGTATCCTGAAGTTACGGTAAACAGCGTTATGGGTATCAGCGGACTTGATATGACCGACCTCCTGCATATCTCTGCAGGTTTCGCGATCAGCGTCATCATGTGTGTCCATATCTACTTTTGCACCATCGGGAAAAGCCCGACGAGCAACTTCAGGAGCATGATCAATGGTTTTCATGAATCTCACTAAAAATTTTAACTGTGGAAGAAGAATTGAATAATAATCCGAAAAATTCTCGGCGCCAGTTCCTCAAAAAAGGACTCATCGCCGGGGCGGGTGTTGCCATGGGCAGTGGCCTCATTGCAGCCTATGTTGACGCATCAGCTGCTGAAACCGGAGAAAAGGTGAAAGTTCTTACAACCGACGGGGAAATCATGGAGGTGGACAGAGGCCTGCTCAAACTCCCCCGTGTTTCGCGTGAAGAATCACATAAAGGTATTCCGGGCCGGAAATTTGTCATGGTTATTGACCTTGGCAAGTGCAAAAATGCACGGAAATGCGTGGAAGCCTGTCAGAAGGGACACCACCTTCCGCAAAGCCAGGAGTTCATAAAAGTTTATCTCCTGCAGGATTCGGAAAAAACCTCTCCATACTGGTTCCCGAAACCCTGTTTCCATTGCGACAACCCGTTGTGCGTGAGTGTTTGTCCTGTGGGTGCCACGTATAAACGCACCGACGGAATTGTGCTTATTGACAACGAACGATGCATCGGATGCAAATTCTGCATGACAGGGTGTCCATACTCCACGCGCGTTTTTGCCTGGAAGCACTACCCGGAATTTGATGAAGATAAGGAACCTTATTCTCCTGAAGCCAGCAGTCCGGGGAAAGAAGGAACTGTTTCAAAATGTGATTTCTGTCCCGATCTTATTCGTGTTGGCAAAATACCTTATTGCGCCTCTGCGTGCCCGATGGGAGTCATCTATTTTGGTGATGTTGATGAAGATACGGTTACCAACGGAACAGAGACATTCCAGTTCAGCAAGCTGATCAGCGACCGTGCAGGATACCGGTACCTTGAAACCCTGGGAACCCGCCCGTGTGTCTATTATCTTCCGCCTGTTGAGCGCCAGTTTGAAGTGGACCGCGGTTTTGGCGATCTGGACGAAACAATTAAAGACCGGTACAAGGATACACCTTACAGTAAAAAAAATAAACCGTAGCCATGGAACTAGAACCAAAAAATCCCCTGAGAGATTTTTCCCCGCAACTTGAAAAAACCAGCATTCAGGGATATGTATGGATTGTTTTCTTACTCGCCGTAATCGGCCTTGGTGCGTATGCCTTCTTTGAGCAATTATTTAAAGGCCATGAAGTTACCGGAATGCGCGACAACGTGGTCTGGGGCGTGTATATCGTTAATTTTATCTTCTTCATGGGGATCAGTTATGCCGGCGCTCTCATTTCAGGCACACTGCACCTTTTCAAAACCGCATGGCGGAAACCGATCATCCGCATGGCCGAATTCATCACTATTATTGCACTGCTTATCGGACCCTGCTTTATCCTGCTTTGCATCGGCCGCCTCGACAAGCTTCATTACCTCGTGTTTTTTGGACGAATTCAGTCTCCGATCACATGGGACGTTATCGCAATTACTACGGATATTTTCGGATGTTTTATCTTCCTGTATCTGTCGCTTTTGCGCGACCTGGCCGTACTCCGCGACTATGAACTGCTTCAGCTGCCCAACTGGAGAAAAAAACTTTACAAGGTGCTGGCCCTCGGTTATACAGGCACACCGGAACAACAGAAAAGGTTAAACCGCGCAACAGACATCATGGCTGCCATGGTTATCTCCATCGCAATCATCGTGTATTCGGTTCTCGCCTGGATCTTCAGTGTGACCCTTCAGCCGGGCTGGCACAGTACGATTTTTGGCCCTTATTTCGTTATTGCCGCAGTATATTCCGGAAGCGCCGTGCTGATTATCTGTATGTGGGTTTTCAGAAAAGTATATCACCTGGAAGCATACATCACACAAAAGCACTTTGTGGCCGTTGGCCTGATCATGCTCGTACTCGCTGCATTCTTCGGGTACTTCACCTTCAGCGATTACCTTACCAAATGGTACGGTTCTGAGAAAAATGACGAATTGCTCATCCAGCTGCTTTTCAAGGAATTTTACTGGCCATTCATCATCTCAAACTATATCGGGGTGCTTTTACCCCTGCTTGTGGTCGGTATTAAGAAATTCAGGACGATCGGGAACATTACCCTTACTGCCATTGTCGTTGTAATTGCCCTCTGGCTCAACCGTTATCTCATTGTCGTTCCAACACTTGAATCTCCTTATCTCCCCATTCAGGATGCAAGGCCTGAATGGCTGAACTATACAGCCACCTGGGTTGAATGGAGCCTCACGGCAGCCGGCGTAGCTATTTTCTGCCTGCTGTTTACCCTGGCTTCAAAGTTTATTACCATCGTTCCTGTCACAGGAGTCGCGGGAGAAGAGAAAAAAGAAGAAGTTTTACTGTAAATATTCACCGGTACTGACCAATTAAACGTTATGAAAAGAGTTTTCGCGTTATTACTCATTCTTGCTCCCATGTTCTCCCTGGCATTTTCCCCGGGAAGTTCACCAGAGGAAGCAAAGACGGATTCAGCCAGCACTCCCGTTGAATCCCGAATGGCCCTTAACTACCTGTGCGGATCCGATTCGGTCACATTAACCGCAACCCTCAGCATTAAAAAAGGGGACATAACCCTGGCATTGGAAAATGCCCCGGTTGAATTTGCAGCAGGCGATGGTATAACCAGTAAACCATTTGGTAAAGCCAAAACAGACCAGGAGGGAAATGCAGTTTTTAAAATTGCCGCTTCAAGCCTGCCGGCAGATAAGGCTGGCATGGTTACCTATGGGGCAACTTTTGCCGGTACGGCAAAATATCCCGGGGCAAATGCATCCGTAACCGCTAAACCTGCTAAAATCAAGCTTTTCTTCAGCATCGAAGATTCTGTTCATCTGCTGAAAGTAACAGCCACCCAGAAAAATGAAAAAGGCGAGGATGTTGCGATACCAAAAGAAACCGTTATGCTTTATATCCCCAGGTTGTTCAGCCTGCTGAAAATCGGGGAGATTGCCCTCGACGAAACAGGAACAGGAACCCTTGAATTTCCAAAGGAAATTGTAGGTGATACCCTGGGAAACCTGGTCGTGGTGGCAAAGATAGAAGAACATGATGTTTTTGGCTTTGTGCAGGGCCAGAATGTAATCAACTGGGGAGTCCACAAGCAATATTACAAGGCAGAAGTGCCCTCACGTGAGCTGTGGACACCGATCGCCCCGCTCTGGATGATCATCACCCTCCTGATCATGCTCGCGGGCGTATGGGCCCACTACATGTATGCCGTGTACGAGCTGGTCATGATCAAACGCCTCAGCAAAAAAGATAAACCGCTCTTTTAGGTTCCATTTTGATTTATCCTTAGTTTTGCCTGATGATTCAGCAAAACTTTGATTCCCCTGATGTGCTGGATGCCCTTGCAAAAGGAGACCTGGGCAGGGCACGGGAACTTTCAGGATCGGTATTTGTGATCAGTGCAACCGTGGTGCATGGCAATCACCTCGGCAGAACGCTTGGGTTTCCGACCGCCAACCTTGACCTTTCAGACAACCACCCTTTTCTACTGGCCCATGGGGTATACGCGGTTACGGCTGTTGTGAACAGTGTGGTTTATAAAGGCATGGCCAACGCCGGGATCCGCCCGACAATTTCCGGAAAAGCCCTCTCGGTTGAAGTGAATCTCTTTGATTTTTCAGGCGACCTCTACGGGACTACTCTTGTTGTTTCTTTTCTTGAACGGATCCGGGATGAGGTAAAATTTGAAACCCTTGACCTGCTTGTTCAGCAGATTCACCATGACAAACAAACGGCCCTGAAACTACTTGCCTGACGGTTTCAGCCTGATTCCCACACCTTTTATCCCGGTCGTGCTCAGGTGCGGCGTGAGATTCTCAATTTCAATCTTCAGGATTCCCGGCTTTCCGATGTTAATTTCCCGCTTTAACAGGATCATTCCCTGGCATGAATCCTTGCTGCATTCAATACTGAAGTCGCCTGATTTTGACTTCACCTCCAACTGGTATTCATGTATCCGCTCTTCCCCTGACGGGGTGTTCATGACCATATTGAAATCCAGGGTTTCATATTGAAATTCAGGAGTAAACCTGGCAAAAAGATAAATATCGTAAGCAGCTGCTTTTTTAACGGGCACCTCAAAACTCAGCAAATTAAACCGCTCCCAGGCACTGCCGGGAAACTTGTGGTATAACTCCTGGGTTTCACTTTTATGGCAACCCTGGATGGCAACCGCAACAACAAATAACAGCATCACCCTCATCAGCGGGACGTAACCCCGCGTGTTCTCTTTATACATCATCCTCCGGAAATTTTAAAATAAAAGTCGTTCCCTCTTTTTCAACAGAATGAAAGGTGATTTCACCGTTCATGGCTGTTACAATCGCTTTGACAATGGCCAGCCCCAGGCCCATCCCACTTGTTTTCGTGGTGAAATCGGGTTGAAATACTTTATCTGCACGGTCAGTTGATATCCCGCAACCGTTATCTGTCACATGGATGACGATATGTTCCGCCTCCCTGGCGATTAGTATTTCTATCACTCCCTTGTCTGGAACTTCTATGGACTGAACGGCATTGTTTACCAGGTTTGTAAATACCCTGATTACCTGCGAGCGGTCGGCAAGGATCATCGGTTTGGCCATTTCAGATACAAGTTCAAAACGAATGGATGATCCATCCTGGTATAATGAAAGTACGAATCGAATAACCTCTTCTATATCAATTCTTTTCATTACTACAGCAGGCATTTTTGCAAAATCTGAGAAGTCGGTGGCAATAACCGAGAGCGCATCAATCTGCTCAACCATGTTTTTTGTAAACCGTGCAAGCCGCTGATCCCAGTCGGGCGCTTTTTCATTCCATGCCTTTTCAAGGTACTGTGCGCTTAATTTCATGGGAGTCAGCGGGTTCTTGATCTCATGGGCTACCTGCCGGGCCATTTCCCGCCAGGCACTTTCACGTTCGGACCTGGCAAGTTTATCTGCACTCTTCTCCAGTTCTTCAATCATCCTGTTGTATTCGGTCACCAGTTCACCGATCTCATCTTCCTGCCTCCACGATATCTTCTCGTTGGGCATACCCAGCCTAAGCTGCGACATTTTGTTTGCCAGCATCGCCAATGGGGCTGTTATGTAGTTGGATATCAATACGGTCACAAAAACACCAAACAGGATTAAAATGATATATACATTGATAAACGTTACCAGGAAAGAAGAGATCTCCTTTCTGGCTTCATCCTGCTTTGCGAAATACGGCAGGTTCACGAATCCAAGCAACTCCTCATTGTCATTGTAAAACGGAAGATAGGCCGAATTGAACTGCATGGTGCCGATTGACTCGTTATGAATAAATATGGAGCTTTTTTCGGTAATGAGTTTACGGTAAGCTTCTGCATTCATTCTTTCAGAGAGGAGGCCTTCTTCGAAGATCTGCGGCCTGCTTGAAGCAATAAGCATCCCTTTTTCATTGAAAAGATTGATATCAGTAAAGAATACGTTTGATAACTTCACCAGGAAATCATCCGGATCACCTTTCTGTGCATCGTTCATTCCCCTTAGGAAACCATACTTATGCTGCACCTCCACAATCACAGAAAATGCTTTTTCCCGCAGGTTATCAACGTTCTTTTTGGCATTGATCCTGATGATATAGGCGGCCTGTAAAAAGCCTATGGCAATCATGGTAACTGCAAGGATCCCGATAAGCGAGATGTTCAGCCTGTTCCTGAGGCTTGCCGGAACCGGACTGATATTCCCGGGGAATCGAAGCGACACATGGATAAGCAGCATCACCAGTGAAAAAAGGATGAAAAGATATGGGAATGGCGTGGCAAGCGAAAGATAATCGTCATCCTTTTTACTGATCAGCAAAGCATCTGTGGCATTCACCCGGAAGTAGTGATGCAATCTGCCGTCATCGGAAAAAACCGGCTTTGACGCAGTAAATGACTTATACTGGTCAAGCTCCATCTTATAATCTATTGATCCGACTGCCCTGATTAGCCTCCCTTTCTGGTAAAGACCATAGGAGTAATCCGACAAATTGGGCAGGTCCATCCTTGATTTGTCCATCATCAAACCCGGGTAACCGGGGTCGGGATATGCATTCTTCAAATTGAATTCGATAAAAACAGCCGGATAGACACCCTTGCCCGGTCCTTCGGGCTCCACAGAAAGAATGGCCAGGTAGTATTCCTTTCCAACTCCATAGTCAAGGAAGAACAGGTCGGGAAGTGCTGTTGCCTCACCATATTCCTTAATGATCTCCTGGAAATATTTGCTGCAGTTTACCAGGTAACCCTGTGGCTGGATCCGAAGGTCTTTCAGGTGGTCACAAACGGTAACCTGTACCTGGTATTTCTGCCAGTAATCGTTAAAATATCGTTCTTTCAGGTAAGCGGAAAGGCTGTCGGGCCCCGGTTTCAGCATACCGGATCCGGCAGACAGTATCCTTCGAATATTTGTGTCAGCAATTAGTTTCCGCTCAGCCTGCTCATACAGCACCTCGGTAACCGGGTTGCGGCGCGTGGCCAGTTTCACTGCAAGGATGTTCAGTTTCTCGCGTTCCTTCGTTTTATTACACCGGTTAAGCAAAAATGTCCCGAAAACTGAATAAAAACAGAGAAGCAGCAACATGCCGGTGACTGAAAAGGCGGGCTTGCTTTTCCTTCTTATAAACCAGAACAGAAAGAGGTAAATAAGGAAAAATAAAGAAATTAAGCCCCCATCTTCCCATGTCCAAAAATGGAAAAGCAGAACAGACAGGCAGGTAACAATTCCTGCCGGAATGAAAACCCTGTTCCCCGGCAATATTTCAAAAAGCGCATCCGACAACCGGGAGGTGATCATCCAGAAAGAGGCAAACAGGGCGAGGATGATGTAAATTCCCAGGGCACTGCCGGCATTTAATCCGGAGATGTTTTGCAGATTGAGGGGAATGGAGGAATTAATCACGAGGTCGGATAAAAAATATCCGGTTGCCAAAAAGCACACCATGATGATTCCCAGCATGAAGGTTGCCAAAGCATAGCGTTTAACATTGCCTGGCACCTCGTCCTTCCTTCTGAAAATTCCGGTTGTATAATAAACCAGGACGATGGCCAGGAGCAATGTGATATTCAGGGCAAAATCGCCCAGCGATGGCAGAAACGCGGAAGAGGAATACAGTGCAGGACTAAACAAACCGGATTGGCTCATTTCGAGAGGAAAACCTGAATAATAGTGGATCATCCTCAACAAGACCAGGGTACCTGCATACAATGCAAGCAGAAGGTTTTCCCGCCCTTTGAACCATTCGGCAGCTGAGTACAGGCGGAACAGAAAACAGAACAAACAAAGAGAGGCTCCCAGGAATAGAAAAAACATCAACGCTGCGGGGCCGTCGGAGCGGGGCCGGTAATTTTCAAATCCTATGCTGACGAGGTAGTTTTTATCCTGGTCATACATGGCAAAAGACCCCTTGCTTTCTGTTAACGCCAATGACGGCGGAAAATCAAACCCGGGTGCAAATTCATTCAGGAGATAATCATTTTGAAAATGGTAGCGGGATTTGATGAGGTAGCAGCCAACAATAGAATAATCACCCCGTTTTATTTTGATGAACCCATACCACCCGTTTTTAAGCTGAAGGACAAAACTTATCCGGGCCTCATTCAAAATAAAACCTGCCGGCAGAATAACCTTGTTGTTGTTCCAGAAAACCAGTGAATCATTTTTAAATGCAAAAAGGAATACCGGCTCTTCAAAACTTTCGGTTCCCGAAGATTCGATTCGTGGTTTGATTCCGGAGTCGGAAATAAACCCTTTGGTGCTCCAAAGAGCTTCGGCACTTTTTCTGGCACCGGCCTGGGCGGCCAAAATTTTCTGCTGAAAGTCGCTGGCAATTTTCTGCGGACTGTTTTCATGGTGAAACCAGATCCGAAGTGCTGCTATGGAAACAAAGAGCAAAACGGAAAGGACGAACCAGGGAAATCCCCAAAAATTGACGCCTTTTCTTTGTGAATACACTAAGTTACAGATTTACAACGCAATGAAACGGACTCACAGGAGCGCGTATAAACTCACTTTAAGCCACGGTTGATGAATTTCCTCAAAACACCCCTTGCGTTCAATACGGAGGCTAAAATTACGTCTTTTTTACCGAAAGTATGAATATTTGGCTTGAATGCCCTCTTGTGGCAATACCGGCCATAAAATTTGACCAGGCTCCCTTAAAAAACGCTTTTACGTGGTTGGTTTTTCCAGTCAGGTATTTTTCACTTAACATAGAAACATAAAATGCGTCAAGTTTCTGAGGAACTGTTTTTACAATTTCGAATCCGTGATTTTTCGCCAGGATGGTCACGCTGCTTTCGGTAAAGTGATAAAGGTGCCTGGGAACATCGTAGGCTGCCCAATACTTTCCATAATGTGCTGCATCCCATGAATTGCTGTTAGGAACTGCTGCTATAAAAACACCTCCCGGAAGAAGCAACGATTTAACCTGTTCAAGTGATTCGTTCAGTTCATGAAGATGTTCAAGAACATGCCACATGGTAATGCAACTGAATTTGCATGTTAACGGATCAAGCTTTCCAAGTGCTGTGGTGACAGGAATGCCATTTACCTGTTGTGCAAAACTGCCCGCCTTTTCATTTGGTTCAACCCCTGAAACATCATAGCCCTTTGAATTACAGTAGTGCAGAAACTCTCCGGTACCGCAGCCAATATCCAGGATGCTTCCTGAACTGGTGTACCTGTTTACAATGTTAAACTTTGTCCTGATGGAAAACACCCGCGCAATTTTATACAGCCTGGTAACCAATCCTGCCTTTTCAGCATCATGGGAGATATATTCATCCGACTGGTAGTATCGTCCTATTTCCCGGATATCCGGTCTTGGATTGACAAATTTAAACCCACAGTCATTGCATTTTTGTATTGAAAACGGTTCATTTGTCAGAAAATAGTCGGCCGTTTCAAGAAAGTTTGAAAATCCTGATTTTCCGCAAACCGGGCAAGATGATAAATTCTCGTTCATTTTTTGTGAGTTTCACGTGGAACATTAACGTCCAAGGTATACAATCAGCACCGAAATATCTGCAGGAGAAACGCCACTGATACGCACAGCCTGGCCGATCGTATGGGGCCTGACCCTGCTCAATTTTTCACGGGCTTCGTGCGACAGGGAGATCAATTTACCATAATCGAACCCTTCGGGCAACACAAGATTTTCAAGGTTTGACAGTTTCTCTACCAGGTCCTGTTCCTTGCCAATATAACTGTCATACTTAATTTTGATCTCTGTTTCTTCGGTTATTTCCTCTTCTACAATGTCATTTTCATTGACATAATCCCGGATTTCGGGAACATGCCGCATCAATTCTTTCAGGCCTAACTGCGGCCTTAACAACAGGGTGGCAGCTTTCTGTTTCTGACTGATCGGGTTCGTATCCATCTCCGCCAGCAGGCCATTCACCTGGTCTGGCAAAAGGCTTAATTTATGTAAATAATCAATGAAATCGTTGACTTTTTCGTACTTCCTTTTAACAACATCAAGGCGTTCGGTTGATGCCAGTCCGATATCATGAGATAGTTGTGTGAGCCGCTGGTCGGCATTATCCTGCCGCAATAAAATCCGGTATTCCGCCCGTGATGTAAACATCCGGTAAGGTTCTTCGGTTCCTTTTGTAATCAGGTCGTCAATGAGTACTCCAATATAGGCATCTGAGCGCTTTAAGATGAATGGTTTTTCACCCCTGATCTTTAAATGAGCATTTATCCCGGCCATTAAACCCTGTGCCGCCGCCTCTTCATAACCGGTTGTTCCGTTAATCTGGCCGGCGAAATAAAGGTGGCCGATTATCTTGGTTTCAAGTGAAAAATTAAGTTGTTCAGGTGGGAAATAATCGTATTCAATGGCATAACCAGGCCTGAAAAACTTTGCTTTTTCAAAGCCCTGAACTTGTCGCAATGCAGCAAACTGAACATCCTCCGGAAGCGAAGAAGAAAATCCGTTTACATAGTATTCTACTGTGTCCCATCCCTCCGGTTCAATGAAAAGCTGGTGCCTGTCTTTGGTTGAAAACCGGTCAATTTTATCCTCAATGGAGGGGCAATATCTTGGTCCTCGCCCCTGGATTCTTCCTGAAAACATCGGAGATTTATCAAACCCGGTACGAAGAATATCATGCGATTCGGTATTGGTATAGGTGAGCCAGCAACTCCTTTGTTTTGACAGACCAGGTGTCATGGAATAAGAGAATTTACCAGGAATTTCATCTCCAGGCTGCTCTACCATGCGTGAAAAATCAAGCGATCTTCCATCCACTCTTACAGGCGTTCCTGTCTTCATACGGCTGGCAGAAAAACCAAAATCAACGAGTTTCTCAGTGAGGTTCTTTGACGATCCGTCACCCATTCTGCCCCCTGAAAAATGCTTTTCCCCGATATGTATTAAACCGTTCAGAAAAGTACCGTTTGCCAGAATAAGTGCTGTACAGGAAATTTCAATTCCCAATCCCGTTTTAACCCCGGCTATATTCCCGTTCTTAACTATTATATCCACAACTGAGTCCTGCCAGAAGTCAACATTCGGGGTTTGCTCCAACATATTCCGCCATTCAACAGAAAAAAGAACCCTGTCGTTTTGTGCTCTCGGGCTCCACATGGCAGGACCTTTTGATCTGTTCAGCATCCTGAACTGGATCATTGTTTTGTCTGTTACTATGCCGGAATAACCTCCAAGCGCATCAATTTCACGAACGATCTGTCCCTTGGCGATTCCCCCCATAGATGGGTTGCATGACATCTGCGCCATGTTCATCATATTCATGGTAATCAACAATACCTTTGATCCCATGTTGGCCGCTCCGGCGGCAGCTTCACAACCGGCGTGTCCGGCTCCGACTACAATAATATCGTATTTTTGCATCAACTGCCTGAGTTGTTTCACGTGAAACAATCAGTGTATTTATAGTTTAACAATGAATAAAAAACAAAATTACGACTAAATATCATTCCTTAATTGGTCAATTAAAAATGACGCTTAGCGGGTAATTCCGGATGAAAACAAGCTGTATGAAAAACGGGAAAAAACAGGATCTACTTATGTGAACAGCCGTGCTTCCAGATAGTGATTTTCCTTCCTGCGCATTTCCTCTTTTTCCTGTTTTGACTTATCGTGATAACCTGCGAGATGTAATATGCCATGAATCATAACCCGGTGCAGTTCATCTGCGGTCGTTTGGTTGAACTTTCCGGCATTCTCTTTAACCCTGGGGATGCTTATAAAAATATCTCCGCAGAGTGTCGAATTCTCGTCTTCAACGGGAAAGGTTATAATATCTGTTAACGTTCTATGTTTTAAATATTTGTAGTTCAATTGCATTAGATATTCATCGTCACAGAAAATAAAATTAAATTCACCCGGAACCCTCCCCTCCATCTCTACAACACTGCATATCCAATTGCGGAGTTTGCCTTTGCTTTTAGGGGCAAAAGTGATATTCTCACTGAAAAAATTAATCTTACAACTCATTTTCTGTGGATAAGAATATCCTTTTTACTCCAGTATTCTTTAAGCTCGGTAATGCGTTTCAATGATTTTTCATAGTTCATGCTTGACACATAGAAAACGAGCATGATGCTTTTTGCGTTCACCGAGATGGTAATTTCATCGGTCAGCGCCTTTATGATAAAAATGTCACGCGACAGTTTATGCTTCCTTATTTCCCGGTCCAGAATATCCTCATTACCGGCCTCTTTGCCCTCCTCATCGACCATCTTAATCTTAAACATCAATCCCTTCGGATTTCGGTCAAAACTGATAGAAAGATGTCCCTGTCCCGCAGCTTCGTTAATTGCGATGAGAATACCTGCAGCCTCAGTTGTGGCAAGCAGGATATTCCCGAAATACTCGTTGTTGATATTATAAAAATCACAAATTTCCTCTACAAACCGCTCAAGCCTGGATATCTCCTTTTGGCCGGAAATAACCAGATTTCTGTAATCCCTTTTCATATCAGTTCTCTATTTTAACAATATAACTACTTACTTTACTCTTATAGAAGGAATTTACCCCAGGCAGTACCAATTGGATATTGTCCTGACTCGCCCTCTTTTTTGTGTTATACTGATAATTTAATCCAGGGTTACTGTTTTGTTGAGATTTCGCTTCGGTGGATTCTCTTTTTTCTTCCTGATCACGCATTTGTTCAGCTTTTTCTGACTCCAGCAACCGGGTCATAATGCTCTGCTGCCTGCGGATCGTTTCAGCCGTGACGCGCTTATTGATGAGGTCCTTCTCAATCTGCTCCATATCTTTTGCAGCCTCATTCATCCCGCCCTGGTCCTTGATGCCTTTTAAACCCATATCATCCTGGTATTTCTGCATCTCATTCCTCAGGGCCTCCTGCTGGGCAGCCAGCTTTGCAATCTCCCGGCTCATTTGTCCCTGCCCCTGCTTCGAACCTTTGCCATCCTTTTTGGCGGCTTCCATGCCAGCTTTCAGCTTTTCAAGTTGTTTACCAATGCCTTGCTGTAAATCCTTCATGTTCTTCGACGACATCTTCCCCTTACCCTTTCCTCCCGGCTTGTTACATGATTTAGAGCCCGGTTTCGAACTCTGGCACTGGGCATTCTGCTCATTCATTTTTTGCAGCGATTCATTAAGCAACAGTGCAAGATTGTTAATCGAGGTCATGGCATATTGCTGTTTAGCAAGCGCCATGGTAAGGTTGCGTGTACCCATGGCCTCCAGGGCCAGTTCAATATTCAGATTTATGGCTGCTATCTCTTTGGTAACCATTGGTTTGATTGCGATTTGTCGTTTAGCCAGGGCAGTCAGCGAATCTTCAACAACTTTCATTTTTCCGCTGAATTCTTTCTGCCGGCTTACCAGTTCAATATATCTCGGGTCGCTGCGGGCGATTTGCTTCGTTATTGAAATCATGTCCTCCTGATCAAAAGAGAGGCGTACCAGGTTTTCAAGGATCATACGGAGGTTATCTGCATCTTCCTCTGCCTGTCCCTCTTCATTTTCTGCCTGTGAATCGGACATCTGCTGCGCCAGGTCCCTCATCTGCTTCGCTGCCTTTTTCTGCGATCCTGCAGCTTCTTTAGCCTTCTTTTCCTTCAGCTTCTTCGAACTTTCGGCCAGACTTTTACTGATACTGTCCTGCTTGTCTTTCGTATTCCCGAGCTCAGCCGGATTTTCAAGCTTGGCCCCCTCCTTTTCAAGTTCTTTTATCTTCGCCGCAATGGAATCCGATTTCCTGCTGATCTCATCCTGTTTCTCCAGCAGCTTGTCATTTCCCTGTGTTTGTTTTTCCGTTTCCTCTGCCAGCTTATCCTGGTTATCTGCATTTTTCTTCAGGTCGTTGATTGTTTGCTCAAGCTTACGGTCAAACTCAATCTGCTTCATCAGTGCCAGGTTCCTGTCAAGCTGGGTTTCCAGTTCCTTGTTCGACAGTTTCATTTTTTCAAGCATGTTGCCCAGTTTGTCCTTGTCGATCTGGTTCAGCATGTCACGCATCTCCTGGATCATTTTCTTCATCTCTTCTGAAAGCAACTGGTCCATCATCTCGTTTAACTGCTTCTGCTTTTCAATGATCCTTTCGTTGGTTTCAAGATATTTTTCCTCGGCAGCAATATTTTCGCTGTTCTTTTTCTTTATCTGTTCAACCTTATCTTCAATTGCCTGGTTTGCCTTGAGGATATCTTCGATTTTTTTCTTGTCCTGCCAGGATAAAGAGGTTTGTTCAACCATCCGCTTGTTGAGCTCTTCCATGGTCTTTTTGATTGATTTGGCATCCGAGAGGCTCTTTTCAAGCTCCTGGTTCATCTCCTGCTCGTTCTGGTCTGTACGGTGCGCTATTTCCTCCAGGGTTGGTGATGAGATAAGCTTTAGTTCTGATTTCGTCGCCTTGGGCCCGTGAATGCCATCGTTGTCCCAGATTTCAAAAAAATACTGGACATTCTGGCCAGCCTCAGGCATGAGTTTCAGTAAATCGACCGCGTAATAAAAAATCTGGTTGTTTACCGACTTCTCTATCGGGATCAATTCGGTCTGATATGCAAGTGAAGCGGTATCGCCACGGGCAGAAACTGCATAGTTGAATGTCAGTTTGGTGAACCCATAATCATCCTTGACAGTCCCTTTGAAAAACAGATTGGTGGCGAGTGCGGAATCGACAGACTGTGTCACAAATACCGACGGGAAGCCATCATTGATCACGTTGATCCTGTATTGAAGGGAATCGGCCAGGTAGGTATTTGCATTGAGCGGTGTAATGCTGTAAGACGCCGATCCGGCCACCTTCATGGACCTGGAGAATGTGTTCCTGTTCTCTTTTGCCAGCGTTACCAATTCCTTATCAAACCGGAACCTGATCTCGGTTACGTCTTTCGTGTAAAAATTCCAGGTTATGACAGAACCTTCCGGCACAACAAAGTCGCCCTGGTTTTCATATTTTTCTCCGGGCTTGTTGATATAGGCCGGGAAAACCACCTGCACATCAAAATTGAGGATCGTGGGTTTTGGAAATACTTTCAGTTCATACTCATCCGATTTAAAATCGCCCGTTACAATCCTGAACGGGATATTCCCCTGCAGTGATTTAAAAAGGTATGTGAAGAAAAATCCTTTGCTGCGGGCCATTTTAAAGGTCCCCTCTTTCGTTTTCACAAACACCTCGGAAGGGATTTCTGTTCCGGTTATTTTAACCTGCAGTTCAAAATCCTCCTGCTGAATGGCGGTGAGGTTTTTATTCACGATGCTGATGGTGAAAGGCAGGGGCCTGATAAACGTCTGATTGTACTGAATGATCCGTTTGGTGGGATCGGAGATGGTATCCGGCGACAGCAGCACCAGGAGCATAATGATCGCAACCGGAACCAGGGCATACCTGAGATAGCGTAAATTCTTCCGGAAATCAATGACAACACCGAAGCGGAATACCTTGAGTGCATTGGTCTTCTGTTCAATGCTCGCTGAAAGCAAGTCAGCACTGTCGCCCGAAACCTTTTGCTGCTTGATGAGCTGCAGTGTATTGAGCAGCTTATCCTGGATTTCAGAAAAATGGGTTCCGATGATCTGTGCAGCCTGGTCGTGGGAAATTATCTTGCCAATCCTGATCAGTTGCAGGATGGGGATAACGATGAACCTGGTAAGCAGGAACAAGGCAAGCGCCACGAAGGAGAAAAACAAGGTCATCCTTACACCCTGGCTGAAGTGAAAGGCAAGCTCCAACCCGACAAAAACGAGGTAAAAGGCGGTGATGAGCGTCAACGTCCAGAGTCCGCCCTTTATCAGGCGGTTTTTGTAGTATTTCCGGATAAACTGGTCAAGCTTATTTATGAGGATCTGGTTGTAAGCCATATTATATTTTTATCAAGAGAAACGAAATGCAGATTTTTTTAGTATCCTAATGCAAAAGTACGAATATCTGAAAGGAATGGTTTTCATTAAGCACGAATAGTTTAATTTTGTGACTTTTAACAGTTAAATCAAGATGAAGGAAGCGCAATGTAGAGTAAGGTTTGCCCCCAGTCCGACGGGTCCGCTGCATATTGGCGGAGTGCGGACCGCCCTGTATAATTACCTGTTTGCCCGCAGGCTTGGCGGAACGATGATCCTGCGTATTGAGGATACCGACCAGAACAGGTTTGTTCCCGGGGCGGAGGCGTATATTGTAAATTCACTTGCCTGGTGTGGCTTTGGATTTGACGAGAGTCCAGAAAAAGGAGGACCCCATGCCCCGTACCGGCAATCAGAACGATCAGCCATCTATAAAACTTATATACAGCAACTGATTGACAGCGGGCATGCCTATTATGCCTTTGATACAGAGGCTTCCCTGAATGAAATGCGTGAAAAGGCAAAGGAAAGCGGCAACCACTCTTTTCAGTACGACCATCAAACCAGGAAAGGTCTGCAAAATTCACTTTCCCTTCCCGAGGAAGTATGGAAAAATTACATGGCCGAAGGAGTTCCGTATGTTGTTCGGATAAAGATTCCTGAGAATGAACAGGTCACAGTGCATGACCTCATCCGCGGAGAAGTTTTGGTAAGCACCGCCAACCTTGACGACAAGGTTCTTTTTAAATCAGACGGGCTCCCCACCTATCACCTTGCCAACGTGGTGGATGATTACCTGATGAAGATCACCCACGTGATCAGGGGCGAGGAGTGGCTGCCTTCAGCACCGCTCCACGTGCTGTTGTACCGCTTTTTCGGATGGGAAGATATCATGCCGAAATTTGCCCATCTTCCCCTGATTTTAAAACCCGACGGGAATGGCAAACTTAGCAAGCGTGACGGCGACAGACTGGGTTTTCCGGTATTCCCCACTGCCTGGAAAGATCCTGCCAGCGGTGAGATCTACTCTGGCTACAGGGAATCGGGGTACCTGCCCGAAGCCGTTGTCAACATCCTTGCCCACCTGGGCTGGAACCCCGGAACCGAACAGGAACTTTTTTCCATGGAAGAGCTGATCAGTCAGTTTTCACTGGAAAGGGTCGGGAAACACGGCTCCAAGTTTGACCCGGAAAAGGCGAAATGGTTCAATCACCAGTATATGCAGAAGAAATCGGAAGAGGAACTTATCCTGCTGCTTCAACCATGGCTTGAAAAGCATCAAATTGACCCCTCCGTGGCCTCCCCTGCCTACCTTGCAAGCGTGATCGCACTCGTGAAAGAGCGCGCCTCCCTGGTTCCTGACCTGTGGAACAATGCCTGGTTCTTTTTCATCAGGCCCGAAACATACGATCAGCAGGTGTACCAGAAGATCTGGCAACCCGGAACTACCGGTTGGATCACTGATTTTGCGCTTGCGGTTGAAAAAATGGCCGATTTCAATAAAGACTCGCTGCACGACCTTGTTCAGGAATACACCACCTCCACGGGGGTAAAAATGGGACAACTGATGAACCCGCTGCGCCTGCTGATGGTCGGGTCAAACCAGGGTCCCGGCATGATGGACCTGGCTGCCACACTTGGGAAAGAGGAATTCCTTGCCAGAACTGAAATTGGCCTTCAGAAATTAACATCCGGAGCAGGCGGCAATTAAACAGACATGAAAATAAACACACCGTTGATTCTTTGTATATGGATGTGTTCATATTTGTTTGTGCTGCATGCGGAAGCCCGGGAAATCAGGGACACAACCGGAGTTGAATATTCCGTGGCTACCTGGCCCGGATTTAAAAGGTCGGCGGTATCGATCACCTTTGATGACAACTACCGCTTCCAGATTACAAAGGCCATGCCTTTGCTCAATGAACATCATTTTAAGGCCACTTATTTCATTGTGACAAACCGGGTGGGGAAAGGCTGGGCACCCGGGTGGGACACGTTGAATATGGTTGCGTTGCAGGGACATGAAATTGGCAGCCATTCGGTCAATCACCCGAATTTCGCGATCCTGAGCCTTAATCCGCTGTTTGCCGACAGCATGCGGCGTGAATTTACCGACTCAAGGAACACGATCAACGCCCATATCCCCAGTCAGCAATGTGAAACCTTTGCCTGGCCATTTGGCGCGGTAAATCCGCCTGCGATCGTTCAGGCAAAACAATACTACATGGCTTGCAGGGGCAGCTCCAACGGCTATGAAAGCACTACTCCGGAAAACTATTTCAACATTTACAGTCAGCATATTTATCATGCCACCCCCCTGGAGGAGGTGAATACTTTCATTGACAATATTCTGCGCGCCAAAGGATGGCTGGTGGAGCGATGGCACGGGTTTAAAGCCGGGCAGGATACCAATGGCTACGAACCGGTTCCGATCGGGGTATTCAAATCGCACCTGGATTATATCGCGCTGAACAATGACAGCCTCTGGGTTGCCCCGTTGAATAAGGTGGTGAAATACATGCAGGAACGGGAAAACACCGTGCTCCACTTCTTCAGGAACTCACCGTCGGAAATGACCCTGAGCCTGACTAACTGGCTACCCGACACACTTTTTCATTACAATGTTCCCCTGTCGTTGCGGATCCGGTTTAATGATCCGGGCGACCGGCTGGGATTTATCCTTCAGGACAACAATCCGCTACCGTTTACTGTACGAAATTTCAGCGGGACAAATTATTATTGTTTTGATGCAGTGCCCAACCGGGGGCTGATTCATTTACGGTTGGCACCCGATGCCGTTTTCAATGCCGGATCAGGCAATGAGGGGTATACAGGGAATTATCCAAATCCGTTTGGGTTGTCAACAAATGTTGTCTTTTTCCTTTCAGAACCGGAATTTGTAACAGTCCGTGTTTTCAATTCATGGGGAATTCCGTTGCAGGATTACAGCAACAGGTTTTTGGCAGGCAAAAACAGGGTTGTCATTGATGGCAGTTCCCTTCAGCCCGGGGAATATTTTTGTTTGGTTGAAACGGCTGAAAAAAAGTCGGTTTTCAGGTTGGTGAGGTGTTTTTAATTCACGTTATTATCGTCTGTAGGGACATGCCATGGCATGTCCTTTAAGGCAATTGATGGGAAATCTGAAATGGGAAATCTGATACCTGAAATGCGAAATGCGAAATGCGAAATTTGTAAACACCCAACGGTGTGTCATTTGCAGAAACGTCTGAAGTTGGCTGCCCCGTCCCGGTCTCCCCTTTCTGCTGCTGTTTTAAAGTCCTTGCAGGCCGCATCGTTGTTGCCCAAACCGATATATGAAAGTCCCCGCAGGTTGAACAGGTCAGGGGTGCTGTTGCCCAGCTCCATGGTGCGTTTGATATCTCCAAGGCATTTATCATATAACCGGCTGGTATAGTAGCAATACGCCCGGCCTGCATAGACCATCGCAATGCGTGTTTCTTTGCTGATGATTTCATCCAGGTATTTCTGTGCTTCAGGGTAATTTCTTTTGCTCAAACACTCCATGGCGGCTGAATATTGCGCCATAAAAGGCTGGACAATAATGTCATTTGCCAGTTTGACTTTGAGTTTCCGGATAAGTGTATCTTTCGGAAGATGCACAGAGGCAGAATCAATGGCATCTACTGCCATTTGATACTGACCTGTTTCCCAGAACAGCGTTGCAATATGTTGCCAGGCCTCCGGGGTGTCCTTTTCAACCAGGATAAATTCCCGCAGCAATTTAAGCGCCTCTTCTTTGTTTCCGAGGCTTTCAAACACTTTACAGATATAATCAAGGCTGCTGAAATTGAGGGGTTTCAGGTCCCGGACCCGCCATGCATAAACAAGTGCGCTGTCAACATTGCCCATCTTTGAGTATGCCATGGTGATAAACATCTCACGCCGTCCGTCGTAGGGGCTTGATCTGTCCGGCCTCAGGATGTCAATGGCTTCCTGGTATTTTCCATCATTGATGAGGTACCGGGCCTTTTGCACGGCAATAGGTTCTGCAAGCGTTGTAACTGTAGGTATAAACGGATACCCTGCCACCAATAATCCTGTGGAGCTGCGGAGCGTATCGGTGATCTGGTCTTCCTGCACATACCGCTGTATTACCAGGGATTTATAATTCAGTAACAAAACAAAAGAAGAGACTGCCAGCAGGAGGATCATGACAGCCGACAGGGAAATCCTCAACCAGGAAGCTCCTGCTTTCCCGTCCCTGGCAGGAACCGCGGAAAAGGCAATTCCTGCCCCGATGAACATGGCGAACACAGACTGTATCTCCGGCCTGTCTGCCGGAAAGTTGAAAAAGGCATCAAAGCTGTAGCAAAAGATACCAAAGGCAGGTATGAAAAGATAAACGAGGGAGCTTTCATCAGCTCCGGACCTGAAAAACGCCCTGAGGAAGTTGAAGGCCAGTAAAACAAAAATTGAGCAAAAGAGCAACCCGCCGAAAATACCTGTTTCTGTTGTAATCTCAATAAAATCATTGTGGTTTTTCAGCATCAGGATATAACCGGATTTTTTCGGATTTTCATATTGCAGCACCCTGATTTTCCAGTTGCCGGTCCCCACCCCTGCCAGCGGTTCGCTTTTAAACAGCAATGCCGATCTTTTCCAGCTTTCAAGCCGCTGTGATGCAGAACTTTCTTCTGAAGAAATAGTTGAAAACCTCTCTGTGACGGAAGCATTGTAAACATCAGCGGTTTTCGGATAGAGCCAGCTTTGCGTCAGTGTAAAAACGCAGAAAGCAAGTACCAGGGCCCCCGTAAAAAATACAGGCTTCAGGTAGGGTTTTGAATCCCGGCTGCGTATATTCCTGACCAGGATGAACGCCAGGTAGATCACTGCCAGAAAGATCAATCCAAGGTAAAAAGTACGTGTGCTCATGAAGAAGCTGGCCAGGAATGCGCAGAAGAGCACCACAAATCCAAGCTTTTTCAACCAGCCTTTTTCAAATGAGAAAAGCCAGAGTGCAAAGGGAATCTTTACAAAGATGGCCGACGCCAGGATGTTCTTGTTGGCATAAACGGATTTGATCTCATAGACGCCGGGAACCATACCGGCGATGTACATCAGGATGTTGACAAACACGGTAAAACTGTCCATCAGCAACAGGAATGCCATGCTGATGATCAGCATCCTGAAATACCTGCGGTCAGAAAGGAAGATGGCTGTCAGGATATACGCGGAACAAAAAACAGTAAAATACTTGGAAAAACTCAGAACCGATTCAGGGAGATTGACCGCCTTGGCAAAGGAAAGCAAGACAATGCACATGAACGCGGCATATACCATCCCGATCCGGTTCCTGAAAAAAGCTGCCTGTACTTCCCGCCCGGCAAAATCCCTGCCGGTTAGCAGGAAAACGAACGAAATAAGGTTTAATGCGGATATAAACAGGAACTTGGGTCCGTTTGGATCCAGCGCGTAAAAATCGGGAATGATCACCGGGATCAGGGCATAGGCCAGCAGGATCAGGATGAACGGGACTTTCAGAGCAGGAAGGTTTGCCTTTTCGCCGGGCGCCCTGGCTGTTTTGGGCGATGTTGTTTTCATACAGGCAAAAATAGAAAAATGATCCGGTATTGCTGATCATTCATCTAAGGATTTCAGATTGAAAGATTGACGATTGCAGATTGCAGATTGAATTGTACGATTGCAGATTGACGATTGATAGCGCTGCTAATCGTACATCGTAAATCAATCAATTCAATCGTCAATCTAAAATCCTCCAATCTAAAATTAAAAATCCCCGTAAATCGTTAATTTACAGGGATTTCGTTGTTGTCCGACTAGGGGTCGAACCTAGACTCTAATGATCCAGAATCATTTGTGTTGCCAGTTACACCATCGGACAATCTGGGTGCAAAATTAATATAATTTTTCCAAAAAAGTCAAGTTTATTTAACTTTTTCCGTCTTTGCCCATGAATCTTTCAAAGGAACCACGCGGTTAAAGACAAGGTTCCCGGGTGATGTGTCCTTGTCAAGCGAGAAATAACCGATCCTTTCAAACTGGAATTTGTCTGAAACGCCTGGAATCAGTTCCCTTTCATTCAGAATTGCCGGTTCGATCATGGCCGTGATTACCTTCAGGGAATCGGAGTTCAGATAGTCCTTATAGGTTTCTCCTTCGGCAAGGTCGTCGGGGTTTTCTTTGGTGAACAGCCGGTCATAGAGCCGCACTTCTGCCTTCACCGCATGTTTTTCCGATACCCAGTGAAGGGTTCCTTTCACTTTGCGGTTGCTTTCGGGCATGCCGCTTTTGGTTTGCGGGTCATAGGTGCAGTGTATTTCTTCAATTTCGCCCGTTTTCAGGTCTTTTACGACACTTTCGCACTTGATGATGTACGCAGCCTTCAAACGGACCTCGCGGCCGGGAGCGAGGCGGAAAAACTTATTCGGGGGATCTTCCATAAAATCTTCCCTTTCAATGAGGAGGGTTTTGGAAAATGGCATGGCCCTTTTTCCCTTTGATTCATCTTCGGGGTTGTTCACCGCTTCCATCTCTTCAACAAGATCGTCGGGGTAATTGTCAATAACAACCTTAACCGGGTTCATCACTGCCATGAGTCGGCTGGCGCGCCTGTTCAGGTCCTCACGGATGCAGAATTCAAGCAGGCTGACATCGATAATGTTGTCGCGCTTTGCAACCCCGATGGTTTCGGCAAAGTTCCGTATTGATTCAGGTGTGAAGCCCCTCCTGCGCAGTCCGCAGATGGTCGGCATGCGCGGATCATCCCATCCGCTTACATTTCCTTCGCGCACCAGTTCAAGCAGTTTGCGCTTGCTCATCACGGTATAGGTCATGTTGAGCCGGGCAAATTCGATCTGTCTTGGGGCATAGATGCCTATTTCCCTGATAAACCAGTCGTACAGGGGCCTGTGCACTTCAAATTCAAGGGTACAGATGGAATGGGTGATCCGTTCAATGGAGTCGGACTGGCCGTGGGCAAAGTCATACATCGGGTAGATGCACCACTGGTTGCCGGTGCGGTGGTGGTATGCATGCAGGATGCGGTAGAGCACGGGGTCGCGCATGTGCATGTTCGGGGAGGCCATGTCAATCCTGGCCCGCAGCACTTTTGAGCCATCGGGGAACTCCCCTGCCCTCATCCGGGCAAAAAGATCAATATTTTCTTCAGCCGACCTGCTGCGGTAAGGACTCTCTTTCCCGGACCTGGTGGGTGTACCGCGGGTTTCGCTCATCTCCTCGGCCGACATGTCGCAAACGTATGCCTTCTCTTTCCTGATCAGGGTGACAGCATACTGGTAAAGTTGTTCAAAGTAATCGGAGGCGTAGTAAAGACGGTCTTCCCAGTCAAAACCAAGCCACTTTACATCTTCCATGATGGAATCAACGTATTCAACATCTTCCTTCACGGGATTGGTATCATCAAAGCGGAGATTGGTTTTGCCGTTGTACCTTTTCCCGAGGCCGAAGTTGAGACAGATGGATTTGGCGTGGCCGATGTGGAGGTAACCGTTGGGTTCGGGGGGAAAGCGGGTATGAACACGGCTTTCGTTCAGGCCATTGCGGATATCTTCCTCGATGATCTCTTCAATGAAATTGAGGGATCTGACTGGCTTTTCTTCTTCGGGGGTTTTCAGGTCTTCCATATAAATTGTATGCGTTGGGTGGTGATTATACTGTTTAAAAATTTCTCGCAGATTTTCGCGGATTACTGCGCAGATTATAGCAGATAAAATTAATATTAAAGCTTTTGAGGTTAAACGATGCTTTCATCCCTAACCAATCATCAAGAAAAACAAATTTCAAAAACATTAATCTGCCCAAATCTGCGCTGTAATCTGCGAAAATCTGCGAGAAATATCCGCGAAAATCTGCGAGAAAATAATCTGCAAACTTACTACTATTTAAAAAACCTGTTCCCCCATTCCCCGGAATTTGATAATTTCACCGTTTGAAAAACACCAATTATGGGAACAATACTGCTTGAGGGGATGGAGTTCTTCTCCTTCCACGGATGCTTCAAAGAAGAACAGATCATCGGTACAAAATTCATCGTGGATCTCAGCGTGGAGGCAGATCTGTCGGTTTCAGAGGATTCGGATCACCTCAATGACACGCTGGATTATGTAGGGCTTTACCAATGTGTGAAGAAGGAGATGGCTGTTAAGTCGCATCTGCTGGAACATGTGGCAAAACGCATCCTAACTGCTGTTCGGAACGGTTACCCTGCGGTTGACCGGATCAACCTTAAAATCTCAAAGATCAACCCGCCGATGGGAGGAAAAATGCAGCAGGTGTGCTATCAGACGGAATGGATTAAGTGATTTTGGTAATATTTCTCGCAGATTTGTATTATTTCTCGCAGATTTTCGCAGATTAAAACGCAGATTAAAGCAGATAACATTTGGTTCAAAACTATCCTTGTATCCATAATCAATCATCTCGAAAAACAAGTTTCAAAAATATCAATCTGCCAAAATCTGCGCTTTAATCTGCGAAAATCTGCGTGAAATAACCCGGGAATTGAAAAATTCAAAAATAGTTGTACTTTTGCACCACCATTCACCATTGGTTTCGTGGCCGAGTGGCTAGGCAGCGGTCTGCAAAACCGTGTACAGCGGTTCGACTCCGCTCGAAACCTCACCAACCCGTTTCTTTCCGAAACGGGTTTTTTATTTTCCGCGGGGATAGAGCATGTATTCGCTGATCAGCACCAGCAGCAGGGTAAACGCACTGCTCAGGAGGACGCGTACCAGGGTATACGGGAATTCGCTGATGCGGAAGATCTCCAGGAAGAAAAAAGTGAAATGATGAATCAATATCAGGATGATAGCATAATAGAGAAACCACTTCACTCCCTGGTTCCTGAGCGAAGGGGTATCGCCCAGCAGCGATTCAGGTCCCGATGAAATAGCCGAAATCACAAACGGCCTGGCAAACGCCATCAATACGCAGGCGGAGGCATTAAGCCCGATGGAATTGGTAAAAATATCAATGCTCCAGCCCAGGATAAACGAAACAATAAGCAACATCCATTTGGGGGTGTCAAAGGGCAGCAGGAGGATAAAATAGATATAAAAGTAGGGATTGATATACCCGTTGAGGTTGATGTGATTCAGGATCAACACCTGGAGCAGGATAAGAAAGAAAAACCGGAGTATGTTGAAAAATACGGTTCTTGATGTCATTGGGGTGATTTAAAAGATGCCTTTAACTCTTCCTTTTCCTTGCGCATCAGATCAACAACCACTTCAATGTAGCCAAGGCTGTTGAAATCGGTTGCGAACAGGATCTCTCCATTGTTGAAATTCTCATCCTGGGGATTTTTGAACCCGGAGATGGTCCCGATCATCAGGCCTTCCGGAAAAATATCCGAATTTCCGCTGGTGATGATCGTGTCGCCTTTATACATTACAATATGTTTGGGAATCTCCCTGACCTGGCCTTTCCGGTAATTTCCGCCACTCCATTCAACATTGACAAGCTGGTTATTCTTTTTGAACTTCCCGGAAATGCGGCTGTCTTTGTTGAGCATCGACATGATCCAGCTGAAATGCGGTGAAACGCTCACCACCTGGCCTACGATCTTATTCCCGATGATCACGCCCATGTGGTTTTCAATCCCGTGCATGGAGCCTTTATTGATCATCAGAAAATTGTTCCGTTTATTGGTGGAGTTGCTGATAACCTTGGCACTGATGTATTTGTATTCAAGTTTGACGATGGAATCCTTTTTATAAAAGACATTGACATCGGTCACATAAAAGGCTTCCGGGATGCGGGAGTGGAGCTTGGCCATCTCCTCAATGAGCACCCTGTTGGTTTTTCGCAATGAAAAATACTCGGAAATTCCGTTGAACATGTTGTTTACAGAGCCTGAAACAGCATTGGAAACGGAATAGAGTGAACTTCCCTGGAATTCATTGTAGTTGAAGAGCAGAATCAGTGAAAACGTTTCAAGCAGCAGGAAAAGAAAATAGAAATAGTGCTCCCTGAAAAATAAAAAAAGATTCCGCATGGTGCCCCTTACTTAATGAGGAACGTGAACTTGTCAAAGTTTTTCAGCGCAATGCCGGTCCCGCGGGCTACTGCACGCAAAGGATCTTCGGCAACATGTACTTTCAGTTTGGTCTTCAGGTGGATCCGCTTGTCAAGTCCGCGCAGCAAAGCACCGCCACCTGTGAGATAGATCCCGGTTTCAAAGATGTCGGACGCAAGCTCGGGAGGGGTCATTTCAAGCGCATTCAGTACAGCCGCTTCTATCTTAGCCACCGATTTATCAAGGCAGTGCGCAATTTCGGTGTAGTTCACAATGACCTCTTTGGGGATCCCTGTGAGCAGGTCGCGGCCGTGAACGGCATAGTCGGGCGGAGGATTGTCAATATCGGCAATAGCAGCACCCACTTCAATTTTAATTCGCTCGGCAGTGCGCTCCCCTACGTTGATATTGTGTTGTTTACGCATGTATTCTTCAATATCGGCGTTGAACTCATCACCTGCAATGCGGATGGACTTGTTGTTCACGATACCACCCAGGGCGATCACAGCAATTTCACTGGTACCACCGCCGATGTCGATCACCATGTTGCCAATGGGTTCAAGCACGTCTATTCCGATACCGATAGCGGCCGCCATGGGCTCATGAATCAGGCGGACCTCTTTGGCACCGGCCTGTTCTGCGGAATCTTTAACGGCACGCTCTTCCACTTCGGTGATCCCGGAAGGGATACAGATGACCATCTTAAGTGCAGGAGGAAACCAGGACTTGCGCAGGTCGATCATCTTGATCATGGCGCGGATCATGTGTTCCGCAGCCTGGAAATCGGCAATTACACCGCCTCGGAGCGGGCGTATTGTTTTAATGTTCTCATGGGTTTTCCCATGCATCATCTGTGCCTTTTTGCCAACAGCGATGATCTTGCCCGAACTGCGTTCGATGGCCACGATGGAAGGTTCGTCAACAACTACTTTGTCATTGTATATGATGATGGTATTGGCCGTTCCTAAATCTATCGCTATTTCTTTTGTGAACAATCCCATGTTTAAATATTTTAATGTTTAAAGTGTCTGATCCCGGTAAATACCATGGACATGCCGTGTTCATTGCAATAGTTCACAGAGTCAACATCACGGATGGAGCCACCGGGCTGAAGCACTGCAGTAACGCCGGCTTCGCAGGCAATTTCAACACAATCGGCAAAAGGGAAAAAGGCGTCGGACGCCATCACTGAACCGGTGGTATCAAAACCGAATTCATGTGCCTTGTGTATTGCCTGCCGGAGTGCATCCACCCGCGACGTCTGGCCCATTCCGCAACCAATCAGCTGCCGGTTTTTAACCAGGACTATTGTGTTTGATTTCAGGTGTTTAACTATTTTATTGGCTAAAACCAGCTCCTCAGATTCCTGGGGTGATGGCTTTTTTTCCGTAACATATTGAAAATCTGAAATCTGCTCCGAATTCATGTCTTTATCCTGCGCAAGAACCCCGTTCAGGATGGACTTGAATTGCCGGTGTGAGAATGCAAACGAATTTTTTTGCAAAATTATTCTATTTTTCTTTGATTTTAAGCAAATAAGGGCATCATTTTCATACCCGTCGGCAATTAAAATCTCAAAAAACAATTTGTTGAGCTCTTCGGCGGTTTCGGAATCAATGATCCCGTTGGCGATGATCACCCCGCCAAAGGCAGATACCGGGTCGCAGGCGAGGGCGTCAAGGTAGGCCTGCCTGTATGATGCACGGCTGGATATGCCGCAGGGATTCGTATGTTTGATGATGGCAACCGTGGGGCTGCTGAACTCAGCGATCAGGCTGATGGCTGCGTCAACATCCACCAGGTTATTGTACGACAGTTCCTTGCCATGAAGCTGCGTGAAAACACCTTCAAGGTTACCGTAGAAAGTCCCCTTCTGATGCGGGTTTTCTCCGTACCGCATAGGTACCGAGGCCATAATGCTTTGTTTGAAGGCAGGAATATTCTCCTGACGGTTGAAGTAATTGAAAATCTCAGTGTCGTAGTGTGAGGAGACACTGAATGCCAGTGCGGCAAATTTCCTGCGGTCGCTGAGTTTTGTAAAACCGTTGTTCTTTTCAAGCACCTCAAGCAGGTCCCCGTAGGATCCGGCGGAAGAAACAACGACCACGTGTGCATAATTCTTTGCGGCCGCACGGATCAGCGAGATACCCCCAATGTCAATTTTCTCAATGATTTCACCTTCATCAGAGGTGGAGGCAACCGTCTTTTCAAAGGGATAAAGGTCAACTACCACAAGATCAATGGAAGGGATATCATACTTCTCAATGTCTCCCACATCGGCCAGCTGGTCGCGGCGCCAGAGAATTCCTCCAAAAATTTTAGGATGAAGGGTTTTTACCCTGCCACCCAGGATGGAAGGGTAGGAGGTGACCGATTCAATGGAAATGGCCCGGATGCCCTTGCTCAGGAGAAAGTCATATGTGCCGCCGGTAGAGAGAATCTGGATACCGTAAGATTCCAGTTTTCGGGCAAGTTCTTCTATTCCGTCTTTTGAATAAACAGAGATCAGCGCTGATTTTATCTTAATATGGTCGTTCATATACCTGCCGTTTGTAACAATTAATGAGTGACTGCGTCTAAACCGCGATTATGGGAAGCTTTGCAATGTTACCAAAAATTAGCAAACGAAACAACGGGCAATTTAATGACAACAAAATCGCGGTAATTTACGATTGGACGATTTACGATTGCAGATTGAATTTAACGATTGACGATCGACGATTGACAGCGCTATCAACCGTAAATCGTAAATTAAACAATTCAATCTGCAATCGTAAATCGTCCAATCGTAAATATACTTATCTTTACTGAATGGAAACCACCCACACCAAATGATCCTGATCCTACGACTGATTCGCGAAAGCTATATCTTTGCATTCCAGGCAATTATAGTAAACAAGGTTCGCACCATCCTCTCCCTTCTCGGTATAACCATAGGGATTTTCTGCGTCATATCTGTTTTCACGGTATTTGATTCCATGGAAAATGCCATCAGGAAGAGTATTGCCTCCCTCGGAAGCAACGTGCTGTACGTTCAGAAGTGGCCCTGGTCAATGGGTGGCGATTACCCCTGGTGGAAATACTGGCAGCGGCCGGAAGCATCTCTTGACGACATGCGCGAACTTGAAAAGCGCAGCAACCTGGCAGAGTCTGTTGCATTCATGGTACAGGTCAACAAAACGGTGAAATTCCAAACCAATTATATTGAAAACATCGGGGTGATGGGCGTTTCCCAGGACTTTGACAAAGTATGGAAATTTGAGCTGGCAACGGGCAGGTACTTTTCCCAAACCGAATCGGCCAGCGGAAAAAACATCGCCATCATCGGGGCCGAAATTGCCACTGACCTGTTTCGTGACGGGGATCCGATTGGCAGAAAAATTAAGATTTTCGGAAGAAATATTGAAGTGGTGGGTGTAATGTCGAAGGAGGGCGAGGACTTTTTCGGAAATTCAAATGACAAGGTAGTATATCTGCCCATCAATTTCTTCAAAACCCTTGTAGAGTTAAGGGATATGGGCTCAACAATCGTGGTGAAAGCAAAGCCGCTGGTTTCCAATGATGAACTGCGGGATGAACTTACAGGGCTCATGCGGTCGATCAGGAAACAGAAACCTTCGGCAGAAGACAACTTTGCCATCAATGAAACAGACATCATTTCAAAGGGCTTTGACGGATTGTTCAGTGTGATCGCCATGGTTGGCTGGATCATCGGGGGCTTTTCCCTCCTGGTTGGAGGGTTTGGCATTGCCAATATCATGTTCGTGTCGGTCAAGGAGCGAACCAACATCATCGGGATCCAGAAAGCACTGGGGGCAAAGAACTACTTTATCATGCTGCAATTCCTCTTTGAAGCGATCTTCCTTTCACTGATCGGGGGAGTATTCGGCCTGCTGATCATCCTGATGCTTACCCTAATCGTTTCTCTTACAACAAGTTTCCAGCTATCCCTTACACAGGGCAATATCCTGCTGGGCATCGGAGTTTCAGCTATCATCGGGTTGATTTCCGGCATTCTGCCGGCTTATTCAGCATCCCGCCTCGACCCTGTTGAGGCCATGCGGACCGGAATGTAGTTTAGAACGGCCAGAACTGGTTATCGTTCCAGATCTTTTCCTTCAGCTCATTGTCCATGTCGCTGAGAATTTTCAGGTGTCCACCCTCCCAGTCGGCAAGCCAGCGATACAGGTCCTTTTCATTGGGATCCTCCGTTGTTTCAGCCTGCCTGGAATAAACCTCAATGGCCTTTTTCTCAAAATCAATCGCTGCGGAAATAGCCGCGGCTTCAAAGCCGGCAGAGGATATTTTTGTTTTCATTTCCTCTGTAAGGATCAGGGTAGCAAAACCTTCATTGGCGAGGTCGGGCAGATCAACTTTTAAAAAAGTGTGGTTTTTTTCGTAGGCGATATACTGCTCCGAAAGAAATTTCACATGTTTTGTTTCTTCATCGGCCATGGTCAGGAAGATATGCTTAATCTCCGGATCAGGGGTTTGTTCAGCAACTTTCGCATAAAAGGCATGGCCTCTCTTTTCCATGAGGATGGCCATTTTGAGAATTTCGAGGGCTTTCTGGGTTTCCATGATATTTGGGTTTTGAGGGGTCAAACTTACGAAATTTTACCACATAGGGCACAATAGAAAACAATACAAAATGTACCGGGAATCACAGGCTTTCTATCAGGCGGATGGCTTCAGCGACCGTTTCAACGGGGGTGAAACATGTTTTTTTATGACAGATCAGGATGAGTGTTTTTCCCGCTGTATGCCCGGTTTCAAAGGATTCCCGGTTTCCGGAAAAGATAACCTGAGGCAAATAATGGCCAGAGAACCCGGCTAAAAGTTCAGTGTTGTTGACCCCGACAATACTGACTTCCACCGGTGAATCAATATACCAGGCAAGCAAGGCCGCCCAGTTGGCATGAAAAGCGGGGTTCCTTCTAATGGCAGGGATCATCTTCATCAGCATCGCTTCCGATCGCTGCAGGTATGCATCACGGCCGGTTATGTGTCCGAGGATGAACAGGTTGGAGGCCATCTGTGAATTGGAGGCCGGGATAACGTTGTCGGAAAGTTCAATGGTTTCCTGAACCAGTTTGGGTTCTTCATCAGATGATAACCGGAAAAAGAGTCCGTCAGCGGCTGTAAAATGATCCAACACCTGCCTGGCAAGCATTTCCGCTGAAGAAAGCCAGGTTTTATCAAGGGTTGCCTGGTAAATGTCCAGGAATGCTTTGGCGAGGAAACAATAGTCATCCAGGAAACCGGCGATGGCAAAAGAACCCGGCCTGGTACTTCGCCAGAGCTTCCCGTTCCGCTGATCCAGGTGTTCGCGGTAAAATGAGGCGATCCTCATCGCTTTCTCCAGCCAGTGCGGCTTGTTCAATGCACTGGAAGCGGTCACCAACGCACTGATCATAAGCGCATTCCAGCAGGTTAGTATCTTGGTATCTGTGGCCGGGCGGATCCTGTAATCACGCACGGTCATCAGTTGATTCCTGTAAGCATCCAGGCACGCTGACAATTCATCTTCGGTTATTGCATACTTTTTTGCAAAGTCCTTATCATTCATTGATTTCCGCAGTACATTCAACCGGTTTTCCCAGTTTCCTTCCGGGGTACAAGAATAATAATCCACCATCATCCCGGCATCATCACCAAGGTATTTGCAGATCTCATCATGTGTCCATGCGTAAAACTTCCCTTCAACACCTTCGCTGTCGGCATCAAGGGAAGCAAAGAAAAGGCCATCCCCGTTTTCCAGTTCACGCTCGGCAAATGACACAGCATCCTCCACCACCCTTTTATAATCATACTTTGCGGTTGCGGCAAAAGCCTGTGCGTAAACGGTAATCAGCTGTGCATTGTCGTAGAGCATCTTTTCAAAATGAGGAACATGCCAGCGGGCATCAACGGAATAGCGGCTGAAACCGCCACCCAGCTGGTCACAGATCCCGCCCATCGCCATTTTATCAAGGGTCAGTTCAACATAATTCAGGGCTTTTTCTGCTTTATACCTGCGACCGTATTGAAGGAGGAAACCAAGATTGGCCGGCATCGGAAATTTGGGGGAACCGTGCGTTCCGCCATGGACAAAATCAAGATCTTCCTCCCAGGCGGCATAAATTTCCTGCAGCACAGAAGATTCAGGTTGTTCCGGCCCGGGCGGGTAGGAGTGGAGGAGTTGTCTTTTCATCCCCTGGCCGATTTCGGCAGCCTGTTGAACCAGATCTTCAGGATGCGACAGGTTGATCGCTGAAAAATAGTTCAGAATGTGAAGCCAGTCTTTCTTTGAGTAATATGTTCCGGCGAAAACAGGCCGCTGGTCGGGCAAAGCGATCACATTGAGCGGCCAGCCACCCCGGCCGGTTGTGGCATAGGCAGCGGCCATATATACCTGGTCAATATCGGGCCGTTCTTCCCGGTCAACCTTGATGGAAATGAAATCCCGGTTCATCGCCTCTGCAACTTCATCATCTTCAAATGATTCATGCTCCATCACATGGCACCAGTGGCAGGCAGCATAACCAATGCTGATCACCAGAAGTTTATTCTTTTCCCGGGCTTCTGTCAATGCAGCATCGCTCCATGGATGCCAGTCCACAGGGTTATATGCGTGCTGTAACAGGTAAGGGCTATTTTCTCCGAGGAGATGGTTTGGTTGTTTTTCTGTCATGAACATCAAGGTTGATGTGCGTTTTTATACGGGAGGAGAGAATGTCAATGGCAACTCTGTTCTGCCCTCCCTGTGGCACAATGATGTCAGCATAACGTTTGGTGGGCTCAATAAATTGCAGGTGCATGGGCTTTACATAGCTGTCGTAATGCTCCAGAACCTGCTGGAAAGAGCGGCCACGTTCTTCCAGGTCGCGCCGGATGATGCGCATCAGGCGGTCGTCGCCGTCGGCATCAACATACACCTTGATATCCATTTTTTTCCGCAGGCGCGGGTTGGTGAGGATCAGGATCCCTTCCACGATGATCACCTGTGCCGGGCTAACCGTAACAGTTTCCTTCGACCTGGCGCAGGTGACATAGGAATAAATAGGCATTTCTATGGGAGCGCCCGATTTAAGGACTTCCAGCTGCTTTATGAGGAGGCCCCACTCAATGGAGGTCGGGTGGTCAAAGTTGATCCTGGCACGATCTTCTGCCGATTTATGGCCATTGTCCTTATAGTATGCATCCTGTGGAATAACCGTAACCGCCTCTTTGGGAAGGTGCTTGATGACCTGTTTTACAACGGTTGATTTTCCTGAACCGGATCCACCGGCGATTCCTATGATCAGCATGGATTATTGGTTGATGTGGAGACGCACTGCAGTGCGTCTCTACGGGTTACAAAATTCGATCAAAACGCCGTGGGTTGATTTCGGGTGCAGAAACCCGATGTTCATCCCCTCGGCGCCCTTGCGGGATACCTTGTCAATCAATGCAATACCCATGGATTCCGCTTCGGAAAGGGCATCGGTTGCATTATCAACAGCAAACGCAATATGATGAATGCCCTCGCCTTTCTTTTCCAGGAATTTCCCGATCGGTCCTTCCGGATCCGTTGACTCCAGTAATTCTATTTTTGTTTCGCCTATGCGGAAAAAAGCAGTTCTGACGCGCTGATCTTTCACCTCTTCTATGTTATAGCACTTCGTGCCGAGTAGGCTTTCGTAATAGGGGATGCTCTCCTCTAGGCTCTTTACCGCAATTCCAAGATGCTCAATATGTGATGGTTTCATAATAATTGTTAATCTTATAACAGGACAAAGTTACACCATAAAATTGAGATGACAAACAGGGGGGATTTACGATTGGGGGATTGAGGGATTGCAGATTGAATTGTTTGATTTCAGATTGACGATTGATAGCGCTATCAATCGTAGATCGTCAATCGGAAATTCAATCTGCAATCCCTCAATCCCCCAATCGTAAATTTCCTTATTAGTAAACATATGTACACGAAGAATGTAAACAGCCCCGTATCTTCAATGGATACAGGGCTGTAAGGAAAAAGTAAGAAGCGTTTCCGGAAGCTACAGCTTGATGATCTTCTCCGTTTCAGATTTTGAACCTGATGTTACATGAACCACGTAAACACCGGTTGGTTTCTCAGAAAGGGAGAACTCCTGTTTCCGGTCAATCTGAAGGTCCCGTGAAAGGATTCTGTCGCCCAGTGCTCCAAAAATCTCAACATGTACCTGAGCAGAGGTAACATCTCCTTTCAGCTCCAGGGTAAACTTCCCGGGGGTTGGATTCGGATAGATCTTGAAGAATGAGTTGTCGTGGTTGCCGGTGCCCGGATCTTCGAGGCCGGCCAGCACCGGAGCCGAAGCTGCCGGGTGAATGTATGGACTGCAGAAAATGGTTGAGATATATCCATGCATGTACCCACCCGGGTCAACGATGGTCCCCGGATAATAAATGATGTTCGTACCTGCGATATGCTTCACATTCCCGGTGCCGGTAACACGATAAAATGTGCCATTCCCGGCGATCAGCAGGGTTTGTGTGGCATCTGCGCATTCCGGTCCCACAGAAATTGTTTTATCCTGTAAGGAACGGACCGCAGGTGGAACAGCAGCATCACCCAGATTGCCCGTGAACGTTCCGAAGGAGGACAGGCCGTGAGCATCGATGGTATTTGCACCCGTGTTCGCGGTATTATAGGCGGTAAACGGTGCAGGATTCACCCTGAAGCAGAAAATATCACTTTCCGTTCCAACCACATCTGCATTCACATACTGGAATGTGGAGTTACACGAAAAACCTGTGATGCCGGATTGCGTAACATTCCAGTAACGTGAAAGGTAGCTGGTCGCAGTGCCCGGAAACTGGGCGTTAGCCAGGGTAACGGCTGCGAAACTTCCCGCACTGAAGGTACCGCTTGTGAAGCCGAGCGTAACAGGTGAATATTCAGCTGCTCCTGTAGCATCTCCCACGGGGAAGGTAAAACTGCCGGCCGATGGATACTCTTTCCGGAGTTCGCCAGCCCCTGACGCAACAACCATGTTTGAGGCTGAAGGAACTCCCGAAACAGATGCAGCGGGTCCGAGCTTCAAGTTGTTGGGTCCGAGGGTGACGAGGCCGCTCGCTAGCGTCAGTACTCCATTGACATTTACATTGCCACCAACAATGGAAAGGCCGGCGGCATTGTTCACTGTGAGGGACTGAATGATATTGGACCCACCAAGGGTTTGAGAGGCTATTCCTGAAAATACAACCGTCCCGTTTCCGAGTGAATTGAGTGTCGGGTTCCCGTTGAGGAGGTCTTTTTTCAAGATAAGTGTACCCTGTATGTCAAGGGTTCCACCGGAATTCAGCACAACATTCTCGGCAGAATACAAGGTCGATGCAGCGAGAACTTTAACAGTAGTGCCGCTGAGTACCGTCATCTGGGAAAATGCCGGATCAAGGCCGGAAAACACTGCTGCCGAAATAAGAAATCCTGACATGCAAGCGCTTCTAATTGAATTATAGTTTATTTTCTTCATTGTATGGACTTTATTCGTTAGATTTTCCGATATATGTTCCGCGAACCTTAATGATGGAGTTTGTCACCGGAGCTCCAAGGTTGCAGGGTCCAAGTTTAGCCTGGAACAAACTGTTTGCCATTGCATGAAACCCTGTGGTGAGCTTCACATAATTATCAGCCTTGTACTGTACATCAGTTCCCAAACCCCCGGTAATAGTTCTTGAAGACTGAACATTATCGCTCGCTTCGTAAAACTGGTATCCGGTATAGTTGGGATTGCTGGGATCATTGGCAGCAGTAAGAAGGTAAGCAGATTCGCATGTGTTGAAAAGGGTCGACCGCCATAATCCCCTTCCAAAGGTTCCTACCGTAAGCACTCCGCTTGTTTCATTGATCTCAATATCGAACACCGGGACTGTTGGCAATCCGTTCCGGAACGGAATCCAGTCGGTATGGCTGTCATCCCGGTAAAAAACACCAAGATCGTTCCCAACATACAGTGCATCTGCCGGTATGCCACCGGTATTCTGATATGCTATACAATTGGTTGGAACATTGGGGAGGGAGCCGGACCTGTTAATCCAGGTAACCCCACCATCAACACTTTCGTACACTTTCTGCCCTGTTGTATAGCCGCCCAGGGTAATAAAAACATTGAGTGAGTTCGAAGGATCCACCGCGATGAAGGTAATGGTAATTCCTGGTAAACCGGCACTGACATTGGTCCAGGTGGCTGCCGCATCATCCGACCTGTAAATTGTTGTTGAGTTTGATGCATATATCCGGCTGGTATTGCTGGTTCCGATCGCCATGGCGCCTCGTCCGTCCACGCCCATATTCGTCCAGGAACTCCCACCGTTGGTGCTTTTAAAAACATCATCAAAACCTGCATATATGATGCTGCTGTTGCTGGGGCTCATGATAAATGGAGTCACCCAGCTTCCCCCGATGGTATCAGGTTCGACATTCGAAAAGGTAGTCCCGCCGTTTGTCGATTTTCTCAATCCTCCGTCCTGAATTGCATTGTACAGAATATTGGAGTTGGTATGGTCGATCATACAATCCATTCCATCTGCACCAAGCATATGCAGCATGGTAGCAACGCCGGTCCATTTATTCGATCCGTTGTCCTGGGACCCGAAGGTAAGCAGGCTGACATTAGGTTCATAGCTGGCAACTCTGTAAATTTGTGTATGTGCGATGCCTGAAGTAAGATCTGTCCAGGTGCTTCCGAAATTGGTTGAGCGGAAAACACCTCCATCGCTGACACAATAAACATAATTATTCAAAGGATTGATCTCCAGCCCATGAATATCGGCGTGGGTATACCCGATCCCGCCGGAATTATTCCACATGGAGGTGATGGTCCAGTTAGCTCCCCTGTCGCCTGAAAACCATGTATTTATCCCTCCCGACATGACATCGTTAAAATCCAGTCTTGACACAGCGATTGCAAGATCATATGTTGACTGGCTTTTATCATCGCCTCCCACACTTGAATAACCCAGTATATTGGGCGTGGTCGAGCGCGTTGAAAAGCTTACACCGCTGTTTGTGGAAAGAAAAGTTCCTTTATATGAACCTGAGCCTGTATCAGGGCCGGTAAGCAGGTAAACATATCCAGTAGCATTTGGCGTTACACCAATGGCTATCCTGCTGGCTGAAGTCGGCACGCCGGAAGTAATTTCTGTCCAGGTATCACCTGTATTTGTTGACCGCCAGAATTCGGTACTGTTACCGGCGGCATAAACAATTGTCGGGTCGCCGGGCTTGAATTCAATATCCACGAAAGATCCTGTTTTCACCTTGGTCCATGACGATCCTCCGTTGATGGTTTTATGAATACCGTCGTTGGAAACCACGAATAAAATCAGGTGGTTCGTCGGGTGCATCAACAATTTATACCCACGAACGGCATCAGTAGCAACATAGGTAAGGCCCGTTGAAAGCCACGTATCTCCGCCATCTGTAGATTTAAGTACCCCGATTGACCGGGTATCTCCCCCATCTCCATCACCGGAAAGAATATAAATTATGTTTGTGTTTGTATAATCAACAGCTATTCCGGAAACACCGATACTTGGCATCCCATCGGTAAGAGGGGTCCAAGAAGTACCGCCATTGGAAGTTTTCCAAAGACCGCCAGCGGGCGCCCCTACCCAAAAGATGTTCGAATTTGCCGGGTGGAATGTAATACAATTAAGTCTCCCCACGCCTCCGTTCCAGCCATTTCCCCACGTGAAATCTGAGGGTCCTAAACTGGTCCAATAGCCATTGGCAGCATCGGATTGCTCGCTATTATCAAGATTTGTATTGCCTTTGGTGTATTCCTTATATTCTTCAAAATTGCGGGCCGCCCAGTTGGCCACTTTCCCATCAGGGGCGAGTCGTCGTTCCGCCAGGTATTCCCAGCGTTTCCATTGTTTGTATCCTGATCCCTGGCCCGTGCTTTTCCCTTCAAAATACTGGTTCATTTTATTCTGAATGGTTGCAAAATCATCGGTACCGGCATTTAAATAGAGATCTGATACACTATTCTTCTGACCCGAAAGACTTCCGAATCCTAAAATAAGGAAGACCAACAGGATTATATGTATGTGTTTTCTCATTTTCATCTCTTTTTTAATGATAATCCCGCCTGTAAAACAAGCGCATTTATTTTATCGTTTTGGCTTTTCGCCTAAAGGTTGAGTCTTAAGCCCGTTCAGGTTCCTTCTGCTGGTAACAGCGTGCGAAGCCGGAGCTTCTGGCTGGTTTCCTGACCCTTTAATGTCGCGGTGGTTAACGGTGTTACCCTGTGGTTTTGCACCTTCGGCCTGGTACTTGCCAGAAGTAGCTGGCAGGCTGATAACCTTTGCAGGCTCAGGCTGGTTTCCTGCCGCCTCCACATTGTCTTCATCGGCAATAGGGGCAGCTTTCCAGTTCGTTTGACATTCATGTGGAACCTGGTCAGGATCCATTTTAGGATCAACCAGGGGGCCGGCTTTTGCCGGATTCAGCGGCACACTCTTTTCAAAATCTGCCTGTTCTGCAGGGGTTCTCCTCGGGACCTCCCCGTTGCTCTGGCCGTATGTTGCAGATACCGTTAACAATAGCAACAACATGCCAATATATGTAAGTATTTTCTTCATCATACCTAATTTTTAATGGCTTTTTTCAGAGATGCATTTTCTGCTTTCAGTGCATCGATTTCTTTTTTAAACTCCTGTTTAAGTTCCTGGAGCATCTTTGCCTGTTCGATGGTATAAAGGGTTAGTTCTTCTACCTTTTCAACGACCTGTTTCTGCATATTGCCAAGGTGGAGGCCATTGGTTTCAATGTCCTGCGCTGAAGGAAGACCCGGTAAATGACCATTTTCCTTAATGCTCTGTTCGAGGTTGTGGAGACTCATAAGGTTGTAGTCGCTCTTGAATACATAATCGGGCCATGAAGCCATATCCTGAACCAGGACCTCTTCACAGGCAATTTTACCGTTAACGGAGAGTGTATAGCCGGTTGCCTCGGTTGTTGTTCCGATACGCAGGTCGCCGCTCATATAGTTTGACCCGACAAAATAACTTCCCCAGTTGGTGGCTCCGCCTGCAGCATATCCGTAAACACCAACCCTGGTGCCTGCTGTGCCGAAAGCATATCCATACACACCATAAGAAGTTGTGGCATCGGCACCGCCATTGGCCTGTCCGTATAACCCGATATAACCTCCATATCCGTGAACACCATAACCATATCCGTCAACAGGTTTGGAATAGCCATAAATTGCCTGGGTGCTAATGGCCCGACTGTGATTTACCTGGGCATAAAACAATGTTGAGGTAGTATCATCGCCCATGTTGCTTCCACTGTTTCCATCTACCGTAACACGACCCTTAAAATAGCCTGCATAGTTGGCATTGGCTTTTTGGGCAGCAGCGTATATACCATAATTTGTACCTGAAGCAGTGTTCGTGCCGTCAGAAAAGAAAAGACCTGCATAATTCGATGAATTGTTATCATTGTTCCATCCGTAGACGGCTGCTCCGTTGCCTCCGTTGGCCACTTTAATACCCAAAACACCTACATTGGTAACGTTCAGAGGAACACCAAGATATGACGGTGCAAGAACACCCAGGTAACCTTCAGCATAGATATTAACGCCATCCTGATCTGCTCCGCGAACGGCACCTTTCGCAATAGCATAGTTGACCACATTCAACCCATGGTTATCAGGAGTTGTTGTACCGATGCCAACCCTGCCTGTATTGAAATAGATATCCGGTCCATTAGGATTCCAGAAATCATAAGCGGCAAGGCTCATTTTTTGCCATGCGGCACCATTATAAAAATATATACCAGGGCCAGAATCGAGCTGGTACAATACCAGTCCGGTGGCCGGGGCAGCCGGCCTTTGTGCCAGGTTCATGCGGGGCAGCAGGAATCCTCTGCCGGTCGCTTTGACTTCGAGCATGGCAGAAGGGTCGGGCGCACTTCCGTCGGAGTTGACACTAACCTGGGAAAAACCAGACATTGAGGAAAAAATGGAAATAAAAACAAGCATCCATTTCATTTTGTCAAGAGAGAATCGATTGTTTGAACCGAACATTGAATTTGATTTCATGGGATTAAGTTTTATGATTAATATCATTTACCTTTTTGTAAACAATCCTAATACATTAAGGCATATCAGTACCTTTTTGCTTAGGGCCGGTAAATATAATATAATTGAAAAGCGAAGTCAAGAATATTTTTCACTAGTGTCCAAAATAATTTTTATTAAACCCTTATATGTTATTAATAAATAGTTAATTACGAACAAATAGGTCGCGTGTCGATTTGAATTCATTTTGCATCTTTGGAGCCTGTAAGTAAACCAGGCAAATATGAACAG
>CAJBYO010000044.1 GCA_903959905.1 uncultured Bacteroidales bacterium
ACTTTGTGGTTATAAAATTGACAAACAATTCTTTACTGCCAGATAAATGGTGTTCAGTAACGGTTGCTGGTACGATTCCGATCAATCAAAAAAATGAATATGAAATCAATAATAAGTTTTAACGGTTTAATATTTTGTATAACTTTTCTGAGTTTAGTATTTTTAATTTCCTGTAAGAAAGACAGCCCTGCTCCTGTTGACAACACGGTGGCCACAGATTATTCGGTAGCTGCACACTGGTTATCCATTCCTCCTACCCTTTCTCCTGTTGATGTTTTTTATTATTACCCTTCTTCATGGAAAAAACTGAATGCAGGCGACCCGATCATCTGTGATATTGATAATCCGATGATGTTACAAATAGCTCCTCAACAATTTGAAAAACAAGCCACTGCCTTTGAACCGGTAGGTAATGTTTATGCCCCGTTCTACAGGCAGGATGATGCAGGGTCTACACTGCTTTTACCCTCCGACGAACAGGCAAAAGTTGTTGGAGGAATCCCAACGACAGATGCCACGGCAGCTTTTGACTATTATATCAAACACTTTAACAACGGGCGTCCTTTTATCCTGGTCGGACATTCGCAGGGTGCAATTGTCCTGAGCAATCTTTTATCAGGATATCTGAAACAGAACCCGGCAGTTTATCAGAAAATGATTGCTGCTTATGTTATCGGCTGGCCGATCACTGCAGCATACCTTGCCCAGAACCCACACCTTAAATTTGCCGAAGGGCCAGATGATGTTGGCGTGATCATTTCATATAATACACAGTCGCCTGATATGAGTGGCATCAATCCTTTACTGGACGGGGTGATCGGTATTGTGATCAATCCTATCACCTGGACCAGAGATGAAACTGTTGCCACCACCGCACAGGGATTAGGTTCGTTTATGCCCGATTCAAAAGGAGTATTCACCACCGTACCTCAATACGCCGATGCAAAAGTGGATATAGCCAAAGGTGTAGTGGTATGCTCTACCGCCGATGAAAATGAAATAGCAATCCTGGATTCACTCAGCGGATGGCCGAAAGGTGTTTATCACTCATTTGATATACCGTTCTATTATTATAACCTGCAACAAAATGCAGCAAACCGGGCCAGTAAATTCTTTAGTAAATAAAAACAACTGAGTGTAAGAGCCTGTTTTAAACTTCTTAATTGGTTGAATTTCTAATTTTAATCCTGTGCCGCAGGCACTGTATATGGGTAGAAGAGGAATGTTTACACAGCTATTTCGTCTCGTACGGGACGAAATGATGCATTTATGCGCGTTTTTCTACCCATATAAAATCCCTGAAGGGATCTAAAAAGAAATGTAACCAATTTCTAAATTATCGGGAAACCAATCAACAACATCAGATAAAAAAAATAATTCATTAAAGACCAACACAATACCATGAAAACAACCAAAAACCCACTCCTGTTTTTTTTAGTTGCAATGGCAACTATGATGGCAATCCCTTACGGATGCAAGAAAAAAAACGACCAGCAGGATCCGGTACCTGACAAAAAAAAGTATGCCTGGGTGGTTGGTGTCGAAGACAGCACATCGTATGGCATGATCCTGTTTACACCCGACGGGGGTGACACCTGGCTGAGGCAGGGCCAGGGATCGGCTGCTTTAAAGGATGCCAGTTTATCTGATGTTTGGGCCGTCGATTCAAATACCGTGTGGGCTGTGGGTTCAAACAGCTGCATCATTAAAACCGGTGACGGAGGCAAAACCTGGGTCAACATTACGAGTCCGGAGATCCCGCAGGCCGCCTACTTTCAATCCATATCCATGGTTGGATCCAGTGATATCTGGATAAGCGGTGAAGGCGGAATTGTCATTCATTCAAAGGATGCCGGAGATACCTGGACCCTGTCCGACACTGCCTTCTTTCGCAGCGGACTGATGCAGGGTATCCATGCCATCAATTCACAAATTGTGTATGTGGTGGGAGGTATCCCAGCCGGCAATGGTGAATGGGGTTTTATAGCCCGTACGACAGATGGTGGACTGACGTGGGATTCCATCGTCCCGGCCAATAATTACAATCAGAACGAATGGATCGGGGTTAAAGCGGCCGATGCAAGCCATATCGTTGTTTACGGACAGCACTCACATTATATCTTCAGCAATGATGGCGGTGCTACCTGGAAGAATGACTCAGTGCCAAACACCGGCGGCACCGGCGGCGCCGACATCAACTGCCTGGCCGTGCTGGATGCTCAAACCTGGTGGGGAGCATTTGACTATGAGGGAATCTATATCACGGCTAACGGTGGAGCATCCTGGACAAAACAACCTTCGGCCGGGCCCGGCGGAATGTGGCTTCTCGGGATAGATTACTATGACAGAAACCTGGCGGTGATCGTTGCTCCGAGCAGCTCCTCCCCCACTGGCAAGATCATAAAAACATCCGACGGAGGTAACCTTTGGGAAATAAAATATCATTCCAGGTCGGGGCTGTTCAAAGTATCTTTTATTAAGAATTGATTGATCAAGATCATCGCTTAGGAATGAACATCATTATAAACCTGATTTAGAATTATGATTTTTCTTAACCACTAAGTACCCTCCCAAATAAAACTGGGAACATCAGCATAGATAACTTGAGTACAAAATCCTGAAGGATTTTAAAACTATGAGTGCAATTATACTTTTGATTAAGTTTGAAAAAAAAAGCAGTTCATATAAGACC
>CAJBYO010000045.1 GCA_903959905.1 uncultured Bacteroidales bacterium
TGAAGCCCTGGAGCAGCACAACAACCGGTTGCTGCAGAACAGGCCATTCAGCCGCAGGCAGCTGTTTGAAGAAACCGAGCGTCAAACGCTTCGTCCATTGGCCGATCACAGGTATGAACTCAAACACCGGATGATCGTTACGGTGATGAAGAACAATTACGTCAACCTCACTGAAGACAAACATTATTACAGCGTTCCGTATCATTTTATCGGCAAGAAGGTAACGCTGTTGTATAGCCAGAGCGTCGTTGAAGTGTATCACCGCTATGAACGCATTGCCATACACAACAGGAGCAGGCAACCGTATATGTATACGACGGTCAATGAACACCTGGCTTCAAAGCACCGGTACATGAGCGACTGGAACCCAAACACGTTTATTGAACGTGCCGAAGAGGTCGGGCCAGAAACAAAGCAGTACATTATTGAACTGCTAAATACCCGCCAGCACCCGGAACAGACCTACCGTTCGTGCCAGGGTGTGTTGAGCTTTGCTGCACGTGTTGGTAAGGAGCGGCTTAACAACGCCTGTCGGCGTGCCCTCCAATATGGAGATTACGGATACCAGACCATCAAGGCAATCCTTGAACGGGGACTTGACGGGAACACCGACGAGGCGGAACCCGGCAGTGATCAGCCACTACCACCGCATGACAATATCCGTGGTAAAAACTACTACCGATAAATCTTCCCGGGACTGGGGCCCGATACCGGGCCCCGGCCCTGGTTATTGTTTAATTTAAAACCTGAAAAAAATGAATGAACAAACGCTACAAAAAATGAGACAGATGAAATTCTATGGCATGGTCAGGGCATTCCGCGCAAGCATGGAAAATGGCAACATGGACAAAGTAACCAACGATGAGATGGTATCCATACTGATTGACTCGGAGTGGGATGACCGTAATAATCGCCGCATTGAAAGGCAGATGCGCAACGCCCGGTTCCGGTACAAGGCCAATGTTGAACAGTTGCACTTTGACATAGATCGTAATCTTGATAAAAATCAGTTGATGCGTCTTGCTGAATGTGCCTTCATTCCACGTAAGGAGAACCTGCTTATCACTGGAAGCACAGGGATAGGCAAGAGTTATATTGCCTCTGCTATCGGGAACCAGGCCTGCACACTGGGTTACAAGGTTCTCTATGCTAACACAACCAAACTGTTTTCCAGGTTGAAGATGGCAAAGGCTGACGGATCCTATATCCGTGAAATCGCTAAAATAGAACGGCAGGATCTTCTGATCCTGGATGACTTCGGTCTTCAGCCAATGGATGGATCTGGCCGATCAGTACTTATGGAAATCATTGAGGATCGGCACGGTAACAGATCAACCATCATCACATCGCAGTTGCCGGTGGCACAGTGGTACGAGGTAATCGGCGAACAAACAGTGGCAGATGCTATCCTTGACCGGATTGTTCATGATGCTCACCGGATAGAATTGCTCGGAGAATCTCTGCGCAAATCGTTTAAAAATAAAATCACGGAAGAAGTTGAAACGAAAGAAAAGAATCTAATTTTGTATAACGCCTAAAAAACCAGGAAAATGATCGTTCTTAAGAGCAAAAAAGAGGGGTGGTCAAACGTATCGGCAGAAGTGCTGTAAACTGGACCGGCAGGGGGTGGTCAATTTGGTCGGCATATCCAAGGGTGTTTATATCTGTTATCCGATTTGCCACTAATTGTAATTTCCCCCGCCGGTAATGGTTTGCCGTTATTAATCCAACTCCGTTTTTCCTCAACCCAATCTAAAATTGTAGTCTTACGTATCTCGGAAATTTCGGGAAAACTTGGTAAAATTTCTCTGATGAACAACAGAAAAGGTTTTTCGTCACCTTTCTTTTCAAAATATTTAAGTAGGTGGTATTCAAGAAAGGCTATTGTGTCTGAAATATTAGATTGGAGATTCTTTGCAATTTCTTCATGCAGTACCGCATACATTTCATCCATTAAATGCCAGTAATCAGCAAATTCCTTTTCTGTGTGTTCTCTAAATTCAAATCGTATGTCAGGGACGTCAAACCTTTTTTCAATTTCAATGTCATAAATATTATAATTTTCCCCTATTTGCAAATCAAAGGAAATATGAAAATAACCCGGGTACCAATTGTTATTTGGAATTTCTGCATTTATCATTTGCCTGTCCTTTTTAGTGTTTGAACAACTGAATTTTAACTGGTTATTGATTCACCACCTTTTTTCCTGGTCGTTTAACAACCTTCAAAGGTTTGATAAAATATTTGTGTTTCGCTAATTTTTCGGCGTTTTGTTCCTGGGTTACCTTAATGTATTTCATAAACGCCCTTTCTGTCCGGTGTCCGGTAATTTTCATTATTGAAATGGTCGGAACGTCTGCCAGGTACATATTTGTTGAGAATGACCTACGGGCGGTATGAACGGTTATTAGGTCGTATTTGTTCTTTGTGGTTTCAAAGTTTAACCCGCCTTTTGTCCTGGTGAGGGTTATAAGTTCATTAATTTTCACCTCCTCACCAACTTTTTTAAGGTATTCATTGAATTTCTGGTTACTTATTACCCGGGGTAATTTCCCGTCATATTTGTTTAGTATTTCTTTTATTGTCCAATGCAAAGGAATAATAACCGTTTCACCGGTTTTTATTGTTTTAATTTTCAGCTGAGTTCCGTTGTTTATGAATTTGTCCGTTGTAATCTGTGACAGGTCGGAAAATCTCAACCCCGTGTAACAACCAATCATGAAAAGATCCCTTATCCTGTCTAATTTGGGATTGGATTTGAAATTATGTTTGTATAGTGTTTCAAGTTCCTTGTCATTCAGGTAAATCGTTTCGGCGGTTTCTTCAATTTTCCTGAATTTCCTGTGCCGGTGTCCCTGATTCGTTGTGTAACCTTTGTCATTGCAATAGTCCATGAATACTTTAATTTCTTTGATATGTCCCCCAATGGTGTTTTTAGCAAAGTTCTTGTCGTATGTCAGGTAGTTTACGAAGTGTTCGTAAAAATCCATGTTAATACTGTCAAACGTTAACGGTTTATTTAACGTTTCATCATAGTTCTTTAAAACGTTCAACGTGGTTCCATAACTTAATTTTGTCCGGGGTGCCTTACTGGTTGTGTCAATGTATTCCTGTATTGCACCTAAAAACGTTTTGGGTTTCGGTTCATCAATGGGTTTGGGGCGTAATAAATTCACAAACTCAGTTTTAAGTTTGTCGGGGTGAATAGTTCCGTTGGCGGTTAGGTGATCCCTAACGGCGTTCATGATGTTTACTTTGTGTGTTTCAAGGCGTGTGTTGAGGTTTTTGCCTTCAGGGTTATCCAGGGTTTCCCTTGCCTTTTTGATGTCTTTATTCCAATGTTTTGGGGCAATACGTTCACCTGTAGATACTACAATCTGAGTATTCTTATAATAAAAAACCATTAAAACAGGTGTTTGCTGATTGGTGTCCGGTTTTTTCGTGTCCGTTTCTTTTGGTTCCTGGTTCTTAACCCCTGATTTCTTTGTTGTTGGGTTTTTTAGAACGAAAGTTACTGATCCTGCCATAATGGAAAGTGTTATTAGGTTTGAACAGGAACAAAGATAATAAAACTAATTGGGTTGAGGGTAGGGTTGAGGGTAAAAAGGCGTTTAATTAGGTTTTATTTTATCATTCTGGATTTGTTCATTTCTGAAAACACTATATTTAGTGGGTTTTATGGCATGATCGGAAATAATGAAAAGTGAAAGGTGTTAGTCCCGCCCGGGGTACAAGTTAAAGTTACGATTGACGATTGATTCAAATTCCATTTGGGTTAATCGTTTTTTTTTTCGCTATTTCCCTAATGACTATCCAACCCATGCAACATATAAATCATGTGGGTCAGCGACCTGGTGATCTCTCCCATGTATTCATTTACGGCTTTTACGCTCCCAGGGAGGGTAAACAGGAGCGACTTTCCCATCACCCCTGCGATGGATCGACTCAATAATGCAGCAGGTTTTTCTGTGCCATATTTCATGCGTATTGCCTCCATGATGCCCGGAATCTCCTTGTCAAGCAATGGTTTTACAACATCCGGGGTAAAGTCGCGCGGCCCGATGCCGGTTCCGCCGGTGGTGATTACAAGGTCGAAGAGTTCTTCCTTGGCTTTGTGCAAAAGGTCTTCAAGTTTGTGGGGATCGTCGGGGATCAAATAATTGGAAAATGCAGATTGCAAGTTGCAGGATGCAAAGTGGGCGGAGAGCAGTTCGTTGATCCGCGGGCCTGATTTGTCTTCGTATTCGCCGGAGCTCGCACGGTCGCTCAGGGTAATGATCATCACACGGTATGTTTTCGGGTGGTACTCGAGGGCCATGCCAGCCTTCAGGATTCCGGGGCTCAACACCCGGCAGAAGATACCCTCTTTGGGCATGACACAATTCCCGACTTCTTTGAAAATGGCGCAGCTTGTTCCATGACACTCCTTGCCGATTTGCGTGACTTCCAATTCTATATCACCAGCGGTAAAGCGGTCAAGAGGATGGGCGGTCCATAGTTCCATGCCAAAGGTGGTGAGGTTTTCGGCAAATTCTCCTGGTGTCACCTTTCTGCCCGCAGCGGTCTCAAATTTTTCAATGCTTTCTGTTCCCAGCAGACTAACCTGGCGGTTCCAGTGACCTGCATGTGCATCGCCTGAGACACCATTGTGCGTAAGCTCAATCTGCTCAACAGGGATTTTAATCGTCCCTTTTTCCACGGAGACGTTCACTGAGTTTATTTGAATTTCCGGCATAATCAATTTTCTAAAATTAGTTTGTTCCTTTGCTCACCATACACCCCTCACTTTGCACTTTGTACTTTGTAATTTGCACTTCTATCCAACGTCTTCCTTCCTTTTCTCCACCACCCTCACCTCCCCAATCACCATCCCTTTGTCAACCGCCTTGCACATATCGTAAACGGTGAGCAGTGCAACGGAAACTGCTGTAATGGCTTCCATCTCAATCCCGGTTTGGCCGATACACCTGGCAGTACTTTCAACAGTTACCCCATTGGAATCAAGGGTTGCGGTAACATCAAGTTTTGTAATCTGCAGCGGATGGCACAATGGGATCAGGTCGCTGGTACGTTTGCCTCCCTGGATGCCGGCAATTTCGGCGATGGTAAGCACATCCCCTTTTTTTATTTTATTTTCCCTGATCAGGTCAATGGTGTCGCTGTTCAGCGTAATGTGACCCGATGCTGTTGCCGTGCGCATCTGAAAAGGTTTTGCACCGACATCAACCATATTTGCCTTCCCGGTGCTATCCACATGGGAAAGAGATTGCTTTTTATTTTTCGCCATTTCGCTATTTCGCTATTTCACTATTTGTTCTCATCCTCCAATGTTATGAAACCCCCCGTTTAAATTCACACTTCCCCGCTCAGGCTTGTGCCCGATCGCTTTTTCAATGGCTTCCCTGATTCCCAGTTCCCTGGTGCTGTACTGAAGATCGTTGAAGAGGCATGGGCGGATCATCCCGTTGGCAGTAAGCCGGAGCCTGTTGCAGTTCGGACAATCCCCGCCATGGCCGTTTTCAACGATGGTGAAACACCCGTCGGCGAGGCTCATCTCATGGATGAAACGGGCTTCAAGACCCTTGTTTTTACAATATTCCCTGACGGCCTGCGCATCCGGTTCATCAGAGGAACTGCGGACCACACAGTTGATCTTCACGGGTGTCAGTCCGGCCGTAAGTGCTGCTTCAATGCCCTGAAATACTTTGTTTATATCGCCTCCCCGTGTGATGGTCCTGAATTTCTCAGGATCCACGGTGTCGAGGCTAATGTTGATACGGTGAAGGCCAGCTTTAGCGAGGCCGTTTGCAAAATCGGATAAAAGGATGCCATTGGTCGTGAGGCCGAAATCAGTAATGCCCGGAATCCTGGCGATCATTTCCACCAGGGATATAATTCCCTTTCTCACCAATGGTTCTCCCCCCGTGATCCTCACCTTGGTGATACCGGCCAGCACGCCTTCCCTGACTACCTCCGTAATCTCTTCAAAACTCAGAATCTCTGAATGGTCTAAAAGTTTCACACCTTCTTCCGGCATGCAATAGGTGCACCGGAGGTTGCAACGGTCGGTGACAGAGACACGCAGGTAGCTGATCCGGCGGTTAAATCGGTCGTACATGTACCTGTTCTCCTTTGTTTATGGTGGTAACGCCAATGGCCATGTCCATGATGCCATTCGCCACTGTGTAGGCATTGATGTGTGCAGAACCGTGATATTCAACCGGGAAAACAACCCCGTCGCGGATGGTTACCGGTATCATTGATTTGCGGGCAGATTTCTTTCTGGAATAATCCACTCCCATCGGGAGGGTATAGTGTGCGGGCTCATTCGCCGAACCCATCAGCTGAAGAATAAACGGTTTCACCATGACCTCGAATAAAACAAAGGCGGAGACAGGGTTGCCGGGCAGTCCGAATACGAAGGTGTTATCTTTCCTTCCAAAAACGGTGGGCCGTCCAGGTTGAATGGCAACGCTTTTAAACAGGATTTCAACGCCGGATTCCTTCAGGATTTCAGGTACAAAATCAAAGTCACCCATGGAAACACCGCCGGTTAGCAGAACGACGTCGTTGCTGCCGATGGCAAGGTCAATGATTTTCTTGAGAGGTTCCCCTTCGTCGGGCGCAATGCCGTAGTACCTAGGCCGCGCCGGGACAGACTGCACCTGCGCCAGCAATTGCCATGCATTTGAGTTCCTGATCTGTGCGGAGCCTGGTATAATGTCAGTCTCAACCAGTTCATCCCCGGTGGAGATAATGCCCACAGAGGGGAGTTTTGCTACACGCGGAATGGAGGCGCCAACGGTGGCAAGCACTGCAATATGTGATGGGGTGATCTGCACACCTTTGCTCAGCACCTGTTCACCCTTTTTTATATCTTCTGCCCTGTAACAAATGTTGGAGGATTCAGTCACACGGGTCAGCTGCACCAGGTCGCTTCCTGTAGCAATGGTATCTTCTACCATCACCACACAGTCGGCTCCCCCGGGAACCATCGATCCGGTCATTATTTTGGAGCACTCACCCTGGTTCAGACTCACTACAGGCGTTGAGCCGGCCGGGATGGTTTCAACAACGCGCAATGAACCGCTGCCTGGTATTCCTGCCATGACACCTGGCAGGTCAATCCTTCGGCAGGCATACCCGTCAACAGCAGATTTGTTGAACGGAGGCATGTCCATGTCGGAGAAGATGTCCTCTGCCAGGATTCTGTTCAGGGAACCTGTGAGGTCAACTCGTTCGGTACCAACCCGGAAAGGTTGGGAGAGGACAGTGGTTAGGGCGTCTTCGAATAGGACCATTGTGAATTACTGGTTACAAGTTACAAGTGACGCGTGACAAGTGACGCGTGACGGGTGACAGGTGACGGGTGACGGGTGACAAGTGACGCGTGACGGGTGACGGGTGACAAGTGACGCGTGACGGGTGACAGGTGACGGGTGACGGGTGACAAGTGACGCGTGACGCGTGACGGGTGACGAACTACGAATTACGGGTTTTTTCAAGGATTATTTTTTTAATTCGTTGATGAATTTTTCAAATCCTTCCTGGATCTGGCTGTCGACGGCTTTATGGAATGCATCAAAGGCTCTGACGAGTCTTTTACCTTCTTCGGTTAAGGCAGTATGTCCGCCGTCGCTACCTCCCCGTTGTTTTTCAAGGAGCGGAAAACCGAAGAATTTCTCAATTTTCTTGAGGTTACCCCAGGTGCGGCGATAGGTGTATCCCAGTTCGTCACATGCCGCTTTCATGGATCCTTTTTCTTCAATCAGCTTGAGCATCTGCCATTTCCCGTCGCCCATGATCCCGGTTTCATTTGCATCCGACATCCAGATTTTGTAATGTAGCCGGATATCCGACAGTTTATCGCTGAACTTTGTTTCCATACCCAAACAATTTTTACAAAAATAGGTTTTTTAGCGATATGCATGAATTATCCAGTCCTGAAATCCGGGAAACAGGAGCAGTCATTCGGACAATCAATTTAGAATAATTCCAAATAAAGGAGTATCTTTGCAATAGAAAAACATTTACCGATATGCATAAATAAACATATCGCTAATATCATTAATTTTGCCCAAAAAAATTATCACACATGAATAACGCCATATTTAGCCAGGAGCGTCCGCAGAATGAGCATACCCTGAGTTATGCTCCCGGGTGCAAGGAAAGAAAATCACTGAATGCCGAGCTGGACCGGTTGAGTTCAGAAGTACAGGATATCCCTTTGATTATCGGGGGGAAAGAAGTTCGTACAGGCAAGACGGGAAAGGTTGTCATGCCCCATGATCACCAGCATGTGCTTGCAAATTATCACCAGGCCGGTGAAAAAGAGGTGCAGATGGCCATTGATGCAGCTTTGAAGGCCCACAGGGAGTGGGAATCATTTCCATGGGTTGACCGTGTTTCCATCACGTTGAAAGCGGCAGAACTGATCGCCAAGAAATACCGTAACCTTGTGAATGCATCAACCATGCTGGGACAGGGAAAGAGCGCGTTCCAGGCCGAGATTGATGCTGCGTGCGAAACCATTGACTTTCTCAATTTCAATGCATATTTCATCACCGAGATCTACAAGGAGCAGCCTCATTCGCAACCCGGGATTATCAACCGGATTGAATACCGCCCGCTGGAAGGATTCGTATTCACCGTGTCTCCGTTTAATTTTACCGCCATTGCGTCAAATCTCAATATGGCGCCGGCATTGATGGGAAATACATCGGTATGGAAACCTGCAACTACATCGTTGCTTTCCAACTACTTCCTGATGAAAATCTTCCAGGAGGCAGGATTGCCTGATGGCGTCATCAATTTTATTCCCGGCCCCGGCAGCCTGATCGGTAACACGGTGCTGAAACACCGCGACCTGACAGGTATCCACTTCACCGGTTCAAACAATACATTCAACAGCCTGTGGCAGATGGCTGCGCAGAACATGGCCAGTTATCGTTCATACCCGCGTATTGTGGGAGAAACAGGCGGTAAGGACTTCATTTTTGTTCATCCTTCGTCCGACCCGCAGGAGGTTTCGGTGGCCATTGTGCGTGGCGCATTCGAGTACCAGGGTCAGAAATGCTCGGCAGCTTCCCGGGCCTATCTTCCCGAATCAATGTGGAAGGAGGTCAAATCGCTGATCGGCGACATGATTGGCCGGATCACAGTAGGGGATGTGCGTGAATTCAGCCACTTCATGAATGCCGTGATTGATGAAGCTTCATTTGACAACATCATGGGTTACATTGATTATGCGAAGAAGTCGGCGGATGCAGAGGTGATTTTCGGCGGAACCGGGGATAAGTCAAAGGGCTACTTTGTGCAGCCAACCGTGATCAAAACCACGAATCCGCATTTCAAGACCATGGAAGAGGAGATCTTCGGGCCGGTCATGACGATTTATGTATACAAGGACAAGGATTTTGAAGAAACCCTGCAAATATGCGATCAAACCTCACCTTACGGACTGACAGGTTCTGTGTTTTCCAAAGACCGTGAAGCGATCAACAAAGCATGCAGGATCCTGCGTTATGCTGCCGGGAACTTCTATTTCAACGACAAACCATCCGGTGCGGTTGTTGGCCAGCAGCCTTTTGGCGGGGCCAGGGGTTCAGGCACCAACGATAAATCAGGTAGCCACCTCAACCTCCTGCGCTGGACAAATCCCCGTACCATCAAAGAGACGCTGATGCCACCGACGGAGTTTACGTATCCGTATATGAAGGTGGATAAGTGTCATTGAGGGTGACGCGTGACGGGTGACGCGTGACGCGTGACAGGTGACGGGTGACAGGTGACGGGTGACGGGTGACGGGTGACGGGTGACGGGAAATCGTATTGGTCGTCATGTCCGCTTGTCCGCTTGTCCGCCTGTCCGCTTGTCCGCCTGTCCGCTTGTCCGCTTGTCCGCTTGTCCGCTTTTCCGCCTGTCCGCTTGTCCGCCTCCTCACCCGCACACCCGTTCTCCCGTTCACTAACCAACGGATTCCCTTTTCAACTCCTCCCTTCTTTTCCTGTACTGAACCACTGGTAAATCTCCGGAAATCAGGTTTTCGTCCATTTTCAGGCTGGTTGCCTGTGGCTGGTGGGTTTCAACCACACGCCGGTCCTGGTGGAGGATGATGCGGTTGTACAGTTTGGTCATCCAGAAAAAAAGGTGGCTGAGACCCGGGATTGTTACCATTTTTTGGTAGATGTGCAGGTAAAGGATGGTGTTGTCTTCATCCACCGGGGCAAAGGCCACAACCACCCTCAGTTTATCCATGATGTGGTTTTCCCATAGGTTCGGGAACAGGAATGAAATATAGGTGTCTTTGTTTGGTTTGTCTTTCATCTGGTCGGAGCGTAGCGGCGTTTGACCGTGATCCTTTTCATTCTGTGGCCAGAAACTAACCCCGTTTTCATGAACGACAGTAAAAGGTCCGTTAACCACCGGTCCGATTCCGCGTCCGATGGTGGTGCGGTGGATAAACGGAACATGCACCACATCCAGCTGGTTTTCTATAACCCTGGAATAGTGAGCTTTCCAGTAGTCTGTCATGCCCGACATCAGCAGGGAATCATCCAGGTCGTCAAACCACGGAATTTCTGTTTTCACAGGGACCGGCGATTCATCAGCAGTGACCGGGCTCCAGAAAATATAAATAAAACCGTTTTGTTCCTGAACAGGGAATGCTGATGCACGTATATGACCAGGCACCGGCGTGGCCTTTCCATTGGCCGGGATGAGTTTACAGGAACCATCTGTGGCATATTCAAACCCATGAAAGGGGCATTGCAGGTGATCGTTTAAAATAGCCCCCTTGCTGAGCTGAATGCCCCTGTGCGGGCATTTGTCGCGGAACACGGCAACCGAGCCTGATGAATTGCGCCATGCGATCAGCTTTTCACCCATCCGCATCACTCCGATCAACTTGTTATGCTTCACTTCCCTGGAAGAAAGAATAACATACCACTGGTTTGGGATCATTTTAGTTTGTTTTTAAGTTGCTTAATACAGCCAAATGTAATATAAAAAGCGGGCCAGCCATTTCGGCCAACCCGCTTTTCACCATTTCACCATTTCACGATTTTACCGTCTATTGCAAAGGTGTTACCACCTCCAGCAACTCCGGCAAATCCATTCCCAGTTTTTTCAGGTGTTCAATTTTGGGAACGCCGTTCTTTGTCCATCCGCGGCGCTCATACACAGCATCCAGGAGTTGTTCGTAGCGGTTTTCACGATAGGCACGCAAGACTTTCATCTTTTCTTCGGTCGTTTTTCCGGCCGGGTCAAAATTGACCTGTTCCAGGAGCTGTTTGTCATAGCGTTCGGCGCGTGATTCGTATTCCTCTTTTGTTACCGGTCCGCAGGCACGGTATGGCTGTGCATCATGTTTGCGGAGGCCGTAACCTCTTCGGATATTGAAGATGCGCTGGAAATTATAAACACGTTCAGACATGGTAATAATGTCGTGTTTGTTGATGTTTGATCCGGTCACCGCATTGAAGATGGTGACATAATTGTCAACGTGCTGCGGAACCTTTGCCGGCTCAGCTGTTTGGGCATTGTCTTCAGGTTCCACATCATTCCATGGCAGTTTACAGAACCCGCCAAGTCCGAACCAGGTGCGGAACATCGGGAAATAATGCAATGCCTCGGCTTTCTTCTCAAACGTCGGGATCTGGTTATTCACCATGTCCATAAAAATAAGCCATGCTTCATCATGCTGCGGCCCTTTGTTGGTCATGGCGTAACCGCCCTGCTGGGCAAGTGATTCCTTTGAAACATATTGCGAATATTCCAGCCCTTTATTCTCCATGCCGATGTCCTGCATGAAGCTCGGGTCGCCCCAGCCGTTCTTTGCAAACAACTCTTTCATTTTGCGAACCCCCAGGCCGGCGGTAACACCAAACCCTTCGCCACGCGAGAGTTGATGCAGCAGTTCCATGGCGGTATCCGCATTGCCGAAATTGAGTTTCAATCCGCCTGTGCGTTCAATGTTCAGGATGCCGTTTTCGTAGCATTCCATCACGAAGCCGAGGATACTTCCCCAGCTGATCGTGCAGATGCCGTATGTATCGCAGTAGAAATTGGCTTCAATCGTGAAATCAGGGTTAAATATCCCTGCAATGGAACCCAGGGAGGATGTTGTTTCATATTCAGGGCCGTCAACAATTACTTTGTCGCCCTTGTATGGTCCAGAGCGGAGTTCGTAGTTGTCAACACCTTTTGCACAGGCCATGTTGCAGCCAACCCAGCATCCGTCGGGGACATTCTGGGTGAAAAAGGATTTCCAAACATCACCGCTGATTTTGACAGCATCCGGATGACTTCCGAACTTGAAGTTGTTCACCGGGAGCAGATCATAATCATTCATAACCAGGGTGAGGTGAGCGGTTCCCTTCGAACGCATTTCGCATTGCTTGTCGTCCAGTTCGCGCATCTCCTTGTTAAAGGTGCGGCCGCGTTCCTGGATCGCTTCCATGTTCACCACATTGTTACGGTTGCCGCCTATGGTTTTGACGTGGGCAACAATTGCCTTTATTTTTTTATCGCGCAGCACGGTACCGATACCGCCACGTCCGGCTTGCTTCAACCTGACCTTTTTGCGTTTGATGTCGTAAAAGCTGAAGTTCAGCATCCCGATCAGCGAGTGTTCGGCGGCTGTACCAGCTGAAACGACTGAAACATTGTATTTGTCTTTTTCATTGGCGGGGTCGGCCATCATGTCGTGCAATTCTTCGGCAAGCACATGGCTGTCTGACGGAAGGTCGCCTGCTTCATAGATTTCAATTATTTCCCTCGCTTCTTCAAAAACGATCAGGATTTCCTGGTCCGATTTACCCTGGAGCTCAAGGGCGTCAAACCCGCAGAATTTAAGGAAAGGGCCAAAGAAACCGCCAACATTTGAATCAACGACGATATCGGTTTGCGGGCTGATGGCACAGCAAATGGCTTTGCCGGATCCTGAGTACTGAGTAATTCCGCAGCACGGGCCGCCGGAAATAACGATCTCATTTTCAGGGTCGTTCCATTTTGTTGTGGGGGTTGTGGCATCCCAGAGCAACCGTAAATCAAATCCCTTACCGCCGGTGAATTTTTCTTTCATCTGCTGCGATACCGGTTTCTCCGATATTTTCCTGTCACCAACATTGATGTGTACCGTGCGGTTGTTATAACCTTTGTCAATCGGGGCCCATGTGTACTTGTATTGGGCTAATAATTTGTGTGTTGTCTTAAAATCGTCGAAGGTCATATGGAGGTCTGTTTTGTGAATTTAATAACGGAACAAAAATAGGAAAAAAAAGTTTTGTAATTATCCGTGAATCAAAAAGTTCGTTATGTTTTGTGGTGCATATCGGGGTGAGCGGGTGGACGGGTGGACGGGCGGACGGGCGGACGAGCGGACGGGCGGACAGGTGGACAAGTGGACGGGCGGACAAGCGGACCGGCGGAGAGGTGGACGGGTGGACGGGTGGACGGGTGGACGGGTGGACAGATGATAGTTGGGGTTGTGGTTTTATCAGTTCGGTTCTGTGGGGGGCTGGCCAGGGGAGCTGGGGTGGTGGTGATGCCGGTGACGTCTTCTGTGCCGGGATTCTCCCGAGTTTCCGGAGAAGGAAATAACCACGGGGATACCGGAAACCAGCAGGGCAATGGCTCCTGCAACGATCGCTGCATCTGAAACAGTCATATGGGTAAAAGGGATTGTTTTCAGGAGGCAGTAATCAGCCAGCCAGAAAACAAACAGAAACAGCATGAAGAAATATAACATGCGCAGAATGACCACAAAGGATTTTTTTCCTGACCACTTGTTACTTCCATGCAGGTGAATGGAACGAAGCAGGCGCTGGTAAATCCACAACAGAAATAAAACGACAAAGCTGTCGGAAAACCCCTCCCGGAAAATATAGGGGTTTGTGACTGTTTCACCGGATAAAGCAGCCGTAAAATAGCGGTCGGTAAATTGCCAGATGAAAATCATGGACATCAGGAATATACTGGCCACAGAAACAACCATGCCAGGTTTGAATTTCCTTGCTTTGGAAACAGCGAGCAGTGTGATCCCGAAGGCCCCGACTGACGGGGATAACATGCCGGCATGCATAAAATTAACAATGATGAGCAGGAGGATCATGCCGGTAAAGTAAAGCACCGGCTGAAGGAAATAGAGGTTGTTGTTACGCCGGCTTGATATACTGTGCGACCGCGAGCGGCGGCCGGGTGTGGTTTCAGTTGGTTCTGTCATGCAGCAATAGAGGTTTCAGTCTTTATTCTTCGGGGTTATTCAGCCGTGTTTGTAATTCGTCTTTATCCGTTTCAAGGTCGCTGATCTGCCGGCGTTTTTGGTCAATGGTGAGCCGTGTTGAGGATATCCTGGCCTGCAGTCCGGCAAGGGCATCCTTTTCCTTGCCTGCGGAGGTTACGATTTCCAGCTGATCTTCCAGCTCTTTGAGGTAGAATTCATCTTTTTCCAGGGAAGTCTGCAGTTCATAAACGTCTGCAGACAGCCTTGAAACCGTAAACTGCATTTTGACTTCCCAGTTCTTTTTCTTGTTTCTGAAGAAATCATCAAGGCGCCTGCCCAGGATGTCAAATGCAGTCTGAAGGCGGGAATAAAGTTCCTCGCGCTGTTCATGGACCATTTTCAGCCCCCTGAATTCAGACTGTATCTTTTTCAGAAATTCGCGGGTCTCTTTGTACTCATGCGTTTCTTCAGCCTGTGCCAGGCCTTTGTCAACAAGTGCTTTCAGCCGGGTATAATTCTGATGCGCATCCTGGTCAAAAATCCGCCGTTCTTCATCCCGTCTCAGTTTGATCATTTCAAAAGCATGCTGCAGAAGCTTGTAAAGTTCATCCCGGTGTTCACGCAGCAACCTGGATTCTTTAAGTCGTGCCTGGATCTCAAGGAGTGCTGACCAGACAGCCCTTGAATCCTCATTATTTTCAGCCTGGCGTGAAGCCTCTTCAATAACGGGTTTCAGTTCTTCATAGTTTGACAAAGCCTCCAGCTCAAAACCGAGTCGTTCATCATCAATTTTCCTGTTGATGAGGGAAAACGCTTCCTGGAGACGGCTGTAAAGTGACTCGCGGTCTTCCCGCTTAAGCTTCAGTCCTTTGAAGTGCGTCTGGACCTCAATGAGAATCCCTTTGGCATCGTGCAGGTTTTCTGAGTTGCTAGCAGCCGATATGCCTTCATCAACAATAGATTTGAGGTTTTCATAATTCTGAAGCGCTTCCTCTTCTGACCACATTTCCGGTTCCATCACTGCAAAATTTAGTATTCCTTAACATGTTGAACGAGGTTGTAAAATTATAGCAGAATCAGATACGCCGCAAATTTAATTCAGGGGTTTCAGTATAAACAGGGAAATACCTATTTTTGTCGGATAATACGGAAATATGGACATTGCAAACAGGAAAGTATTAATTACCGGCGGGGCAGGGTTTATCGGCAGCCACCTTACAGAGGAACTGATTGCGAAAGGCTGCAACGTGAGGGTACTTGTCCATTATAATTCATTCAACCGCTGGGGGTGGGTTGATTTTCTTCCGGAACCGGTAAGGCAAAAGATTGAGATATTTTCCGGTGATATCCGCGATCCGAACGGTGTTCGCGAGGCCATGAAAGACTGTGAAGTCGTGTTTCATCTCGCCGCACTGATCGGGATACCCTATTCGTACCATTCTCCCGACACCTATGTGGATACCAATGTCAAAGGAACCCTGAATATCCTCCAGGCAGCGCGGCAGCTGGGTGTAAAGCGGATTGTTCATACTTCTACCTCTGAGATTTACGGCACTGCACAGTTTGTTCCGATCACCGAGGAACACCCCGTCAATCCGCAGTCGCCTTATGCCGCCACCAAAGCTTCTGCAGATTTCCTGGCACTTACATTTTTCAGGTCGTTTCAAACTCCTGTGGTTGTTGTACGTCCGTTCAACACCTATGGACCCAGGCAATCGGCCCGGGCGATAATTCCCACCATCATCACCCAGTTGCTGAGCGGCGACGGGATTGTAACGCTTGGCTCCGTGCGGCCTACCCGTGACCTGAATTTTGTGAAAGATACAGCCTATGGCTTTATCCGGGCTGCCGAAAGTGACCTGGCCATCGGCGAGGTGGTCAATCTCGGAAGTAATTTTGAAATCTCTGTTGGCGACCTGGCGCGAAAGATTGCCCTGTTGATGAATAAGGAGATCAGGATTGAGTCGAGCGACGAACGGCTCCGCCCTGAGAAGAGCGAAGTGGAGCGTCTGTGGGCCGACAACCGCAAGGCAGGGGAGTTGCTTGACTGGCAACCCCGGTATGATCTTGATGCAGGATTGACTGAGACCATCAGGTGGTTCTCACAGCCTGAAAACCTGGCCCTCTATAAACCGGGTCTTTATACCATCTGACAAATTAACACCCTTATGAGAAAACTACTTGCCATCCTGGCATTTGTTGCAGCATGCTTACCGGTTTTTTCGCAGGTGGTTTATGAAGATATCAACAATACCGGCATCTATGAATTCCTTGATGAATTGGCTGCCCTGAAGATGATCACCCTCAATTCGAATGTAAAACCGTATTCAAGGAGTTATATTGCCGGGAAGTTAGCCGATGCCCGCACGGCAGATGAGAGTGGCGATACCGTTGCGGGCAGGCAATCTCACCGTCTGAACAACCGCCAGCGAAAAGAACTTTACTTTTACCTCCAGGACTTCCAACTGGAATCGTCGTCACGCGTCACGCGTCACACGTCACGCCTTTCAGAATCCTACTCCAACAAACTTGCCTTCGTCACAGGGAAACAACCAGATATGGTGCTGGCCCTCAACCCGGTTGGCTTTCACTACAAGGACTCACTTTTCACATTCTCCCTCAGGCCGATCCTCGGGGTTCAGTGGATGACGAATGAAAACGGATCGGAATATCACCGCTGGTGGGGCGGAAGCATGTTCGGATATATCGGGAAGAACTTCGGGTTTTATGCCAACATCCGCGACAACAATGAAAGTACGCCCATGGTGAAGCCCCTGTATTTTACCACCGGGGAGGGGGCAGTTTACAAGGCAAAGAACGACAGTTCGGTCTATTTCAGTGAGATGCGCGGGGGAATTGTAGCTTCTGTGCAGTGGGGGTCGCTGGGCATCATGAATGACCGGGTGGCATGGGGTGACAACTATCACGGTGCGAACATATTATCGGGGAAGGCACCTGCATTTCCTTACATCCAGTTGCATTTGAATCCTGCTAAATGGTTTGATTTCAACTACATGCACGGCTGGTTGAACTCAAATGTGATTGACAGCAGCCGATCTTATTATTCCGACGGCATATACCGTGAAGTTTACCGGAACAAGTTCATAGCGGCAAATATGTTTACGTTCATCCCCTGGCGCGGACTGAATCTTTCGTTCGGCAACTCTATCATATACAGCGATATCAACATAAACCCGATCTACCTCATCCCGTTCCTTTTTTACAATTCCGCAGATGCGAACAAGAATAATTATGTTGATTACGCAGGGTCAAACTCCCAGCTGTTTTTCAATTTTTCAAGCAGGCAGATCAGGCATTTGCACATCTTCGTCTCCCTCTATATCGATGAGTGGAAGATGTCGCGTGTGATGGACAAAGACAAGCATAATTTCACGAGTTTAAAGGCAGGATTCAGCCTGAGCGATTTCCCGTTTCAGAATGTCGGGCTGATTGCTGAATACACCCGCACCCAGCCAATGACCTATGACCATTACCTCACTACCACCACTTTTACATCAAATGATTACACCCTCGGGCACTACCTGCGGGAAAATTCGCAGGAGGTGTTTGTATCTCTGTCCTATCACCCGTTCCGGGGCGTGTTGTTCAATGCTTCCTTTACCGTTGCGCAGCACGGTGATGATGTGCCCTACCGCTTAAATGCCGGTTATAATCCTGATGAGGTGCCATTCTTAAAAAACATTACCTGGCAAAATCACTCTTTTGAGTTTTCTGCCAGGTATGAGTTCGCAAACAACGGGTATTTCTTTGTCCGTTATTTGAATTCCAACCGTGAAGGGGATGTACGTTATCAGCCCGCCGCAATGAACGGTAATACCAATACGTTAATGACCGGGATCAACCTGGGATTCTGACGGTTTTTTCCGTTCCCTGGTTTTTGTGGTTGCCATGTAAATGGGAATGAACGAAAGCACCGATGCCGCGCTGGTGAGCACGACCATCAGCCAGAATACTGTAAGATCTTTCAGAACCAGGGAAGTGATGATGAACAGAAGGCTGGTCACCGTCAGGATCAGCGTTGCTTTGCCATGTGAAAAGCCGAGGTCAAGCAGGTAGTGATGAATGTGTGTCCTGTCGGGACTGAAGGGCGGTTTGTTTTTTACCATACGGGTCACAAAAACCCTCAGTGTGTCAAAGATCGGTACGATCAGGAAGCCGACCGACACGGCCGGAGCGGCCTGAACCGCATATAAACCCGTTACACTGACACTTGATTCATTAAACTTGATCGCAATGACGGAAATGATAAATCCGAGGAACAATGAGCCGGTATCACCCATAAAGATCTTATTATTCCTGCTGAAGAGGTTGAAGTACAGAAATGCCATGGTCGCCCCGATTATACCGGCGCAGAGAATCGCCCACTCAAAGTGGCCCGTAAGATAGAACCAGGTGCCGAAGGCAGCACATGCAAGGATGGAGAGGCTCGCCGACAGCCCGTCAATGCCGTCCATCAGGTTGAAACAGTTGGTCACCCCGATAATGGTGATCAGTGACAGGATCAGTCCGAAATTATAGGTGATGGGGTAGATGTAGAATAATCCATGCAGGTTGGTCAGGATAATCCCCCCGAATTCAATGACAATAAGTGCAGCAAATACCTGTCCAAGCAATTTTTTGTAAGGAGAGATCCCGATAATGTCATCTTTGAACCCGATAAAAAAGATGACAAGCAGACTGGCGATGATGTATTGAAAGGAGGGGATGGCGGTGACGTTAACCGACATCAGGAAGGCGATCACACTCCCGATAAAGATAGCGATTCCGCCAAGTGTAGGGGTTGTGGTGACGTGGGATGTTCTGCTGTTTGGTGCATCCACCAGCGATTTGGCCCGGGCAATGTCGATGATGGAAGGGATCAGGACCAGACTGATGAAGAGTGCAAGAGAGAAGCCAAGTGCGACTCGCATGTCGTCGGTGAAAATGAAATATCTCATATGCAGATATGGTATTTAGTTGTTTTGGTGGTTTTTCCCTTTCATCCTGACCGCGGCATTATTCCACCATACGAAGTTCAGAAAGAAAATGATATAAAACACAACCCGGGATATGATGTTGTGATAAACGGTGAAATTGCCCGGGCTGGAATATGCGACAGGAATGAGGATTAGATAATGAATGATTGAAGCAACAATGATAACTGACACTGATACCGGCATCCAGGCCAGCTTTAACCTGGGATTCATCGGAAAAAGAAGCAGAATGAACACGACCTGGAACAACTGCATCAAGCCGGTACAGCCATGCATCATTTGAATGGCCTTTGTATCATTGATCGTTATGACAAAATCCGAATCCGAAGAAATACTCACATACACGAGTGCGTATAATTTAACGGAGATAAATGTGATCAGGTACGACAATCCATAGTAAATGTGTGAAAAAAAACGGACGAACAGGTCATATCCTTCAAGAAAGTTAAAGATGTATTCACCCGCCTTATAAAGTAAGATGAAAATAACCAGGTCCCTGAAGTACCTCGCGGTTTTATCGCGGAACAGGTTGTTCATCCACTTTAAAAAGTCAGCCATTATTTTTCCGAATCCTTTTTGCCTGTCCGACACAGTTTTTGAGTTTCAGGGTATTCGTTGATTTAACTGAATACCAGGTCAGTGATTTTATTTATAATGGTCGAACGGTCGAAAAGTCCTGCTGTTAAGTTGTCTGCATTTTTTGTTTTCTCCGACAGCGATTCATTGGAGCATCCGGCAATTTCCCCGAATTTCATGGCGATATCCTCCGGGTTGTCGGGATCGGCAACCCAGCCAAGGTTATGCGTTGAGATCAATTCAGCCACTTCTCCGCTGATAATACCGAACATGGGTTTTCCGGCATTCAGGTAGGATTGGAATTTTGCGGGAATGGTCAGGTTGAATACGGGTGAGTTCTCAAGTGAGATAACAAGAACATCGGCCTTGTCATAAAAGAGGGGCATCTCAGATGATGCCATCCTGCCCCGGAATCTGATGTTCTCCATGTGATTTTCCTGAACAAGCTCCTTCAGGTAATCAAGGTGCGACCCGTCGCCGATCAGGTTAAGCCAGGTATCCCGGCTGGCGGTTTTTTTCATGAAAAGGTCAAAACCTTTTACAGTGTTTTCGAGGTTCTGAACTTTTCCAATATTCCCTGCAAAAACAAAATTGAATTTCCCGGGATAGTTAACCGTCTTACCGTTCATTTCACCGGCTGCCAGTTTACCTGTCATTGACCATTGCGGTATGAATGTTATCTCCTTCAGCCTGTTATATTTGCTGATCAGCGTCGCGAATCCCGGGCATGATACGGTGATGTTGTCGCAGCCCGCATAGACCCATTTTACAAATTTCTCCAGGATGACCCGTGAAATGCCTTTGTTGGCGAGGCCATATGCAAACACCGTTTCAGGCCATACATCCTGGATCCAGATGGTTGTTTTAGTCCCGAACATTTTTTTCATCAGGGCCCCGGCCGAGGAAAATGTAAGCGGGCCGGTCTGGTAAATAAATACGGAGTCGAATTTCCTCCCGTTCAGCATGGCCCACAGCATGGCGAGTTTCATGTTCCACAGGTAATTCATGACTTTAATGACCCTGCTGTTCTTGTAACCGGGGATAAACTGAACGCGGTATACAGATACCCCGTTGATCACCTCATGATGGAAAAGCCTGTTGCGGTAACCCGGGAAAATTTTACCCCCCGGATAGGACGGATTTCTCGTGAGGACTGAAACGGAATATCCCTTCTGCTGCCACGAGAATACGAGGTCGTTGATTAAAAACTCTTCGGGTGCGAATACCTCGGTGATAACAAGGAGCTTTTTTTCTTTGGGGTCCATCATTTTAACCAGACTACCCTGTTGACATAATCCGTATAACTTATGATGATCCGCACAACCTTTTCAGCGACGTTGGGCATGCTGTAATCATCAACAAGCCGCAACGTCCGGGTTTCACCACGTTTTTGATGCTCCAGCACCGACAGGGCCTGTACAATCCTTTCCGGGTTTAACCCGGTCATCATAACAGTTGCTTCCTCCATGGCTTCGGGCCGCTCATGTGCTTCACGGATATTCAGGGCCGGGAAGTTCATGATGGATGATTCCTCCGAAATAGTTCCACTGTCGGAAAGCACCACAAGGGCATTTTTTTGAAGATGGTTGTAGTCATGAAATCCCAGCGGTTTCATCAGCTGCACCAGTGAATGAAATTGGGTTCCTGTTTCCTCTATCTTGTTTCGCGTACGGGGATGGGTTGAAACAATGACCGGTAACCTGTATGTTTTGGCAAGGTAGTTCAGTGTTACAACAAGTTGCATAAAATTGCCAGAGTTGATATTCTCCTCACGGTGGGCAGAAACAACGAAGTACTTCTCAGCCTCAAGAGATAACCGTTTTAAAACATCAGAACTGTTGATCTGAGTCATGTTGGCGGTGAGTACCTCAAGCATCGGGCTGCCGGTTTTAATGATCCTGTCGGCAGGCAATCCCTCACGTAAAAGGTATTCACGGGCAATGTCGCTGTATGTCATGTTTATGTCAGAAATGTGATCCACCATTCTTCGGTTCGTTTCTTCAGGCACACGCTGGTCAAAACAACGGTTTCCCGCCTCCATATGAAAAATCGGAATGTGCCTTTTTTTTGCCGGTATTGCCCCCAGGCAACTATTTGTATCTCCCAGAACAAGGCAGGCGTCAGGATTTTCTTTTTCAAGCAGCGCATCCAGGTTGATGATGATCTGGCCGATCGTTTCACTGGCATTTCTCCCTGCTGCTTTCAGGAAATGATCCGGTTTCCGCAGTCCGAGGTCGTTAAAGAACACTTCGTTTAGTTCGTAATCATAGTTCTGGCCTGTATGGATCAGAATATGACTGATACCAGGAGTCGTGTCAAGTTTCTTGATTACCTCCGACAGCCTGATAATCTCCGGCCGGGTGCCTACAACCGTCAGTACCTTTAGTTTTTTCATAATGGTTTCTTTAATCCGTTAAAATGGTCGTTTTGTCCATATTGCCAGGCCATTACCTGTTAAAGTAAAGTGTATGGCATTCAGCCAGAAAGTCAAATGTTGTTTTGCTGCATTTTTCCCAAGAGAATTTCATGGCCTCTTCCCTTGCCTTTAGGGCCAATTGTTCTCTCTTTGACGGGGAGTCAAGCAGATCTGTCAACGCTGCAACGATTGAATCAACCTGGTGCGCATCAAAATAAATGCCATACTCTTTCAAGAATTCGGGCATGGGTTGCTTGTTGCTGCAGGCAACAGGAGTACCGGATGCCATTGATTCAATGAGGATGTTCGGCATATTCTCACACGATGAAGCAAAAATGATCCCGTCGCAGGAAGCATATAATTCATCTATTTCTTCATATGCAACATTTCCGCAGTTGTGAATAAACGCTCCGGCAGGGTCGACCCTGCCTATGGTCATCTCAAGCTTTTCACCTGACGGTTCAAAAATAACACCCCCAACCAGTGTCAAATCAACCGGATAACCCTTCTGCCTCAGGGCCCCCACAGCTTCAACTACATTCCATTGGTTTTTGTATACATGAACCGTTGATACGTAAATGAACCTGAACGGATTGTCAAAACTGAACGTTGACAAAGGTTTCTGTGGTTTAACATCCCGAATAAAACGGCTGGATATCCCGTGGTGTATTATGGTAATTCGTTTCCCTGCCAGATTAACCACCCGTGAAATGTAGTTTTGTGCATATTCCGAAATGAAAATGACCCCGGTGGAATTTTTAAAGGAACGCCTTTGCTTGCGGTTGTTTAACCAGAAGCGGAGAACCTCTTTCGGTTGCCTGATCTCCTTCCAGAATTCTGTTTCATACAGCAGCATGTTTTGCGACATGCTCACCACAGGATGGTGCCTCCCGAGATAGTCACCGGTTACAGCAAAAACGATTGAATCTTCAGGAATAAAGCGGTCAATAACAAACAGTTGAAAAAAGACCCGGTGCAAAAGTGTTTTCTCAAGCAATGCATGGCCGACTTTTGTCAGGTCTTTGTGGTCATTGAGTTGCGTGAGTATTTTTTGCTGGGCAATGACAACAACCGGGAAGGAATATTCACATGCATCCAGGATTTCCTTCAGATGCGTGATTCCCCCGCCTCCGCCGATGTTGGTTGCATCAATAACTACTTTCATCCGGCTATATTTCTACGGCGTTGATGAAATAAAAGTATCCTGTTGATGTAAGATGTAAAGAAAGCATCAGATCAAACTTAAGCATGTATTTTTGAAGTTGCAAATAAGCCATTCAACAAGGGGTTCAGGTAATTTCATGGTTTTCATGGTGTTGTATGTCGTCAGTTGATTTTGTGATGTAATGGATTTTATGTCCTTGGAATCCAGGGCGTTTCCCGAATTTGCCGGCATTGTAAGGGCGATTTTTTTCTCCTCCATGTACAGCTCATTATATGATTTTATCGCATCATCATCCAGGCATCCCTTTACTAAACGCCGGGCCAAAAATTCAAAAAGCACCTTTGATTGATCGGCTGTAATCGTGCGTGATGCCGATCGGTTCAATATCCTGTAGCAGAGCAGCGGGAAACTGAAGTTGTGCATTCTACCCTGTTTTGCCATAGAAAGCCACAACAGGTGATCTTCAAAAGGTTGAATATCCCGGTAGCCTATGGATCTCCTATAGTTAGCTGTCCGCATCATTACACCCGGATGGCAAACAGGGTTTATTCGTTTGAGTTTATTTCGGATCGCAAAATCCGAAGTGTAGGGAAAACTTCTGCCAATCTTATCTCCTTTGTCATTGATATACTCAACAGCACTGCTCACGAGTACGACAGAGGGATGGCAGTCAAGATATTTTTTTTGAATCGCAAGCCGGCCAGGAAAACAGATGTCATCGGCGTCCATGCGGGCAATATAGACACCAAGGGCCAGTTCGCATCCACGCCTCAGTGCGCCTCCGATCCCGGTATTTTGCTGCGAAACATACCTGATCCTTGGATCGTCATACGCCTTGACGATAGATTCAGAGCCATCGGTTGACCCGTCGTTAACGATGATAAACTCAAAATTCCCGAAACTCTGATATAATATGCTGTCAATGGCCTTCCTGAGGAATTTCTCAGCATTATAAACAGGCATGATGACCGAAATCAATGCGTTGTCAGACATTATTCAAAGTTGTATCCAGTGTTCAGGTATGAGGCCTTCAAATCCCCAGGCACTGATACCATCATTTTTTAGTGCTGGCGCTATGACAATTTTATCCTTCCTTGTTGACAGCCATGCACCCCACCAGCTAAAGGTGCTGTTGGCGATAATAAAATAGCGGAAATGGGTCTGAAGCCACAAATCATAAATGGCAGTTCCGGTTGAATTGATGTCTACTATCGTAAAGGCGTCGGCCGGCAAATCAGAAAGGTATGTTTTCACCTGATCCGGCCGGTCTGAAAAAACAAAATAGTGTGGCAATTCCACATGGGCTGACATATAGCTGACAGCCGACTTGTAATAAGACGACAAAGCCTCGTTTAAAGCACTTTTTGTACCCGGCTCAATGAACCACCGGATATGGATCATTACTGCATTGCAATTTTGAATTTTCAACAGCATATCAAGGTTGGCCGCTGAGGGTTTTAGCCCTGAAAACTTCAGGTCATTCCTGATAATCTCTTCATTTTCAATGAAATATTTTTCGCTTTGCCAGTAACCGTCAAAATATACGGGATCCGACTTCGGATCCCTGAGAAACAAGGGAGAAAAGGCAAGCTCTTTTTCCCTGATGAACGCCCCGTGGATATTTAACCTTAGGTCTGTCAGGATCCCGGCGATTTTCCTTCTGTATTTTCCCAAGGGTTCCATCCTCTCGGAAGGCTTTGCCCGCAATGCTTCTATGCAGAAATGGTGCAGGCAGTTTTTTCTTTGATATATTTTATCATACCGGAAGCCTGAATCCAGATCAAGAATGAGGTCGTAATTGTATTTCAAAGCGATATTCCTGCCCAATGAATAACAGAACAGCTGATTTCCCAGGCCTCCTTTGATGACGACTATCAGTTTCTTATTCATGTTCCCCGTTTTGGATCAGCCATCTGTTTCGGCCCACGATGCCACCGGCAATAATAAAATGCAACGGCAGGAAGGGGTTGCTAAGGAAAAAGAGGCTTGTCAGCATTCCCAGGAAGGCACCCATTAAAGTAACCAGGGTGAAATCATTTGATTTTAGATTGAAATTCCTGAAAACATGGGTCAATATAATAATCATGATCACCAAACCCATAAACCCATACTCCACAAAGATGTCCAAAAAGGAGTTATGCGGAACCACACCGTAATGGGAGTTGAGTTTTTCAAGAATGGCTCCGGGGCCAATCCCTGCAGGGTTATCAAGTGCTGTTGTTAACCAAGATACCCATATGTAGGACCTGTTGTCGCTGTGAAGCCGCAAAGTTTGTTCGTTGATGATGTTCTGGTCAAGTACACTGCTGATCAGCTTATCAATAAACATATCAGCAATGATGGCGGTGGTGATTGTGAAAACCGCCAGCAGGATAAACCGTGACAACTTGTTGGTTGACCTGTGAAAACTGTTGTATTGGGTAAAGAGAAAAATCAGGATGATAGAGATAATACCTGTGCGTGAAAGCCCCAGGATGATTGATATGATCCCGACAAGGGCCACTGTCATGAAAAAGATGCGGTATTGTATCTGAATGTTTTTCCGGAAAGCCTGGTACAATATACCGGAGAATAACGGGGCCGACCAGTATCCGGTATAGTTTTCCCCACGCATGCCAGCAATTCGACCTGATGCTTCATCCAGTCCGATCACATTACTGGAGGTTTGGAAGTTAATACCGTAATAGAACAGGAGGAATCCTAAAAACGTATTGATGGCCGCAATGACAATGAGGAATTTAACAAAGATCACTGCCTGGTTCCCACCATATTCAAAGATCCATTTGACGATAAAGTATAGCGAAAAGGCAACCAGCAGTTTATAAACCCCCTGGAAAAACGAATTGCTCATGGTAATATCCGGCGTTAACAACAGGGGGATACTGAATGTTGCGATAATGACTCCTGTGGTTAAAAATAAGTTCTTAAAAAAGTTAAAAGTTGAATCAGTCAAAACGAATGAAACCACCAATATCAATCCCATGATTGTTCCCAGGTATTCTGCATACACCCATTTTTCAAAAAATGGCCTGAAATACAACAGGAAGGAATAGAGCGCAAGCAGAATCAGGAAGAAGCCTACTTTAGTTTTCATGAAATAATTCTCTTAATAAGGCAACATGGCGCCGGGCAAAAAGTGCCTTGCCGGCCAGCGGGTTAAGTTGCTGCAGTTTTTCTGCAGTTGAAGTGTGGTTACCTGTAACGGTTTTTTGTTTACCTGCTGATTTTATTTGTTCAACAATCGCATTTTTATCGGACAGTGCCACCCCGCCTTTCATTTCCCTGATACATCCCGTATCAGTAGCGATATAGCTGAGATTCGTATACAATGCATCAAGTAATACCAGTGGCTGAACTTCCGACCTGGAGGTAAGCAGAAATAAATCCGAAACGAGGTACCACGCAAAAATCTCCTCCCTGGAAAGGGCTTCAAGGAAGATTACACGGCCGGGATATTTATTGGTGCCCTTCATCTTTTCATAGTTTTTCATCAGGTTGTCGGAGGTTCTGTTGAACCCCGACCCGATGAAAATCATAACCGAGTTATCAATGCCAGCCTCCATAAAGCACGCGAGGGTCAGCTGCTGGTTTTTTATGGGCTCAAAGTTGGAAACGTTGAGAACAATAAAACTGTTGTTTTCTATGATCTCTTTTCTCAGACGGGCAAAATGAGTCGCTACAACGTCGCGGTTAATGAGTGTCTCAAACGACGTGCTGTTCGGGATGACTGAACAGCACTTCAATCCTGTTTTGTATGCCAGTTTTCTGTCATACATCCTGTCGTTGTCTATCCTGTCTGAAAGGAACACAACATGGTCAAACAACTGCATTGCTTTATCCATCCGGTTGAAATAGGGTTGCCATTTTAACCAGTTGTATAAGGACCGTGGATTCAGGATGTTCAGCGAATGGTTTGAAACCCCATGGCTGACAAGGACTTTGCAGCATTTCAGTTTGTCCAGGACGGGTAATGCCAGGTCGGCTGGCCATGAGTGCCAGCAAATAAAGTAAATAATGTCAAATGCTGATTCTTCAAGGTACCTGACATAATTCGCAGTTTCTCCGGTAAAGGGATTACCAGCCACTCCGCTGCCGGCGATGTCAAACTCCACAATTTTATATTTGTCCGTTTTTTCGGGCCGCCCGCGTTTTGAGGTGATGATGGTAATGTCGTTATGGTCCTCATACAAACTCTCAAAAAGATTATACGTTGCAAGAGCAACACCGTTGTAATCAGGAATGAACGTAAATGTTGCGATCGCTACTGATTTATTCATTTGGGAGCAGCAATAATGTTTCTGACAATGAGTGCATAAGGCAGCAATCCAAAGAAGAGCAGCGTGATACACATGGATATGGTGAGCGAATAAATACCAAGCATGTTTTTTAACAGGAGCGCGATTCCCACCTGGGATACCAGTACAACAGTGAGGATATAAACCTGGAATCTCACACGACTGATGCTGTTCAGGAACGTACTCAGCCAGTAAACATTCACCTGCAGGAAAAGATAGACCAGCAGTGTGGTTATCAGGGGGTAGGAGAGGATGACCTTTCCCTTGGTCCATATCAGTACCAGTTTATCCGCAAAGGGAAGCAACAGGATGGAATATGCAATAATGATCAGGCTGCACAGGGTCATCATCCGTTTCAGCACCTCCACTATTTTTCCCTTTTCACCCTTGATCCAGTATTCAGTAAACTGGGGCCAGAACACCGGGTAGATGGCTACAAAAAAGGAGAGCGGTATGCTGACCAGCCTGAATGTGATTGAAAAATCGGTGATGTTCTCCATTGAAAAGTACTTTGCAATGAACACATTCGGCATGGTGCTCAGAGAAATATCAAGGATGGTCAGCAAAAGGAAAGTCAGTGTGGTGGGCAGGATTTTTATGATGTCAGAATTCTCAACCCGGTTTTCATTTTTGAATAGCGGCCGACTGTCTGAATCAAGTTTCAGAAACAGGTATATTTTTGCCAGGACAGGACCCGATGAGTATGCCAGGACAATTGCCGGCAGGCCCAATTTTAAAGTGATCGTTATGATAAACAATACAAACCCGATGATAGAGCAGATACTGCCGGCAAGGTAATACTCTTTGAAATTGCGCCTGGCAATGTAAATATTGGAAGCGACTGAAAAAAGTATGTTTATAACAGGTGTAAGGTAGCAAATTCCGAGCACCAGGTTTACTGTCCTTCCCGGGATTTGTTCCTGGATGTTCAGGATATGGTTCCAGTCAAGGAAAGAAAGCGGGATTAACAGTAAAATGGCAAATATGGAAATATATAAACTGATGGTGAAGTTGATCCGGATGTACTTTTTATACTTTGCTGTCTCTCCTGACGCAATTGATTCCGTGATTTTGTTCCTCAGGGTGGGTGAAAAACCTGAATCCAGTAAATTCACAATCGTCACTACCGACATGGCCAGCATCCAGAACCCGTATTCATTTTTGGTAAGGTAGCCAAGCGAAATGGGCACAGAGATCAGCCCGATCGCAAGGGTGATCGTCCGGTTCAGTATTGAAACTGCCGAGCCGGAGTGATAAACCAGGTGTAGTGTTTTGCTTAACTGCTTCGCAATGTTCAATGTTGAACTTTTCTTTTGGTGTGTTTGACAGCAATCATTTCACTCGTCAGAAACTGTTGATGTCACCCGTATAGTTTAGATAAACCGACCGGATGCCCTGCTCAAGTGTTAACGGGTCAGGGCCGCATAAGGCACGCAGTTTACTCACATCCAGCAGTTTTTTATACGTACCGTCGGGTTTGGTGTCATCCCAGCATAATCCCCCGTCGAAACCGACAATGGATTTAATCAGCGATGCGATCTCTGCAATCGTTTGGTCTTCACCGGTGCCGATGTTGATGAACGAGGTGACAGGTGACACGTGACTGGTGACAAGGTCGGACATGTTGACTTTTTCAAGAACCGCGATGCAGGCGGCGGCCATGTCGTCAACGTGCATGAATTCGCGGTAGACCTGGCCTGTGCCCCAGAGGGTGAGGGTGACGGGTGACGTTTCACGCGTGACTGGTGACACGTGACGCGTGACAGGTGACGGGTGACGCGTGACGGGTGACGGGTGACGGGTGACGGGTGACGCGTGACGGGTGACGGGTGACGGGTGACGGGTGATGGAGGAATCTATGGTGATTCCGTATTTGTTGAGGATTGTCAGGATGTCGTTTTCAGGGGTTTTTCCGTTGACGGTTTCAATCGGACGTTTGTCAAGGTCGTTGCGGATTCCCTGCCAGTTGCCTGTTTCCAGGCAGTGCGCCAGGTGCATCTTCCGGATGATGGCCGGGAGAACATGCGAGGTTTCCAGGTTGTAATTGTCGTTGGGGCCATAAAGGTTGGTCGGCATCACCGAGATGAAGTTGCATCCGTACTGGCGGTAATAGCTTTCACACATCTTGATGCCGGCGATCTTGGCGATGGCATAAGGTTCGTTGGTCTGCTCAAGTTCGCCTGTGAGCAGGTATTCTTCCCTGAGCGGTTGCGGGGCGTTTTTAGGATAGATGCATGAACTTCCGAGGAACAACAACTTTTTGACACCATGGATGTAAGCCTGGTGAATGATGTTGGCCTCCATCATCAGGTTTTCATAGATGAATTGGGCACGGTATACGTTATTGGCCATGATCCCGCCGACTTTTGCGGCAGCAAGGACAACATATTCCGGCTTTTCGGCCTTGAAATAATCAGCGACTGCCTGCTGACTGGTCAGGTCCAGTTCTGAAAGGGTGCGTCCGGTAACCTTTGTGTAGCCTTCCTGTCGAAGCTTGCGGGTGATGGCTGATCCAACCATGCCTGTATGGCCGGCGATGTATATTTTTGAGTGTTTATCCATTATTCAAAATAGTTAGGCGTGTTGAACCCGTTTTCCCTGAGGAATTTCTCCTTCTGCATCAGCCTGAAATCTGCGGCAACCATCTCCCTGATCAGGGTGTCGAGGTCATACCGCGGAACCCAGTTCAGCACAGTCCTTGCTTTTGTTGCATCACCCACCAGCAAGTCCACCTCTGTAGGTCTGAAATACCTGGGATCAATACATACGACCTCTTTCCCTTCAAGGTGTTTGAACCTGTCATCTGAACATGCAGCAACGATGCCTTTTTCATTGCTTCCCTCCCCTGTAAATTCAATGGTGATCCCAAGTTCAAGGAAAGCCTTTCTGATGAATTCCCTCACCGGTGTGGTGATTCCGGTTGCAATGACATAATCGTCGGGGGTGTCGTGCTGCAATATCAGCCACATGGCCCTCACGAAATCCTTGGCATGTCCCCAGTCGCGCTGCGACGACAGGTTTCCCATAAACAGCTTGTCCTGCAGGCCAAGTGCGATCCGTGCCACTGCACGGGTAATTTTCCTGGTAACAAAGGTTTCACCCCGCACAGGCGATTCATGGTTGAAAAGAATTCCGTTGCAGGCAAAGATGTTGTATGCTTCGCGGTAGTTTACCGTGATCCAGTATGCATACAGTTTGGCCACCCCGTAAGGACTTCTCGGGTAGAAAGGCGTTTTCTCCGTTTGCGGGATTTCCTGAACCTTCCCGAACAACTCGGAAGTTGAAGCCTGGTAGATGCGTGTTTTTTCGGTCAGCCCGAGCAGCCTGATTGCTTCAAGGATTCTTAAAGTACCTGTACCGTCTGCATTCGCTGTATACTCAGGGGTGTCAAAGCTTACCATAACATGACTCATGGCGGCCAGGTTGTAAATTTCGTCGGGTTGCGTTTCCTGGATGACCCTTGTAACATTCATTGAATCAGTCAGGTCGCCATAATGGAGAAAAAAGTTCTGGTTTTGCGTATGCGGATCCTGGTAAAGATGGTCGATCCTTTCGGTGTTGAAGAGGGATGAACGTCGTTTCAATCCATGTACAATGTATCCTTTCTTTAACAGGAATTCTGCCAGGTAGGCACCGTCCTGCCCTGTAATGCCTGTGATGAGCGCTGTTTTTGGCGTAGTCATCGTATTGTTTGTTTTTTCCATATCAATAAAGCTTCGCAATTGTTTTTTGTAAATGCCTTTTCCTCCAATGTGGGATAAATGATGCAGATAATTTCCTGTTTAAGTAGTGTGGAGGCCTTATTTGCCAGTGATAACAGGTATTCGCGGTCGCTGGATTCCCCGAAAATGATCAGGTCAAGTGTCGGGTTTGATGAACCTTTTAACCCGAAGCCTTTCAGGTACGCCGATTCAATGTTTCCAAGGTTGCCGATGATTTTGTGAATAATGGTATCAATCCCGGTATGTTTTCGCAGAATGCTGTGGATGTCGCCGAACAGCGGATGTTCCCGGTTTGCAGCGAACATTTTTTTGTTTTTATCCTCCCAGCTGACCAGCAACCCGGCTGCTTCAAAGCGGTTCAGCTCAATCCTGATCGCATTGGTCGACTCACCGAATTCGTCCTCCAGTCCGCGGAGATACGAACTTGTTTCCGGATCAATAAAGAACCGTATCAGCAGTTTGAGCCTGGTCTTATTTGTAATTAAAGTGTCAAGCAAAACCTGGTTAATTTAATTTGTATTCCTTGAAAATCCTTGGATGGGGCATGGCTTCGCCCTTTCGGTCACAAAAACCATCCCCCAATTTTCGCTATTTCGCTACTTCGCTACTTCACTACTTCCACCATTGCCGGTGAAATTGACAACGTTAATACCTGCCCGAGGTGATCAATCCTAATGATGACCCGTTTTTTATTTGAAATTTTAACCAGTTCGCCCGTAATTCCTTTCAGCGGGCCTGAATTTACACTGACCCTTAACCCTGGCAGGAATGTGTCGGGCAGGCATTCCACCTCCAGGTCGGCCCCGGTTATGATTTTCAGCACATGTATCTGCCTGTCGGGAATGATGGCCGGTTTACCGGAGAACCAGATGTAGCGAACCGCTCCCGGTGTATTCAGCACCTCAAAGTACTCTTTTGCCCCGACCCTGACAAAGCAATATGAACGGATGACAGGTTCTTCAATGACTCTTTTCCGGTCGCTCCATTGCTTCATCACCTTCCGCAACGGCACAAATGCTTCAATTCCTTTGGCGGCCAACAGTTGCATCAGGCGTTTTTCAAACCGGGAACGGGTATAAACCGCATACCAGCAATCGTTCTGGAGCTGGAGGTTTAATGCCTTATCACCCGGAAACTGATTTTCCATACACGTTGTTTCTCACCACCCGCGATTCAGCAGAAATGCTATCATTGCCTGCATTCCCGCAAGTTGATTACAGGATTGAGTAGCAAAGATACTCATAATATTAAAAAAACAACAGGGGAGGGGTTTGCGGAGCAGGATCGGAGGCGTAAAACGGACAATCGGGCAGTTTGGGTCAAGTCTATTTTTGTTATTTAATATGATTAGCCTTATCTTTGCACCCCTTCTAAGAAAACATTCTGAAAATGAGTTTAAGAGCTAAAACCACGGAATTAAAAAGGCGCATGCAGGAAGCCTTTAAAGGGGGCGGAGAACAGGCCCTTGAAAAGCAAAAAGCTTCCGGTAAAATGACAGCCAGGGAGCGTATTCTGGCGTTGCTTGACCCTAATTCTTTCCACGAATACGATCTTTTTGTGAAGCATGCCGGACAGGATTTCGACATGGATAAAAAATATTTGCCCGGAGATGGAGTAATTACAGGCACGGGTTCAATAAATGCCTGGCCTGTATGCATTTTCGCCCAGGATTTCACTGTAGCCGGTGGATCGCTGGGACTGATGCACGCAAAGAAAATTACAAAGATCATGGATCATGCCATGAAGATGAAAGTGCCCCTCATTGGTATCAACGACAGCGGTGGTGCCCGTATACAGGAAGGGGTTAATTCACTGGCAGGTTATGGTGAGATATTTTACAGGAATACCCAGGCTTCCGGAGTAATCCCTCAAATCTCCGTCATCCTTGGCCCTTGTGCAGGCGGCGCTGTTTACAGTCCTGCCCTCACCGACTTTGTGTTCGTGGTTGATAAGATCTCCAAAATGTTCATCACCGGTCCTGAGGTAATTAAAACAGTGCTTGGCGAGGAAATCTCCATGGAAGATCTCGGCGGTGCCCGCGTACATGCTGAGATTACCGGCAATGCCCATTTTTTTGCTGAAAGTGAAGCCGATTGTTTTGAACAGATCAAAAGGCTTGTCAGTTATATCCCCTGGAACAACGAAAAGAAAGCGGAAGTTTTTCCAAAAAAAGCCCCGAAATCAAGGCAATACAAGCTTGATGCCATCTTCCCGACCAACCCGATGCAGCCGTATGATGTCCGTGATGTCATCCGTGCCATTGCTGACGACAGCGACTTTTTTGAGGTTCATGAAATGTGGGCTGCAAACATCGTGATCGGTTTTGCCCGCCTGGATGGACAAACTGTTGGTCTTGTTGCCAACCAGCCGATGGTACTGGCCGGAGTGCTGGATTGCGATTCAAGCGATAAGGCAGCCCGGTTTATCCGTTACTGTGATGCTTTCAATGTTCCGCTCGTTACCCTTGTTGATTTACCGGGTTACCTGCCCGGCGTTGACCAGGAACATGCCGGTGTTATCCGTCACGGGGCAAAAGTATTGTACGCATACAGCGAAGCAAGTGTGCCCAAGATAACGGTTATCCTTCGCAAAGCTTACGGTGGAGGTTATATTGCCATGTGTTCAAACCACCTCCGTGCCGACTTTGTTTTCGCATGGCCAACTGCTGAAATTGCCGTTATGGGCCCTGAAGGTGCTGCCAACATCATTTTCCGGAGTGAGATCAAGGCAAGCGACAACCCCGAAGAAACACGTAAACGCCTCATTGAAGAGTACCGGCAGAAGTTTGCCAACCCCTATGTTGCCGCAGCTTACGGTTATGTGGATGCCGTTATTGAACCGAATGAAACACGGAATTACCTGATGCATTCACTGAGGCTTGCACAGGGAAAGATGGAGATTACGCCGAAGAAGAAGCATGGGGTTCCACCTTTTTAAATGGTAAAATGGTGAAATGGTAAATCGGTGAAATGGTGAGTGTTTTTGAATTAAATTTGGACTGATGGACGAGAATATAGAATTTATTGATTTCAAGTACGAGGAAATTTCCTATAAAACCACCCTCACAAAGAAATTTGCCAACAGAACACCCTATACACCCCCTGATTCCAGGAAGGTTGTTGCATTTATACCCGGCACCATCCTGAAGGTTTATGTAAAAGAGGGGCAAAAGGTGAAAAAAGGTGATACCCTGCTGGTACTTCAGGCCATGAAAATGGATAATCACCTTCTGTCATCCCGTGATGGTACCGTAAAAAAGGTAACGGTTAAGCAGGGAGATATCGTCCCCAAGCACCACCTGCTCATTGAATTGAAATAGCCCGCAAAGAATTTAAAGTTTTTTTGATTTCCCACCCAACCATTTACCTGTTTGTCGTGTCATATGGATAAACAGATGTATGAAATCCAGGATTTTTGATTTACGACTGATCGCGGATGCACTTCGCTCGCGGTGTCCTTTCATTATGTTTGCCATGGTGCATGGTGTTGATGAGTGTGGCCGGCAGGATATTCCGGGCACTCCGGAGTTATCGGTCCTGTTGGACCACCACCCGGGTGCGTGGAATGCAATTCAGCGGATACTGCCTGTATTGAGTGAATCAGGCATGGAACACCGCCTTGAACTAACCCTTTTGAACCGTGTTGATGTGTATACCCGGTTCAGGGCATCACAGGGCGTTTGCCTTTTTGTAAAAGAGGGGAGTGAGCAGCATTTCCGGAATTTCCGAATGCAGGCCAGTCTTGATCACAGGATCATGCGTGCACAGGGACGTAAGTTGGGGATTATTGACAATGACTAAGTGCTTCCTCAATTGTGCCAAGCACTTCCTCACGGCCAAACTTAGTCTCGGCTGAGGTAGGCAGAATAACCGGGAGTTCCGACCAGTAGGCCGACAGTGCCTTCTGGTATGCCTGAAGGTTGTTGCTGAGTTGTGTTTTGGAGAGTTTGTCGGTTTTGGTAAAGAGGATTACAAAACCAACTTCATTGTCGCCCAGCCAGTTCATGAATTCAAGATCGATTTTTTGCGGTTCCAGCCGCGAATCAATGAGTAAAAATGTGAGGGCAAGGTTTTCCCTGTTCGCAAGGTATGACTGGATGAGCCCTTCAAACTTCTCCCGCTCAGTTTTGGAGAGTTTTGCAAAACCGTACCCCGGAAGGTCAACCAGGAACCATGAAACCGGTGCATGCTGCCCGCTGCGCGACCGCTGTATTGGTGCCTCCGGATCGGCTGCATTGCCAACATGATCCCTGCCGGGGGCGGAAACGACTTTAAAATGGTTTAAAAGCCTTGTCTTTCCTGGCGTTCCGGAAACTTTTGCCAGCCCTTTCCGGGCGGCAAGCATGTTTATCAGGGATGATTTACCTACATTTGAGCGCCCGATAAAGGCAAATTCAGGGATGTCTTCTTTGGGGCAGAATTTAAGGGAAGGACTGCTGCAGACAAATTCAATCGTATCAATTTTCACAGGTTGTTTGATTTATTCCAAATGTAGGCAATTTATTTAACAATCAGCCTTTTCCCAGTGAATAGACTTTCTCTTGCATCCATGCAGCCCATTGGGCATCTGTTCTGGATTTGTCAAATGTTTGATAACTGACAGGGTCGCCCACTACGATGGTGATGGTTTTGTTGAATTGCTTAACCATTTCATCAACAAGGTAAAGCATCTCAATGTTCGCGCCGATGCCCAGTTTTTTCCGCCACCTTGCAAGGTTATAGAACCATTCGGAATTGCGGCCTTCAACAAATACCGGGATGATTTCCCGTTCATATTTCTTAGCCTTTTTGATGAACGTGCTTTTCCATTCCAGGTCGCGGATCACGAAAGATCCGTTGATACGCTGTTTGCGGGAGACAAGGCCGGCCGGGAAATAGAGAATTACTTTATGCGATGCAAAAGTGTCGTTGATCAGCCTGGCATTCTCATTGTTACGGCCGTGTTTGTTGATGGGGATGAACAATGGCCGTAAGCCGGGAACATTCATGAGCAGGTCATTCACCGGGAAAATGATGTCGCTCCTGATCTTTCCGAGGGCATGCATCAGCACCATGCCATCAAGTCCGCCAAGCGGGTGATTGGAGGCAACTATGAACCTTCCATCTGATGGAATGAGCGATTGAGGTGCGATTCCGGTGCCTGGTAAAGGATTGGATCGTTTGTCAACAACTTCTGCCTTTACGCCAAATTCATTCAGAATGGCCTCTACAAAAGGGAGCCCCGTTTTATCCCGGTTCCGGTAAATGTAGGAATTGATCTCTTCCTGGTGTATGATGCGTTTGAGGTATGACAGAACAAACCCGGGTATAAGCTTCAGAAGCATCGGGTTTTTTGATGCAAACAATGATTCAACATCAATCAGGTGTTCAGGAACTTCGGTGGTTTCATGTTGCATCATGGTACAAAAATACAAAAAGCTGAGCATTTTTATACAGATGCGTCATACATCGTATATCTTTGTAGTATCATTCATGCATTAACCTGTCGTATGGAACCAATTATCGCACCGCTGGATAAAAAATTGCTGGAATCTGAATTGGTTGACAGCACCTTTCTGCGAAATACAAACAACGGCCACAATAAGATTTATGTTTTTACCGCACACGAATCTCCTAATCTGATGCAGGAGGTTGGCCGGTTGCGTGAACTGACATTCCGTGATGCCGGCGGCGGGACCGGCAAGAGTGTGGATATTGATGAGTTTGACATCATGGAGGTTCCGTTCCACCAGCTTATTGTATGGGATCCCATAGAGAGCGAGATTACCGGCGGATACAGGTTCATCCACGGACGCGACATTCACGGCGACAGCCAGGCAACTGTTCACAGTGCAACTGCCGAGCTTTTTAAATTCTCAAATAAATTCATCAGGGATTACCTTCCGTTGAGCATTGAACTCGGGAGGTCGTTTGTTCAGCCTAACTATCAGCCGCTGGTCAATTTCAGGAAGGGAATGTACTCGCTTGATAATTTATGGGATGGACTTGGTGCCATGATCATTGAAAACCCGGATGTGAAGTATTTTTTCGGAAAGATGACGATGTACCCCGACTACAATAAAACGGCCCGCGACATTGTACTGTACTTCCTGCGGCGTTATTTCCCGGATACTGAAACGCTGATGGTCCCGGGCGAATCGGTGGTGTGTGAAACGCCGGATTCTGTAATTGCTGAAATATTCTCCGCGAAAACCTTTGAGGAGAACTATAAAATCCTGATCCAGTCAGTCCGCAAATATGGGGAGCATGTTCCACCGCTTGTGAATGCCTACATGAACCTTTCTCCGACTATGCGTACGTTCGGAACGGCCATCAATCACGACTTTGGAGATGTGGAGGAAACAGGAATACTGATACACATTGAAGATATCTACCCGCGAAAGAAGGAGCGGCACCTCAAATCCTATATTCAGAGGCTGTCGTCACTGAAAGGGCTGAGATGGAGGAGGAAGCGTTAACCGGTTTACTTTGCAGCAGGCGCAGCAGCAGCATTGGCTTTGCGCATCAGTTTGCTCTTAAGGTTGGCAGCTTTATTCTTATGGATCACATTTTTCTTTGCAAGCTTGTCAATCTGCGAAACAACTTTCGGGAGGTCCTTTACAATGGTTTCCGTCTCTTCGGTTTCACGTAATTTCTTAACTGCATTACGCACAGTGCGGCCCTGGTAACGGTTTTGGGTACGTTTGGTTTTTGTGTTGCGGATGCGTTTTTCTGCGCTTTTGTGATTAGCCATAATAATTATATGTTTTCAAATTGGGGTGCAAAGATACAATTTTTTGGCAAAATCCCAAAGTGTTATAAAAAAAAAAGAGGGCAGGAGCGCTGAATAATAATCAACTTTATCAACTCACCTGCCCTGTTGAATTTGAAAGGGTAATTTATTATGATTTTGAGGGTTCAGCCTGGGGTGCAGGAGATGATGCAATGGGTTTGGCTGGTTTTCCTTCAGATTTCACGGTTTTTTTTGCTGCTTTTTTGGGTTCGCTGACTTTTTTCGGTGCAGGAGTTGCTTTAGCTGCAACGGGTTTAGCGGCTTTAACGGCAGCTGCTTTTTTTACGGTTTTCGCAGGGGCAACTGCCTTGGGGGCCACAACTTTAGAAACAACGGCTTTAGGAGCAGTTACTTTGGGCGCCGCAGCCTTAGGCGTAACTTTCTTTGGTGTAACCGCTTTGGCGGCTGCTGGTTTTGGTGCCTCTTTTTTAGCAGCAACCTTTTTGGGAGCAGATTTTTTCTCCGGTTTTACAGCGGCAGGAACTGCTGTTTCAGCGACAACCTTTTTTTCATTTTTCTGTTTCTTTGGGCGGCCACGCTTTTTTCCGGTGTTTTTAGCGGGTTTCTCTTTGGCGATCTCTTTTTCAATCACCCCTAACTTTTTTAAAATGTTTTTGATCTCGCTGACATAATTTTCAGCGTCCATCAACTCCAGTTCGTAGTGGTCCTGCAGAAACTCGAGCTCCGATTCACTAAATTTAATTGCTTTCATAATGAAGGTATTAGTATAAAAAGAACATGCAAAATTAATTAAAATTTAATACAAATAAGAGATTATGGGTTTACATGATTTCGTATGCAGAAAAAATAAATATGTACTCCGGTGGTTTCAGATGTTAGGGTGGGTAAGAAAATCTGCGGATTTTAACGGAATGAAACAACGGTTATTCCTGCGCCTCCGCTTTCCAGGGATGCATCCCGTGCTGATTTTACCTCTTTCTGGGAACGGAGATAATCTCTTGTCACCTGTCTTAACACTCCGTTGCCTTTGCCATGGAGAATTCTGACTTCAGGGATGGAGCAGAGGATCGCATCGTCAATATACCGCTGCAATAATGCAAGCGCCTCATCCACCCTGTTGCCCCGCAGGTCAAGGGTGATGGAGAAGTTTATCACTTTGTTATTCAGATCGTCAAAATATGACTGAAACCTGTGAGGCTTTGCTTCGCTGCCAATCAAACCGGTATGGATTTTAAGCGGAGGGGACGCATCCTGCTTTAGAATTGGTGTTTTCCCATTTGCATTTTGCATTGTACTGTTTGCATTTTGAAATTCCGCCTTCGGCTCGTTGAGCAGTTTCTCTTTAAGTACGGATAACTCAGCCCGAGCTTCTTTAGTCCGTTCTTTCTCCGCCTGTGATTCCCTGATTTCTTTTATTGTTTTTTCAATGATCTTATTTGAATTATCAAGCAACCGCCTGGCTTCTTCCTTTGCATTGCTTATAATTTCTTTCTTTTTCGATTCAAGGTCGGCCGTCAGTTTCTCATACTTGGCGATTAATTCAGCGAGGAAGTCATCGGCGACTTTCAATTCTGTGCTTTTTTGATCGATTTCCTGCTTTTCCACTTCGAGATTCTGGAGTTCGCGGTCAAAATCCAGCTGGCTTTTCCCGGTTTTTGACTTTGCATTCTGGAGGATGTCATCGGGAAAACCTATCTCATGGGCTATTTCCAGTGCAAAGGAGCTTCCCGGTTTGCCGGTTTTCAACTGGAAAAGCGGTTTTAGTTTTTTAAGGTCATACAGCATGGCACCGTTTACTATGCCTTGTTCCCGGGCTGCAAGCAATTTGAGGTTTGAATAGTGGGTTGTGACGATCCCCATGGCCAGTTTGGCATTCAGCGCCTCAAGTGTTGCTTCGGCAATGGCTCCCCCAAGCGAAGGGTCGGTGCCGGTTCCCATCTCATCAATCAGGAACAATGACCTTTCGTCAATGTTTTCAATAAAATATTTCAGGTTCAGCAGCTTTGATGAATAGGTGCTGAGGTCATTGTCGATGGATTGTTCATCACCTATGTCGATAAAAATCTTCCTGAAAAGGCAGAACTCCGAATCTTCCTTCACCGGTGGCAACAAACCGCACTGGAACATGTATTGAAGCAGTCCGACGGTTTTCAGGCAAACCGATTTACCCCCTGCATTCGGCCCGGAGATGATCAGTATCCGTTGGTCAGGATTCAAGGCGATATCAAGCGGTACGATGCTTTTTTTCTGTTTCTGGTGCGACAGGAACAGGAGCGGATGGTGTGCATGCCGCCAGGAGAATGAAGCCGGCCCGGGATTTTCATCGGGAGGAAGGTGAATGGGCCTTGTTCCGTTCACCGAAATGGCAAACCATGCCTTGGCACGCAGGAAGTCAATTTTTCCAAGGAAATGATAGGCGAATACAAGGACGTCGGTATCGGGCCGGATGAAGGCAGTAAACTCAACAAGGATCCTGACAATTTCCCTTCGTTCGGCATAGTCAAGTTCCCTGATCTCGTTGTTGGTTTCGAAGATCTCTGCGGGCTCAACGAAAACAGTATGCCCGGTGGCCGATTCATCATGAACGAAACCCTGGATTTTGCGTTTGTGGGTGCTGATCATGGGAATGACCAGCCGGCCATTCCTGATCGTTACTTCTGCTTCGTCGGGCGTCCATCCGTTCTGCCTGGCGAGTTTGAAACTCTGAATGATTCTGTGTTCCACCGACGATTGCAGGCTTATTTTTTCTTTCCTGATCCTGTGAAGTTCTGGTGAAGCGGTGTCGCGCACTTCCGATTTATCATTCAGGATCCGTTCAATCCTGCTTACAATTGATTTAAGCAGGGGCAATGACGACAGCGGGGAATACCCGGTCGTATCTTCCGCGTCTGAGGCCAGTCCATACAGCGAAGTGAACCTGTTTCTTTTCTCCTCAAGAAAGTGCAGGAGGTCGGATATTGTTGAAACAGAGAGCCTGAGTTCCGACAATTGTTCAACGTCCATGAATGTTCCCGGTATGCGGATCCGCAACAGTTCCGGGATCATGTCATAATAATCCTGTGAAGGGAAACGCTCTTCAAACTGTAAGATTTGTTTCAGTTCTGATGTGAGCAGCAGTGATTTCCTGATGCCGGCTGGATTATCTGAAAATGCCATTTTACCCACCCACCCGCGGCCCAATGCCGACAGGCAATGATCGTTGAGCATCTGGCGGATGACATCAAATCCAAGTTTCTTTTCGAAATCAGCAGGGAAATCAGAACTCATCGGTATCTATTACTTGCTTTTTCTTGGTGCCTTTGACAGGTGTGGGATGATTTTCATCGCCGCAGTCGATATCTACGCCAAGCGGTTTCTTGGGAGTGTCAAATTCGCGTTTTGAATAGTGCAGGTTCATGTCGGCATAAACACGCTGCATATAAAGGCCCCAGATGGGCAATGCGGTATTTGCGCCCTGGCCGAGGGTGATGCTTCTGAAGTGTGCTGCACGGTCTTCGCAACCCACCCAAACGCCGGTAACCAGGTCGGGGGTAATTCCCATGAACCAGCCGTCACTCTGATTCTGGGTCGTTCCTGTTTTTCCTGCAATCGGGCTGTCAAGTCCGTATTTGTAGCGTAGCCTGACGCCGGTACCTCCGTCAACCACTCCTTTCATCAGCTGGATCATCAGGTAGGCAGTTTCTTCGCTGATTACCTCCTGCGATTTTGCGGTGAAAGTTTGGAGGACATTGCCGTTTTTATCTTCAATCCGGGTAATGAAACCGGGTTCAATAAAGACCCCTTTGTTTGGAAATACACTCATTGCGCCGACCATTTCGTACAGGCTGATGTCGCATGAGCCCAGGGCGATGGAGTAAACCACAGGAATATCGCTGGTAACACCCATTTTGTGCGCCATGGCAACAACTGCCTTGGGTGAATATTTCCGGATAAGCTGACCCGATACCCAGTTGTTGGAGTTGGCCAGGGCCCATTTAAGGGTAACCTGCTGGCCGAGCCTTTCTTCGCTGGCATTTTCAGGTGCCCACACATCGCCATTGCCAAGGTCAATAACCGGTTGAACATTGGGGTAGAGTGAGCATGGCGACTCGCCTTCCTGCATTGCCAGGGTATAAAGAAATGGCTTGAAGGTTGACCCGACTTGCCGTTTGCTTAATTTAACATGGTCGTACTGGAAGAACCTGTAATTTATCCCGCCTACATAGGCCTTGACATTCCCGGTAAGCGGATCCATGGACATGAGGCCGGATTGCAGGAAGAACTTATAATACCTGATTGAATCCATCGGCGTCATCACCGTGTCAATTTCACCGCGGTAGGAGAAGACCTTCATCTTGGTGGGGACTTTGAATTCCTGGAGGATCTGGGTGTCGGTCAGTCCGACGGTTTTGGCATGAGCGTACCTGTCGGTTCGCCGCATGGAGGAGAGCATCAGGTTGTTGGTCTCCTTCAGGGCATTTTCCCCCTCAAACGCAAAAGGAGCATTCGGAACCCCTTTCCAGTGCTTGAAAAACGCTGGCTGCAGCTCCTTGCCAAGATATTCCTGCATGGCCGCTTCTGCGTATTCCTGCATCTTAAAATTGATGGTGGTATAAATCTTCAGTCCGTCGCGATAAAGGTTGTAGGGCGTTCCGTCTTCTTTGGGATGCTGGGTGCACCATTCGGCCAGTACCATGCGCAGGTATTCGCGGAAATAGGTGGCAATGCCTGTTGTGTGGTCCTGAAGTCGGTAGTTGGCCATGTCAACCGGGTGGGATTTCAGCGAGTCAAATTCAACAGAGGTTAAATAGCCGTATTTGAACATCTGGTGCATGACCGTATTCCGGCGTTCCAGGGCGCGGGCCGGGTTACGCACAGGGCTGAACCAGGTTGGTGCTTTTAATATCCCGATGAGCATGGCAGATTCTTCAACAGAAAGTTGGGAAGGTTCCTTGTTGAAGTAGGTTTTTGCAGCTGATTTTATTCCGTAGGACTGGCTGCCGAAATCAACGGTGTTGAGGTACATGGCGAGAATTTCATCCTTGGAATAATTCCGCTCCAGTTTCACGGCGGTGATCCACTCTTTGAATTTGATCAGTGCGGTCTGAAGAAATGACCTGTCCTGTTTACGCGGAAAGAGATTTTTCGCAAGCTGCTGGGTGATGGTGGATCCTCCGCCCTTTGAAGATCCCGTTGCAACACCCCAGAATACCCTGAGGATGGCGATGGCATCAATCCCCGAATGATCCTCAAACCTGGCATCTTCCGTAGCAATCAACGCATTGATAACGTTTGGTGAAAGCTCCTGGTAATGCGTGTTGGAACGGTTTTCAATATAATATTTACCCAGGAGTTTGCCGTCGCAGGAGATCACCTCCGTGGCAAGGTTACTCTTCGGATTTTCAAGTTCCTCAAAGGAGGGCATTTTGCCAAACAGCCCCACTGCAACCGAAAGGAAAAACAAAACGATAAGGAGGATACCAATAAGGAACGTTACCCAGAATCCTTTCAGGTACTTTTTAATCAGAGCTTTGTTTAAAGAATCAGCCATTGTAATGGATCAGGAATTATTTGCCCTGTTATATTATTGTTTTTCAATGCGCAAGCCAATGTCGTATATTCCTTTGAGGGCATTTACCCGCATGGCCTGTTCAAGGTTGAACGTGTAATTGCCTGCTTGTTTGAACTGAACCCCTTTCTGAAACAGGAACTTGCTGAATTTAACGCTTCCCATTCCCGAGCCGAGCCATCTGCCGTCATAATCAGCGAGCGTAAGTTCAACAGTGTCGCGGGCAACCTGTCCATCAGGAAACTTTGTATCAAGGAAAAGGTAAAGGTTGCTGTAAGGATACTCCTGTCCGTTGCGGACATTGAGATAAACGTTATACCTTGAAACAAGGTCGGAGATAGTCACATCGAACTGGATTTTATTTCTTGCACTCCAGAGTCCCTGTTTTATTGCTACATGCTCCTCAAACACCCGGTTTGAATCGCATGAACATGTGATCCCCACCAGCAGGATAAGCAGCAATCGTGTTATCTTTTCCGGGATCCGGTTCATGATTCAGGTGATAGTGGAGGAAATATTATAAATTGTCAAAGCGTGTCAGGTCATCCTGAACCGCACCGCTTTCAAACGTGGTTTTTTTCTCTATTATTTTGGAGAAGTCTTCAAGTTTTTCAGGAATGTTCCCTTTTTTATTCTCATCCAGGATGAAGATGACCTTGTCAACAGGGATGGCAATCAGGTTTCCCGGGTCACTCACATAGGAATACCAGAGCAGTTTCTGGAAAATATCGGTTTTCTGATGCACAGCCTCGCCACGTTTCAACTTCAGCCTGATGTCTGTGTTTGGCATCCCTTTCGTGGCATCCACATAGGAATCGTATTCATAATTCAGGCAGCATTTGAGTTTGCCGCACTGTCCGGCAAGTTTTTGCGGATTTAACGACAGTTGCTGAACCCTGGCTGCATTGGTGGTAACGGATTTAAAATCACTCATCCATGTGGCGCAGCACAGTTCCCTGCCGCATGAACCGATTCCCCCAAGGCGGCTGGCTTCCTGGCGGGCGCCGATCTGCCGCATTTCGATACGGACCTTGAATTCTTCTGCCAGGAGTTTGATCAGTTCGCGGAAGTCGACCCGGTCTTCGGCGGTATAATAAAAAATTGCCTTTGTATTATCTCCCTGGATCTCAACATCGTTTATCTTCATGGATAATCCGAGGCCATCGGCAATGCTGCGCGCTTTGTACATGGTTGACGTTTCCATCTCCACGGAGGCAATCCATTTATCGATATCGGCGATCCGGGCCTTCCTGTATATTTTCTTGATCTCTTCAGAACCTGCCTGCATATGTTTCCTGCGCAGCTGGAGCCTGATCATTTCACCGGCCATGCTTACAATGCCGATGTCATGGCCGGGCGAGGCTTCTACCGCAACGATTTCTCCAACAGCAAGTTCCAGCTCGGGGGGGACCCGGAAGAAATCTTTCCGGCTGTTTTTAAAACGGACTTCTGCAATGTCTGTTGTTAACATGCCGGCAGCAACAGGGATGTCTTTCAGCCAGTCGTAGGAATCAAATTTATTGCAACGGTGCTGTGAAACGGTCTCATTTTTCTGGTAAAGCTTTGGCGACTGGCAGCATCCGCGGCTTAAAAAAGGATTTTCAGGCATCCTGGTCTGCCTGAATTCAAAAATATCTGAGTCATCAACGGGTTGTTCCTGGGGCTGGATTTCCTCAGGCTCCACCGGAATACTTTCATTATTATCCATATCTGTATAAAATCCTTACAAAGATAATTATTTCGGGTTAATCAGCCGACTATTTTAAGCCACGACGAACCCCTTTGCTTTTTCAAGGGCGGCAGGTATTCCTGCTGCATTTTTGCCTCCGGCTGTTGCGATATGGGGCTGGCCGCCGCCACCTCCCTGGATCTCCTTTGCAAGTTCACGGATGATATTCCCGGCATGCATTTTCCGCTCGTTCACGAGCGTTTCCGACAGCATTACCGTTAACGTTGCCTTACCTTCTGATTCTGTGGCAAGAACCAGGAATAACCCCGGGATGGAGGCATTCAGTTCATAAGCAAGATTCTTGACAGTTTCAGCATCCAGGTCAACCTTGGTAATCAGGAAGTTGACGCCATTATAATGCTGAACCTGCCCGGCATATTCTTCGCGGAGTTGCTGGGCTTTCAGCTTGCCGAGTTCAGCTACCTGTTTTTTAAGGTCAAGGTTTTCAGCAACAAGGTTGTTCACGCCCCTGAGCAATTCCTTTGGGTTTTTAAGCAGTTCACTGATCTCATTGAGCAGTGACTCCCGTGAAATCCAGTATTCCAGTGCTTTTTCACCGGTGATGGCTTCAATGCGCCTGATCCCGGCAGCAATTGCACCTTCTGAAATGATTTTAAACTGTCCGATCTGTCCGGTAGCCCGTACATGGGTTCCCCCGCACAACTCCACGGAATAGGCCGGGTCAAAAGTGATCACCCGCACACGGTCGCCGTATTTTTCACCGAACAATGCCATCGCGCCCATGGCTTTGGCTATGTCGACAGGCACAGAACGGTCTTCATTCAGCTGGATGTTCTCCATGATCTTGCCATTCACAATGGCTTCAACCCTTGCGATTTCCTCCTTTGTCAACCTGGCAAAATGTGTGAAGTCAAAACGCAGCCTGTTTTCATCAACCAGTGAGCCTTTTTGTTCAACATGTGTTCCAAGAACCTGGCGCAGCGCTGCATGCATGAGGTGGGTTGCAGAATGGTTGTTGGCTGTGCCGGTTCGCTTCAAATTGTCAATGATGGCTGTGACCGGGGCGGAAGGATCGGCCGGGAGTGATTTGGTGATGTGTATTACCAGTTCGTTTTCCTTCACGGTATCAATGACCTCGGTTTTACCGGGATCTGTTACCAGCCAGCCTTTGTCTCCGACCTGTCCGCCCGATTCAGCATAGAATGGGGTTTTTGCCAAGACAACATGGAACAGCACATCTCCCTTGCTCTCAACTCTTCTGTATTTGGTGATGACGGTGGCGGTTTGCAGTTCGTCATAGCCGGTAAATTCAGGCATTCCGGGATCGTCAACCAGGTTAATCCAGTCGGAGGTCTCCACCACGGCATCCTGCCTGGAACGCGCTTTCTGTGCGGCAAGCCCTTTCTCAAATTCAGGCATGTCTACGCTCCAGCCGATTTCCCGGGCCATAAGTTCCGTGAGGTCGATCGGGAAACCGAAGGTGTCGTAGAGTTCAAAGGCGAAGGTGCCGTCGATGAGGCGTGACGCGTGACGGGTGACGGGTGACGGGGAGGAAACATACGCATTGAATTTCTGAATCCCTGTCGCCAGTGTCCGCAAGAATGCGGCTTCTTCTTCGCGAATAACGTTGGTGATCAGGGCTTTCTGGGAAATAAGTTCCGGGAAAACAGCGCCCATCTGTGTGATGAGTACCGGGATCAGTTCATGAATAAAGGGTTCTTTGAAATCAAGGAAAGCATATCCGTACCTGACCGCACGGCGGAGAATCCTCCGGATGACATATCCTGCCTTGACATTGGAGGGAAGCTGGCCATCAGCAATCGCAAAGGCAATGGCACGCAAATGGTCGGCAATAACGCGCATGGCAATGTCGGCCTTCGTTGAATCGCCGTATGTTAAGCCGGCCTTTTGTGCGATCACCTGTATGATCGGCTGGAAAATGTCGGTATCATAATTTGACTTTTTCCCCTGTAACACCATGCAGAGACGTTCAAACCCCATGCCTGTGTCAACGTGCCTGGCAGGAAGTTCCATGAGTTGTCCACCAGAAAGGCGGTTATACTGGATGAATACAAGGTTCCATATTTCAATAACATGCGGGTCGCCCTGGTTCACCAGGTCTTTGCCGGGTGTTTTCAGTTTTTCTGCGGCATCACGGATATCGGCATGGATCTCTGAGCAGGGTCCGCACGGGCCTGAATCTCCCATTTCCCAGAAGTTGTCTTTTTTTGAACCCAGCAGGATCCGTTCTTCCGGGATGTGCTGTTTCCAGAAATCAAAGGCTTCCATATCCCTTGCAAGACCTTCCTTCTCATCTCCTTCGAATACAGTGACATAAAGGCACTCTTTGTCAATCTTCAGGACCTCCGTCAGAAGTTCCCAGCCCCAGGCAATGGCATCTTTCTTGAAGTAGTCGCCGAATGACCAGTTGCCGAGCATCTCAAACATCGTATGGTGATAGGTGTCATGGCCTACCTCTTCCAGGTCATTGTGCTTTCCTGAAACGCGCAAACACTTCTGTGTGTCGGCCACCCTTTTGAATTTACCTTCCTGGTTGCCAAGGAAAATATCTTTGAACTGGTTCATGCCGGCGTTTGTAAACATCAGCGTGGGGTCGTTTTTCACAACCATGGGTGCAGACGGAACGATTTCATGCTGCTTTGAATGAAAGAAATCCAGGAAGGCCTGTCTGATATCGGAATTATTCATTTAATTATAAGATTAACAAATCATTAACAATCATTAACATTTTTTAAACTGCTAAAACGGCTGCAAAGTTAATTATTTACTTAATTTTGTAGCTGTTAGCCTGCCTGTTTTGAATAAATCTTTATTTGCCTGTTGATGAGCAAGGTAAAGTACAAATTCAATAAAAAATCTTTGACTTTCGATCGGGTGCAAACCACGATGCGGAAGCGACTGCTATATTTCTTCTCCCACCTCTCCACAGGAGTCGTTTTTGCAGCGGTGGTGCTGGTTGTTGCCTATAATTTTCTTGATTCGCCAAAGGAGAAGGCCCAGAAGCGTGAGATTGACGAGATGAAGCTGCAATACCAGATTTTAGATGATCAGCTGGATAAAGTGACGAAGATCCTTGCTGACCTGCAGGATCGCGACGACAACATTTACAGGGTGATTTTTGAAGCAGAGCCGATACCCAATGCCATCCGTTCAGCCGGCATCGGGGGAATTGACCGCTATGAGGCCCTCAAAGGATATACCAATGCTGATCTCATGATTGAAACTGAAAAGAACATGGATAAGATCCTCGGGAAACTCTATGTTCAGTCAAAATCATTTGATGAAGTGTTCTCGCTGGCAAAAAATAAGGAGAAAATGCTGGTGTCAATTCCGGCAATTCAGCCGGTAAACAACAAGGATCTCAAGAGGGTAGGATCTTATTTCGGTTCCAGGATGGACCCTTTTTACAAAGTGCGCAAATTTCATGAAGGCATGGACTTCTCCGCCACTGTAGGCACAGAAGTGTATGCCACGGGGAACGGCACTGTTTCTGATGCAGGACGGGATGTTGAAGGTGGTTACGGCAATCAGATCAAGATTGACCACGGTTACAGTTACCAGACCGTTTATGCCCACCTTTCCAGGATTTTTGTTAAACCCGGACAGAAGATCATGCGCGGACAAATCATCGGGTATGTTGGCAATACCGGCAAGTCCACCTCCCCGCACCTTCACTATGAAGTCAGGAAAAACGGCGTTGCGGTTAACCCGATCTATTTCTTTTTCAATGATCTGTCGCCGGAGCAGTTCCAGATGATGCTGGAACTGTCGGCGCGCCCTTCACAAACAATGGATTAATCAATTTAGCCATGTTAAAGACAAACAACAAAATTGAGAAGATCTACTATTCAATTGGCGAAGTGGCTGAATTGTTTGATGTGAATGCCTCGCTGATCAGGTTCTGGGAAAAAGAGTTTGATGTCCTTAAGCCCATGAAAAATAAAAAGGGGAATCGCCTGTTCACACAGAAAGACATGGACAATCTGCGGATTATCTATCACCTGGTGAAGGAACGGGGTTTTACCCTTCAGGGGGCGAAAGACAAACTCAAAGAGAACAAGGAAGACGTTGTGAACAAAGTTGAGACCATTGATTCGCTGAACAGGATTAAAGGATTTCTGCTGGAAATCAAGGAGCAGATGTAATGGCGGGAAGCGAGAGGCAAATTTCCGATTCATTTTTTGAAAATGTGTTTGCCGTTGTCAGGCTTATTCCATACGGCCGCGTGACATCGTATGGAGCAATTGCCGGATACCTGGGTTCACGCGGTTCAGCAAGGATGGTGGGATGGGCGATGAACGCCGCCCACAGTGCGGTAAATGACATCCCGGCACACCGTGTAGTAAACAGGAACGGACTGCTAACCGGCAAGAACCATTTCGGCAGCCCGCTCATCATGCAGCAACTTCTTGAAAGCGAAGGAATAGAAGTTGCTAATGACCAGGTAACGCGGTTCGAGCAACTTTTCTGGGACCCGACAATGGAAATACAGTTTTAAGTTTTAAGATTTAAGTATTAAGCACAATGAGCATACGTCCGCCAGTCCACTTGTCCGCCAGTCCACTTGTCCGCCAGTCCACTTGTCCGCCAGTCCACTTGTCCGCCAGTCCACCCGTCCGCCAGTCCACCCGTCCGCTCGTCCGCTCGTCCGCCACTTTACCATTAACCTAAACCCTAAACCCTAAACAAACCCAATGACCATAGATAATTCCCAAATAGTTGATGCCCTCAGGCATGTGGATGACCCGGATCTGAAAAAAGATCTGGTTACCCTGAATATGATTGAAAACATTGCCGTTGACGGTAACAAAGTTTCGTTCGATGTTGTATTGACAACGCCTGCATGCCCGCTGAAAAACCAGATCAGGCAGGCTTGCATTGATGCGATACACGAGTATGTCGATGCAGCGGTTGAAGTAACGGTTAATATGACCTCGCGGGTTACGTCGCGGCGCAAGGAGACCGACTCCATGCTGAAAGAGGTTAAAAATATCATTGCCGTAGGATCTGGCAAGGGAGGCGTCGGTAAATCAACCGTTGCCGTAAATCTTGCCATTGCGCTGGCGAAAACCGGGGCAAAAGTCGGCCTTATTGACGCAGATATTTACGGACCATCCATCCCTATGATGTTCGGCATGATGACCGAACGGCCCAAAGGTTATGATAAAGATGGTAAAACGTATGTGTATCCCTTTGAGAAATTCGGAATCAAGGTACTTTCTATCGGCTTTTTTGTTGATCAGTCGAAAGCGCTGATCTGGAGAGGGCCGATGGCATCCATGGCACTCCGCCAGATGTTTACCGATGCCGAGTGGGGCGCCCTTGACTACATGGTGGTCGACCTTCCGCCGGGAACCGGTGACATTCCGCTTACGCTGATCCAGGACTTTCCGCTTACAGGGGCCATCATTGTGAGCACCCCGCAGCAGGTTGCCATTGCCGACGTGCGCAAGGCCGCAGATATGTTCCGCAACGACAAGATCAATATTCCCATCCTCGGACTGGTTGAAAATATGTCATTTTTCTCCCCTCCAGATGCCCCGGAGAAAAAATATTACATCTTTGGTCAGGGCGGATGTGCTAAATTTGCAGAGGAATTGAACATTCCGTTGCTTGGACAGATCCCCATCGTAGGAGCGATCGCTGACTCCGGTGATGCAGGGGTTCCTATGTCGGTGGATGATCATTCTCCTGTTACAGAGGCTTTTCTGAAGCTTTGCGAGTCGGTTGCCCAACAGATTGCGATCAGTAATTCGATTCGGGAGATTTTTGGGGGAACGGGTGAGCAGGTGAGCGGGTGAGCGGGTGAGCGGGTGAGCGGGAGGACGGGCGGACAAGTGGACGAGCGGACAAGTGGACGAGCGGACAAGTGGACGAGCGGACAAGTGGACGAGCGGACAAGTGGACAAGTGGACAAGTGGACAAGTGGACAGGTAATCTATTCGTGGTTGGTTTTTTATTGTTTTTTTAATCTTCAAATTATATTTCCATGGTTGCAAATACAGAACTGGAATCAAAAGTTAAGAATGTTTTAGAGCAGATTCGTCCATACCTTCAGGCTGATGGCGGTGATGTTGAATATGTTAACATTACAGAAGACAACACTGTCAATATCAGGCTACTCGGTATGTGCGGGAATTGTCCTCACAGCCAGATGACCCTTAAGAACGGAATTGAAGCTGCTGTGATCAGGGCTCTTCCTGAGATCAAGTCGGTGGAATCTGTTGTTGCAGATTAGGTTTACTGCAGGTACCTGGCAACGATGGGCATACGGCGTCCCATCCCGAAGGCTTTTGGTGAAACCCGAAGGATTGGCGGGGTTTGATGCCGTTTGTACTCATTGGTGTTGACCAGTTTCAGGACCTTTTTTACCATATTTTCGTCAAATCCTTCCGAGATCAGTTCATCCGGACCTTTTCTTAATTCAATGTAATTGAATAAGATCTGGTCGAGGATGTCGTAGTCGGGAAGGGAGTCAGAATCTTTCTGTCCGGGCCTTAGTTCTGCGGAAGGCGGTTTAACTATTGAGTTCAGCGGAATGATCTCCTGTGTTTCGTTTATATGGCGTGCCAGGGCATAAACCTGGGTTTTGTATACATCACCGAGTACCGACAACCCACCGCACATGTCGCCGTACAGTGTCCCATACCCAACCGCTGCTTCGCTTTTGTTGGAGGTATTCAGCAGGATATACCCGAATTTGTTGGACAATGCCATCAGGATGACCGCGCGGATGCGTGCCTGCATGTTTTCTTCAGCCAGGTTGAAAGGCAGCCCTGCAAACTGAACCTCCAGGGTTTTTTCAAGGGTGTGAAAAGATTCGGCAATAGGAATGATATCGTATTGAACCTTTAGATTGTCGGCCAGTTTCACGGCATCCGCAATGCTGTGATCCGATGAAAATTGCGACGGAAGCAGCACTGCCCTTACATTTTCGTTTCCCAGCGCCCGGGCGGCAAGCACCAGGGTCACCGCCGAATCAATGCCACCGGAAAGTCCGAGGATCGCCTTTGAAAATCCCATCTTCCTGAAATAGTCGCTGATGCCCATGACGAGGGCGGAGTGGATTAAGGGGATGTGCTGATGTGATGATGTGGTGATTGGCTGTTGAGGTGATGTGTTGATGTGATGGTGTGATGATGTGATGATTTGATGATGTGATGATGTGATGATGTGCGGTTGTTCAGGATTGGGGGTGCTTTTCTTTGTGTTTTGCATTTCATACACCCCAAAGTCTTCTTCAAACGACTTCAGCTGAACTTCCACCTCTCCTGCGCTGTCCATGACCATGGATCCGCCGTCGAAGATCAGTTCTGTTTGTGCTCCAACATGGTTGACATAAATCACCGGGAGCTTATAAGTCAATGCATTTCGTAAGAGGATGTCGTGCCGGATTCCGGGCTGGTTGTAATTAAACGGTGAAGCGGCAATGTTGATGATCACATCGGGGTTGAGTTTGATCAGATCATCCATGGGGTTGCGGACATAAAGCGGATCGTCCGTAATGTTCCATAAATCTTCACATATTGTAAGTGCAAATCTGCAACCCAGGTATTCCACCACCTCATACGGTATCCGGTTTGGTTCAAAATACCTGTATTCATCAAATACATCATAGTTTGGAAGCAGCGTTTTATGGGCTTTGGCCAATACCTTCCCGTCGGCAAGGAACCATGCTGTATTATATAGCGGTTTTCCTTTGGGAGCCTGATTTACCGAAGGTGCGCCTACAACAGCCGCAATACCATGGCATGCAGCGGCGATGAGGTGCACTGATTCGTCGCAACGCCGGAGGAAATCGTTAAATTCAAGGAAGTCACGTGGGGGATAGCCGCATACCGAGAGTTCGGAAAAGATCACCAGGTCGGCCTTTGCTGATTTAGCCTGCCCGATGGATGCAATAATCCGTGAAGTGTTTCCGGCGAAATCACCTACATGAAAGTTGAGTTGGGCCAGTGCTATCTTCATCGCAGGATACTAGAAGAGGAACCCGATGTTGAGTTCAACGAAATTGAGCTGACTTTTTTCATCCAGGTTTGACTTGGCATTGATGCCTGTAAAGAGATTATTCAGTGCATTTGAATAGGACACCCCAATCAGGATCCTCGACGATTCATCAATGCTGTATTCACAGCCTACACCAACCAGTACAGACTCACGGATTAGGGTCGTTCCGTAATTAAAATTTTCAGGACTTCCCATATCAGGTATTGCAGGGGTAACTTCATCCTTGACAGTTGCTTTCAGGCGAAAACCCGTCCCGAGGCCAATCTGTCCGAAATAGCTGATTTTTCCAAAGGGTTTGGTTTTCATTTTGATCATCAGTGGAATTTCCAGGTAAAGGAAGTTGTATTTCCTGAATATCTCTGAATTGGGATTGTTAACATCCAGGGAGTCAAAATAATTTAACTTCCCGTTGATAAACTGAAAATTAAAGCCGGTGGAAAGTGCATAATTTTCGGCAAAATAAAAATCGCTGATAAATCCAATGGTTGCACCCATCTTTGCCCCGTCGGATTTGTAGCCTTTTGTACTGGGACTCATCCAGCCAAGGTTTGGTGCTACTTTCAATCCAAGTTTCAGCGGAGATTTTCCCTGGCTGTATGTTACTATGGGGGTGCAGAACAGCATAAGGATGAAAGCGGTGGTAAAAAGTCTTCTCATAAAGGGATATCTGTTGAAATTGTTTAAAACTCCATCGCAAAAGTAGCTATTAATCATCCAGTCATTCATTGAATCTTTATAATTTTATCCAAAAATAATCAACCGGGAGATGCGTTAGTTAACAGCCAATGTAATTCCTGGAGGAGAGCATAGGTGCAGGATTTATGCCGTGAAATTTTAATTAAAGGGTTTAACATGCGTTTGGTTGCTGTTTGTTCAGGATTATGCCTGCTGATACTGGCGGGTTGCGGGGGTGGAAAACACCGGCTTGAGGTGAATGTATCAGATGTCGCACTGGCAGATGTGAAAATTCACAGGTACGATATTGACCTGTTCAATGTTAACCGGGGCCAGCTGCAGCAAGGACTTGAGGCCTTGCGGCCAGCTTACCGTTTTTTCCTGGAAACCGATTTGTCCGACCCGGGAAAGTTGTCGGAAATGCAGTCGTACCTTGATAGCCCGCGGAATGCCGGATTTTTTGCGGCTGTTGACAGTCAGTACAACCGGGTGCAGGGAATTGAAAAGGATCTGACACTCGCCATGAAGCATTACCTTTATTACTATCCTGGTGCCAAGGTCCCGAGGGTGTATGCGTATATTTCAGGAGGTGAATATAATTACCCGGTTCAGTTTGCTGACAGTGTTTTGTTGATCGGGTTTGATAATTACCTGGGAAAAGATTTCAAACCCTACGTGTCTGACGGCCTGCCAGCTTACAGGATCAACAGGATGACTGCTGATCATGTGGTTCCTGATTGCATGAAAGTGCTCGGAAGAATAAATTATCCGCAGCAATTTCCCGGCAACAACCTGCTGGAACAGATGGTTGAAGCCGGTAAGTATCTCCTTTTCGTGGATGCCATGATGCCGGATGCGGCAAACAACCTGAAGATCGGTTATTCTGCAAAGCAACACGACTGGATCGTAAAGAATGAAGCCCATGTATGGGCGGCAATCATTGAAAACAGGATGCTTTTTACCACCGACGGAAAGCTGATCAGGACATTCATGGCCGATGGACCCTTTACCGCCGAATTTTCCAAAGACGCACCATCACGCCTCGGCGAATGGTTTGGCTGGCAAATCGTAAAGAACTACTACGAGAAACAATCCGGTGTCACCCTTCAGGAGCTGATGAATGAAAAAGATGCGCAGAAGATATTGAGCGGGTCGGGGTATAAGCCGGAGAAGTGAGGCGTGACGCGTGACGGGTGACGGGTGACAGGTGACGCGTGACAGGTGACGCGTGACAGGTGACAGGTGTCAATTGCCAAATGTCAAATGAGGGGTGACCGGGAATTTTTGTCAGCCAGTCCGCCAGTCCGCTTGTCCGCTCAATTACCAGTTCACCCGCTCACTCGCTCACCCGTTCCCCCCATTGTTAATAACTTTCCCCTATTCCCCCACAACCTTTTCCCTTTTTTCCGATTAAGCAGGAAAACTCTTTGCTTATGCTGGTAAAAACGTTTGGAAGTGCCGTGTTCGGCATCAGGGCCATCACTGTAACCGTGGAGGTCTATATGGATCAGGGGATCCAGTTTTTTATGGTCGGGTTGCCCGATAATGCTGTGAAAGAGAGCCATCAGCGGATCGAATCTGCCTTGCGCAACAACGGTCAGCGAATTCCCGGTAAAAAGATCATCATCAACATGGCCCCGGCCGATATCCGGAAAGAGGGTTCTTCCTATGATCTAACCATCGCCATTGGGATCCTTGCTGCGAACGAGATCATCAAAACGGACAAACTTGGTCAGTACATGATCATGGGGGAACTCTCCCTCGATGGGGGATTGCTTCCCATTAAAGGGGCGCTTCCCATTGCCATCGAAGCGCAGCAAAAGGGGTTTAAGGGAATCCTGCTGCCTGTTCAGAATGCACGTGAAGCTGCCATCGTCAGTGAAATTGAGGTGTATGGAATCTCGTCAATAACCGAGGTGATCGGCTTTTTTAACGATGAAATCAAATTGTCGCGAACCGTCGTGGATGCGCAGGATGAATTTACCGCCCAGGTTTCGAGGTATGAGCATGATTTTGCCGATGTCAAAGGCCAGGAGAATATCAAAAGGGCACTGGAGATCGGGGCGGCGGGAGGCCACAATGTGATACTCATCGGCCCCCCGGGATCAGGGAAGACCATGCTGGCAAAGCGGATCCCGTCAATCCTGCCTCCGCTGAACCTGCAGGAGGCCCTGGAAACAACGAAAATACACTCTGTGGCAGGCAAATTAGGGAGTCATCGCGCCCTGCTGGCGATGCGGCCCTTCAGATCACCCCATCATACGATTTCGAACACCGCATTGGTTGGAGGGGGCAGCATTCCACAGCCGGGAGAAATTTCATTGTCACATAATGGTGTACTTTTCCTGGATGAACTACCTGAATTTAAGAGGACTGTGCTTGAAGTACTGCGGCAACCCATGGAGGATCGGGTGGTCACGATTTCAAGGGCAAAAATGACACTGGAATTTCCGGCAAGTTTCATGCTGATCGCGGCCATGAATCCTTGCCCTTGCGGGTATTACAACCATCCGTCCATTCCATGCCAGTGTAAATCGGGCGATGTGCAGAAATACATCAACAGGATCTCCGGGCCGTTGTTTGACCGCATCGACATTCATATTGAGGTTGTACCTGTTGATTTCAAACGGTTAAGCGAAGTTCGTGAAACCGAACAAAGCAGTACCATCAGGGATCGTGTGATCATGGCCAGGCTGATCCAGCAAAAACGCTTTGAAGGCATGGAGGGGATTCACAGCAATTCACAACTTCCGGCACGCATGCTTCGTGAAGTATGCAGAATTACCGAGGCCGGGAACCAGCTTTTAAAAACTGCCATGGATAAACTGGGACTTTCTGCCAGGGCTTATGACCGGATACTGAAAGTTTCGCGCACCATTGCAGATCTGGATCAGTCGCCCGACATACGGGTGGAGCACCTGTCGGAAGCAATTAATTACCGGTCGTTGGACAGGGACAGTTGGGGGCGTTGAATATTTAACCACAAAGGCGAAGAAGGATGCACGAAGGCGCACAAAGGGAGGTTGTTTTTAAGCAGATAATGGATGCTGCTTTTTTTGTTCATTCGGAGCTTGGACCGGGATTGCTTGAAAACGCTTATGAACAGTGTTTGTATTATGAGCTAACCAGAAGAGGGCTGAAGGTTGAAAAACAAAAGGGCATGCCATTGATGTTTTGTGATATTAAGATGGACCTGGGTTACAGACTGGATTTATTTGTTGAAGATGAAATTATTGTAGAGGTCAAAGCCGTTGAAGCGCTGCATGATGTTCACCTGGCACAGATTTTAACATATATGAAAATTTCCGACTGCAGACTGGGCCTGCTCGTTAATTTTAACCACCGTCACCTCAAAGAAGGCATCCGTCGTGTTATCCGATAACCCTTTGTGCGCCTTCGTGTATCCTTATTCGCCTTTGTGGTTTGGTAAGAAAACTTAGATAAACCCCTTTACTTTTTAAAGATTTTTTAGATTTAGTAATTAGAAACTTTTACCAAAACTCATTCCGAACCAGTAACCAATTTTTTTCGGAACTGTTGTGTAAACGTCAACCTCCTCGCTCATTGTCTTGAAATTAATTAATGGTGTAAAGTTGAATCGAAATACAAAGCCTTTGGGTTTCTGAACCCTGATACCGGCATTGAAGACAAGTAGCGGGTCGAAGTAGGACCCTGCTGGATGATAAATTGTCTGATTAACCTGGACAATAAACCAAAAGTTGTATACTTCGGTCCAGGAATTCCACCTGGTGTAAGAGATATTTGTTCCGACTCCACATTCAAAAGCAAATTTATTCGATAACTGGTAAATTCCATTGATCAGTAGGGGAAACGAGATAGTTTGATAACGACCGGGTTTAATGCCGACTCCCGATCTTGCAGTGAGGTAAAAATCCCCTTTATGGAGGAATACCCTTTCATAATTCAGTGAACCCATACCCATTGAATGGCCGACCAATTCAAGGTAAATGCTGTTCTTCGGAAAGGGCAGGTGTGATCTTAAATGCATGACTGTGTCAATTTGGGCCATCAAAGGATTAATGCAAACCAATCCGGTAAAAATGGTTAAGAGTAATTTTTTCATTGTTAATTTTTTTATCAGTCTGTTCAGAAATTAAAATTACAATCGCAAAGGATCAGGACAAAACGGTTTTCGGCCGGAGAATGCAGCGAGATGGGTAATATTGCTAATTCAAATGAACAAATAGGCCAGTTGGGGATAGTTTTAATAAATTTCGCAACCCATCCCTTTACTTTTATACACTTTTAGTGGTTTCTGCAAAATAAAACTGCTTGACTGGTGAAAATCAATACAGCAGTTTTGTTTTATTATCTACTAATGCAGTAGTGCATGGATCTCCATCACAAAAATACAGATAGAGAATATTTGGTTGGTTGGCGCGGGAAGCATTCCCCAGTCTGCAGAAATTTTACTTTCTCACAAGGGCGTTTTATTCCTGGATGAACTAAAATATAAACATTTGTACCATTGTATAATTGGAGCTAAGCTACAGACTCAAGAACGGTATCTGTCGGGCTATCCGATAACCCTTTGTGCGCCTTTGTGTATCCTTTTTCGCCTTCGTGGTTTTCAGAACGAATTCATGAATCGAACCTTTGGCGGAGACGATCAATTGCAGCTTGCTTGTTCGTGACAGTTGGGGATTTTGAATAATTAACCACAAAGGCGAAGAAGGATACACAAAGGCGCACAAAGGGTTATCGGATAACCCGACGGATACCGTCACTGTTCATGCGCGTTTTCAAGCAATCCAGGTCCAAGCTCCGAATAAACAAAAAAAGCAGCATCCGGTATCTGCTTAAA
>CAJBYO010000046.1 GCA_903959905.1 uncultured Bacteroidales bacterium
CAGGTTTTGTCTGCTGTTGACAGTTCCCTTGGAAACTTTAAGCAGGCGCTGGAGCATTACAAACTGTTCATCATTTTCCGCGACAGTTTGATGAACGATGAAAACAGCAAAAGAATCACCCAACAGCAGATGCAATACGAGTTCGACAAAAAAGAATCACAATCCCGGGCCGAACAGGAAAAGAAGAATGCTGTTGCAGAGAAAGAGATTCAGAAGCAGAAACTCGTCCGTAATGGGTTTATCGGTGGTTTTGCTGTGGTTTTGCTATTTGCCGGAGTGTTTTTCAAACAGCGGAATAAAATCAAAAAAGGCAACGCCGCCCTGCAGGTGGCCAAAGATCGCGCCGAACAGAGCGAACAGTTCAAGCAGCAGTTCCTGGCCAACATGAGCCACGAGATCAGAACCCCCATGAATGCCGTGATGGGGATGACCAGCCTGGTGCTGAATACGGCACTTCAGGAGAAGCAGAAGTTTTACCTGGAAGGCATCCGGAAATCAAGCGATACCCTGCTGCATATCATCAACGACATCCTTGATCTGTCGAAAATAGAAGCGGGAAAGATGGAACTGGAGAAAATTGATTTCTCCTTAAATGACACACTGAGGCAGGTAAAGCAGACCTTGAACCACCGGGCAGAGGAAAAAGGGCTGGAACTGATTGTAAACATTGAACCTGGCATTGACGATGTGGTGATCGGCGACCCGGTGCGGCTGAACCAGGTGCTGATCAACCTGGCCGGGAATGCCATCAAATTTACCGAGAAAGGCAGTGTCACCATTGAATTGACGAAGGGGGAAAAGGAATCTGCTGTTCAATTCTCCATCATTGATACCGGCATCGGCATCCCGCAGGAAAAGCTGCAGACCGTCTTTGAAAATTTCTCCCAGGCAAACGCCTCCGACACCCGCAAATACGGTGGTACCGGCCTCGGACTGAGCATCAGCCGGCAACTGGTGGAACTGATGGGTGGAAAGATCTCCATTGCCAGCGTGGAAGGTTCGGGAACAACCTTTTCGTTCAGTGTAGCTTTTGAAAAGGGCTCCCCTGAAAGGCTGGATCAGCGGCTTGCCTCCGAAGAGCAGGTTGACGGCAGCATCCTCGATGGTTTATCTATCCTGGTGGTGGATGACAATGAATATAACCGCATTGTGGCTAAAGATACGCTGGAGTCTAAATCAAAGGTGCATGTAATTGCGGTGGAAAGCGGTGTGGAAGCGATTGAACTGTTGAAAGCAACAGATTTTGATGTGGTGCTGATGGATGTGCAGATGCCGGTGATGAATGGGTTTGAGGCGACAGGGATTATACGGAAGGGGGGATCTGAAATGGGAAATCTGAACCGGAGGGAAGCGGAGCTCGGCGGAGCCAACTGTGAAGTTAAGAACCCATCCATTCCGGTTATTGCATTGACGGCGAGTGTGCTGCGCACAGACCTTGACAAATGCACGGCAGCCGGCATGGACGGCTATATTCCCAAGCCTTTTAGGGCATCACAGCTGATCATCGGCATTGCACAGGTGCTGAACATTCCGCTCAGGGCGGAGAAGAGAAGTGAAACCAACAATATTCCTGTTCCAACCGTTTCATCCGGGGTCACCAACCTTGACTATTTAACGAAGTTCTGTGAAGGCGACCGGGCCCGGATGAAGAAGTACATCGATATGTTCCTGGCCTCCACACCCACCCTGATTGAAAAGATCAAAATTGCCATGCAGAACAGTGATTATGCTGAAATCGCCAGCCAGATGCATGGCTATAAAACAAAGTTTATGATGATGGGGATGCAGGAGGAGCAGTTACTTGCAGCAGAAATTGAGGTGCAATGCATGGAGGATCAACGCCTGGAACCCGTGAAACTGCAACTGCAGCACCTCATGGAACAGGTAGAAATCGCCGTAAATGAATTGAAATCAGCCTGATTATTTGGAAAGATTCGTTATTTTTGTCTTTTAAACAACCTTTATGGAAATCGGAAAACCAAGGAAAATATTCATCGTCGACGATGATGTCATGCTCACGGAAGCCCTCAAGGATTGGCTTACCCGTAAAATCCCCCATACCGTTTCAACATTTGAAACCGGGGAAGCGTGCTTGCAACGATTGTATGACAAGCCGGATGTGATCGTACTGGATTATTACCTGAACACGGTATCAAATGATGCTGCAAACGGCATGGAGATACTTAAATCGATCAAAAAATATGATCCGGCCATTCATGTCATTATGCTTTCAAGCCAGGAAAACTACCGGGTTGCCCTGCAAACCATTCAAACAGGCGCTGAACAATATGTGATCAAAGATGAGCAGGCCTTTGAAAAGGTTGCCGCCATGATCAATGAATTCAGGTAGTTCATTATTCTTCAGACACTCCAGATGACCGATGTCAATGTATTGATTGTGGAAGACGACCCGTTTTTCAGCACCGTGCTGAAGGATCTGTTTGCCCGTCATTTTCCCTATATCCATGTTTGCGGTGTTGCAGAATCCATCCTGCAGGCACGGCTTTTTCTCCGTGACAACAAGGTCGACTTGCTGTTCCTCGACATTGAATTGCCCGACGGCAAAGGGTTCGACCTCCTTTCATCCATGGAAGAGGTGCCGTTTGAAGTGATCGTTACAACCTCCCACAGCAATTATGCGATTGAAGCCATCCGTCACAGTGCGCTTGACTTCCTGCTGAAGCCCGTTGAACAGCCTGAGATGGAAGTTGCCATGGGGAAATTCATGAAAAAATTTCACCCCTCAAAACCGGGGAAGCAGGAATTACCAGCCGGACTGCCGGCATTCAGGAAACTTCCTCTTCCGACTGCTGATGGCTTTGCCTTTGTTGAAATTGACGAGGTTATTCATGCCGAAGCCGATCGCGCCTATGCCGTATTTTCCATGAAGGACGGTAAAAAGATCATGGTTTCGAAACCACTCGGCGAATTTGAAGCACGGCTTACGAAGCATACTTTTTTTCGTGTCCATAAGTCGCACATCATCAACCTGCATGAGGTGTTAAAATATGTTCGCGGCGAAGGCGGGCATGTGGTGATGAGCAATGACGCCATCGTTCCTGTTTCCCGCATCCGGAAAGATGATTTTCTGAAAACGATCGGACAGTAGAATTCACGATAAAGATAGTATTGAATCAGTCCGGCCAGAATGGAAATTCCCCGGCTTTTGTGCTTCACAAATTCAACTCCCTTCCGGCAGGCAGGTTGCTAAAAAGCCCGGATAGCTCGTACATCGTACGGGTCTAATTTACTGGTGTTGTACTGGAGGCCATTGTTGAAGTTTTGGGACCACGCGTAATTGTAGTTGAAAATGTATTCGGAGGAACTCCAATAGTAGATACCAGCAAAACCGCCAACGATAGCTTTTTGCAGGTACAATAAATTCAGTTCATACTTGGAAGGTAAATACCAGTCGCCATAGGTAATGCCACCGATTGTTACAGAATAATCTGCACAAACTTTTGCAGCAAAATTACCAGCCTGGGAATCAGCCATTTGTGCAGCAATGATCATTGCCGTGTTCATTGCACCGGCATTTAACCCGTCTCCGGAAGTACCTGTAGTTTTAGATATTCCGTTATGCCATGATATTCCCGAATTTTGGTCGGCAGTTGCCGCAATTAAACCGTGCTGTCCGCTGTCATATATAAAAAACACGATGCCACCGCCATAGCTTTCGCCAATGTAATGCGTAATGCCAACCCAGGAGGAACCATTATATGTTTCATTGCAGTTTTTGGTGGTATTATATATGGTCAGACCGGTAGCAGGTGAACTTATCAGATTGCGCTGTGTTGTGGTCAGTCGTGGAGGCAAAAACCCCTGACTTGTGGATTTCACGTCCAGTATCGCAGAGCCGTCAGGCATGCTGTTGTCGGTATTGATGCCAACCTGTGCGAATATTGTGCTGCTGAATAGCAGGATTGTGGCTATAAAAGAGGTTGAAATTTTCATGCTGATCAGATTTAAAGGTTATAAAACCACCTTCCGGCTCATCCATTAACATAATTAACCGGGAATGGGAAAATGATTCCCGGCAAAGCTACAAAATGTTTTACTATTTAGAACTGATATAAATTACCGCCGGGCATGGGGGTCATATGTCTTCGTTGAAATTGATATTTCCAACCGGGTGGCATCTACCAACTGACGAGGAATGGTCTGCACTTACAACCTATCTGGGTGGAATAAGTGATGCCGCAGGAAAGATGAAAGAAACCGGTACGTCACATTGGTATTCCCCGAATACTGGTGCAACCAATTCAACAGGGTTCTCTGGCCTGCCGGGAGGGAAGCGCTGGACGACTGGTTTTCAACAGCTCTCTTATCATGCTGATTTCTGGGCTACTTCATCCGACCCTGTAAATGCCTGGTACCGCCAACTCCACTACCTTACTGCTCAAATTTACAGAACGTACACCGGTAAGATTTATGGAAAGTCAGTGGGCTGCCTTAAAAACTAAATCAGAATTCGGATACAGGTCTTGTTGCCGTCACCCTTACTTTTGCACCTTATCCAAAATCTCCCCCCTGCAAAACAAAAAAAACCTTAAGCCATCAACCTGCGGGATTTTATCTTCATTGTTTGTTGAGCGTATGACAGTTTCATAGCTCCATGCCTTGCCCCCCACCTATCCTGTAAAACTGCATTAGCTGTAGCGAGCCCTCCCGATCAATTGATACCCGGGCACATAAACTCATCCCGGTTCATAAGCGTTCAGGAAGCAGCAGGGTTTCCACAAACTTATTTTGTGTTTTGATGTTCCTTTTCAATTTTCTCAATGCGCTGAATCAGTTCCTGGTTTTGAGCTTTCAGCGATTCAATCATGGCCTGTTGATCCTGTATGGCTTTCACCATGGGTGCAATCATATCATTATAGCGTAAACTGTACATCCCCTCATCATCTTTGGTGATCATGCCGGTATTCGTAGCCCCGGCATTGGCAAGTGTTTCCTCTACTTCCTGTGCAATAAAGCCATACTCTGTTTTGTTGCCTTCATCATTGGTGCGGTAGTAGGATACCGGGTGCAGTTTTCTGATAAAATCCAGTCCAAGGTCTGCATCTGCAATGTCAGATTTCAACCGCCTGTCGGATGTTATGGACCATCCTACCTGGATCCCTGCATATGAAATACCGGAATTACCTAAACGAACCTGGTTATTCCCGGAAGCACTCGGAACCTGGGCATCATATCCCAAACCGATATTATTGGATCCTGTGCTGACATTTGAAAGCGCCCAAATCCCAACGGCGGTATTGTTATTCCCTGTAGTGCTGAAATATAGTGACTGGTATCCGATAGAGGTATTCTGGTAACCGCTTGTATTGTAAGGAATGGCCGAGCTTCCTACCGCAGTATTGGAATAACCGCTGTTATTGTTATATAATGACTGGCTGCCAAGAGCGGTATTGTTGGATCCTGAAAAATTAAAGTATAACGCATAGGCTCCGGAAGCTGAATTATAACTTCCGGAAGCGTTTGAAGGAAGGGCATGAGACCCCACAGACGTATTATAATCACCAGTAGAATTACCAGCCAGGGCGAGGTAGCCATTGGCTGTATTCTCAATACCGGTTGAGGTGTTGTTTAATGCTGAAAAACCGGTGGCAGTATTTTTCGTCCCGGCTGTATTTTGATAGAGGGCATAAACACCAAGGGCGGTATTATAATCCCCGGTGGTATTTGAATTAAGCGCATTGTAGCCAGCCGCCGTGTTATACGCGCCGGTCGTATTATATGAAAGTGTTTGGTTGCCAAGAGCTGTGTTGTAATCGCCCGCATTATTGTATAATGCCTGCGACCCGATCGCCGTGTTATGCGAGCCTGTAAAACTAAAGTGGAGCGTGTAGTAACCATATGCAGTGTTGTAGCTTCCTGTTGTGTTGAATCCCAGTGAATGAGAACCATTGGCGGTATTGTAGTTGCCTGTGGTATTCGCCCTGAGCGCGTTACTGCCAAATGACGTATTATCATTTCCGATCGAGTTGTTATTGAGCGAACTAAAACCAGAAGCCGTATTATCAGTACCGGATGTATTGAAATAAAGTGCATAGGTGCCAAATGCAGAGTTATAGTCGCCGGTTGTATTTGAATAAAGTGTCCTGTAGCCGGCCGCCGTGTTATCCGATCCGGCCGTGTTTGAATACAATGCCAGGGCCCCGCTGGCCGTATTGGAACTTCCGTCTGCATTGGAAAACAAAGCCTGGTCTCCGACTGCCGTATTCCACCGCCCGGTATTCGCTGAAGGTGTTGCACTGCCTTTCAAAGCTTCATATCCGACGGCTGTATTAAATGTTTCCAGCGCGGTGGTACGGTCATCTGCGTTAAACATGGCAGAATATCCAATGGCGGTACTCCTGCTGTTTGCCTTATTGGCATAGAGGGAATACGTACCGCAGGCTGTATTGGAAGAACCGGTAGTATTTGATCCGGCCGCCAGATCACCGATAGCTGTATTATAATTTCCTGTAGTATTAACGATCAGGGAATTATACCCTGTAGCCGTATTATAGAAACCCGACGAGTTCAGCGCGAGTGAATTACCCCCGTACGCCGTATTAAAGTTCCCGGACGAGTTTGTAAAGAGGGACCTGTACCCTGCTGCAGTATTGGAGATTCCTGATGTATTGGAGAAAAGGGCCTGACAGCCATACGCATTATTTTGATTTCCGGTAGTATTGGAAAACAAAGCCTGGTCGCCTACCGCTGTATTCCATTGCCCGGTATTGACGGAAGCCGTTATGCTGCCTTTCAATGCTTCATATCCGATGGCCGTATTATACGTATCCCGCCCGGTGCTGCGGTTGTCGGCATAATACATGGCGGAAAATCCAATGGCAGTGCTCCTGCTGTTGGCATTGCTGGAATAAAGGGAATTATTCCCGAAGGCCGTATTGGATGAGCCGGTCGTGTTAAATACCAGGGCAAATTCCCCAATCGCTGTATTATAGTTTCCGGTGGTGTTGTTCACCATGGAAATAAAACCATATGCCGTATTATGCCCTCCTGAAGTGTTTGAATAGAGCGACTGGGCACCACCTGCAGTATTATAGATACCGGAAGTATTTGACAACAGTGACTGGTACCCGAACGCTGCGTTGTAATACCCTGAAGTAGCGGGATTCAGCGCCTGGTATCCGAAGGATGTATTATCACCAGCAAGATCAATTCTCCCGGCTACCTGGTTATTCGCTTTAAAAGTAAGTGAGGAATTATCCGTTGTTCCCATAAAATTTATGCCTGGTGATGTTCCGCTGTTACCGGCCAGCCCCCACCCTGCACCCGTTCCGGCAATGACCCATACCGGACTTGCACCTGTGCCGGAATTATAATAAAAGCCCGGGGAATTGTCTGTTTGATAGATTAAAAGACCTGTCGCGGGAGTGGCTATGGCGTTGCGCTGGGCAAGCGTCATCCGGGGGATCAGCATCCCTCTTGCGGTGGATTTCACATCCATCATGGCTGAATTATCGGGAGGACTGTTATCTGTATTGATGCCCACCTGGGCAAATACATGAATTCCTGAGAGCATGCACAGAGTTAAAAAAGCGACGACTTTTCTCATGACACAAGAATAGACTGTGAATATTATAACAATATGAATTTCAATGAAATATAGGACAAACATACAACAAATGATCTGTTTCTGTCCTCATTGTTACAAAATAACCTGGCTGATCAGCAATCCGTCACCTTGCCTGAACTTCAGATCAGGAACAAAAGGTGCGGAATACTGGGATACGAAATGGGTTCCCGTGGTTTGCTTTGGACTTGCCGGGTTAACAGCTGCTTAGAGGTGAGCTGTGAATGATCACTGGGCATCGGATGTTTTAGTCGGCTCTGCGTTGGGATTTGCAGTTGGCAGGATGGTCTTCTTTAATGCAAATAAAAAGTTGCAGGTGATCCCCGTCAGTTCGACGGGGATTGGTGCAACATTGATCTATCATTTTTAACCGTTTAGTACCTCACTTTAAGTGCAATGTCACCAAAAGATCCGAATTCTTCCTGAGTCGTAAACATGGCACGACCTTTTTTCGAAATTACTTCCCAGGCAATGTCGCTTGAAATGTCGTCAATGGCACCGGGCTGGGTGACATCGTTTACTGTGTCAAAGGTGTAATCACCTGTCATAACAATAGATTGATGATAGTCGTCATGGGTGATTAACAGATCGCCCCGGCCTTCCTTCACAGCTCTTAGTATTTCAGACAAATCGGTAATGACCTTTCCCTTGCCCACAGCTTCCTGCATTTCTTTGATGGCGTTGGTCCTGGTTTGTTTTTGAAATTCCTTGACTATCTGCCATGCATCGTTTGCGATGGTATGATTTGCCGTATTGTCATAATTTATACTGGCGCACCCAATGTAAACTGAAGGCCTGTCTGCAACCTGCATCAAACGGCTGTAGTTGTCTTCTGTGCCAATCACAACACACTTCATATCAGTTTTATTATGCACTCTCACCACGGCTTTGTCAATTTTATTGAAATACTCACGTACCATATTGTCACCCATTTTCCCATCGCGTAATTTATCCTTGTCGGCTAAACCGTGAGGAGTTTTTGCGAAAGGGAAATCATCATTTTTTATTTCGCCGGAAATACTGTCATTAACGGCATGAAACAACGGAACATCCGACTGGGACAACACAAGGATAAGGTAATCCACGGTCCTGTTGAAGTCTTTTATCAAGGGTTTAACGGCAAAATTTCCTGAAATATGAACGGAATTCCTCAAGACTGGCCATGATGACCGTACGATCTCCTTCGTTGAGTTTGAAAGAAACAGGTGTAAGCTTTCCAGATTATAATTCACGTCGATTTCCTTTTCCAGGTTATCAATTTTTTCCAGCAGATCAATAACCGGACGGTCGTTATATTCATCGACCACTCGGTCGCGGGCCTCATTTAAAAGGTTTTTTAATCCGGCAATATCTTCCAGATTTTCGGGAGATGTCCGGTGTGTGTTCATTGAAATCGTAACACATGGACTGCTGTTCTCGAACGCAAGTTGTTCTAATTTCTCTCTTTTCATATTTTCAAGTTGGTAAATTTCAATTTGGATTACTTTCTCCGCCTGGAGATAGCAAACCAGTGGATTAATGCGACCACGCATTCAATAAGATTGTTGGTTACAACCAGGCTTTTACAAACTTAATTTCCTTGTTACTCTCATGCGTTACAAAACTTTGTAAAAGAGTTACATCATTCACACATAATCAACCATTGTGAGTCCTACCAGGGATCGGGCTATCGGCAACTCGCCAATATCCGTTCCTGGTGTTCGCAAATTCCCAGGCTTTAGGTCGTGGGATACCGAGTTTAATCAGGTTGCGGAGTTTGGTTCTGATGCGTTGTCGCTTTTGTATTGCAATCTCATCCTGCCGGGTATGCCTGATACAATTCGTGTTCCCCGGTTCGGGATTTTGCCTCCAGCTTCCTTCAGATTCCGCTTCACAACGGGCACCCTTGCTATTGGCTAATGGTTGGTAACTTTCGACCTCCATAAAGGACTTGCACCTTCAAGGTTATATGTGTGCACGGCACACAATAACAAAGAGGGTGTCTCAAAAATACGAGGCACCCTCTTTTTCATTTTAATCCACTGACTGTTAATAAAACAGTTAATAATTAACTTTATATATATCTGGATATCTGTAGGATATAAGTAACATTGCAGTATGAAACAAATAAAAAGCACAAACGTCAGGTTCATAGATTTTATCCGCACGAAATACAAGAAAGATTGAAACTGCTCAACACCATCGCCGTCGGTCTGATCATCCTGTCAGGCATCCTGTTCGGGATGATTTTCGTCGTGCCCTTCCTTCCCCTTTCGCTGACGCAAAAAGGCATTTCCGTCACCGTGCTGGTCATTGGCATGGAGATCACCTGGTGGGCGGCTGTGGCCATTGTCGGTAAACAGGTGATTTCAAAATACGGGAAATACCTTGTTCCGCGGCGGTGGCGGATAGAGAATTCAGAAAAAGAAAAAAAATCTTCCTCCCTGTAACGAATTATTCGTTTTTTCGTCTTAATTTTATTCAGTCTTAATCAAATTGGATTCAGACCTGGCAAACCCACCGGTTTGAAATCAATATTCAGCTTTACCGGACAAAAACAAGACCTAATGAAAATGAAAAACATATTACTCCTGCTTGCACTTTTAGTGAATGCCTTTGCCGGATTAGCCCAAACGGTCGTCAACGGGGGCATTTACGCCAATACAACCTGGACCCTCGCCAACAGCCCATACCTGATGACCGGCAGCATTGTGGTTTTCCCGGGGGTTACCCTTACCATTGAGCCCGGGGTGGAGATTCGTGTCAAAGAGAACGGCCTGAGCGGCGCACAATACTATCTCGAAACCAGGGGAACGATCAATATGATCGGACAACCCGGGGCTCCGATCATCTTCAGGGCCGACACAGCGATTACAACGCCCTATGCATGGGTTGGCATCATCGTCAAAAACTCCCAGGGCGGTACGCTGAACTATGATTATGTGAGCATTTCCAACGCAGGCACAGTCGCCACCTATGATTCATTTATTCCGCCCCTGATAACCCTGCACCAATGTGAGTTTAAATACAACGGCTATGTGCTGAATGTCGGCACAGAATTGAGGGCCGACAGCTGCACCTTTATCGGAAACAACACTGTTGTTACCGGGTGGAGCATCTTTCGATTCACCAACTGTGTGTTTCAGGACAACGGCGCTGCACTTTTCCTTTATGCGAGCGAACTGCTGGTAAACAAGTGCACTTTTGCAAACAACGCGATTGGCATCGGCCTCAGTTCCGGATCTGTTATAACACTGCCTACAATATTGACAACCGCACCGACCTTAACCTCTTTATTCCGACCAATTGTTTCTGCACCACCGACCCGGCAGTGCTTGAAGAAAAAATTCTGGACGGATACGACGACATCACAAAAGGCCTGATAAGTTATGCCATTTTTGACACCACCTGCACCACCGTCATCGCGATGGTCATAAAATCAGTTCCTACTGCAACCATTGAAAACAATCCGGATTTGAAGATCAATATTTTCCCCAATCCTGCCGTAACCCATTTTACCCTTAAAGAAAACAGCAAGTTCACACACCTTGAACTTTTCGATCTGCAGGGGCGAAAACAACTGACTGTGCTGCTGCGCGAAGGAGACAACCGGGTAGATGTTGCCCATTTGCAGGCCGGAGCCTATCTATGCAGGTTGGCAGGGCATCGTGTGAATGCTGCATACAACCTGATGATCAAACAATAGCCATGCGGTCTTATACATTATTCTTACTTTTCATGATCCATAAATACACATATATGAGAACATTTATAACAATGATGGTGATGGTTCTATTCATCAGTCTGTGCGGACAGGCACAGATCCAACTTGTGGGAGCCAGTATAAACGGCGGTTCAGGAAATATTGACATCTTAAAATGGGAGGCCTTTGATTCTGCTTCGGTTACGGCCTATCCAACACAGCTCACCGGGTATTACCTGGCATCTTCCCTGTTCGATGCCTATACCAGCAATTATTACCTGACAGGCATAACCGCTGATTCAAGCGCACTGCTTGCATTCAATACAACTTCGAATGAAACAGGTCTGCATCCTTTCAGTGCGTATTCCAATATTTCGGAAATTGATATGAGTACCGGGAAGATATACACCCTCACTTCAGATTCTATTGGCTACATCAGCGTGAATGAATACGACATAAACACGGGAACACACAGTTTGCTGGGCATCATCAGCGATCCGGGGTTGTACGGCATCGTGGTGGATGCCATCGGGTTCGATTCCAACAACGGCATTATATATTATGCAGGGCCGGATGGCAGTCAGACATATTGCCTGTTCAGCATTCCTGTAAGAAACCCCGTGTTTTCCTGGTCAAAGAAAACACTCCTCACTACCGCACCTGTCAACAATATTACCAGCGTAAATTACGACAATGCAAACAACATTCTTTACGCTTCAAATGCTGAATTTGATTCGGCATTTAGTTATACAGGAAACAGGGTGGTTGAAATTGATCATTTAACCGGGGAGGTTATATCCAGGGGCCTGCTGACCGGATTCCCTTATTTCCTGGCGGGATCGTCGTCATTCGACCAGAATTCAGGAAGTTTATTACTGGTGGGTATTGATACCAATAACCTGGAACGGATGATTCTTTTCAACACCCAAACCAACAGCTTTGAAACCGGGTTCGTTCCCGGTAACGTCTCAGAAATTGTGTGTGATAACTACGCTTTTGCACAAAGTGCATATGGAACTGTATCGGTTGGTGAAAAGGAGTCTGCAGGCCTGGCACTCTATCCCAACCCGGCAAGTACCAACGCTACACTGAAGATTAGCGGCTCAACAGACGACGCTGCCGTCAAAATATTCGATCTCAATGGCAGGGAGTGTTACACCGGGAAGATTCAAACCCCTGAAACCGAGATTTCAACTGAATTCATGGCCAAAGGAGTATACGTTGTTACCATTCGGAATGAGAAAAATGTACAAACAAAAAAGCTCGTTGTTCAATAATCTCAATACCAGACCAGGCCATGAAAGCAACTCTCCTCAAAAAAACAGCAATCCTCATCCTTACACTGGCTTCATTTTGCACAACGAATGCGCAGGTTCAGGTCATCTCTCCAAACGGTGGCGAAACATGGATTTACGGAAGTACGGCAACCATTCAATGGCAGAACCTGGGTGTACCTGATAATTTTTACATTTGGATTTCGGAGGATAACGGAGTGAACTGGCTGCAGTATTTACTGGAGTATGGTCAAACCGGGTTGAATGAAAGCCCGATTTTTGTAAACTTCCAGAATACAAACCTTGCCAGGGTTAAAATAGTCAGTGTTACCAACCCGCAAATCTATGATGTCAGCGATAATGCATTCTCTGTCATCTACCCTGAATACTACATATATTCCCCTCCCTCTGGTGTTGTTTATTACCAGGGTGCGGAGGTGAGTGTGCAATGGTGGACAGGCAATTCGGGTCCGGTAGATATTCATTTTTCTTCTGACAACGGGCTTACCTGGATGCAGGTTGGTGCGGGAATCACTTCCTATCCCTATATCTTTATCGCGCCGGTGGTCAACTCAACAGAATGCTTAATTAAAGTTTCAAATGCAGCCAATCCTGCAATCTACAGCACAGGCCAGGTGTTTTCAGTTTTATCGCTGCCTGAAGTCACGCTTACAAGCCCAAACGGCGGTGAAATATGGCATTATGGAGAATCCAATACCGTTTCATGGAGCGGCATCAACCTTTCACCCTATCTGACCATCGATCTCTCTGTCAATGGCGGTGCAACCTGGCAGTATTATGCGTATGTGGAAAGCGGTGCATCAGGAGGAACAGTTGCATTGCTGACCCCTTCCATTGCAACCGATAATGCGCTTTTAAGAATTTATGATGCCTATTTCCCTACTGCAAGTGATGTCAGTGATGCCCCTTTCACCGTTGTTGTTCCTCCGTTCATCATTTATGAACCGGTAGCCGGCAGTGCTTTTTATACCGGTCAGCCCATAAGCGTAAGGTGGGATGCAACAACCCCGGCAGATGCAAATATTGAATTATCCCTTGATAATGGGAATACTTTTGAGACAGTGGCGTCAAACATGCCATCCAACATACCCTTTGCAATAATAAATGGTTCGGCAACAGCCTCCGGCAATTGCGTAATAAAAATTGTTGACAGTAACGATCCGTCATCATTTGCATTGAGCCAGGTTTTCAGGATCATCAATGCTCCTGTTCTTTCATTGATAAGTCCTGACGGCGGAGAACTATTGGATAATGATTCAACTTATTCCATTACCTTTAGTTACTCAGGTGAATTGCCTGAAAACCCGCTTATTTCGTTTGATTTTTCAACTGACAACGGGAAAAACTGGAAAAGCCTGGGATTGTTCCCGTATGATGAAAACCAACCCGCATATCAGTGGAAAACACCTGTTACGATTTCCGACTCATGCCTGGTCAGGATTTCGGATTACAATTTTCCGTTTATTTCCGATTCAAGCCAGTCGGTATTTTCCATTAAAGAAATTCCGGCTCTTGAAATTTGCATGGTCAGCGTTGATCCGGGTTCCAACAAGAACCTGGTTGTATGGAACAGGGTTGATAATGATCTGATAGCCTCGTATGTGGTACTGAAAGAAACAAACGAATCCAATGTCTACCAGGAAGTGGGAAGCCTATTAAAAGGAATTATCTGAAATTCAGAAATTTCTACCGCTTTTATCTTGTCATATATTTACTCCTGTTCTCAGCATATTTAACCTTTCATAAATAAAACACCATGAGCGAAATTAAAATCGGAAGCCCGATTCCTCATTTTGCTTAAAGGACAAACCGTATGAAGCGTTCCGGATCATCCTGCTGAACAGGGTGAACAAGGTTTGACAGAAGGTTCAGATTAGGGAAGGTGGTATTTCAAGAACCGTAGTTGATCCCTGGGAAAACTTCAAGATAGGTTTGGATAATCACGCATCATCAATCATTTCAGGTCATATTCATCCCTCAGGAGCCCCTAATCCCGGTGAAACTGACCAGAAGATCACCAGGAAATTTGTCAACGCGGGCCTGTTGTTGGAAATAGCTGTGTTGGATCATCACCAATACCACTCAACTTCCTTTCATTTATTCTATTTCCGGAATAATTCATCCATATGCATTCTTAAGATTACAAGGAATCAAGCAAAAAAACGTTTTGGGAACTTTTCAGGGTACCCTAAAAAGCAAAACCCGCGATTAACGCGGGTTTTGAGGTGATTCTGTGCCCGGAACAGGACTCGAACCTGCACACCCTTGCGAATACTAGTCCCTGAAACTAGCGCGTCTACCAATTCCGCCATCCGGGCAGTGTCAGGCACATGGTGCCTTCAGGGGGTGCAAAAGTAACCATTTTTTCTGAAGTATGAAATTTATTTTACAAAAGTTCGGTAATGCCCGAAGGAAGACCGAAGGAGAACCGTGTCTTATCCTGAAATAGCAATACAGTTAAACTCAAAAACTGTATGCAATGAGAATTGAATAAGTAACCAAAATTTCTTCCTGAAAACGTGTAAATTTGTGTCACATTAATCTTTAATTAATTGGCACAATTATCCAGGCAGGGTTAATGGAATAAGGCATGATGTAGGTACATGCCATGGCATGTACCTACGGCGATCAATGATTGTTTTGTAGAGGCCACGCCATGGCGTGGCCTCACGGCAGGCCTTATCCCAGGCAGATGGAGGGTTTTAATGCGTAATGATGAATCTGCACAAAATGTTAACATACATATATAATTGAGCTCAATAAGTATTTTTAATCCTGCAACCATGAAAAACGCGATACTCATCCTTTTAATTATCATAACTGGTTCCATGGTCTCCATGGCACAGGAAACCAAGGAGCGGCGCGGCTCCTACTCCTGCTACCTAAAAAAAAGCTCCGCAGAAGCGGCCCCTGAACTGTTTGACAACTCCGCTTACAGCGTGCCGCATGCATTTGACGTACTTAAATACACGCTGACTGTCAGCCTCTACCCTTGCTACTTCTCCCCCTATCCAAAAAACTTCAAAGCCTCCAACATCATCCGCTTCCGGGTTGATTCCACCCTGTCATCCATTAAACTGAATGCGGTCAACACATCCATGGCCATTGATTCTGTAAGATTGGCGGGCGTTTCATTTATTCACGCAGGCAATATCCTGACCATAACACTGAACCGCACCTACACCCCCGGGGAAATTGCCGAGGTCAAAGTTTATTATCGCCACCTGAATGTTTCCGACGGGGCGATCTATGCCTCCGGCGGCATGCTTTTTACCGATTGCGAGCCGGAAGGCGCCCGGTGCTGGTTTCCTTGCTGGGATAAACCATCCGACAAAGCCCTGCTCGACCTCACTGCAAAAGTGCCGTCAACGGTAAAATTCGCCTCCAATGGCAGACTTGCCGACTCGGTATTTTCTGCCGACACCCTCATCTATCACTGGGTAAGCGCCCATAATGTCGCTACTTACCTGGTGGTGATGACCTCCAAAGTCAATTACAACCTGGACATTGTTTACTGGCACAAACTCTCCAATGCCAACGACAGTGTTCCGATGAGGTTTTATTACAATCCGGGTGAGAACATTGCTTCAGCAAAGGCACAGATCAAGCCGATGACCGACTGGTATTCCCAGCATTTCTGCGAACACCCGTTTGAGAAAAACGGGTTTGCCACACTCAACAACCAGTTTTCATGGGGCGGGATGGAAAACCAGACGCTTACCAGCCTCTGCCCGAATTGCTGGAGTGAGTGGCTGCTGGCCCATGAATATGCCCATCAGTGGTTCGGGGATATGATCACCTGTGATACGTGGGCCGACATCTGGCTGAATGAAGGTTTTGCCACCTGGACAGAGAATTTCTGGGCGGAGAAATCAGGGGGCTATACTGCGTATAAAACCCAGATCAACAGCGATGCAACAAGTTATCTGAACGGCAACCCGGGATGGGCGATTTCAGTTCCCTCATGGGCCGTTACCACACCCAATGTGAACACCCTGTTCAACTATTCCATTACCTACGCAAAAGGGGCATGCGTGCTGCATCTGCTCCGGTATACACTTGGCGACTCCCTCTTTTTTGCTTCCCTGCAGGCTTATGCCAGTGACACGAACCTGCGCTTCCATTCCGCATCCATTGCCGATTTCAAAGATAAAGTCAATGCTGTTACCGGAACAGATTACACCTGGTTTTTCACCCAGTGGATTTATGCAGCCAATCACCCGGTATATGCAAACCAGTATTGTTTTGAGAATTCCGGGACCGGGAACCATGATGTGCGGTTCCTGGTAAAACAAACGCAAACCAATGCACCGTTTTTTACAATGCCGGTCATCGTAAAAATTCATTTCCAGGATAACACCGACAGCCTGATCAGGGTGATGAATACCGCCAATTACCAGGAGTTCACATGGACATTTTCAAAAGTCCCGGTAACCCTCACGTTTGATCCCGGCAATGAGATCGTTTTAAAACAGGCCACCCTCACACAGGGGGTGTTTTATACCAAAACATGGACTGGTGTTTTAAGCGACGACTGGAAAACTGCCGGAAACTGGACGCCAAACGGTTTTCCTGTCAACGAAAGCGTGAAAATCCCCGCCACCGCGATCAGGATGCCGGTGGTAAGGAATATCGGCTCATCATGCGGTACGCTGTTGATAGAAAACGGCGCCACGCTGACGATAACACCCGGAGTGGATTTGGTGGTGTTGGGAACAGTTACCAGGCAGTAACAAGTGACGAATTACTATTTACAAATGACATATGCGGGGTTGCACAAGCATTTGTCATTTGTCATTTGTCATTTGTAATTCTACTTAAGTGTGAATTATGCAACAATTCCCTAAAAAAGTGTAATTCATTTGGAATTAGCGGGTTGTATTTTTGCGATTTTAGTCACGATACTAATTCCGGAAGTATGACACAACCACATCTACTATTTAGATCACCGCTTTTATTTTGCAGGTATCCCCTATCCCTGCTGAGCCTGCTGCTCATTTTGATGAGCAGTAACGCATATTGCCAGGTCGGTATCAACACCGATGGCAGTTCGCCTGATCCGTCAGCGATGCTTGACTTAAAATCGTCTGTTAAAGGATTGCTGCCCCCAAGGGTTGGATTAACAGCCATCAATCTTCCGGGGCCGATAATTGCACCGGCAGTAGGTCTACATGTTTATAACACCGATACCGCTGGCGTATACCCCAATGTCGTTTTCCCGGGCAATTATTACTGGAATGGCGCCCGTTGGATTGCCATTACTTCGCCACAGGGTAAAAACACCGGCGACATGCTATTCTGGAGCAGCACGCAAAACAACTCAACCCAGGGCTGGTACATCTCCTTCATCAGCGAATTAAGTGATATGGACTTCTATTTTAAGAGTTTTTGATTCTCCGTATGGTGTTTTAAGGACTAGTCACCTGTCACCCATCACCCGTCACCCGTCACCCGTCACGCGTCACGCGTCACCTGTCACCCGTCACCAAAAAAAAATCCCGCAAGCATCAAAGCTTACGGGATCTTCTGGTGTTTCCGGTGCCCAGGACAAGACTCGAACTTGCACATCCTAAGGACACTACCCCCTCAAAGTAGCGTGTCTACCAATTTCACCACCTGGGCCTTCTCCAATTACGAATTACAAATGACAAATCAGGAATTGGGAGTGCAAAAGTAGATAATATTTTCTTAAGAACAAAGAATTCTGTGATTACAGTAAAGAAATTCCGAAAGCCACCCCTAAACCGATCACAACGGTGATGAATTTCTGCAGGTTATACTTGTGGTTTTCCTCGGTCTCAAAGAGGATTGAGGTGGAAACATGGAGAAAAATACCAATAACAACAGCCAGGATATAGGTATAGTATGTCTCAAGCGATAAGGAAAGAGAGGTGTCAAGCAAGCGGCTGAACATGGAGCCCAGCGGGGTCATCAGTGCGAAAACCAACAGGTACACGAATGCCCTGGTTTTGGAACAGCCATAGTGAAGAAAAAGGCTCATCAGCGTGATGGAGATCGGGATATTGTGAACCACAATGCCCGTCACCAGTGTGTGTTGTAGCTTCAGGTTGAAACCCTCCACAATCGGCATCCCTTCCAGGAATGAATGGATGCACAGTCCTATAAGCAGCAGGAATGGCGCTGCCCTTTCATTATCCTTATGTTCATGGATGTGGCCGTGCTCAGCCCCTTCTGTAATCAGTTCCAGGATCAGTTGGAGCAAAAAGCCCAACAGAACGAACACACCGGCAAACGCAGCCGGTTTTGTAAAAACCTCCGGAACAAGTTTCAAAAAAGTAATACCGATCAGAAAAGCACCGCTGAAGGCAAGTAAAAACTTAAGAATACGCTCATCGTCGTGCCTGAACAGAAAGATCAGCGAGCCGCTTCCAATAACGGTAAATACCAGTACAATGTAGACTACAAAGCTCATTCCTTATTAGTTTTATTGTGTTTCCGTTATAACTACTGCACTTCAATCACTCTGAAGGTTGTGCTGGTGGGCACCCCCTTGAAATTTTCAATAAACCTTTCAGAAACCCGTGACAGGCAACCCGTATCCAGCGGTAATCCAACATTAATCAGGTCATTCACACATTTCACATAGAACTGTTCACTCAATACGATCCTGTTTTCAACACTTTTGCCCATTAACCGGGCACTCAGGTCAATATCGCTTCCGTAATAATCATCGGCACCTTCAAAAAAAGTAACGTTATACACCTCGGTACAATAATGAATCGCCACTTTGCAGTTAAGGTAAAGATCCTTATCCGGATGATTTTTCAGCAGGTAAAGGGCCGCATAGATATCTTCAAGCAACGCATAGCAGGTGTTGTTGGAAGGCTTGCTGTACAGCACTTCTTCCGGAATAAACAGCATCATCTCATCCCCGATGCCTTTGACAACATGCCGCTGAAAATGATTGGCATATAAAAGTTTATTAAACGTGTTATTCAACCTGCTTCCCCAGTCTTTCAGGCCACCGCTGTATTTGATATCGGTAGAGCGGTTGATGTCCATGAAGAAGCATATCCCCGGGCACCGTTGGAGTTTGTCGAGTTCCTTCGACATTTCCTCCGATTTTGGATCTGTGAAGTGAATATAATAGGCCATCAGAATACCTTTAAGGCTTCATCCTTCGTCGGATGAATTTCAAAAATACTGGTGAATCCAGATATTTCAAAAATCTCATTGATGTTCTCCTGCAATCCGCACAGTGCGAATTTTCCTTTAACAGATGATATCTTCTTCAGCGCCATGAGCAGTATACGTAATCCCGAGCTGCTTATATAGTCCATGTTTGAGCACTCAACCAGGATTTTCTCCTGGTGGCCTTCAATGAGGTCCATTAATTTTTTCTCCAAAATAGCATAGTTTGTCGTATCCAGGCGGCCATTAATGCTGACAACGACACATTGATCTGTTTTTTGTTCTAAGAGTTCCATACCGGATTTTTCAATAAAAAGTTAAAAGTTCTTGGTTACTATAACGACATTGTTGTTTCCTGATCGTTCATACTCAACATTTTTCATCATCGCTTTTACAAAATGTATTCCCAGCCCCCCGATCTTCCGCTCGTCAATGGTTTGCGTGAAAACATCATCCATCTGTTTCTCGAGGAGGTTGAAGGGTTTCCCATCATCTTCAAGGCGCAACTGCAATGTGTGCTCATCCACCAGGGTGATGTCAACCGTGATGTAGTGAATCTCCTTGTCATCAAATGCATAAAATACCACATTGGTAAAGAGCTCTTCCAGCACAAGGGTTATTTCCAATACCGCCTTTGCCGGAATATTCCACCTCTCCGACAATTCCTCTATCTTAAGGACTATTTTATCCAGCTCCGAGACCTGGTTCAGCAATTTAATCTGAGATGTACGATCGCCCATGGTTTCCTGTTTGTTTGAGTCCTTATACTGAAGTGCAAGGATAGTGATATCATCGGCCTGTTCGGCTCCTGTTGAAAATCGTTTCAGTTCGCCGATCAGCAGTTCGGTCAGCACCTTCGTATTCCTGTTTGCAAGGGATGCCAGGGACGCCGCCAGTTTTGCTTCACCGAAAAAGTCGTTGGATGTATTAAGTGCCTCGGTGATACCGTCTGTGGTGAGCACGAGGATCTCGTTGGGGGTAAAACTGAATTTGCCGGAAGTATATTCCGCTGTTTCATAGATCCCGAGCGGCAGCCCGTTCCGTATTTTCAGCTGGCGTAGGCCGCCGCCCTGGCTGAGTATATAGGGATAATTATGCCCTGCATTGCAAAATTCCATCTCCCCGGTCTTCAGGTCAACGATCCCTGCAAAAAAAGTGACAAACATCTGGCTGGGATTGTCTTTGCACAATTCGCTGTTGATGCTTTGCATCACCACGCTGATGGGCGTACCGCTCACTGTTTTTGCCCTCAGCAGTGTACGTGTTACCATCATAAAAAGCGATGCAGGAACACCTTTTCCCGCCACATCGCCAATGGCAATGCAGAGATGATCATCATCAAGGTAAAAGAAATCGTACAAATCTCCCCCAACTGCCTTCGCAGGATCGAGGGTGGCAAACAGGTCCCAGTTTTCAGGGGTGGAAAAACCGCGGGGAAGCATACCCATCTGGATATTATGCGCCACATTCAGTTCGCTTTCAATTTTCTCCTTGGCGGTGGTGGTCTCCTCCAGGTTATGAATGTAACTCCGCAATTCATCCTGCATCACGGCAAACGCCTTCGTAAGCTGGGCAACCTCATCCTTTGATTTCCTGACAGGCAGTTTAGCATTGAAATCCCCCTGACCTATTTTCTGGGTGGCATCAACCAGCCTGACGATCGGACGCGTCATCCTCCGTGTGATAAAGATCGTTGTAAGCAGTAAAATCAGGATGCTGATGCCGAACATCCACGACATGACCTTTAAAAACTTGTACATGTCGTCATAAAGCTCTTCCTCGGGAAAAAGGATCCCGAACGACCAGCCGGTCTTTGCAACAGGGGCATAACTGAGATAACTCGGGAATCTCTTTGATTCCAGGCCATCCATCTGCGTAAACCCCGATTTCCCGGTAATCATCTCCCTGATGGCATTTTGTGTCTGTTGTCCCCGGCCTGATTTTGAAATGTCAATGATATTCTTGTTGCCCAGCGACAGGCGGGGAGAAGCGATGATCTTCCCGTTTTGCGAAACAAGCAATCCATACCCTGTTTTAAAGATGTTGACACTTTTAACAATACTCGCAAACCCGGCAAGAGAAACATCCATGGTGAGCACCCCGGCAAAAGTCCGCTTGCCTTTGAGGTTCCTGTATATCGGCGTAGAGTAAGTACACATCAGTGTATCGCCACCTCCCGCATCATAATACGGTTCTGTCCAAACAGCCTTGTTCAGGATTTTGGGCAAACGGTACCAGTCCATTTTGAAATAGTCGTACCCGGGGCCTCCCAGCATACGGGTGTTCAGTTTCCCCTTCTTTTCAAAGGCATAGGCTGCATACCAGTAATTCTCCTTTCCATACATAAATGGTTCAAAGGCCAGGCAGGTGCCGAAAACGATTGTATCATGGTGCACAAAATCGCGCGCGATCCTTAACACCTCCTCATAGCTGATGTTGGGATTCTCCATGGCCTGAACCAGTGTTTGTGGTACAAGTTCTGTGGGCTGTAGCACATTTTCAAAGCGGGCAACCGTTTGTTCTGTCAGTATGGTGGCCTCTTTCTGGGCCTGGATAAACAACAGAACGCTGGAAGTCCCGTAGCCTATTAACAACGGGAAGAAAAGAATGAGCAGGATGGCGATCAGAAAAAACAGGCTGTAGCGGAATGCCAGTCCCCGAAAGAACCTCAGTCGTGGAAAACGGATTTGCACAATGCTTGTTTTATATTTTTCTCCGTAAAAGTAGAAAATTATCCTGCGTAATTTTGAAAATTGATACTTTTGGCCTCAGAATACCTAAAAAAACACATATAATGATTCACGACATTCAGAAACTGCAACCCGAACGCCTCTGGCACTATTTTCTTGAAATCTGCCGGATTCCGCGTCCTTCGAAAAAAGAGGAGAAAATTGCCGCCTATATCAGACAGTTTGCAGCTGATCACAACCTGTGGTGCAATATTGATGAGGCCGGGAATGTCCTGATCAGAAAACAGGCCACACCGGGCTTTGAGCACAAAAGAGGTGTCATCCTGCAAAGCCATCTTGATATGGTGTGTGAAAAAAACACCGATACCGTTCACAATTTTGATACGGACCCCATCACGCCCTGGATTGACGGCAACTGGGTGAAGGCAAAAGGAACAACCCTCGGAGCCGACGACGGCATCGGGATTGCTGCTGCGCTTGCCATCCTTGAAGCCAGTGATATTCCGCACGGTCCTCTGGAAGCGCTTTTCACCACCGATGAGGAAACAGGGCTTACCGGGGCGTTTGCCCTGAAACCCGGTCAGCTTCAGGGCCGCATACTCATCAACCTTGATTCGGAGGATGAAGGCCAGCTTTTCATTGGCTGCGCCGGCGGAAAGGATACCGTTGCAACAATGCCTATGGAAACCGAGGATGTACCTGCCAGCCACGTCGCCTTTAAAGCGAGCCTCACCGGCCTTACCGGCGGGCATTCCGGAGATGACATCAACAAAGGGCTTGGCAATGCGGTCAAACTGATGAACCGGTTTCTCTGGAATGCCCGTGAGAACTTTGAGATCGCACTGGCAGATTTTAACGCCGGAAACCTCCGCAATGCCATTGCCCGTGAGGCTTTCGCCGTTTTCACCGTCCACCGCGACAATGAACAGGCCATGTTTGATTATGCGGCATCCTTCACCCAGGATATAAGGAATGAGTTTAAGATCACCGAGGGCGGGCTTACCTTTGCGGTTGAACCGGCTTCCATGCCAGCGTGCGTGCTCAACAGTGCGATGCAGGCCGACCTGCTTGACTGCCTGTATGCCTGTCCCCACGGTGTGATCGCCATGTCGCGTGAGATCCCCGGATTTGTTGAAACCTCCACAAACCTGGCATCTGTGAAGTTTATCGACAACAAAGTCGTGATTACAACCAGCCAGCGCAGTTCTGTTGAATCATCAAAAAAGGATGTTACCGACATGGTGGCGAGTGTTTTCTATCTCATGCAGGCCGATGTGGTCCATTCTTCAGGTTATCCCGGCTGGAAACCCGATCCGGGCTCTGAAGTACTGCGCATCAGTGTTGAGGCTTATCGCAGGCTGTTTAACCAGGAACCGCAGGTGCTTGCCATCCATGCGGGACTTGAATGCGGCCTTGTTGGCGCCATTTACCCTGGAATGGACATGGTTTCCTTCGGCCCTACCATCAAAGGTGCACATTCACCTGATGAAAGGCTTGATATTGCTTCTGCCACAAAGTTCTGGGACCTCACGCTGGAGGTGCTGCGGAACATACCGGCTGCTTAGTAGAATGAAGGCAATGCAGGCAATGCAGGCAATGTAAGCAATGCAGGCAATGTAAGCAATGCAGGCAATGTAAGCAATGCAGGGAATGTAAGCAATGCAAGAAATGCAGGCAATGTAAGAAATGTAAGAAATGCAGGCAATGTAACGAATGGAGACAATGAAAGCATAGGAAGGATTCTGTAAAATGAAGTGTGTTTAAATGTGGGAATGGGAGGTATGTTTCCCAGGTTTAATAGGTATTTTCGATGCTTTCTTCTTGTTGCCGGATCAATTCCGGCGAAACCAGCTTTAATTTATTCTTATAATCCCTCAATATCCATCAGACAGCCATTTTGATGCATTGTCTGTATTATCCCCATTCAGTGCATTATTTGCATAGCCCACTTTGTCTGCATTCCTTACATTCTTTGCATTGCCTGCATTCCTAACATTGTCCGCATTGTTTTCATTGTTTGCATTGCCTGCATTGCTTACATTTACTGCATTCCATAAATTCTCTGCATTGTTTGCATTGTTTGCATTGTTTGCATTCTCCAAACTATAGTCCAACTCCGACTCCCAGTCTGAAAATCGGGTTAGAGTACGGTGTATTATTGGTTTCATTCAGGTTAAAAAGCAGCATAAGATCCATGGAAACCCTGTTGCTGATGGGCTGGCGGTAGCCTCCACCTACAAATATACTGTTCACTTCAATGATACTTCTTCCGCGGACATAGGTATTCCGGTAAGGATCTATGATATTTCCCCCGGAAACCATGACATACGGCTGAGTGAACGACAGGTATTCATATTCAACATGTGCAAAAAGGTTTCCAAGGAATCCGCTGATCAGGCTGGAAAGGTAATAACGAAGGTAGATTCCGCCACCATATACATTGGACTCATAGGGAAGGTCGGTCTGCGTGTTTAAATCAAAGAAGTAGTTCTTGGTATAATAGTATTGATAAATGAAACGCAGGCCCACATTGAGTTGATCAACGGTTCGCATCCTGAGTTCAGGAGAAATGGTAATTCCGGTAACACTTCCCACCTGGAACCCGAGATTCCCGCCAACAGAGACTCTTCGCCAGAAATTATCAGGTCTTTGCGGCTTGGAGGAGAGGGAAGGAATTGAATCCTGTGCATGACAGGTTGTGCTATATAATATATATAATAGAAAAAGCAAAGCTGGTTTTGAGAACGTGATTTTCATAATAATGGGTTTTCAACTAAACAATTCAAACAAACCACAAAGATAATCAAAAAAAATGCAATTTTTACACCACTGTATATCAATACTTTAAACACATAAATGAAAAATAATTTAAGAAATATGAAAAATAATGCAAAAAAGACTTGCAGGGTAAAATATCTTTTGTACTTTTGCACTCCCGTTACGATGTTCTTTGTATGACTGATTGCAATTAAAACCAATAGTGGCGCTTGAAATAATGTGAAGTTGGAGTGAGTGGAAAACTTTTTTAAAAAATTTTTAAAAAAAGTTTGGTAGTGTAAAAAAAGGTTGTAATTTTGCAGTCCGATTTAAAACAAAGTACCCGGATGGGGAAATGAAGAAAAGTTCTTTGAAAGACTGAAGTAAATGTAGTAGCAAATATCCCAGATTATATATTAACCTAGTTAATTTCTTTTGGTAATAGTAACCCTGAATAAGATTAAATTTTCCTTTTACTATGGAGAGTTTGATCCTGGCTCAGGATTAACGCTAGCGGCAGGCCTAATACATGCAAGTCGAACGGTAACAGGTCCAGCAATGGATGCTGACGAGTGGCGCACGGGTGCGTAACACGTATGCAATCTACCCTTAACTGGGGGATAGCCCCGAGAAATCGGGATTAATACCCCATAATATTACGGAGAGGAGTCTCCCTGTAATTAAAGCTCCGGCGGTTTTGGATGAGCATGCGCGACATTAGCTAGTTGGTGAGGTAACGGCTCACCAAGGCTTCGATGTCTAGGGGTTCTGAGAGGATTCACCCCCACACTGGTACTGAGACACGGACCAGACTCCTACGGGAGGCAGCAGTAAGGAATATTGGTCAATGGACGCAAGTCTGAACCAGCCATGCCGCGTGAAGGAAGACGGCCCTACGGGTTGTAAACTTCTTTTGTACAGGAAAAAACCACCGGTCGTGAATCGGTGCTGATGGTACTGTAAGAATAAGGATCGGCTAACTCCGTGCCAGCAGCCGCGGTAATACGGAGGATCCAAGCGTTATCCGGATTCATTGGGTTTAAAGGGTGCGCAGGCGGAATGATAAGTCAGTGGTGAAATCCTACAGCTCAACTGTAGAACTGCCATTGATACTGTCGTTCTTGAGTACACTTGGAGTGGGCGGAATGTGTCATGTAGCGGTGAAATGCTTAGATATGACACAGAACACCGATCGCGAAGGCAGCTCACTAAATTGTAACTGACGCTCAGGCACGAAAGCGTGGGGATCAAACAGGATTAGA